>CAVYCF010000006.1:0-110895 GCA_963766975.1 uncultured Acidobacteriaceae bacterium
GAAGCGTCGTCCCGTACGGGTTGCCCAGGTTGCCCTGAGAATCGGCCAAAGGCGATCCGAAGGGCAGCGAGGTGGGCGGTCCGTATCCCCCGCCGCCGCCGCAGGTGGGGATGTAATAGTTGTAGAGGCTCGCGACCGGGCAGGTCGAGGCGTTCACGAAGGGCAATGACTGGTTCACGCCGAACGGGCCGCCTGTGACCGTGCCAATGGCATACCCCGGCGAGAAGTAGCTGAACAGCTCACCGCGGTCGTAGTACATGCCGCCGCCCGCCCGCACCACAACCTTGCTGTGGAACATCGCCGGCTGCCACGCGGCGCCGATCCGCGGAGCAATCCCCCATTGCCGTCCGGTCAGCGTCGTCGGACTCACGCCCGGCGTGCCGCTGATGTTGTTGCCGGCGATCACCAGGCCATTGGTGCTGGGGATGTTGCCGTAGGTCTCCCCAAGCGTGGGAGTGTAGCTGTAGCGCGACGGATCGAAGTTGGTGATTCTGCCGTACTTCTCGGTCAGCCCGCCATCCCAGTCATACCGCACACCGCCAGTCAGTGAGAGCGTCGGCGTCACCTGGAATTTGTCCTGTACGTAGGTTCCCAGCTGGTTCGCGCGATAGTAGCGGTTGGCATTGCCCTGCTCGAAGCTGGTGACGTAGAAGCCCGTCGTGCCGCTGCCCGGCGAGACAAAGCCCTGCACCATCGCACTCAGGTCCGAGGTCGCAATCGTGCCTTTGCCGGTGCGATGGTCAATCGTGTTTAGCTGCGTGTAACTGAAGCTCCCCCCGAAGCTCACCGTATGCCGTCCCAGCGTCCACACCGCGTCCGCCGAGGGCTGGAGCCGGTTCTGGAACGCGCCTGTGTTCGAGCTCTGGCCCTCCGCGTTCGGGCCGATGTTCAGAATGCTGTGGCTACCGGGAAAGTAGTTCTCATCCTGCCCGCCCAGAACGATATAGATCGACACCCCGGGGAAGTAGTTGGATCCGAAGGTGTTGAAGCACGGATTATTGCATCCCGGGACATTGGTCGGCCCGAACGGCTGGTCATTGTCGGCCCAGGTCTTCTCCCGCAGGATGCCGATGTTCTCCGTCGTGGTCAGGTTGGGCCTGATCAGGAACGTATTGTTGATCGCTGCCACCTGCGAGCCCGAGTCCAGATGCTCACTGAAGCCCGGCACGCTCGAGAACGCATAGGGCGCAACCGTCGGATCGTGCTGGTAGAAGTACTTGAACGCAACCGTGTCTTTGCCAGTGGCATTCCAGTCCAGGTTGGCCACGCCGCGGTCGCCGGTAAAGCGCGCCACGCCCGGCAGGATGGCGTCATAGTTGTGCTGCAGGGTGATCGAGCTGGATTGCGTGTCGTTCGGTATCAGCCACTTGCCCGGCTCGCCCGGCACGGCCGGGATATTGAACAGCGCCTGTGCGGTGGGGTCGATGTCTGACGCCTGCAACGGATCTCCGCGCACACTGGCGTTGGGGAAGTTCCCTGACGCGTTCACCATGTTCGCAAGACCAGACGCCGTGCGGTCCGTGTCGCTCAGACCGATCGGCACATCGAGAAATGAGTTGCCGAGATACTGGTCCGACACATGCAGATGGTCATACGAGACGAACCCGAACACTTTGTTCTTCAGGATCGGCCCACCCACTGATCCGCCCGCCTCATAGCGATGCAGCTCCGGACTCTTGAGGTACGCCGGCATCGCGGGATCGTTCTTATAGAAGAACGGATCGGCGTTGATCCAGTTCGTTCCCCGGTGCCCGTAGACGCTGCCGTGCAACGTGTTGGTGCCGGTAATCGTGCTCAGATCGATATGCGCGCCCGATGTCGACCCCTGCGACGCGTCATACATCGACGCATTCACGCGCACCTCTTCCACCGTCTCCGGCACAGGCGTCGGAACCGCATCGCCGATGGCAAGGTAGATCGACGCAGCCGACGGAATCACGCCCGTGCTGGAGGTGCTCGAAGAGACGCCGGTGGAATTGATCACGCGCGCCGAGCCCACCTCGCTTGTGCTCTTGCCGTTGAACAGCGTGCTGCCGTCCACGCCATTCAGGCTGAAGCTGTTGGAGCTGTCGCGCTGCCCGTTCGCCCAGATGGGCAGATTGCCCAGGCCATCGTTGGCGCCGGTCCCCGAGGGCAGCTCCGCGTTCACGCCCGGCGAGAGGATCGCTACCCCGGTAAAGCTGCCAGTCGCCAGCGGAATACTCTTCAGCTGCTCCGGGTCCAGCACATATCCGTTCGTCGTATCCACCGCATTCATCAGTGGCGAAGCATTCACCGTCACCGTCTGCGACGTCGCGCCCACCGCCAGCGCAATGTTCAGGGTCGCCGTCCGGTCCAGTTGCACCGCGATCCCCGGAAACTGCTGTGTCTGGAAGCCGTCCTGCGACACCGTGATCGTGTACGGTCCGATCGGCAGGTCGGCAAAGCTGTAATAGCCGTTAGAGCCGGAGACCTGCGTCCTCTTCAGTCCGGTCCGGTCGTTCACCGCCGTGACGCTCGCCCCCGACAGCGTCGCCCCCTGAGGATCGGTCACAACACCGGTAATGCCTCCGGTCGTCTGCTGCGCGCCCGCGCCCCCCGCCAGAACACCCAGAAAAAGCAGGACCGCCGCCATACGGATACACGTCTGCCTGAACATGCGTCTCTCCTCAAAAAAAGTGCTCGACCCGCGTCCCGGTGTTCGCGGAATGGGCCTGCCGGCTGAGGCGCTTACGCGCTCGTGCTGAAGGTTTCTCGGACTTAAGAAGCAGGGCTTCAGTTTTGCAAAACGGAGATGAAGAACCCATAAAGATTCGGTTACCGGCCAGGTGCGCAACTGGCGACAAACGCCCTTCTTAGCCGCCGCCCGCAGCGAGCGAAGACGTTGCTCCCCGGCGGAGGCATCTGGAATGCAACGCGCCCAAAGCCGAGGTTGAAGCTCAGCAAAATCCGGATTTGTAACCAAATCGCAACTTTGTCTTCATCTCCTGTTGATCCGGCGTTGATTCAATCGAACCTCATACGGCCATCAATCTGAGAACGCCTCCGCGCTCGAAACAGACTTGCGGATGATCGAGGACTGGAATAGTCTGATTTATATACGATCAACTCAGTCCTATATTGAGGTGCCCGGCATGCCGTGCTCCAGACCCGGCACCTCCCGATCAGTCTCTGCGTAAAAAGCAATTCAAAGGAAATCCAGTATGCCCCTCAATGCAAAGAACATAACTCTTGCTCTCATCCTTGCACTGCCCGTTGTAGCCGTGCTGTCCAATCAACCTGCCGCCCTCGCCCAGTCCAGCGCAGCCCTCAGCGGTACGGTCCTCGATCCTCGCGGCGTGCCGCTCCCCGGCGCCGCCGTCCAGGTTCGCAATGACGCCACCGGCGCCACCGAGAAGACCACCTCCGACGGCCAGGGCAGGTACGCCTTCGCCAACCTCACGGCGGGCAAGTACACCGTGCAGGTCGATGCCAATGGATTCAGCACGAGCCAGAAGAACGGGATTCGGCTGGCCGAGGGTTCGCCCATCGACGTCCCCGTCACTCTTGCTCTCGGCAATGTCGCCGAAGAGGTCACCGTGGAGGCTAGTGAGGCCAACTCCGTTGCCGGCGCGCTCGCCCCGATGGGCGCCCTGCTCTCCGAGACCTCAGCCCGCACCGAGATCACCCCCACCATGATCCAGAACTTCATGTCGCCCGTCGCCGACTATGGCGAGGCCGTCGAAATGGCTCCGGGCACCTTCACCACCAACTCCAACGGCGTCGGCCTCGGCCAGTCCAAGACCTACTTCCGCGGCTTCCCCGACGGCGACTACGACATCAAATTCGACGGCATCCCCTGGTCTCGACACCAACTCCGTGTCGCATCACTCCTGGGCATTCTTCCCCTCTCAGTTTCTGGGTTCCATCGACTTCGACCGCTCGCCCGGAACCGCCTCCACCATCGGCTATGCGCCCTTCGGCGGCTCCATCAACCTGCTCTCCAAGCCCTTCTCGCCCGTCCAGAACATCCGCGGCAACTTCTCCTACGGCTCCTTCAACACCCAGCTCTACGACGGTGAATACGACTCCGGCAGCTTCGGCCCCGGCAAGAAGTTCAACGCCAATGTAGACGTTCACCACATGCAGTCCGACGGCTATCAGACCTGGAACCACCAGACCCGCAACGCCGGCGACATTCAGGTGCAGTACAAGCTCTCCAGCAACACCACCATCACCGGCTTCTCCAGCGTCATCTGGCTCGATGCCAACACCCCGAACTTCAACGCCACCCGCTGCCAGATGTACGGCGCGCAGGCCGGCTACACCTGCACCGGCAGCAACGCGCCCTTCGCGGGCTCAGGCATCAACTTCCTGCTGACCAATAACTCTGACCCGCTGCTTTACCTCAATAACCAGTACAACTTCTACCATGTGCCGACGGACTTCGAGTACGTCGGTGTCCATAGCGACTGGGGCAAGGGCTGGACCTTCGACTTCAAGCCCTATACCTACAACTACGACAACTCCGAGAAGTACTCCAATGCGGTGCCCATCACCGACAACCAGGCGCTGGTCGGAACCACCTACACCACGCTCGGCGTCAAGATCACCGCAACCTGCGTCAACCAGGCCAAGGGCTGCGGCGTCGACAAGTACAACAGCTACCGCACCTACGGAGAGACCTCGCAGATCAGCCAGGTCTCCCACTTCGGCATCCTGCGTGCCGGTATGTGGTACGCCTGGTCCAACACCAACCGCCACCAGGCTCCATCCGATCCGCTCACCAATTGGACAGATGCGTTTCTCCCCAACTTCAAGGAGACCTTCGTCCAGGACTCCTACCAGCCCTTCGCCGAATACGAGTTCCACCCCATCTCAAAGTTGTCCATCACGCCTGGCATCAAGTTCTCCTACTACACCATCGGGACCAAACAGTATGCCGACAACGGCGGCAAGATCGGTGGCCTGGGCACCAACAACCCGGCCAGCTTCATCGCCAACGGCGGCAGCTACTTCGCAACCCTCCCGTCCGTCGCAGGCAACTACCGCATCCGCAACAACTGGTCCGCTTACGCGCAGTACGCCACCGGCAGCATTACACCCGCGTCGTCTACCTTCGACTTCACCCAGTCGTCGACTGGTACGCCAGTCGCCACGCTGCCCAAGCAGCAGAAGGTCACCACCTACCAGACCGGGTCCGTCCTCAAACTCAAGAACGCCACTTTCGACCTGAGCTACTTCCATATCCACTTTGATAGTGGTTACTCTTCCTTCACTCCACTCAACACCGGCGAACCCGTGTACTACCCCACCCCGCCCTCACTCACCCAGGGCGTGGAAGCTGAAAGCACCATCGCCCTCAGCCACGGCCTCAGCCTCTACCTGAACGCAAGCTACGACGACGCCAAGTACATCGGCAGTGCGATTGTCTATTGCAACCCCTCTGCGACTGGCTGCACCTCGAACACAGCCACCCTCAACATCGCCACTCCCGGCGGTCTGTGGGTCGCCAGTACCCCGTCCGATGTCCTCACCGAAGGCTTCACCTACCAGCACAGCGGATGGGACGCCGGTATCTTCAACAAGACCGTCGGAACCCAGCGTCTGGACAATGGAGCCTTCCACAACGAGGCAACCATCTCGCCCTTTAGCCTCACCAACCTCTTCCTCAACTACACCATCCGCGGCGGCTCGCGGTTTGACAACACGAAGATCCGCCTCAGCTTCAACAACCTCCTCAACGAGCACAACGTTACCGGCGACAGCATCGCCACCAAGATCACTGCCAACACCATCCCAGCCAACGGCACCACCTACTCCGATCCGTTCAACTCAAACCTGACAACCACTCCACTCAACGGCGCAGATGCTGTCTCCATCCTCCCTGGTCGCTCCATCACGCTCTCGGTGCAGTTCGGCCTCTCACCGAAGCGCTGAAAACCCTGTCAAGCCCCCGCCGAACCTATCTCACTCGCAGACAGGCACTTAGAAGTGGCATAGGAGTTATGGTCAAACTGGTAAAATAGAAACAGCAAGTAAAACTGGAAGGCCCGGTCACCGCGACCGGGCTTTTCTTTTGCCGCGGCGGCTCCGCCCCATTTAACCCTCGCTTTGCCGGGCGGGGCGAGTCGCCGGACGGGTGCGTTAGCTAGCCAGACGGGCGGGTTGCGGGAGACTCATCGAATCAATCATCTATCCCCAAGCCCTTTGTTTTCAGGGTGCCGGAGTCAGGATGCTGCAACGAACTGAATCCGTGGAACTTAGATATACCCCCCCGGGGGGGCATGTCGTCCCCTCACCGGATCCCCACCATCTTGTGCGTCTGCAGGCTCAGCCGCCACTGCGGATGCTCCATGCAGTAGCGGATCGCCAGTTCGCTGTTCCGCGCCCGATCCGGCCCGTCCATCGGTTGCAGAAAGAAGTGCCGGAAGGCGAGCGATACGAACCGTTCAGGCAATGCCTCAGATTGTGGATAGACCAGCTTCAGCTCGTCGCCCCTGGTCTGCACCAGCTCCGCCCCTGCCTTCGGGCTGACGCAGATCCAGTCGATGCCCGCCGGCGCAGCGATCGTCCCGTTGGTCTCGACCGCAATCTCGAATCCACGCTCATGCAGCGCATCGATCAGCGCCGCGTCGAGCTGCAGCAGCGGCTCGCCGCCCGTGCACACGACGAAGCGGTTACCAGCTGCCGCACCCCAGCACTGCGCGATCCGCTCCGCCAGCGCCTCCGCAGTGGCGAACTTGCCGCCATCCGGCCCTGTGCCTACGAAGTCCGTATCGCAGAACTGGCACACGGCTGATGCTCGATCCTGCTCGCGGCCGGACCATAAGTTGCATCCCGCAAACCGGCAGAAGACCGCCGCTCGCCCCGCCTGCGCGCCCTCGCCCTGCAGCGTGTAGAAGATCTCCTTTACGGTGTAGCTCAAAGCCGCTCGCGCTCCATTCTGCTGACTTGCTACCTCGCTGACTTGCTGGCTCGCTGGTACTTCAGCGGATCGCTGGTGCCGTTCTCGCGAAAGCCCTTCTGCCGCAGCACGCACGAGTCGCACGCGCCGCACGGCTCGCCCGCCGCCGAAGGATCGTAGCAGCTGCTCGTCAGCCCGTAGTCGACCCCCAGCGCAATGCCTCGCTCGATGATCTGCGCCTTGGTCAGCGCGATCAGCGGTGTATGGATCTTCAGCCGCTGCCGACCCTCCACGCCTGCCTTGGTCGCCAGGTTGGCCAGCCGCTCGAAGGCCTCGATGAACTCCGGCCGGCAGTCTGGATAGCCGCTGTAATCGAGCGCATTGACGCCGAGGAAGATGTCGCTTGAGCCCAGCACCTCCGCCCACGCCAGCGCAAAGGAGAGAAAGATCGTATTGCGCGCAGGAACGTAGGTGATGGGAATCTCGCCGGTCATCTCCTCTTCGCTGCGGCCCTTGGGCACGTCGATCTCCGCCGTCAGAGCCGACCCGCCGAAGGCGCGCAGGTCGATCTCAGCGGTGCGATGTTCCTTGGCACCGAGCGCCGCCGCGACCCGGCGCGCGCACTCCAGCTCCCACACATGCCGTTGGCCGTAAGAGAACGAGAGCGCATACGCGTCGAAGCCCTCGGCGCGCGCCATCGCCAGCACCGTCGCCGAGTCCAGCCCACCGCTCAGCAGCACCACCGCTCGCTGTCTCAACTCCGCCATCGGCCTCACGCAAAAGAAAAGGTCTACGCAACATGCGCAGACCTTAATCGTAGTGCTTCAGGACAGAGTTAGCGAACGCCAACCCAAACTTGCTGCACGATCACTTCTTCCCAGCCGCATCGTCCAGCGCGAGGTTCAGCTCCAGCACATTCACCCGCGGCTCGCCCAGAAGCCCAAACTGCCTCGGCGTGACATGCGAGGCCACCAGCGTGCGCACTGCGTCCTCGCTCATCTTGCCGCTCTGCAGCGACACGCGAGACCTGGTAGTAAGCCGCCGCCGGCGTAATGTCCGGATCCAGTCCCGAGGCCGACGCCGTCGCCAGGTCGATCGGCACCGCCGCATTCGTCCCCTTCGGATTCAGCGTCTGCACAGTCCCTGTCACGCGCGTCGCCAGCGCAGCATTGGTCGGTGCGTAGTTCGATCCGCCTGAGTTCGACGCATCGTAACCGTTGCCCGCCGCCGAAGGCCGCGACCAGAAATAGCCCGGGCCTGCAAACGTCTGCCCGATCAGCCGCGACCCGACGACAGTCCCATCCGCGCGCGTAATCAGGCTGCCGTTCGCCTGCTTGGGAAACATGACCCTCGCCATCCCCGTAACCGCCAGCGGATATACAAGCCCCAGCAGCACCGCCGTCACTCACCGTATACAGAATCGACGTCACAATATGCTTTTTCATCACTCAACCTCTGTTCCCTGTTTCCTAATTCCTGCTCCCTGCAACTACGCCCAGATGCAGCACACCAATTACCATGTCGATCAGCTTGATCCCCAGGAACGGCGCGACAATGCCGCCCAGCCCATAGATCAACAGGTTCCGCGCAGCAGCGCCGCCGCGGACATCGGCGTGTACTTCACGCCGCGCAGCGCCAGCGGAATCAGCGCAACGATGATCAGCGCATTGAAGATCACCGCCGAAAGGATCGCCGACTCCGGCGTCCTCAGCCGCATGATGTTCACCGCCGCCAGCACCGGAAAGACGCCCGCAAACATCGCCGGAATAATCGCAAAATACTTCGCCACGTCGTTGGCGATGGAGAACGTGGTCAGCGCGCCGCGCGTCATCAGCAGCTGCTTGCCGATGCCCACAATCTCGATCAGCTTGGTCGGGTTGGAGTCGAGGTCGACCATGTTGCCCGCCTCCTTCGCCGCCTGCGTGCCGCGAGTTCATCGCCACGCCTACGTCGGCCTGCGCCAGCGCCGGCGCGTCGTTGGTCCCGTCGCCCGTCATCGCCACCAGCTTGCCCTGCGCCTGCTCGCGCTTGATCAGGTCCATCTTGTCCTTCGGCTTCGCCTCGGCCAGAAAGTCATCGACGCCCGCCTCGCGCGCAATCGCCGCCGCGGTCAGCGGATTGTCGCCGGTGATCATGATCGTCTTGATGCCCATCGCGCGCAGCTGCTCGAAGCGCTCCTTCATGCCGCCCTTCACGATGTCCTTCAGGTGGATCACGCCCAGCGCGCGGCCATTCTCCGCCACCACCAGCGGCGTGCCGCCGTGCGCGCGCCACCTGCTCCACCGTCGCGCGCACTTCATCCGGCAGAATCGAGCCCGTTCTCCTTCAGATAATTCGCAATCGCATCCGCCGCGCCCTTGCGGATGCTGCGGCCGTCCATGTCCACGCCGCACATCCGCGTCAGCGCGCTGAACGGGAATGTACTCCGCGTTCAGCCCGGCCAGCTCGCGCCCGCGCAGGCCATACTTGCTCCTTCGCCAGCACCACAATCGACCGGCCCTCCGGCGTCTCATCCGGCAGCGACGAGAGCTGCGCCGCATCCGCCAGCTCTTCGCTGGAGACGCCCGCCGCGGTCAGGAACTCCGACGCCTGCCGATTGCCCAGCGTGATCGTGCCCGTCTTGTCCAGCAGCAGCGTGTTCACGTCGCCCGCCGCCTCCACCGCGCGCCCGCTGACCGCCAGCACATTGTGCTGCACCAGCCGGTCCATGCCCGCAATGCCGATCGCCGAGAGCAGCCCGCCGATGGTCGTCGGGATCAGGCACACCAGCAGCGAGATCAGCACAAACACCGTCTGCGGCGCGCCGGAGTAGACCGCGATACGGCTGCAGCGTCACCACCGCCAGCAGGAAGATGATCGTCAGCCCGGCCAGCAGAATATTCAGCGCAATCTCGTTCGGCGTCTTCTGCCGCTCCGCGCCTTCCACCAGCGCAATCATGCGGTCGAGAAACGTCTCGCCCGGGTTCGCCGTGATGCGCACCACGATCACGTCGCGTCAGCACGCGCGTGCCGCCCGTCACCGCCGACCGGTCGCCGCCCGCCTCGCGGATCACCGGCGCGCTCTCGCCCGTGATCGCGCTACTCATCCACCGACGCCACGCCGTCAATCACCTCGCCGTCGCCGGGAACCATCTGCCCCGCGACCACGCGCACCTTATCGTCCACGCGCAGCTGCGAGCTCGGGACCTCTTCCACCTCGCCATTCGCCTGCAGCTTGTACGCCGTCGTCTCGGACTTCGCCTTGCGCAGCGCGTCGGCCTGCGCCTTGCCGCGCCCCTCCGCCATCGCCTCGGCAAAGTTCGCGAACAGCACCGTGAACCACAGCCACAGCGTGATCTGCAGGTTGAAGCCGAAGTGGCCCGCCATGCTCGAAGCAGCAGCAGCGCGTCGTCACCACGCTGCCCACTTCGACCACAAACATCACCGGGTTCTTCGCCATCGCGCGCGGGTTCAGCTTCTTCAGCGAGTCCACCGCCGCCCGGCGTCACAATCGCGCCGATCAAACAGATTGCCCGCTTCTTCCGCGCCGGAGTGCCTTCCCTGTTGCTGCTGCCCGCTGAGGCTCTCTGCCGCGGCCCTCGCCGGCGCGTCGGCACCGCTTCATCGTCATGCTGATCGAATCCGTCATTGCAATCTCCCTCTTGCCCTCAACTCACCATCACGCGAAGCCCGTGTCTTAGCTAAAACTCTGTCCCGCGCGCAGCAACAGATGCTCGAGAATCGGCCCCAGGCTCAGCGCCGGGAAGAACGTCAGCGCGCCGACGATCACGATCACGCCCGTCAGCAGCACCGTAAACAGCGTGACGTCACCGGAAACGTCCCCAGGCTCGGCGGCGCGATCTTCTTGGTCGCCAGATTTCCCGCCACCGCCAGCATCGGCACAATCATCAGGAAACGCCCGCCAGCATCGTGATGCCCAGCGTGGAGTTGTACCAGTGCGTGTTCGCGTTCAACCCCGCAAACGCCGAGCCGTTGTTGCCTGCCGCGGACGTATACGCATACAGGATCTGCGACAGTCCATGCGGCCCGTGGTTCGACAGGCTCGACGTGCCCGAAGGTCGGCGACAGCACCGCGATCGCCGAGAAGCCGAGGATCATCACCGGAAAGATAAGGAAGTAGAGCATCGACATCTGCACGTCGAACGCCTCCACCTTCTTGCCCAGGTACTCCGGCGTGCGGCCCACCATCAGCCCCGCGATAAACACCGTGAGGATGACGAAGATCAGCATGCCGTACATGCCCGCGCCCACGCCGCCGAAGATGATCTCGCCCAGCATGGATGTTGGCCAGCGGCACCAGCCCGCCCAGCGGCATAAGCGAGTCATGCATGGCGTTCACCGCGCCGCAGCTCGCGTCCGTCGTAACGGTGGCGAACAGCGCGGAGTTCGCAATGCCGAAGCGGACCTCCTTGCCCTCCATGTTGCCGCCGGCCTGTTGCGCATCGCCCATCGCGATCGCGTGCTGGTCCACGCCATGCAGCAGCGGATTCGGCTGCGCCTCCGCCCAGTAGCAGGTCAGCACGCCGGCGAACCACAGCACCGCTCATCGCCGCAAACACCGCCCAGCCATGCTTCGGCGATCCCACCATACGGCCCAGCGTGACGCACAGCCCTGCCGGAATCAGGAAGATGGAGACCATCTGCATCAGGTTGGTCAGCGGCGTGGGGTTCTCAAACGGATGCGCCGAGTTCGCATTGAAGAAGCCGCCGCCGTTGGTGCCCAGCATCTTGATCGCCTCCTGCGAGGCCACCGGCCCCTGCGGCGATCGTCTGCGTCGTCAACACCGTCGTCGACTGGCTTGCCATCTGTGCCTGTGGTGGTTACATGTCTGCTTCTCCACCAGCGTGGCCGTGTCGTACGGCTTGAAGTTCTGGATCACGCCCTGGCGACACCAGCGCCAGCGCATAGACCAGGCACATGGGCAGCAGCACCCATAGCGTGCCGCGCGTCAGGTCCACCCAGAAGTTGCCCAGCGTCTTCGTCTCGCGCCGCGCAGATGCCGCGGATAAACGCGATCGCCAAGCGCCATGCCCACCGCGGCCGACCAGAAGTTGTGCGTCGCCAGCCCGAACATCTGCGTCAGGTAGCTCATCGTCTGCTCAGGCACGTAGGCCTGCCAGTTGGTGTTGGTGGTAAACGATGCCGCCGTGTTCCACGCGAGGTACGGCTCAACCGCCGCGAAGTGCTGCGGGTTCCATAGCGGAATCGCATGCTGCAGCCGCTCCACCGCGTAGGTCAGCAGCAGCGTCGCCAGCGCTGAAGATCAGCATCGCGCCGCCGTACTCCGTCCAGCGCATCTCCTGCTCAGCATCCACGCCGGTCAGCTTGTAGAGCAGCTTCTCGCAAGGCACCAGCACCAGATCGAGCCAGGTGCGCTTGCGCTCATACACGCGCGCCATGTACTGGCCCATGGGCTTTGCCGCCGAGCAGTACCAGCGCGAAGAACACACCGATCTGTAACCATCCATTGGTTGTCATCAGAATTTCTCCGGCCGCAACAGCGCGACCACCAGGTACACCAGCAAACCTGCCGTCAAAGCCAACAGCACCACGTTTTCAAGCATCGCTGCGGCCTCCCTTCAGCCGTTCGCACCCGCTCATGTACACCACCGCAATCAGAAAGAAAACAATCGTCGCGGCCACAAAGATGAGATCGTTCATCGCCTCTCCCTTGGGCAGGCCCGGGACCGTCCGCCGCCCCCAGTCATGCGACTGTGGCGAACGGTCCTGAGCACCGCCTGCGTTGACCCGCCGCACCCACCAGGAGGGCACGACAGTGTCACCTTCATGAGTGTGCGTCGCACCCACGTAGGAAGTCCGTAGGAAGGACGTCAAGATTTCGTTAAGGAGGCGAACGCGAAGGTCCAGGGCTTGTTGGCCAGCTAACTCGCCGACTCGCTCACTTCTTCGTGCGCGTTGCCTTCGCCCGTCGGGCTTAGCCGATAGCCGACCCACGGCTCGCTCAGCATGTACCTCGGCTCGCCGCCCGGCTCGATCTTCTTCGCAGCTGCGCAACCAGCACCCGCAGATACTCCGGCTGGTCCACACCCGCCGCGCCCCAGATCGCCCGCAGCAGCGTCTTGTGCGTCAGCACGCGGTCCGCGTTGCGCGCGAAGTACACCATCAGGTCGAACTCCTTCGGCGTCAGGTGAACCTCCTGCCCGCTCACCGTCACCTGGTGCCGCTCGACATCGATGCGGAAGTCGCCCAGATCAATCACGCTCCTGCGTCTCGGCCGTCGCCATGCGCCGCGTCTGCACCCGCACCCGCGCCAGCAGCTCCTGAATGCTGAACGGCTTGGTGATGTAGTCGTCCGCGCCCTCATCAAGCGCCGCAACTTTGGAGGCATCATTGCCGCGCACGCTCAGCACAATCACCGGCACCTCGACCGCTCGCGGATCTCGCGCGTCAGCTCGATGCCGTCCATCCCCGGCATCGCCAGGTCGGTGATCACCAGCTCCGGCTGCACCTTGAGGAACAGCTCCAGCGCCTCGACGCCGTCCTGCGCCACCGTCACCTCATGCCCGTTGCTCTGCAGCGAAGTGCGCAGCACCCGCGTGATCTGCGGCTCATCATCCACTACCAGAATCCGCATCGCTGCACTACCTATACTCTTCACTTCGCCATCTGCGTCACAATGTGCACGTCCACATGCGGCGCATCGCGCATAAACTGCTGCAGCGCCAGATAGTAAAGATACTTCTTCCAGCCCTTCACCGCCGACCGGCCGAAGATCACCTGCGTAATCCGGTTCTTCGCAATATATTCGGCCGTCGCCGCCGGAACGCTCTTGCCCTTCAGCCGCACCACCTGCGCGCCCACGTTCTCCGCAAACTGAATATTCGCCTTCGAGCGCTCGCCGCTTCTCGTCGCTTATCTCCGGCTCGCTCTCCACGTACAGCACGAAGAACTCCGCACTCATCGCCTCCGCCATGCGCGCCCCGCGCGCAATCAGGTCGCGCGACTCCGGGTTCGCGCTGATGCACACCGCCACCCGCTCGGCCACCTGCCAGTTGCCGCTCAGCTTCTTGCGCTTCACATAATCGTCCAGCGTGCGGTCCACCGCGCGCGTCACCCGCTGCAGCGCCATCTCGCGCAGTGCAATCAGATTGCCCCGGCGGAAGAAGTTGCTCAGCGCCCGCTCCACCCGCTCCTGCGGATAGATATCGCCGCGGCTCATGCGCGTGCACCAGCGCCTCCGGAGTCAGGTCGCCAGCACAATCTCGTCCGCGCGGTCCAGCACCCAGTCCGGCACCGTCTCGCGCACCGTGATGCCGGTCAGGCTCTGCACCCGCGGCGTAATGCTCTCCACATGCTGGATGTTCAGCGTGGAGAGCACGTCGATCTCCGCCTCCAGAATCTGCAGCACGTCCTGGTAGCGCTTGGCGTGCAGGCTGCCTTCGATATTGGTATGCGCCAGCTCGTCGATCAGCACCACCTCGCGGCCTGCGCGCGAGGATCGCGTCCACATCCATCTCCTCAAACAGCGTGCCTTTGTACTCCATCTGCTTGCGCGGCACCTGCTCCAGCTGCGCCGCCAGCTCCGCCGTGCGCGCGCGCCCATGCGTCTCCACAATGCCGATCACGACATCTTCGCCGCGGCTGTTGCGGCGCATCGCCTCGCTCAACATGCTGAAGGTCTTGCCCACGCCCGGCGCATAGCCCAGGAAGATCTTGAACCGCCCGCGCTTCTCGCCCTCAGCCGCGCCAGCCATTCCTCCGGGCTTTTCGTATGGATCGCCGAGCCCATGCCCCTAAGCCTTTCAGGCTTGCTGCGCATCGCGCGCACACCGCACCCTCTCCTTTATAGCGGCGAAACCCGTAAAAAGATCGTAAGTCCTTCACGCCTCAAACGCGCGCGCCAGCTAGAATCCCACTGTGTACACGCGCCGCCTCAGTCGAGGCATTCCGCTGGCTCCTCGTCATCGTTGCTCTGGCCGGCATCACCGTCCTTTACCTCAACGTCTTCCACGCCAACCACACCACCGTCGCGCTCACCATGCTGATGCTGGTGCTGGTGCTGGCCGGCAACGTGGGGCCTGCGCTACGCCGTCGGCGCCTCCATCGCCGCGACCATCCTCTTCAACTACTTCTTCCTCCCGCCCGTCAACACCTTCACCATCGCCGACACGCAGAACTGGGTCGCGCTCTTCGCCTTCCTCGGCACCGCCATCTAT
The DNA here is from genome assembly GCA_963766975.1 of uncultured Acidobacteriaceae bacterium. Taxonomy (GTDB): domain Bacteria; phylum Acidobacteriota; class Terriglobia; order Terriglobales; family Acidobacteriaceae; genus Edaphobacter. The sequence goes on from CAVYCF010000006.1 coordinate 15,044, forward strand.
GCCGCGCACCTCGCCGCGCGCATCCGCGAAGAGTCCGAGGAGGCCAACGCCCGCCGCCGCGAGTCCGAGATGCTCTACCGCCTCGGCCGCCAGTTGCTGCAGCCGGAGAACGTCAGCCCAGCTCTTCAACTTCATCCCCTCCTCCGTGGCCAGCGCCTTCAACTCGCCCGCCGTCACGCTCTACATCTGCGAAGGCGACCGCATCTACCTCTCCGACCCCAAGCGCATCTCCAGTCCGCACATCCAGTGGCAGTCCGGACGCCGATACTTCGACCTACTCGACCGCCCACGCGCCGAGATCGTCCGCGATCTGCGCGAGCCATGAACCTGCCCATCTTCCGCCCGCCCGCAGGACGGCTATCCTGCCGCGATCCCGCTGCGCATCGGCGTGCGCCCCGCAGGCGCGCTGCTGCTTGAGGCCACGCCGCTCTCGCGCGAGACCATGGAAGCCCTCAGCGGCCTGGTCTCCATGTCCATCGAACGCGCCGAGGCCCTCGAAACCAGCGCGCGCTCCGAGGCCGCCAAAGAGACCGAACGCCTGCGCACCGCCCTGCTCGACTCCGTGACCCATGAGCTGCGCACGCCGCTCACCTGCATCAAGGCATCCATCACCGCGCTGCTCGAGGAGCCTACCGCGCTCGACCCGCCCGCGCGGCACGAACTGCTCACCGTCATCGATGAAGAGTCCGACCGGCTGAACCACCTCATCGAGCAGGCGGTCGAGATGGCGCAGCTCGATGCGCAGAAGGTGCATCTTGACCGTCGCCCGCATCGCGTCGCCGATCTGGTGGAACCCGCCGTGGCGCAGTGCCGCCTCACCTGCCCGCAGCGTGAGTTCCGCGTCACGCTTTCAGCCTCGCTGCCCACGGTCCTCGCGGACGCAGCGTGGATCGGCAAGGTGCTGGCGAACTTGCTGGGCAATGCCGTCAAATACTCGCCGCCCGACCAGCCCATCTTTGTCACCGCCGAGCCGCAGGGCGAATTCCTCGCCATCTCCGTCGCCGACCGCGGCAACGGCATCGACCCCTTCGAGCAGCAGATGATCTTCGACAAGTTCTACCGCGGACAAGGGCAGCGCCAGCGCATCTCCGGCACCGGCATGGGGCTGGCCATCGCCCGCGCCATCGTCAACGCGCACGGCGGACACGATCTCCGTCACCAGCCAGCTCGGCCACGGCTCCGTCTTCACCTTCACCGTGCCGATTGCGAAGGCGAATGAGAAGTCAGCGCTCTAGTCGTGAGCGAAACATCCACCGGCGAAGATAGCTGAATTTATATCTCCGCCACCACCGGCTTGCCCTTCTCATTCAGCGCGACCCGTGCCAGCGGCCGGTCATGGTCATGCGTGAACGCGACCAGCCACTGCTCCGGGATAGCCCGCGCATAGAACCGCTTGCGCTCCTCGATACACCGGACTGGATCGAGGTCGTACCCCATCACCCATGTCGGGTCCAGGTGATGCGTCGTCGGCAGCAGGTCGCCGATGTAGCAGGCATGAGGCGCATTGCCGCCAGCCGGTCGCGCCTCCACCGCGCGCGGTGGCGACAGGTGCACCGCCATCATCTGCGCCGTGTGGCCTGGAAACACCTCCACCCGCACGCCGTCGCAGATCTCGCCACCCGCCGCCAGAAAGGCCTCGTCAATCAGCGTCATCTGCCCGCTCTCCACCAGCGGATCGTAGTTCGCCGAGATATAGCTGACCTTGTCGCGGTCCAATTGCAGATGCCCGTGCTCCACCTCGCCCCGGTGCGCGAAGTAGCGCGCGTTGGGGAAAGTCGGCGTGACGCGGCCGTCCGGATGCAGAGTCGTGTTCCAGCCGCAGTGGTCGAAGTGCAGGTGGGTATTGATCACGATGTCCACCTCCTCCGGCCGCACTCCCGCCGCCGCCAGCGACTGCGGCAGCAGGGCCTGATTGCGGAAGATCTCCCGCATCTTGGGCGTCTGCTTGTTGCCTATGCCCGTCTCAATCACGACCGTCTGCCGGCCCGTGCGCACGATCAGCGTATTCAGCCCCAGGCGGACGTTGTTGTTCTCATCCGCATGTATCCGCCTCTGCCACAGCGTCTTGGGCACCACACCGAACATGGCTCCGCCATCCAGCAGATAGCTGCCATCGGTGCACACCGTCAGCTCAAACTCGCCCAGCATGGTGCGCGCCCGCACCAGCGCATCGTCCTGGGGCGGCGACAGAAATGGCTCGGAGGAAGGGGTCATGGACAACCTCCACGCAGCATACCGGCGCTCGCCAAAGCACTGCAAATCCCCGCACAAACCTCTTGCATGGCATCGATTGTGCGCTATTCTGAAGTCTGCCCATTCGGCACGGTTTGGAGGTGTAATACCCTTTGGCAGAGATTCGTTTACAGGAAGGCGAGCCTCTGGAGAATGCGCTCCGTCGTTTCAAGCGCAAGGTCCAGACGGAAGACATCATCAAAGAGGTCAAGCGTCATTCCTTCTATCTCAAGCCTGGCGAGAAGCGGCGGGTGAAAGAAGCACTGGCCCGCAAGCGCAATCGCAAGAAGATTCGCAAGGAGCAGGACTAACCGGAGAGGGTCGCCGCGCACACTCGAGGCGGCCCTCCTCAAAACAAAAATCGCCTGCAGGACCACTCCCCTTCGGTCCGCCGGCCCCGGTGAAGCGAGAATCTCCGATCGGCTTCTCCGGCAAACCATGAAGTGCCGACCCCTCCCCGCGGCATCGCAGTACGCATCGCACGCTTCAAAGCTGGACCGTTCGCTGGACGCGCAAGGGACCGCCGCGCCGCGGACTCGATGGTGTTCCATACGAAATGGGAGAAGCGGCAATGGAATATACAGACAGAATCCTGACCTGCGTTGACTGCGGCGGTGAATTCATCTTCACCGCGGGCGAGCAGCTTTTCTTCCAGGACAAACAGTTCAAGAACGACCCCAAGCGCTGCAAGCCCTGCAAGTCGCGCCGCGCCCATGGCGCCCAGGCACCCGCCCCCGGCAGCGGTCCCGCTGCCGCCGGCATCTCGCGCACCGAGACGCGCACCGAGTGCTCCGAGTGTGGCGTCTCCACCACCGTGCCCTTCAAGCCCACGCAGGGCCGGCCCGTCCTCTGCCGCCAATGTTTCAAGAGCAAGGCATCCGCACCGTCCGCCACCGCGCCGTCGGCAACTACGGCTTCGAGCGCACCCGCGCAGGCCTCCACACCTTCCGCGCCAACGCCGATGCCCAGCCCCGCGTCTGACTCCATCGCCTCGCATCCGCCGCTCGGCGCCGCATCGTAAAGAAAAATTCTGCTGGAATCTCAGCGCTGGATTAGCCGCGGTAGACCACACGTCCCGCGCAGATCGTCGCCTTCACCTGTCCCAGCATCTCAGCGCCGTCGAACGGCGTGTTCTTCGACATCGACCGCGAGTCGCGCGCGCGGAACTGCCACTCAGCGCCCGCATCGAAGACTGTAATGTCGGCCACTGCGCCCACGCGTAGTGCCCCGCGGTCCTTCAGGCCAATCACCTCCGCCGGCCGCGCGGTCATCAGTTCGATAATGCGAGTGAGCGGAAGGCCGTTCTCTTTATGCAGCATGCGCAGCGCGAGGCCCAGGGCCGTTTCAAGACCCGTGATCCCGTTTGGGGCGCGCTCAAACTCGACTTCCTTCTCATGGCTCGCGTGCGGAGCGTGGTCCGTCGCAATGCAGTCCACCGTGCCATCCAGCAGAGCAGCGACCAGCGCTCTGCGGTCCGCCTCCGCGCGCAGCGGCGGATTCATCTTCGCGTTGGTGTTGTACTCGCCGATTGCCTCCTCGGTCAGCGTGAAGTGATGTGGCGCCGCCTCGCAGGTCACGTGGAGCCCACGCGCCTTCGCGGACTTGATGGCATCGAGCGCCTTTGCAGTCGACACATGCTGCACATGCAGATGCGGCCGCACGCCCTCCGCGCGCTCAATCTCCTCCAGCAGCCGGATGTCACGCTCGACGATGCGCGACTCCGCTTCGATGGACATGCCGCGCAGGCCCAGACGAAATGCCACTGCCCCGGCGTTCATGCTGCAGCCACCCGTCAGCCGCGTGTCCTCGGCATGTTGACTTACCGGCACGCCCAGCCGTGCCGCGCTGACGAGCGCCGCCCGCATCATCTCATCTTCGAGTACCGGCTTGCCGTCGTCCGTAAACCCGACCGCGCCTGCCTTCACCAGCGCGGCAAAGTCCGTCACGCGCTCCCCCATCGAACCCGCCGTCGCCGCCGGCATGGCCAGCAGATGCACCGCCGCACCGCGCGCCGCATCCAGCATCCAGCGCAGCGTATCGACAGCATCGTTCACCGGCGTCGTGTTGGGCATCGCAACCACGGTCGTGAATCCACCCGCCGCAGCCGCCGCCGTGCCCGTTGCAATTGTCTCTTTGTGGGTCTGCCCCGGCTCGCGCAGATGTACATGCACATCGATGAACCCCGGCGCGACAATGCGCCCCGTCGCATTGATCTGGCCCTCTTCCGGTAGCTTGATTCCCGTGAGCCCGCCCGGTTCTTCCACGGCCGCGATCTTTCCATCGCGCACCAGCACATCCCGCAGCGCGTCAACTCCGCTCGCCGGATCGACCACCCGTCCGCCCGTAATCAGCAGTTCGTTCACCGTCTTGCTCCCAGCGCCCGCACCAGCACCGCTCTACGCACCGCGAGCCCCTGCGCCACCTGCTCCTCAATCGCCGACTGCGGCGAATCCGCCACCTCGCCCGCAATCTCGAGGCCGCGGATGATCGGCCCGGGATGCATCACCAGCAGCTTCGGATACCGCGCCAGCCGCGCCTCGTTCATCTGATACCGCGCGACATATTCGCCCAGATTCAATGCCGTTCCCAGCAGCCGCTCCTTCTGAATGCGCAGCATCATCGCCACGCCAGCCCGTTCCAGCGCCGCATCGAAGTTCCTCTCTATCTCGATCCCCGCACCGCCCGGCAGCTTTACGCCAGCCAGCAACTGCGCAGCCTCCTCCGGCAGCAGCTCCACCGGCCCGCACAGAATCACCTTCGCGCCCAGCCGCGGCAGCAACATCGCATTCGACCGCGCCACGCGGCTGTGCCGGATGTCACCCGTAATCACCACCGTCACGCCATTCAGCGTGGTCGCCGTCACCGGCGCAGCATCACGTCCCAATCGCAGCAGGCCAAGTCGTTTGAGTATCGTTCGCAGGTCCAGCAGCGCCTGTGTCGGATGCTGGTGCATGCCGTCGCCTGCGTTCAGCACCGGCAGCCCGGTCACGCGCGCCAGCAGCTCCGGCGAGCCGCTGGCCGGATGCCGCAGCACGATTGCCTCTGCACCTAATGCGCGCAGCGTCAGTCCGGTGTCCTTCAGGCTCTCGCCCTTTTCAATCGACGAGCTCTTGTCGCTCACCAGCGTGGTCATCGCGCCCAGGCTCTTTGCCGCTAGCTCAAAGCTCGTCCGCGTCCGGGTGCTCGACTCATAAAACAGCAGCGCCAGCGTCCGCCCGGCGAGGACCTGCGCTCTCTTCTCGCGCGACATCGCCTCCAGCTCCGCCGTCGCCGTCAGAATCTCCGCCACATCCGCCACGCTCAGGTGCTCGACACTCAGCAGCGATCCCGGATGATAGAGGTTTCCCTCCGCCTCGCCGGCCGCATTCTCCCGTGCAGAAAAAAAGGCCGCCGCGCCCTCTCGCGCCGCAGCCTCTCTCGTCCCAGTTCCCACGATTCTTATGTCCTCAGCTTCCGCGCTCTGACCTCGCTCCGCGCCCGCACCAATCGCTTCAGTCCACCAGCTCCACCAGCAGCACCTGCTCGTTGCCGTCCACCTCGTTCAGCTTCACCTCAATGATCTCGCGCCGCGAGGTCGGCACCATACGGCCTACATACGCCGCCATCACCGGCAGCTCGCGGTGCCCGCGATCGATCAGGACTAAAAGCTGCACCGACTTCGGACGGCCGTGGTCGAACAGCGCATCCAGCGCCGCGCGCACCGTGCGTCCCGTATACAGCACATCGTCCATCAGGATGATGTCGCGGCCAGTGACGTCAAAGCCCAGCTCGCCCTGCTTCACCGTGGGCCGCGGGCCATCGGTCGAAAGATCGTCGCGATAGAAGCTGATGTCGAGCACGCCCACATCCACGGGCCTCTTCTCAATCTGTCCAATCAGCTTGCCGATGCGCTCCGCCAGCGGCACGCCGCGCCGCTTGATGCCCACCAGGCCGATGTTGGCCGCGCCGTCATTCTTCTCCACAATCTCGTGCGCCAGCCGCACCAGGGTGCGCTCAATCTCCGAGGCCGACATCAGCCGGCCCTTCTCGCGCAGCTTCGGCGCCGCTTTTACCGCATCCATATCGCTCATAGGCTCAATCTCGTGCGAAATCCTTCGCTGCTGATGATATCAGCCTGCTCCGTGCAAAGAGCGCGCCCCAGCTACCGTCGCCGCATCCGCAGCAGCCCGCCGAATGCCCCGCCCACGGCCGATATCACCATCAGCAGTGCCGCAAGCATCGCATAGCCCGTCAGCATCGCGCCCGCACGCACCTCGGGCGACCCCATAAAGCCGGCGAGCCACGCCGGTACAGGCTGCTGCTGCGCGGCCGCCTGCTGCTCCGCCTGCTTCAGCGCCAGCGCCACGCGCGCGGCCACGTCAGCGTCGAAGTCGCCCATGCCGTGCAGCGCGTACCGTTCCACCAGACCCCACCCGGCCATGGACGCCGCCAGCCCCAGCGCCAGGCACAGCCCCACCACCACGCCAATCCGCGCGCCAATCGCCGCGTCGATCCGCGCCGCCGGCAGTCGCCTCTGGTAGAGCCCCAGAGTGATCATCGACGCGCTCACGATCCACAGCAAGCTGGGCAGCGACAGCACATCGATCTTCGCCGCCGCCAGACTCAACAGAGAACCCACCACGGCCACGCCCGCCGCGTAACGGATCGCAACCCGCCAATCCACCCCACGCGGCATCGGCGGCGGCACCGCTCCGGTGCTGGCCACTGCGCCGCCCTCCGGTACGCCACCCGCCTCCACCGACTGCTGCTCCAGCGCCAGCGTCAGTTGCGGCGCGCCGCACTGCGGGCAAAACGGCGTCTCGCCGCGCTCCGCAGAAAGCTCTCCACCGCAGCGATGACAGTATTCCTGCATACCTACCAACCTACGCGAGCGCAACCAGCGCAGCAAGCATTCACCCATCCGCGGCAGGCTGCGCGGCATCGCGAATGCTACCCTTAAACTCACATCATGTCCGCAAAAAATCCCCAGGAAAACTCCCGCAACGCGCGGGAAATCAAGCGCCCAATCCAGCGTGAAGCTCCTCTCAACGGCGCGCCCGACGCCGCACCCGCCAACCAGCTCCCCAAGGCCTACGATCCCCCGCTCATCGAGCAGCAGTGGGCCGAGCGCTGGTCCCGCGAGCGTCTCTTCGACGTGCCCACACCGGGCTCGCCCGACCAGCTACCCTCGAACGCCTTCACCATCCTGCTTCCGCCGCCCAACGTCACCGGCCGCCTGCACATGGGCCACATGCTCAACCAGACCGAGATGGACATCCTCGTGCGCTGGCACCGCATGCTGGGAGAGGTCGCGCTCTGGGTGCCCGGCACCGACCACGCCGGCATCGCCACGCAGATGATGGTCGAGCGCCAGCTCGCCGCCGAGGGCACCAGCCGCAAGGCCCTCGGCCGCGAAGCCTTCGAGCAGCGCGTCTGGGACTGGAAGCGCCAGTACGGCTCCGCCATTTTTGACCAGATGAAACGTCTGGGCGTGAGTGTAGATTGGGCGCGCGAGTACTTCACCATGGACGAGCGGCTCTCAACCGCGGTCAAGGAAGCCTTCATCCGCCTGTGGGAGCAGGGGCTCATCTATCGCGGCGCCTACATCGTCAACTGGGACCCCGTGCAGCAGACCGCCGTCAGCGATCTTGAAGTCACGCACGAGGAGCGCCCCGCCAAGCTCTACCATGTCCGCTACCCATTCGCCGATGGATCGGGCTCCATCGTCATCGCCACCACACGTCCTGAGACCATGCTGGGCGACGTCGCCGTCGCCGTAAACCCCAACGATGCGCGCTACAAAGACGCCATCGGCAAGCTGATCGCGTTGCCGCTTAGCGCCGTTTCTGGAGAACCAGCACGCGAGATTCCCATCCTCGCCGACGACTGGGCCAACCCCGAGTTTGGCACCGGCGCCGTCAAGGTCACGCCTGCGCACGACCCCAACGACTTCGCCATCGGCCAGCGCCACTCGCTTCCCTCGCTGCTCATCATGGACGAGACCGCGCACATCAGCCTGCCCGGCTCGCCTTACCATGGCCTCGACCGCTTCGCCGCGCGCGAGAGAATTGTTGCCGACCTCGAAGCCGCCAGTCTGCTGGTCGCCGTCAAAGATCACACCCACGCCATCGCGCTCTCGCAGCGCTCCGGCGCAGTGATTGAGCCACGCCTCTCGCTACAGTGGTTCCTCGCCGTTAATAAAAAGCCGGAAACGCCCGGTGGCGGAGAACATTCTTCGGGTGCCCCATCTATGCGTGATCCCGCTCGCGGGAGCGCGAATGGGTGGGGTGAAAGAAACTCCATCGCCGAAAACGCCATTGAGGCCGTCAAAGCTGGCCACATCCGCTTCACCCCCGAGATGTACACCAAAACCTACATGGAGTGGATGAACAACCTCCACGACTGGTGTATCTCCCGCCAGCTCTGGTGGGGCCATCGCATCCCCGCATGGTTCTGCCCCGACGGCCACATCACCGTCGCTCGCTCGACACCCACCGCCTGCTCCACCTGCGGCTCCACGCACATCGAGCAGTCGACAGATGTTTTAGACACGTGGTTCTCCTCGGGCCTGCTGCCCTTCACCGTCTTCGACTGGCCCAACCGCACGCCGGACTCGGGCTCGCCACTGCTGACGCCCGCGCTCGCCGCCTTCTATCCCACATCGCTGCTGGTCACCGGGTTTGACATCCTCTTCTTCTGGGTGGCCCGCATGATCATGCTCGGCTGCCACTTCATGCTCGACGTGCCCATGCCCGACGGCTCCCCGCGCACGCTTGCGGAAGCGGTCCCATTCAAAGCCGTCTACATCCACGCCCTCGTCCGCGACGCCAATCGCGAAAAGATGTCCAAGACCAAAGGCAACGTCATCGACCCCATCGAGATCATCGAGCGCTTCGGTACGGACGCCGTGCGTTTCACGCTCGCCTCAATGGCCTCGCCCGGCACCGACATCGCCTTCAGCGAAGCGCGCACCGAGGGCTACCGCGCCTTCGCCAACAAGATCTGGAACGCTGCCCGCTTCCTTTTCATGAACATCGACCGCGCCCACGCCGTGGACATCGAAGTCTCACTGCCTACTGGCACGACACTCGGATCAGCGAAAAAGCCGGGCGCCCCATTCATCGAGCGCAGCGAGATAAGTGGGGCCGCGGTTGACGCCTTCAAGTATTTAGACAACTCCGACCCCATCGAATCCCGCTGGATCATCGCCCGCCTCGCGCAGACCGCCGGAGCTGTCAACTCCGCGCTCACCGCCTATCGCTTCGATGAGGCCGCCTCGCTCGTCTACCAGTTCTTCTGGGGCGACCTCTGCGACTGGTATCTCGAGATCGTCAAGCTGCGCCTCAACTTCGACATCACCAATGAGGCCTTCCCCACCTCGGACGATGCGGAGCGCGCCCTCGCCTCAGCCAACACCGCCCTCACCACGCTGGTAACAGTCTTCGACGCCGCGCTGCGTCTGCTCTCGCCCTTTATGCCGTTTTTGACCGAAGAGATATGGCACGCGCTCTACGCTGGAGCGCCGCCCGCCAAATCGATCGCCCTCACACGCTACCCGCAGGCGGCCGATTTCCCGGCCGACCATTCCGCCCTCCCCGAGATGGAGCTGCTGCAAGAGCTCATCGTCGCCATCCGCGCGCTGCGCAAAGAGCTCGGCGTCCCCGAGAAGGAATCCGCGCCTATCCGCCTGCACGCGGGCGCCGATTTCACCTCACACCTCGAGTTTCACCAGGAAATTTTGGACCGCCTCGCCCGCGTCAGCGCCATCGAGATCTCGGACTCGCCGCTCACCGGCGCCAACGCGCGCTCCACCGCCAGCTTCGACGTCGCCGTCGTCTATGAACGCAAAATCGATGTCGCTGCCGAACGCGAGCGCTTCACCAAAGAGCTAGCCAGGCTCGACAAGCAGGTCGCCGCCAATGAAGCCCGCCTGGCCGACGAATCCTTCACCGCCAAGGCCCCCGCGCACATCGTCGATGGCCTGCGCAAACAGACCGCCGACCTCATCACCCTCCGCGACAAGACCCGCGGCGGCCTGGACGCTCTGAGCTGACGCAAATCCTGCATCCCGGTTCGTCTCGCCTCGCGTATCCCAGACTATGCATACGAAAGAGGCGTGGATGCGGCACTTTGGACTTCACCGCAAATCTCTGTTTTTAGCTCTCATCTTCACGTTTGCATCCATGGTTGCCGCGCAGGACGCGCCAATCTCCGCCTCACCCGCCGTCTCCAAGCCCACCTTCGACGTCGCGACCATCAAGCCGCATGAGGGGATCGTCTCGGTTGTCGGCCAGATCAACCGGCGCGATGGTGTCAGCGAAATGGCCGCTACTCTCTCCGCTATGATCGTCGATGCCTACGGAGTCCGCAATGAAGACCAGGTCTCCGGCGGTCCCGCATGGGTACGGTCGGATCGCTACGACGTTGAGGCCAAACTCAGCGCCGAGGATGCCCCGGAGTTTCAGAAGCTGAGTTCCAAAGAGATGAGCGAACGCCGCGCGCAGATGCTGCGCTCTCTCCTTGAAGACCGCTTCAAACTGCAAGTCCACATTGTGACCAGGGACGTCCCGATCTATGAGCTCGTCGTCGCCAGAGGCGGCCCAAAGATGAAGGACGCCGCCACAGACACGGACGAGAATCTGCGCAAGGGGCCGGACGGCAAGCCAGTCGCCGGAGTCATGTGGTTTATGAATGGCACAACGGCGCAGGGATACACCATGGGCGCGCTGGCAAACATGCTCTCTCAGCCATTCACGGCAGTGGGGCGCCCCGTGGTCGACAAGACCGGCCTCACCGGCACTTACGATTTTAAGCTCGATTGGTCGGCCCAACTGAAGAGCGTGCTGCCGGGAGCAATAGCTACGCTCAATGCGCCGTCAGAAGATGCGCCCTCCATCTTTACCGCAATCCAGGGCATTGGCCTCAAACTGCAATCCGCCACCGGCCCGGAGAAGTTCATTGTCATCGACCACGTCGAGCGCCCATCCGCCAACTGATCCAGCCACTCATCACGCCTACTTATGCCTTGCGCTGATGCGCTGCTGCAGGTGTTGCTCGATCGCCAGAGGCTGGCGCAGCTCGCCCTGCTCCTTGCCGTGCTCGAGGTTTCCCTCGGATTTCGCCCGTGTGTGTGCCTCAGCCAGATGCGCTGCGTGTGACTTCCCATGCTCGCCTGCCTCCGCTGGAGGAATCGCACCTGCCCGGCCTGGCGCATGCCGGTCCGCATCTTCCATCGCCCGCTTCGTGGCCTCGCCAAGCCGCTTCGCTGGCTTGCTTCCCTGCGTCTGTCGCTTTTTCATCGCCATGTCCTCACCGCAATCCTACGCCGCCGGAAAGACGGCCGTTCTCCACTGATATGCCGGAAAGCAGTCCCGACCCCTAGCTGCCCTGCACCTTCTCCTTCACCGCCTCTTCGGTCGCGATCTCCACATTCTCTTGCTTGATCTCCAGGCGCAGCCGGTTGAAGACGCTCATATAGGTATTCGCCACCCACACCAGCGCGAACCACGCCACCAGATAGCCGCGCCATCCCTCATAAAGCAACGTGAACCGCGTGATCGCTAGAAACCCCAGTGCCACGTAGTGTGAGAAGCAGTATTCGCAGGTGAACAGGTAGAAGAACTTCCGCACCGGCAGCGTCGGTCCCTTCGCCGCCTTCTCCCTAAACTTCTCGCGTGGCTCGCGGAAGACCTCTTCATGCGTCACCGTCCAAGTCACGCACGCTACGGCCATAGCCAGCAACAGTAACGCTCCGAACTCATGTCCCAGACCCATCCCATCGTCAGATGCAGGATCGGGCTGCATCGGCCGGAATCGGGCTACATCAGCCGAAATCGCTCGAGCATGAGCCGCTGGAAGCGTGGCCGCCAGATCAGGTCGTACGCCAGCTCCTTGCCGGGAAACATGGCCAGCGCCGCGCGCCGCGCGTCGGCGATCATCTGCGCCGCCTCGTCATAGCTCAGCGAGCTGTCCTGCGCGATGGTCTGCGTCACCAGGTTCATCATCATCTGCATCCGCCGGATGAGCCTCTGCTCCTCGTCCCGCTCAGCGGTGTTCACCGCAATCGCCGGCTCTACAACTGCCTCCGTCTCCTCCATGCTGTCGCCCTCCCAACGCACAGGCCGCACGCGTCGCTTCGACCCATGCGCGACCTTTTATGGATTAGACGCGAATGTGGCCGCCGCGATGCGTCCGTCCGGCGAGAGCAGGAATGTCGTCGCGCCGTCTCGGTCCGTGCGGTAGACCTGCGCATGCGCGGCAGCCAGTCTGTTCAGCACCTCCGCCCTCGGGTGCCCGAAGGTATTGTTCGCGCCGACAGAGATCACCGCATCCTCCGGTGCTGCCAGCGCCAAGAACTCTGGCGTCGTCGACGTCCGGCTGCCGTGGTGCCCGACCTTCAGCAGCGTATCCGGCCCGATGTTCGCGGACGTCCCGCCCGTGCGCGCACGCTCCACCATCGCAACTTCGCTCGCCGTCTGGGCATCGCCCTCCAGCAGCGCGGATGCTTTTCCAAATTGCAGACGCAGCACCAGCGAGTCGTCATTCACCGGTGGTCCGGGATTCGCATACCCCCGCGCCGGCGCCAGCACATCGATGCCCACCGAATCCCAGTCGATGTGGTCGCCCGCACGCAGATGCCGCACCCGCACACCCAGCGATGCCGCCAACGCCAGCAGCTCGCGGTAGCGCTCGGATTCAGGATCGGCCGCAACCCATAGCTCGCGCGGCCGGAAGTTGCGCAGCACCGCCGGCATACCGCCCATGTGGTCGGAGTGCGCATGCGTGAGCACCAGCACGTCAATCCGCCGCATCTGCCGCGACCACAGATATGGCGACACCACCTCTTCCCCGATATCGAACGCCGAGTTGCCGCTCGCATTCTCTGCATTCGCCGCCGCGCCGGTCGGCCCGCCCGCATCGATCAGCATCGTCCGGCCTGTGGGCCCGGCGACCAGCAGCGAGTCGCCCTGGCCCACGTCGATCGCGGTAACTTCGAGCTGTCCCGTATGCACGATCGACGCACTCGGCCACAGCGCCGCAAGCGGAACCAGCGGCAGCGCGGCGATGGCCGCAATGGCAAGCAAGCGCGACCGCCGCACCGCCCAGCAGCAGAAGGCCAGCACAGGCAACGCGGCCAGCGCATGGGAGAGCGTCGGCCCCGGCACGCGGATGTCCGCCGCCTGTGCATGGCTGAGATGCTGAACAGCTCTTGTAATGGCGTGCAGCAGCAGGGCGAGGGCCGCGCCAGGAATCGCCGCAAACCACGAACTGACCAACGATGCCAGAAAAGTAAGAATCCCCAGCGGAGCCAGCACCCCCACCAGCGGCAGGCTGAGCATGTTCGCGGGCAATGCGAAGACCGTTGCACGATGGAAGTAGATCGCCATCGGGAGCGCCATCACCGCTTCGGCGACCACTCCGATCAACCCCAGTTGAGCAGCCCAAAGCACCGCTCGCAACAGCACAGACGGCAGCAGATACGCGCGCCTTCCCAACACCCCGGCGAGCGCCTCACCCCACAGCCGCAGCATCACGCGCAGCTGCGCCAGGTGCGGCGGCATGGCGGCATCGCGCCAGCGGTCGCGCAGATGGCGCGCGGCGCGCGCATAGGGCAGAAAGCTGCGTTCACCGAGTGGGATTGCAATGCCCGCAATCGCAACAATGGCGAGAAAGGTCATCTGGAAGCTGGCCTCGAAGAGCGCGCGCGGCGACCACACCAGCACAGCCAGCGCAGCCGCGCCCAGTGCGTTCAGCACATTGCGCTCACGCGAGAGAAGCCGCGCTAAAAGGAAGACGGCGATCATCAGCAGCGCGCGCTCCACCGGCACCCCAAAGCCGGTCAGCATGGCATACGCAGTCGTCAGCGCAAGCGTCAGCAGCGTAGCCACACCGTCTCCCGCTCGCATTCGCCGCGCGGCCCAGAACACCAGCCATGCCAACAGCGCAACATGCATGCCGGAGACGACAAACAGATGGAACGATCCCGTGCGCTCGAATCCGAGACGCAGAGTCTGCGTCAGCCGCATGCGATCGCCGAAGAGCATCGCATTCAACATGCCGGCGTCTTCCGGCGTCATTCGCAACGCCTCTGGCAGCGCGCGATTTGCTCGGGAGCGCACAAACTCCGGCAGCCGCCCCGCCGCCCAGCTCTGTGCAGCGAAGATGCGACAACGCACGGCGGCGATTCCATACCCATGTCCTGAATCTAGCGTGCCGGCGATGCGCAGTTGTTCGACTCGAATGCCTCCCGTGACTGCGATGCCCTGATCCAGCAGATAGTCGGCATACTGCCATGCTCCGGGGTCGCGATAGCGCTCCGGAACGCGCAGTCGGATAGGCGCCTCGATCGCGTCTCCACAGTGGATTTGCGGAAGCGCGATCGACGCTTGCGCTACTGACGCCGGATGTATCGAATGCGCAGAGGGATCCAGCAGCAGCACCCGCATGCCGCCCGAGATCGGCACCATGCGCGCCGTGTCCGGCGTTACGTCTTCGATCGCCGTCAGCGCGAGATCGACTGAAAGCGTAGGCGTACCGGGCTCGTCCCACTGGTCAGGATCGGCGTCGGAGCCTTCCCCCTCGGCTGCGCTGCGTGCCGGCAGCTCGCGAATGCGCACCACGCGCGCATCAACCGTACGGCTCAAACCGTCGGCGTAGGAGAGCAGCGCTGTCTGCGGCGCGGGCGTGGGCTCTCTTCGCGCCGACCAGAAGCCGACGGCGATCCAAGATGCGGCGATACACAGCTGCGCAATTCGCGGCGCGGGGCGCAGCACCAGAAGAGTGAGCGCAGACAGCGTCAGCGCCGCTACAAGAAAAGCCGCGTTCGCGTGCGGCAGATGCAGCGGCAGCAGCGTAAGCGCTTCCCCCAGGGCAAAGCAGGCCGCCGCAGCTAACAATGGCGCACGTCGCAGGCGCAACGGTTCTACGCGTCCGGCGCGCGGCCACAGGCGGGCCATCAGCTCGGCCGCGGCGCGGCGATCGGGTCTGGATACACCAGTGTTTTGAGCCACAGCAGGCTACCCGCGAAGGTCGCGGCCATTCTTTCAGATCGGCACGGCCGCGGCCAGTAAAAACCATCGCGCCGCACCTTGAGCGATCAAGGCCGCTTCAGCACAACCACCGTCTCGATGTGCTCCGTCTGCGGAAAGAGGTCGAACAGGTGCAGATCGTCAATGCAGTATCCGACCGTGCTGAGCATAGCCAGATCCGCCGCAAGTGCTTGCGGCGAGCACGAGACATATACCAGCGACGGTGCCCCGATGCGCGCGAGCAGACTACAAACCTCGGCGCCGAGTCCTGCGCGCGGCGGGTCGAGCACGATCAGCGAAGGCCGCTCGCGCTGCAGCACCGCAGCCCGGAGAAAGTCCAGCGTGGTCGCCTTGACCACTCGCAGATTCGCGATCTTGGCCTGCGCCAAGGCCATCGCCGCGGGCTCGGCGATCTCCACCGCGGTGACTTCGAAAGAGCTTTGAACCAGCGCACGAGAAAACAGCCCAACACCGGCATAAAGATCCCAAGCCACTGCCCAGTTCCGCAAAGATGAAGCGGCGACCCGCGCAACAAGTGCGATCATTTCCGGCAGCAGGAAGCGGTTCACCTGGAAGAACGCCCCTCGCGGAACCCAATAGCTGAACGGCTGTCCATTCTCTATCGCGTGTTCCGCAGCCGGTAGGGTAACCGCATAGTTTATGCCCGGCGCGCCCCACACGGGTCCGGGTCGGGGCTGCTCGACGCGCCGGCTGCGCTGTGCGGCGGGAAGCATCGCGATCCCCGCGCCGGCCAGTTCGGGAATATCCGCTCGAAGTGCATCACAAAGAGCGGCGAAGTCCGCGCCAAGCTTTTCAGCCGCGCCCTTTTGCGCGGTCCGCAAAAAGAGCGTGAACTGCAGCCGGGATTCGTCTGCTGTAGTAAACAGCTCAACCTGATCCGGCATAACCTGCGGCAGCCGCAGCCAGCTCGCGGCATTCGCAAGACCAAGAAATGCCTCCGCCACGCGCCAAAGCAAGGGCGCGGCAATCGGGCATTGTGTTATCGGGATGAACCTAAGATCGCACCCCGGCTTGTCCGCGTCTTCCGGATCGCCAAGATACCCCGCACGCAGCCTCCCGCCTACTTCACGCAGCGTCAGGCGTATGCGGTTGCGATACGCGAACGGCGGCGACGCGTGCAACTGCACCTCCGGCAACGCAAAGCCGCCCAGCAGTTCACCCAACTTCCGCGCCTTGCACTTAAGCTGGGCTGCATATGCAAGGTCCTGCAGCTGGCATCCTCCGCAGACGCCGAAGTGCGGGCACGGCGGTATCGCAGCATCATCCAACGAATGCGATCCGTTCACGCCTCGTCTCCGTCTTCATGCGGCATGTAAAACAGCGAGAGGCGCGGCAGCGAATGATCTTCGAGCAGGCGCTTGTGCAGAAACTGCTGTTGCACCTGCTTGATCTGCACCGCGCCCATACGGCCGCGATACAGAGCCAGCTCACGATCGGCCTGCTCGCGCAGCGCGACCAGATCCGCTTCTGGCGTCGCCGCCAGCAGCGTGAAGAAGAGTTTCTCTTCCAGCACCGTAAGGGTGCGGTCCAGGTCCTCAAGAGTGACCGCCGGTCTCTCCCCCGGTGGCTCCGCATCCAGCGATGCCCCAATCTCGCGAAGGCGTACGGCCGTCTCACCAGCAGCGGAGGATACCGTCGCAGGCAGCTTCGCAGCGGCGGCTTCGAGCGTGGCCGCTGTCGCAAGCAGGAACCGCGCGACCCGCGCCGGCTCAAACCCCGACTCCCGCTCCGGCTTGGAACCAGCCATGCCCACCGACGCCTCACGCGCCTGTTCGGCCGCCTCCATCACCGCCTGCGCGCACCACGCAAGGCCATTCACCTTGCGCTCCCGTCGGTTGCCCAGCCGGGCGCGTTGGCCCTCGTGCTTGTCGAACGCTGCGTCGATGCCGCGCAGCACCGCCTCCAGCGGCACGCCGGCCTCGCGCCAGGTCTCGATCAGCGCCCAGTCCAGTGTGGACAGCAGCAGCAGCGAGCCGCGCCTCTGCGCAAAGCGGTCCTCGATCTCAGTAAAGTAGGCGAAGTGGTTCATGGAAAGATTGCTGACTGCCAGTATCGATTACTGAATGCAAGTATCTATGATGGGCTGGTGGAAGGCCCAATCGCTACGCGAGGAGGCAACGTGGCCGGAGATGGGAGCGAGCGCAGCGAAATGCTTGACCAACAAGACCTGGCCTTTCTGAGGCGCGCAATTGAGCTCGCCGCCCGCGCGCGCAGCGAGGGCCGGCATCCCTTCGGCGCGCTGATCGTGAACGCGCACGGGCAGACGATCGTGGAAGCGCGCAACAATGCCGTCCGCCCCGCTGGAGACCCCACGCAGCACGCGGAGATGCTGGCCTGCCGGGCGATCGCCCGCAAGATGACCGAAGCCCAGATGGCCACCTGCACGCTCTACACCAGCACAGAGCCCTGCGCGATGTGTGCCGGCGCCATCTACTGGGTGGGCGTCGGGCGCGTGGTCTACGCGCTCAGCGAGCAGGCGCTGGCGCACTACACCGGCCCGCATGACGAAAATCCAACTCTCGATCTGCCGTGCCGGGAGGTCTTCGCGCGGGGACAACGGCGTGTGATCGTCGCCGGGCCCGCGATCGAAGACGAGGCCGGCAGAGTGCATGAGGGATTCTGGACGGCTGCGCGCTAGCTGCGCGGTTTGTGGCTGCGGTCCGGATTCCGTTCGCCGCGTTCATTGCCGCGCTCGTTCCGCTGATAGATCAGCAGCAGCCCCGTAAGCGTCAGCTGCTCGTCTACCTGCGAGATGTACTTCGAGCCACCGGCGATCAGCCGCGCCAGGCCTCCCGTGGCAAGGATCTTCGTCTCCGGCCCCAACTCCGCAATCATGCGCTCCAGAATTCCATCCACAAGGCCGATGTACCCGTAGTACAGGCCGATCTGCAGGTGATCCACCGTGTTGGTGCCGATGATGCGGGCGGGCTTGCGTACGTCCACACGGGGCAGCCGCGCCGCGCGCGAAAACAGCGCATCCGCGGAGATGCCGAGCCCCGGAGCAATTGCCCCGCCCAGGTATTCTCCCTTTGGACTGACAACATCAAAGGTGGTCGCGGTACCCAGGTCGACGACGATGATGTGGGGATGCGCCGCTGAACCCGCCGCGTCCGTGCCTTTGAAAAGATCGTGCGCGGCCACGCAGTTCACGATGCGGTCGGCGCCAACCTCCGAAGGATTGTCCGTCAGGATCGGGACGCCGGTCCGCACGCCGGGCTCAACGAAGAGCGGCTTCACGCGGCAGTAGGTCTCCAGCGCGCGTCGCAGCGTGGAGTCGATAGGCGGAACCACAGACGCGACGATGACGCCGGTGACATCGGCGAGCGAGAGCGAACGCAGCGAAAATAGATCGCGGAGCAGGACGCCGATCTCGTCTGCGGTAACCGTACGCGGCGTCGTGACCCGCCAATGGGCCAGTAACTCCGGGGCGGGCTTGTCACCGGATACCAGCAAGGACGAATCTTCCAGGGGCTCTTTGCCACCCGCGCTGGGCTTAGGCGAGGCCTCTGCGCCGGCAAGGCGGTAGAGGCCGAGGACTGTGTTGGTGTTGCCGACGTCGATGGCAAGAAGCATAGGGACTGTCACTAGTAGATGCTACCGCGGCAGCGCCCGATGCGATTCCTGCACAACTCGCAAGAGCTACGGCTCGCGCAGCCCACCGGAGAGCACGATCCTTGCAGCGCCGTCGTCCGCGGTAACGCGCAAAAAACCATGCGCGTCCAGGCCCGCAGTAGTGCCAGTATAGCTGTCGCTGCCGTCTCGCGACTCAACCACTACGCGCTTTCCCGCCAGCCATGAGCTGAAGCGCGTGAGATCGCGAGCGGCCAGGTAATCGCCGCGCTCACGCCACGTCCCAGCCAGCAGCTTTATCTCGTGGTCCAGGGCTTTCAGGATCGCGGCGGCCAGCGGCTCTCGGCGCAGCGGCGCCGCAGGCTGCGGTAACTCACGGCGGATGGAGGTGGCGACGGAATCGAGCTCCGGCGGAAAGGCCAGATGGTTCACATTCACGCCGACGCCGATGACCGCATAACGCAACATGGCAGGGCTATGCGCGGGCGCCGGGTTCGCAGAGGTCTCAATCAGGATCCCGCCGAGCTTGCGCTGTGCAGCGCCGGGACGGGCAAACATAATGTCGTTCGGCCAGCGGATATCGATCTGGTCGCGAACGCTGAAGCCAAAGGTAGTGGCAATCGCAGACTGTACGGCAATGGCCGCGCGGAAGGAGAGCCGTCGGGCGGCGTCGGCCGGAATCTCCGGCGCAACCAGCGCGGACACATACAGCCCCTGCCCTGCGGCGGAGTGCCACACATGCGTGCCGCGTCCCCGGCCTGCGGTCTGCTCATCAGCGATCCACACGCCGTGCCGCCCGCCGGAGTGCGCAACCGCCAGCGCAAGCGAGTTGGTGGAGGGGATGGTCGCCAGATGCTGCACACGCCCGGCGAACTCCGTGCCGGCAATGGCGGCAGCGACAGCGGCAAGGTCAAAACGCGGAATGGCAGACGTAGGCATCTCGAGCAAATCGAACTCAAAGCATAGGCATGTCCGCCTTCGATTTGGAGCGAAGGCGCAAGGACAACAGGAAAGGCTCTTGTCTGTCGCAATGCGACGCGAGGGAATAGTAGCAGGACAAGCGGCACCGGCGGCAACTCGCGCGTACCGAAAAGCTAACCCTCAGCGGTTTTCAATACGCCGCCGCCGTGATCTTCATGCTCAGGTCCGCTGCCGGCGCAGAATGCGTAAGCGCTCCAACGGAGATGAAGTCTACACCGGTCTTCGCGTAGTCAGCCACCGTCTTCAGGTTCATATTGCCGGAGGCCTCAATCGTCGCCTTCGGCAGCCCTTTGCGGATCAGCTTTACGGCAGCAGAAGTCTCTTTAGGTGACATATTGTCCAGCAGCAGGGCGTCCGCGCCGCCCGCGATGGCCTGGGCCAGTTCCGTCTCATTGCGCACCTCCACCTGCACCAACTGGCCGGGCTTGCGGCCGGCCAGCGCGCGCTCCAGCACCGCGGGCAGCCCGCCTCCCAGCGAAATGTGGTTGTTCTTGATCAGAATGCCGTCCTGCAGATCATGCCGGTGGTTGGTGCCGCCGCCGCAAACGACGGCATATTTGTCCAGCGCGCGCAGACCGGGGATCGTCTTGCGCGTATCGAGAATTTTGGTCTCGATCCTGGTCTTCGATTTCGCCGCCGCGACCGCCTGCACAAACTGGTTGGTCAACCTGGCGATGCCGCTCATGCGCTGCATCAGGTTCAGGATCACTCGCTCGGTGGAGAGGATGCTGGCCGCATTGGCGCGGATAACCGCAATCGCCTGGTTCGGCCGCACGCGCACGCCATCGAAGATCTCCGGGTGCGAGACCACTTCAAACCGCGCCGGCGAGTGGCCGGCCTTGGCAGACAGGCGCGAGAAGATCGACAGAAACGCCGAGATGCAGCCGATGCCGGAGACGATGCAGCTCTCTTTCGCGATGATCGTACCCGTCGCACGCAGGCCGGGGTCGATGGTCAGGGCAGTCGTGATGTCGCTCAGGGCCTTGTCCTCGAGCAGAGCGGTCTCGAGAAGCGTGGTGATGCGTCGGCTCTTCCAATCCATGCTGTTGATGGTAAACCTGGGCGGACGCCCGCGCTGACATCCACGCGTCACGTCTCGCAGCCATGCCTCAGCGCGCGGCCTGCTCTAAAATTGCCGAATGCCAAAGGCACCCAACCCGCGCGTCCTTCCACATCTGGCCCCTCGCCTGGCCGAGGGACAAGCCCAGCGCAAACATCTGCGCCGCGCAGACCTCGCAGGCTGGAACCCGAAGCTCCGCCGGGCAGACCCCCTCGCACTGCTGGCCGCTTCCATGCGCGGCCGTGTGCCGGCGCTGGTTCCGCTCAAACACGAGCGCATGGTCTGCTCGCCCTTCGGCTTCTTTCGTGGCGCCGTCCCCGTCATGGCGGCGGACCTCGCACTCCAGCCGCATACCGGCATCTTCACTCAGCTCTGCGGCGACGCCCACGTGCGCAATCTCGGCGCCTTCGCCGCCCCCGACGGCCGCCTCGTCTTCGACATCAACGACTTCGACGAGACCATCCCGGGCCCCTTTGAGTGGGACGTCAAGCGCATGGCCACCAGCCTCGCCCTCGCCGGTCGCGAGGCCGGGGTGAAAGCTTCCGCCGGCGGCGATGCCATGCGCGCCTTCCTCGCCGCCTACCGCATTGCCATGCACCGCTTCGCCAGGATGCCTGTGCTGGAGCTGGCGCGCTTCATGGTGCACCGCCTTAACACCGTCCGGCCCATCGCGCAGATCCTCGCGCTGGCCGAGCGCGCCACGCCGCTGCACAATCTCGACTCGTTGACCGAACCCGCTGCGCAGCCCAATTCCGCGCAGCCCGATTCGGAGCCGGTAACATCCCAGCTGACTCCCGCAACCACCGCCTCGCGCGTCTTCCGCTCGCGCCCGCCCGTGCTCACGCCCATTGGCGGCAGCGCCGCCCGCCTCGTGCTCGATTCCCTCGCCACCTACGCCGAAACTCTGTTGCCGGAGCGCCGCCACTTCCTCGCCCAGTACACCCCGGTCGATGTCGCCTTCAAGGTCGTCGGCACCGGCTCTGTCGGCCTGCGCGACTACTGCGTCTACCTCGAGGGCAACGGCCCGCTCGATCCGCTCTTCCTCCAGGTCAAAGAAGAACCGTACTCCGCCTACGCGCCTTACCTCGGCGACGCTGCCACGCCTTCGCACCAGGGCCGCCGCGTCGTGGAGGGTCAGCGCGCCATGCAGCTCCAGTCGGACCCCTTCCTCGGCTGGACCACCATCGAAGGCCGCGATTACCTCGTCCGCCAGCTCAATGACCACAAGGGCTCCCTCCGGCTGGACTCGCTCAAATCCGGCGCGATCCAGGAATACGCCGCAGTCTGCGGCGAGACCCTGGCCCGCGGCCACGCCCGCGCAGGCGACCCCTGCCGCATCGCCGGCTACATCGGCGCCTCCGCGCGCTTTGATGACGCGATCACGAAGTTCGCGCTGGCCTACGCGGACCAGACCGAACGCGACTGGCAGGCGCTGGTGCGCTCACGCCGCGCTAAATCCAAATCCAGATAGACCCGGACCCAATCAACCTGCGTACAAGCGCTCGCCGTCCTTCGCCCTGGCCCATTTCTTCCCATACAGGGCGAGCTGCATACCTCCCGTCCCGATCACGGCGCGACGTGCGCCGTCAGCCACGCATGCAGCTCAGGCTCCTGCGCCGCCCGCAGTTGCGTGCAGTCATCGATCTTCTCCAGCGCCTTGGCCAGCGTCCGCTCAGCGGAGTCCACCTTGTGCGCCGCGAAAAAGCTCGCCACCTCGTCGCGCTTCTCCACCGAACAGAACGAGCCCGCCGCCTCCACAATATGCGCGCCGGAGCCCGCCGTCGCTTTGTGCTCAATCTGGCTCCAGTGCTCGCGCACAAACTTCCACGCCTGTTCCTGCGTCTCGCGCCGCTCCAGCAGCAGCGCAATCAGCCCCCAGCTGTCCTGGCTGCGCACATCGTCAGAGACTGCGAACTCCAGCGTCCGCTGCGTCAGCTCCGGAGTCTGGAACCACGTCAGCGCGCGCAGCGCCGCATCGCGAAAATCCGGGTCCTTGGTGTCATGCACCACCCCCACCAGACGGTCGTACATGGTCGCGTCGCCCTTCGCGGCGGTCAGTGCCACTGCAGCATCGATGATGTTCGGGTCGTCCGCCTTCTGCCCGCTGAACAGCTGCTCCGTCAGCCTGCGCGCCTCGGCCAGCACCTGCGGATCGCCCGCATCTCCCAGCCCCTCGAATAGCGCCTCGCGCACCTCCGCGTGGTCCTCCGGCTCCCGGCGCCGTGGACCGCCCATCGCCGCATACACCGGGCCAAACTCGCGCCGCATCACCGCATTCAGCCGTCCCCGGTCCTCGTCGGACGCGATGCGATCTCCAATCGCACTGATCCGCCCCAGAACGCTCTCCGTCACCGTCGGGTCCGGGTCCTGTTTCAGCGCCAGCGCCAGGTCCAGAAACTCGCCGACCGTTCCCTCGCCTGCGCGCATCAGGGCCCAGCGATCGCCCAGCAATCCAATCCGCTCGGCCGGCACAAGTCCCGCCTCGGCATTCGCCACAATCGCCGCGTACTCGTCCTTCGCATAGGCCGTGCGAAAGTAGCCTTTGTCATCCGCATTGGCGAAGAAGAACCCAGTCTTGGTTCCCGCGCTGATCGCCGAAGTCTCGGGCGCGACCAGCTTGCATCCATCTCCCTTGACGCAGACCGGAATCGTCCACCGCTCGTCGTCTCTGCCGGCCGCACCGGAATTATTCCCCGCAGTCCCGCTGGCCGCCGCGCGATACGCAAACCGCTTCTGTGTCACCGCAATCTCGCCGCCGCTACGGCCTCCAAACCGGACCACTGGCGCGCCCGGCTGCTCCACAAAGCTGCGCATCACCGCGTCCACCGGCAGTCCGCTGGTCTTCGTCTGCGCACTCCAGAAGTCCTCCGCGGTCGCATTTCCATACAGGTGCGCGCTCAGGTACGCCTGCACCCCCTTGCGGAAGGTCTCCTCGCCAACCCAGTGCTCCACCATCGCGATCACCGCGCCGGCCTTGCCGTAGGCAATGTCGTCAAACAGCTCCTCAATCTCCGCCGGTGTCTCCGCGCGCTGCAGGATCGGCCGCGTCGCCTGCGCCGCGTCCTCATCCAGAATGTTGCTGCGGTCCGCCGCCGCATCCTGCTCAAACTCCCACTTCGGCCGCAACTTCGCCGCCGCCTTCGTCTCCATCCACGTCGCGAAGCCCTCGTTCAGCCACAGGTTGTCCCACCACTCTGGCGTCACCAGGTCGCCGAACCACTGGTGCGCCATCTCGTGCGCCACCGTGGTGGTCACCTCCTTGCGCGCGCCCGGCGTGCCGATCTTCGTATCCACCAGCACCTCCGTCTCGCGGAAGGTGATGCAGCCAAAGTTCTCCATCGCGCCCGCCTCAAAGTCGGGAATCGCGACCAGATCCAGCTTGGCCAGCGGATACTTGATGCCGAAGTATTTGTCGTAATAATGCAGGTCCCACTTCGCCGCATCCAGCGCGAACTTCGTCAGCCCTACCTTGTCCGGCGTCGCGCACACCCGGATGGGCACCCCATCCGACTTGCCTTCGCTGCACTGAAAGTCGCCCACCAGCCACGCCACCAGATACGTCGACATCTTCGGCGTCGTCGCGAACACAAGTCGTGTGCTTTCCCGCCGCTGGCCCGGCCGTGTCGCGCACCACCTGCATGTTTGAGATCGCCGTGTCGCCCGCGTCGATCACCAGCGTGACATCGAAGGTCGCCTTCAGCGCCGGCTCATCGAAGCTGGGAAACGCGCGCCGCGCATCGGTCGATTCAAACTGCGTCACGCCATAGTTGCGCAGCTTCGTCTTCGAGAGATAGAACCCGCGCAGCTTGTCATTCAGGATCCCCCGGTACGCAATCTCCAGCGTCACCGCACCCGGCGGCAACTGTCGCGCGAAATGCAGCGTCGCCTGCTCCTTCGCCTCATCCAGCGTGACCGTCGCCTCTATGCCATTCACCGCTCGCGCCGACTCAAACTCAATCTCCGCCGCATTCAGCGTGATCTCGCTCGTCGGTCCGTCCAGCACTCCGTCGATCCGCTCAACGCCCTCGAACCGCGCCTTCGCCAGGTCGGGAGTAATCGTCAGCGCATAATGCTCCGGCCGTATCCCACCCGGCAGCCGCTGCGCGCATGCCGACCCACCACCCACAACGCCCAGCAGGCACACTATTCCTGCCGCCAGCCGCACGCACCACAAACCCAAGCCGATCCACCTGCCTCGCAACATTCTGACCAGAGTACATGCTCCGCCCCGGTCCGCAGGCAGGCCGCGCCTTACACCCTTACAATGTCGATCGGATCCAGCGACTCCGCCGTGTGCCCGAACACCTTGATGTTCTGCCAGCTCTGGCCCTTCTTGCGCCGCGCGGTAAAGTGCATCCGGTGCGTATGGCAGCTCTTGCACTCGCGAATCTCAATGGTCGAAGCGAACTCGCTCAGGTGGCTCTTCTCCCCTGAGCCAACCCCAAAGTGCGCCAGAATCGACTCCGTCAGTTCGTGCACCTTCATGCGCTCATGGAAGTCATCCACCGAATTGCGCAGCGCGCGTTCAGTCAGGAAATACCGCGTCTGCGCGCCCTTGCGCGCCAGGAACTCCCCACATGCCTCGCAGTAGGGCAGCGACCGCAGCAGCGCATAGATCACCACCCCGCCCAGCGCGAAGCCCAGGATCTGCAGCGCCTCGGTCAGCCACTCCGTGGCCTTGTTGCCCAGGCCTTTACTCGCCGAATCGAGGTTGTCGCCCATCTGCGAGATCTTGCCGCCGCCGCCCGCCCCCAGCTGCGTTCCCATGTCCGCCTTGGACAGCATGGTGCCCACACTGCCCGCCATCCCATCCACCTGGGCGTCGCCTTGCGAATCGATGTGGGGCCCTTCCGCCTGAGTCCCTGATCCCGAGTCTGACCCGCCGCTCGATGAACCGCTCTTCCCACTCCCAAACGCCAGGTCCGGCAGCCGCGTGGTCCACAGCGACGTCGTGGCAAACTTCGCAAACACCTTTGGATTGCTCAAATTCTCACGGTGGGCGGCCATCAGCACGCCCTCATCCATGTGCCGTAGGTAGAGATGTGTCCCCGCCGAGATCGCAAACACCCCGGCCAGCAGGATGATCCCCGGCCGCACGCGCAAGATCAACGCCCCGATGTAATAGCCGATGGCCGCTAGAAAGCCCGCGGCAATCGCGCCTATCGGCACGTAGCTCCACGCCGTCATGTTCAGCAGGGAGTCGCCGCCGCGCAGCCCCATCAGAAACAACAGCGCGGCCGTCAACACGCTGGTTACGGCGCCAACCAGAATCACAATCAGGTTGCGTAGAATCCTGCCCATCGATCCTCGTAGATTTCAGCGCGTCGCGGCCCCGTTGCGCTCGAAGTTCAACGGTAAGAATAGCCCCGCGAATGTGCACCGGGGCATTCCCCATCCGTGTGACTCCCGTACCCACCCGTTGGCGATCATAGAACCCCTCCGTTCTGCCATCCAGCCCGCGTCTTCAGGCATCCTATTCTTCCTCCAACACTTAGAACCTCCTATGACGACCCTGCGTTCCTCGGCAACATAGACCCTCCAGCATAGACCCCTCCAGACCGTCGAAAATAATTCAACCAAACGGTTGACAATCCAGCCACTCCCTCCTATATTCAACCGTATGGTTGAACCTCGCACAGCCGCAGCCGCCACAAACCTCGACCAGGTCTTCCACGCCCTCGCCGACTCCACGCGCCGCTCCATCCTCCGCGACATCACCCGCGGAGAGCGCTCGGTCGGCGAACTCGCTCAGCCCTACTCCATATCGCTCGCCGCCGTCTCCAAGCACCTCGACGTCCTCGAGCGCGCCTCCCTCATCCGTCGCCGTCGCAGCGGCCAGCACCGCTTCGTCCGCCTCAACCCAAAACCCCTGATGGCCGCCCAGGACTGGATCGCCTTCTACGAAAAATTCTGGAGCGAGGGCCTCGACCGCCTGCAGCAGCTCCTCGAATCCTCATCTGCCCCCACTCCCAACTCCCCATCACGCAGCAACCACCTCCGCACGCCAAAGGAGAAGTAAATGCCCGCACTCGAAACCGCCCCCACCGCTGCCCAAAACCTGCTGCTCAACCAGACCCGTATCATCCGCGCGCCACGCGCCAGGGTCTACGAGGCCTGGACCAACCCGGAGATCATGGAACAGTGGTTCGGCTCGCCCACTATGGTCTGCTCCTCCGTTTCGATTGATCTTCGCGCCGGCGGCAGCTACCGCATCGAAGCCGTTCGCAAAGAGGCCTCCACCATCAGCGCCGAGGATATCTGCGAGGGCCGCCCCTTCAACGCGGTGGTCGGCAGCTACACAAAGATCGTGCCCAATCAGCTGCTGCAGTTCACGTGGACCGCGGCCTGGGCCCCTGAGGAGGAGTCCCTCGTCACCGTCTCGCTCAAGGACGCCCCCGGCGGCACCGAGATCACCATTCTGCACGAGAAGTTCCTCAGCGAAGCCTCGCGCGACGCCCACAACAACGGCTGGAGCCATGCTCTTGGCAACATCGAGAAGGTCGTCACTGCCTGAGCACCTCGGACGAAGTGCACTCGCGCGAAAAATCCGGGTGCCCCATTCATGACGCAACCGGGTGGCCCATCCTTTCGCAGCTTCAAACGCGAAAGGGTGGGTTGCCTTTTTCACATCGACGCCGCCCGCTCCGATCTTCCCGAAACCTCCGCCGCCCGCGCCTCCGCATACGCAGCAGCACCCTTCAGCGCGCACGTCTCATCCAGGATGATCCGCACCGGCATCGCCTCCAGCACCGGAGACATTCGTCCCTTATCCAGAAACGCCTGCATAAATCCGCCGGCCTCCAGCAGCGGCCGCGCCTTGGGCGCGATCCCTCCGCCCAGATAAACGCCGCCCACCGCCAGCACCTTCAACGCAACGTTCCCCGCCTCCGCGCCATACGCCGAAGCAAACGTCGCCAGCGTCTCCGCGCACAGCGGGCTTGAGCCATCCATGCCGCATTCGCCGATCGCCTTGTTCGGGTCCTCAGCCTTCATCCGCTCCTGCAGCCACGCCGGCTCCTCCATCTTCTCCACGTCGCGCAGGTACGTATAGATGTTCTGCATCCCCTGCCCCGAGACCACGCGCTCCCAGCTCACATGCCCGCTCAATTTATTGCGCAGATAGTTCAGCAGCGCGATCTCGCGGTCATTGCGCGCGGCAAAGTCGCAGTGCCCGCCCTCGCTCGCCACCGGCTTATGCGACCGCATCGTCGCATCCCAGATCAGCAGCGCCTCGCCCAGCCCCGTGCCCGCCGCAATCAGCCCGCGATTGCCCACCGCCCCCGCATCACCCTCATGCAGCGTGGCAATCTGCTCCGGCTCCAGCTCCGGAATCCCGTAGCCGTTCGCTTCCAGATCATTAATCAAAAAGATGTGCCGGATCCCCAGCGACTGCCTCAGCTCATGATGGTCCAGCACCCACGGCAGGTTGGTCAGCTGGATGTGGCCGTCCTTCACCGGCCCCGGACAGCCAAAACACGCCGCCGAAATCCCCTCTGCACTCATCTTGTTGGAACCAGCGGTCGCCTTGCTTGAACCTGCACTCGTCTTGCCTGAATCTGCGGTTGTCTCGCCTGAACCCGCGCCTCCGGTGTCCTTCTCGTCCGCGAGGAACTTCTTCACCACTGCATCCAGCGACGCAAACTCGCGCGCTGGAAAGACCTCGTCGCGCACCGGCTTCAGCTTGCCGCCCTCAAAGCCATACAGCGCCAGGTGGATCTTCGTCCCGCCTACATCCCCCGCCAGAATCATCTAGTTCAGCTCCAGCGTCCCGGAATAAATCTCCTCCGCCGGCTCATCATCGCTGATCGTGCGCGGCAGGTCCGCCGCAGCGTCCGCATCCAGCAGGAACCCAAGCTCTCCGCTCTCCGGCCTGATCAGCTGTGACGGCTTCGCCTCCGGATCGTACGCGCCCAGCAGCACCTCGCGCAGGATCGCCGGCTTCTTCGGTCCCTCGATCCAGAACGACACCTCACGCGCCTTGTTGATCACCGGCCACGTCAGCGTGATGCGCCACGTATCCATCTGGGGCACATGGTTCGCCAGAACAATTTTTCCTAATTCATGGATCGCCTGCGTGTGCGGAAACAGCGATGCGCAGTGCCCGTCATCGCCCATGCCCAGCTGGATGAAATCAAACACCGGGCTTTCGTTGCGGTCCAGTCCAAACTCCCGCCGGATCAGCTCCTCATATTTCGCCGCCGCAGTCTCCGGCTCCAGCTCGCCCTCCATGCGGTGCACCTGTGCAGCCGGCAGCGGCACATGGTCCAGCATCGCCCGCTTGGTCATGCCGTAGTTCGAGTCCTTATCGTCAGGACCTACAGACCGCTCGTCTACCCAGAACAGGTGCAGCTTCTCCCACGGCATGCGCGCGAAGTAGGGCTGCGCTCGGTCCGCCAGCATCGCAAACGACGCCTGCGGCGTCGTGCCGCCGGAGATCGCCACCCGCGCCACGCCGCGCGCCTGCACCGCCTTGTTCACCGCGGAAACAAACTCCTCCGCCGCAGCCGCAGCCATCTCCTCCGGCGTCGGCCATACCTTGTACGTCACGATAACTTTGCGTGGCATCTGTTTTCCTTGAACCTCGAACCTTGTCCCTTGAACCTGGCTTACAGCTTTCTCCACTTCCGTCCGTCCAGCTCCATCAGCGCATCGCCCGCCGCCGGCCCCCACGTTCCCGCCGCATAGTTGGGGAAGTCCTTCACCGGGTTCTTCGCCCAGTACTCCAGCACCGGAGTCATCAGCGCCCACGTCGCCTCCACGCCATCCCTGTGCGCAAATAGCGTCGCGTCGCCCAGCATCGCATCCAGCAGCAGCCGCTCATACCCGTTTGCTGATGAAACCCCAAACGCCGTCGAGTAGCAGAACTCCATGTTGACCGGCGCAATGTGCATCGTCGGCCCCGGCACCTTTGCCCCAAACTGCAGATCGATCCCCTCGTCCGGCTGAATCCGCATCGAAATAATGTTCGACTGGATCTCCGATCCGCGTCCCTGGTCCTTGAACAGCAGCAGCGGCGGCTGCTTGAACTGGATCGTAATCTCCGTCACCCGCTTCGCCATCCGCTTGCCCGCGCGCAGATAGATCGGCACGCCCGCCCAGCGCCAGTTCTCGATCTCCACCCGCAGCGCCGCATACGTCTCCGTCTGCGACCGCGGATGCACGCGCTCCTCCTCGCGATACCCGACGACGTGCTTGCCCTCCACCGTG
Organism: uncultured Acidobacteriaceae bacterium; assembly: GCA_963766975.1. Taxonomy (GTDB): domain Bacteria; phylum Acidobacteriota; class Terriglobia; order Terriglobales; family Acidobacteriaceae; genus Edaphobacter. The sequence continues at coordinate 45,122 of CAVYCF010000006.1, forward strand.
CCCGGCCCGTACTGCCCGCGCACCGTGTCGGCAAAATGGATCGGCTTGATCGCGCGAAACACCTTGATCTTCTCCGCCCGCACTGCGCTCGCCTCAAACGACACCGGCGGCTCCATCGCCACAAAGCTCAGCAGCTCCATCACATGGTTCTGCATCACGTCGCGCAGCGCGCCCGCCTTCTCATAGAACGGCCCGCGCCCTTCGATCCCAATCGCCTCCGCCGCCGTAATCTCAATGTGGTCGATGTAGTTCCGGTTCCACACATTCTCGAAGATCCCGTTCGCAAACCGGAACACCAGGATGTTCTGCACCGTCTCCTTGCCCAGGTAGTGGTCGATGCGGAAGATCTGGTCCTCGTTGAAGACCTTGTTCACCTCATCGTTCAGCGCGCGCGCCGACTCAAGATCATGCCCGAACGGCTTCTCGATAATCACGCGCACCCACGGCTGCGGCCCGCCGTCCGTAGCCTCCGGCCGCGCCATGTGGCAGCTTCCAAGGTTCTGAATGATGTCCGAAAAATACTCCGGCGCCGTCGCCAGATAAAACAGCCGGTTGCCTCCGGTGCCAAACTCGCTATCCATCTTCCCGAGCTCGACCCTCAGCCCTTCATACCCCGCGCCGTCGTCGAAGTTCATCTGGTGATAGCGCACACGCCCCACAAACCTCGTCCAGCGCCGGATCGCCCGCGTCCACGCCTCCGCCTGCGACAATGCCTTCCTTCATGTCCGCGGCAAAGCTGTCCGCCAGCGGCCGCCGCGCAACACCCACCACCGCAAACTTCTCCGGCAGATTCCCCGACTGCTCCAGGTGGTACAGCGCCGGCAGTAGCTTGCGCTTCGTCAGATCGCCCGACGCGCCAAAGATCACCAGAATGCACGGATCCGCGCTGCGCTCCGAGTGCTGGCTCGCCTTCAATATCTCCGGATCGACCGTCACCTGCGTCGTCGCCATGGAAAAACTCCTCGCTGGAAAAAGCCCTGGACTCTTCTTTACATCAGCTGCATTTCAGATGTGTCTACGCCGCAAAACGGTTCGACCGCTAATTCGGTTCGGATAGATACGAATGGACGTAATTTGAACTATATCGAAACCCCGATGAGGATGCCGTCATCCTGACGCCGCGAAAGGAAGCTGTCAGCTTGAGGCTCGAGAATCTGCCCTTCGCATCCGTGCAGCCCACTTCAGCTCGGGTGCCCCATTCATCGCGCGGTCTCTGCGCGCGATGAGTGGGATGCAAACTGCTCGCACGCGTTGCTCACGCCCGATACTCCCTCACCCCATCATCGCCCGCCACCAGCGCCAGCGTGGCATAGCCCAGGAACAGCCCATGCTCCACCACGCCGACAATGCTTTTTAGCTCCGCCGCCGTCTCCTCCGGCTCCTCGATCCGCCCGCACGCGCAGTCCAGAATATAGTTCCCTTCATCGGTTACAAATGGATGCGTCGCGTCGTCCTTCTTCATCCGCAGCTTCGGATTCAGTCCCAGCGCCGTCAGCTTCGGCTCCACCAGCGGCAGCGCCATCTGTACAATCTCCACCGGCAGCGGAAACTTGCCCAGCTTTTCCACCAGCTTGGTCGAATCGGCAACGACGATAAACTCCTTCGCCGCGCTGGCCACAATCTTCTCCCGCAGCAGCGCGCCGCCGCCGCCTTTGATCAAGTCCAGCCCACAGCCCGGCCCCTTGCCACTTCCCGCCCGCAGCGCAATCTCATCCGCGCCGTCAATATAGACATCCAGCTCCGGCAGCTCGGCCAGCGTCACCACATCCATCCCCAGCTCGCGCCCCAGGTTGTGGCTCGCATCGCTCGACGCCACGCAGCGAATTTTCAGATCCCCACGCCTAACCCGTGCACCCAGTTCTCTGATAAACAGCGTCGCCGTCGTCCCCGTGCCCAGCCCCACGGCCTGCCCATCGCGCACCAGCTCCGCCGCGCGCCTGGCCACCAGCAGCTTCGCCTCATCCTGCGTCATCGCCGTTAGCCCTCACTACAAATCTGTCATCCTGAGCGAAGCGGGTGCATTAGCACTCCGCGCAGTCGAAGGACCTGCTTCTAATCCCGCTCGTCGTACTCCATCTCCGGTTCAGGCACAACCGTATCTTCATACGTCGCCTGCCGCGACGACTCGAACGGCCTGCGCTCGCCCAGCCCGCTCTCATCCTTCTCCCGCAACATCTCGCGCTCCGTCTCTACCATCGCCAGCCCCAACCATCCTCTTGTCATTCCGCAGCGTTCGACACCTAGTCGAATGCGGAGGAATCTGCTCTCTACAACCGCATCCTGCCTTTACTTCCCAACCAGCCGCTTCGCATGCTCCACCACATTCGCCACGCTGATGCCCAGCTTCTCCAGCGCAATCGGCCCCGGAGCCGACGCGCCAAATCGGTCCAGCCCCACAATCGCGCCGTTGTGCCCGACATACTTCCACCAGCCCATGGTCGCGCCCGCCTCGCACGCTACCTTCGGCGTCGCCTCCGGCATCAGCTCGGCTTTGTACGCATCACTCTGCTCATCAAAGATCCGGAAGCTCGGCATCGAGACCACGCGCGCGCTGATCCCTGCGCCCTTCAGCTCCTCCGCCGCCTTCAGGCACGTCGACACCTCGCTGCCCGTCCCGATCAGCACCACGTCCGGCTTCGCCACATCGTTGATCGCATACGCGCCCTTCGTCGCGCCGGCCCACGCTGCGTCCGCGTCCAGCACCGGCAGGTCCTGCCGGCTCAGCGCCATAAAGCTCGGCGCCCTTGCGCTCCAGCGCCAGCTTCCAGCACACCGCCGTCTCATTCGCGTCCGCCGGACGAAAGTCCGTCATCTGCGGAATCGCCCGCAGGCTCATCAGCTGCTCAATCGGCTGGTGCGTCGGCCCATCCTCGCCCAGGCCCACCGAGTCATGCGTAAAGATGTACAGCGAGTGCACGCTCATCAGGCAGCCCATGCGCAGCGCCGGCCTGCAGTAATCCGAAAACACAAAGAACGTCGAGCCGAACGGAATGATCCCGCCGTGCGCCGCCATGCCATTCACCATCGCCATCATGCCGAACTCGCGCACACCAAAGAACACGTTGCGCCCCGTCGGGTCCACATGGAAGCTGGGCGAGTCCTTGAAGATCGTCTTGGTCGAACTGGTCAGGTCCGCCGCGCCGCCAAACAGCTCCGGCACCACCTTCTCAATCGCGTCCATCACCTTCTGCCCCGCGTTGCGCGTGGCCACAGGTTTATCGGTGGGGAACTTCGGGATCTGCTTCTCCCAGTCCTTCGTCATCTCGCGCTTGATCACGCGCTCAAACTCCGCCGCCGGCTCCGGATACGCGCGCTTGTACTCCTCAAAGTGAGCGTCCCACTCCGCATGCGCCTTCTTGCCGCGCTCCTTCGCCTTCAGCCAGTTCTTGCCAGCCTCTTCAGGCACATAAAAGAACTTGTCCTCCGGCCAGCCCAGGTTCTTCTTGGTCGCCTTCACCGCGTCCGCGCCCAGAGCCTCGCCATGCACCGCCTTCGTTCCGGCCTTGGGACTGCCATATCCAATCACCGTGCGCACGCGGATCAGTGTCGGCTTCGTCGTCTCCGCCTTGCCCTGCTGAATCGCGTCTTCAATCGCGCGCAGATCGTTGCCGTCCGCGACGCTCAGCACCTGCCAGTGGTACGCCTCAAAGCGCTTCGTCACGTCCTCGGTGTAGCTCAGCTCCGTCGGCCCATCCAGCGAGATCAGGTTGTCGTCATACAGCACGATCAGCTTGCCCAGCCCCAGCGTCCCCGCCAGCGATGCCGCTTCGTGAGAAATGCCTTCCATCAGATCGCCATCACCGCACAGCACATAGGTGTGGTGGTCCACCACCTGGTACATGTCGCGGTTGTACACCGCCGCCAGATGCTTCTCCGCAATCGCAATGCCTACCGCCATGCCAAAGCCCTGGCCCAGCGGACCAGTGGTCACTTCCACGCCCGGCGTCTCGCCATACTCCGGATGCCCCGGCGTGTGCGATCCCCACTGCCGGAACGACTCCAGCTGCGACATCGGCAGGTCATAGCCCGAGAGGTGCAGCGACCCATACAGCAGCATCGACGCATGCCCATTCGACAGGATGAAGCGGTCGCGGTCCGTCCACTTCGGGTCCGCCGGATCATGCTTCATCAGCTTCTGGTACAGCAGATACGCAATCGGCGCGCATCCCAGCGGCGCTCCCGGATGCCCGCTGTTGGCCTTCTGCACGCCGTCCACCGCCAGAAACCGCAGCGCGTTGATCGATAGCTGGTCCAGTTCGTTCTGCTTGTCCGTCGCCGTCTCGCTCATCTCGTCTCCAACTCGTTAGAAATCTCTTGCCCGTCCTCATCAGCGGCGCGCGTCCATGCCTCGCGCGTAGAAATCCTTCGCGCGTTCTTGTTGGACATGCCGATGGAGTCTGTGCGTCCCTCCGAGTCAGCCCACCCGGTCTGTCAGGCCCGCTTGTTCCAAACTGTTGTGACGTGCCCTCTTAGTGTACTAGCCCTCGAACCCTCCCGCCCTCGGCCCGGCAGCGTCTTCATGAAGATGCAACAATCTCCCCATGGCCAATCTCACACTCGTCTATGGAATGCGTCTTCTCCCCGCCGATGAGGTCGCCTCAGTCTCCGAAGCGCCCATCAATCTCAAGAACGGCAACCAGGCGCACGTCACCATGCACGTCCTCGAAGGCAGCCGCGAGCAGATCGAGGCCCAGCTCCGCCACTCCATCGACGCCTTCTTCGACTTCTACCCCGAGATCTGACGAGACCCCATATTGGGCGCCCCATTCATCCCACTCAGCGGGATGAGTGGGCATGAAATGTTCCTAAAGCTTCTGTCCTCATCCTTTCCCGCCCTTCTGACGAAGAACAGAAGGGATGCTCGCTCAAAACCAATCGCACAGGGTGCCACATTCATCCCGCCCCAGCGGGATGGGTGGGATGAATATTCTGCGCCGCGTACTCACCGTCGCTCTCGCCGCGCTGCTGCTCTGCGCAACCACCTCGCACTCCCAGCTCCCCGCCCCACCCGCCACCACCGAAGACGCACTCCGCCAGATGCTCGACCAGGCCGGCGCAGTCTTCACCGGACAAGTCACCGCCGTCCGCCACAGCGGCGCCATCGCGGAGATCGACTTCGCCATCGACGACGCCATCCTCGGCGTCGCGCCCAACACCATCTACACCCTGCGCGAATGGACCGGCATCTCACCCGCTCCAGCCTCTCAGTTTGCAGCACCGCAGTTCGAAATTGGCCGCCGCTACCTGCTGTTCCTCCACACACCCGGCCCCGGCGGCCTCAGCTCGCCTGTCGGCGGCCCCGACGGCGCCATCCCCATCCTGCCCGGCAACCCGGCCGCATCCCCCACCACGCCCGACACCCTCGGCCTCGCCGCGCAGCCCGCACCTGCCCCACCAGCCGCTCCCAACTCCGCCTCCAACATCCCGCGCTCACCCGCCCACACCACCTTCCGCCTTCCACCCTCCGCAGCAGAAACTGCACCTTCGCCCTCAGCGCTCGCCTCTTCCACCCTCGACCTTCGCTGGATCGCCACCCGCGTCCTCGCACCCATCTCCTACGCGCCGGATTTGCCCCCCCCCGCCGAAGCCCACCCCATCCTCGCCCGTGCAAACACCATCGTGCCCGCACAAACATACCCCGAAGCGCCCACTGCCTCGCAACCGCCCACCACCAGCGCCAACTACCTCAGCCTTCTCACATTGCTCCGCGCGTGGCGCGACGAAGACCATGCCTCCCGCTAACCCACACACTACGCGACCCATCCGCTCTCTCCTGCGCCACCTCTGCACCTTCACGCTCACCGCGTTACTCACGCCGGTCGCCTTCGCCAGCGGCCCGCGCTGGGTCACCGGCCCGCCCTACTTCAACAACTCCGGCAACAGCGTCGTCTGGGGCATCAGCACCGTCTCCTGGTTCACCGATCCCGGCGACCTCAGCCCATCCGTCAACCATGCCGCCGCCGACGCCATCGTCGCCGCCGCAGCCGGCGTCTGGAACGTCCCCACCGCCTGGATCACCATCGCCCAGGGCGGCACGCTCGCCGAGCATGTCAGCTCCGCCAACGCCTACATCACCTCCAACGGGCCAGTCTTCCCCGCCGACATCGAGCCCGCCAACTACGCCGCCATCCCTCTCGCCATCATTTATGACTCCGACGGCTCCATCACCGACATGCTGCTTGGCTCCGGTGCCTCCGCCCCCGCCGAGTGCCGCCAGAACGCCGTCACCGAAGACGTCGACGGCATCGTTCCCACCGGCGTTATCGAGCATGCCATCCTCATCCTCAACGGCCGCTGCACCGGACCCGCGCCGGAACTGCAATTGCAAATGCAATACCAGCTGCAGCGCGCCTTCGGCCGCGTCCTCGGCCTGGCCTGGTCGCAGACCAATGACAACGTCTTCACCCGCTCCACGCAGCCCACCTTGCTCCAGGCCCAGAACTGGCCAATCCTTCACCCCATTGACATCATCTGCGCCGCCTACGCCTACCAGTGCCTTCCCTCGCCATTCACCCTTCGCGACGACGATGTCGCCGCTCTCTCCGGCCTCTATCCCATGGTCTTCTTCTACTCCCAGCCATCGCCCACTCCCGCTCCCGGCAAGCAGTGGAGCAACCTCCAGGCCGGCCAGGTGACGGGACAGATCACCTTCCCCACCGGACAGGGAATGGCAGGCGTCAACATCGTTCTCCGCCGATGGCGCGGGGGTTCCTCAGGGCCACAGCCCTACGACGACGTCTCCGACGTCTCCGGCTTCGCCTTCCGCCAGAACAACGGCAATCCCGTCGCCGGGGTCTCTTCGTCGCTCATCGCCAGTATGGGTTCTTCCAACCCGTCCCTGGAAGGTCACTACTCTTTCAATTGGGTCCCCGACCTCGACCCCCCCGGCTCCTCGAACGGCCCAATGCTCGCCGTCATCACCTCCCAGCCCGTCAATCCCCTCTACACCGGAGCCTATGCCGTCGGCCCCTACGCCCTCAACGCGGTCTCGCCCTCCGGCGCGCCCGAATCGCAAACCACCCCCAACCCCGTCGTGGCCATTCGCTACCCCTGGGACCCCGTTGATATCGACCTCGCTCCACCCCTCAACGCCGCCTTCAACTGCGCCACCTCCGCCGACGGAACAGAATCCGCGCCCGCCGCCATCGATCCCTCCGGCTGGTGGACCGGTGTGCTCTGCGCCTACGGCCACACCGCCTGGTCCAGCTTCTCCATGCAGCCCACCCGCACCGCCACCATCGAAGTCACCGCGCTCGACGAATCCTCGTTCGCCACCACCGCGAAGGCCATGCCCCTCATCGGCGTCTGGGCCTCCACCGACCCCACCGGCACCCTCCCCACCGTCGCCGCCACCCCATCGGCCCTCAATACCATCGCCGTCGGCACAACTGCAACACAAATAGTTACAAATTCCTCCGCCCAGTCCCTCCGCTTCGTCATCGCCGATTCCCGCGGCGACGGCCGCCCCGACTTCGCCTACCGCGCCCGCGTCCTCTACGCCGACTCCGTCGCCCCCTCCGCCGTCAGCCTCTCCGGCGGCCTCATCACCATCACCGGAACCGGTTTCCGCCCCGGCAACAGCGTCACCATCAACGGCCTCCCCGCCGCCGTCGCCTCCTGGACCTCTACCTCCATCCTCGCCATCGCGCCTCCGGTTACAACTCCACCCTCCGCCCCGGTCTCCATTACAGTTTCCGACCTCTCCACCGGCGGGACAACAACCATGTCGAGCGCACTCACCTACTCCTCCTCCCTCGCACCCGACATCATGACCCTCGTCGCCGCACCGCCCAGCACCCTCGCCGTCGGGACCACCACCACCTTCGCCGTCCGCGTCACCCTCCCCGATGGCGTCACCCCCGTCCCCGGCCTTCCCGTCACCTTCACCTGGGCCGGCCCCGCGCAAATCGCCGGCTGCTTCACCTCACCTTGCACTCTCCTCACAGACTCGACCGGCCTCGCCAGCGCCGCCATCACCACCACCACCTTCGGCTCCGTCACCCTTCAGGCCTCCGCGCTCGGCCTCACCCAGACAGCGTCCTTCACCGCCGTCACCCGCAGCGTCAACGCCCTCCAGCCCACCCTCTATATCGCCGCCAACTCCACCGTTACCTGGACCCCCCAGCTCGCCGTCATTCAGAACTCCGCCCCCGCCCCAAATCTCGAGGTCGACTGGACAGGCTCTACCGGCTTCTCCATCGCACCCGCCTCCACCACCAACTCCAACGGCATCGCGCAGACCACCGCCACCCTCGGCAAGCTCGCCGCCGGAATTCAATCCCCAAATCAATCGACAGCCCAGGCCTGCGCCTGGAGCGCAAACGCAACCATCGCCCTCCCCGCCCTTTGCGCCACCTTCACCGCGATCGCCGTCGACCCCGCCAATCTCCGCATCGCCATCGTCTCGGGAGCCAATCAGACCGTTACCGCGCCCGCCCTCTTCACTCCCGTCATCCTCCGCGTCACCGACACCGCCGCCCATCCCGTCGCCGGAGCAGCCGTCAACCTCTACCAGACCGTCGACGCGCTCGAAGCCCCGTGCCCCACCCACGGCCCCTGCCCCATCCCGCCCGTGCTCGCATCCTCGACCGCATCCGCCGTCTCCGACCTCAACGGCCTCGTCACCGTCATCCCCACGCAGCGCCCCGCCACCGGCGAAGTCACCAACCTCGCCGCCGCCGTCGGCACCCAGGGCTTCGCCTCCCTCTCCCTCACCCAGCAGCCGTAGCTCGATCCCAAGCGCTCCCCTACCGAGCGCATCGCTATACTCCACCCATGCGACTGAAGAGCTGGGAAGCATGGTCCCGCCTGGCAAAATGGTCCGCCGGATTGGCGGCCGCGACCATCGGCATAAACGCACACTCGGTATTTCGCCTTTATCCGGAAAATCGGTGTCATCGGTGTAAATCGGTGTTAAGCCTTTGTCCTTCCTCGTACCCCGAACCCTGCCCCTCGAACCTGTCCTTCATATATCCTCAAAACTGACAGCAATCCCCATTCCCATCCGTCGAACTCGTACAACCCCTCCGGGAGAAAAGCCGCAGCATGACTATCCAGAAGGAAACGGGTGCACACGCCGCGCTCCCGGCCCGCATCGCATCGCGCATCACCCTGCTCGCCCTGCTCGCCCTCGCCGCACTCGCAGTCTTCGCGCTGCTCGCTGCGAACCGCGCCAGCGCCCAGCGCATCGGCCCGCCCCCACCCATCACCTTTGACAACAAGTGGGAGCTCTACGGCGGCCTCAGCTACTCCAACTTCAAGGCCGGCGAAAACCTCACCCACCGCATGAACCTCGGCGGCGCCGAGATCTCCGGCACCTATTGGCTCACCCAGCGCTGGGGCGCAACCGCCGAATACCGCGGTGGCGCAGGCACCACACAGGTCGGCGCCAACGCCCAGGTCTACGGCATCCATCGCCCGCTCGTCTTCATGAACGATGCCCTCTTCGGCGTGCAGTACCGCTGGCTCTATAACCAGCACGCCGCTCTCACCCCCCATGCCTACGGCGGCATCGCCATGGGCGTCTTCGACGACGGCACCCAGGGAGCCAGCCCCACCCCCGGCGCCAGCGCATCCTCCAACGCGCAGATCCTCGGCCTCTACGCTGACCACTCCGCCCCACTCATCGCCGTCGGCAGCGCCATCGACTTCGAGCGCTCCAAGAACTGGGCCTTCCGCCTCTCCCCCGACCTCATCCTCGAGCACTTCGGCAACGAGGAGCGCGAGTTCTTCTCCATCTCCGGCGGCGTCGTCTACCGCTTCCCCCTCCACCGCGCTAAGAAATAACAGCCATCATGGAAGCCATGCGGGACTTCGTTCGCCGCAACCTTGCGAGGTCGCTTGCGACATCGCAGGATGAGGCCCGTCTCGCCGCCGCATGGACCGCCGCCTGCGGCCGCGCCATGGCCGCCCACGCCTCCATCTCTTCCTATGACCCCGCCACCGCCACCGTCCGCATCCTGGTCTCGGATTCTGCCTGGCTCGAGCCGCTGACCGCACTCCGATCCAAGCTCACCCGCGATCTCGCCTCGCTCTCCGGCCTGCCCGTCCGCGACCTCCGCTTCGAGCCGCAGAAGAAGGCCTGACCGCCGCGCTATCGCAGGCCTCTCTCCTGCAAGGCACTCAGCTCAGCTCCATACATCCGCGCAAGATCCGACACACACACGACATGTGCTCTGGACTTCTATTGAAGACTGGTCGCCTTCAGGGAATCGATCTGACGCGCGTACACGCTCGATATAAAGCTGGCGCTGCCTGTCGCAGACGAAGTCAGCGATTCCAGATCCTGTCGATTCAGCTCAGACAGCTTGCCCGATGCCTTGCAACGCTCCAGAAGCGACTGCGCCGTGCGCATCTGCACAAAAAACGCGATCTCCGTGGGATCGATCGCATCGGCGGTCGCATAAAAGTAGCTCGCCCCCTTAATGTCCTCCGAAGGGATAAGTGCCAGCGAGCCGTTGATCCTGGCCGCGTTCCATGCCGCGCTCTGCCAGTGCACGATTTGGAAATGGTAATCGAGCTGGGCAAGAAGCTGTGCGTCGGGCGCACTGCTATTTAGCAGATCGTAATCGCGATCCAGCTTTTGCTGAATCCTATCCATCTGCTCCAAATCGCTCTGGTTGATTCCAACGTTTACCTGGATTTCCTGCCGAATATTCTCCCGCGCCTCGCGCGCCTCGCGATGTCGGTGCACCAACTCCACCGTCTGCTCCAGCCCCACCGCAATCAACAGGCCCAGCACAATGGTCGCAATGTGGATGAAGAACTCGCGCCATGTGCCGGCGGCATGGGGCGCGGGATGGACGTCGAGCATAGGCGCAGGCTCCTCAGAGGGATGGGCAGGCAAAGCTTCAGGCAAAGGAACGGGCTTCTCGGAAAGAACGGAGTCGACCGCGGCGACTTCCTCACACAATGAGAGCGGTTCGGCCTCACGCGCAGGCAGCGCAGCTCCATCCGAACTGTCACGGACATCTGGCATAAAAGTTCTAAAGCGTGGCCGGTGCGGCTAGGGTATCAAACGAACGCAACATCGCTTAGCGCCATCGGCATGCGCCCTTCGTCTTGCTTAAGGGCATGCCTTCAGCCACGCCGTAAATGCACCCACCACGTGCAGGGGCTTTGGCCCCTGAGGTCAGGTCTCTGTCGTGCGGAGCCGCCCGCTTGCCCTCCAGGGTTCCTGCCCCGAACGAGCCATCGGTTGCAACGAGTGCCTGCGATACACTCGCGCCAGCAATCTCCAGGTGACCGCTTTGATCAGACCTAAACTCCCCGCCCTTCTGCTCCCGCTCGCTCTCGCGCTGGCCATCCCCCACCTCGCCCGCGCCGCCTCGGTGCCGCCGCAAAACGCCCACCAGGAGAGCGCCGCCAAAACCATGAAGTCCTATCAGAAGCACCAGAAGCAGCAGATGAAGAAAGCCGCAAAGCAGCAGAAGGCCGCGCAGAACAAATGGCGCAAGCAGCACAACGTCGGCCACTGATTCTGAAGCAGCATCTGGCATACTGACGGAATGTGCGCGGACTGTGAAGAGCTTTCAGAGCCACTGACTTTTAGAACACCCACAGATTACGTTTCGTTCGTACGTCAGCTTGTGGCGAAGACGAGCGCGGGAACGTTGTCGCTGGTCTATGGAGACTGCCCGTTAGAAGAACTGAACGATTCCCCGCCTTGGCCGGCAGGAGACGTGATCCGGCATGAGCTTCAGTGTGCCCGATGCAAGCAATTATTCAAGCTATCAGTTAATGTCTGGAATGGACGGAACTCCTGGGGCCCTCAAAGTGACGAGGACTGGGTTAGGGAAAGCGTCTATTACATCAAGCCACTGCGATAAGAATCCCACAACGCCCGCCTTGAACCTCGCACCTCGAACCGAGTACCTTGAACTCATGTCCGAAGCCGTCACCCACGAAGACGTCCAACGCGTCGCCGAGCTGGCCAACCTCGATCTCACCGCCGACGAAGTCCCACGCATGGCCCGCGACCTCTCCGCCATCCTCGGTCACATCGCCCAGCTCAGCGAGCTCTCGACCGCCAACGTCCCGCCCATGGCCCAGGTCTCCGACGTCTTGGACCCCGCGCTCGGCATCGCGCCCGTCGCCGACGGCGCCACCCTCCGCCCCGATGTAGCCCGCCCCTCGCTCGACCGCAAGACCGTCATGTCCCAGGCCCCCGAAACCGACGGCCGCTTCTTCAAAGTCCCCAAAGTCATCGAGCGCTAGGCCGCAGCTGGCGTTCAAGCCGGACGAAAGGCATTGCACAGATGCCCGAATGGAACGCCCGCCAGTATCTTCAGTTCGAGGACGAGCGCACCCGCCCCGCACGCGACCTTCTCGCTCAGGTCCCCCTCACACAGGTCCGGCGCGCCATCGATCTCGGCTGCGGTCCCGGAAACTCCACTGAACTTTTAGTCAACCGATATCCTTCCGCCGTCGTCTCCGGCCTCGACTCTTCGCCCGACATGCTGCGTCAGGCGCGCCAGCGTCTGCCGCAATGCAAGTTCATCGAAGACGACCTCGAACGCTGGACTCCAACCGAGCCGGACACCGACCTGGTCTTCGCCAACGCCGCCTACCAGTGGGTGCCCAGTCACCTCGACGCCATCTGCCGCGTCGTCGCCGCCCTCGCTCCCGGCGCCGTGCTCGCCATCCAGATGCCCGACAACACCCGCGAGCCCTCGCATCTCGCCATGGAGACCGTCGCCGCACGCCTCGGCGTTCCGATCGCCGCGCGCGCCGATCTTCCCCCCGTCGGCGACTACTACGACGCGCTCACGCCCCTCTGCTCCCGCCTCGACATCTGGCACACCGTCTACAACCACGTCATGCCCGACACTGCGGCCATCGCCGAATGGTTCCGCGGCTCCGCCCTGCGCCCCTATCTCGCCGGCCTTCACCCCGATCGCACGCGCGACTTCCTCGCAGAATACATCCGCGAGATCGCACCCCACTATCCCACCCGCGCCGACGGCAAGGTCCTGCTCCGCTTCCCCCGCCTCTTCCTCATTGCCGTGCGATAGCCTCTTACTCCGCCGCCGGCTGCTCCCAATGCTCCACCACCAGATACTCCGCCGGCACCTTCGCTTTCTCGAGCTTCAGTCCCAGTTGGGCCGGCAACGCCGAGTAGATCTCTGCCGCAGGCGCAAGGTCATCCTGGCTGGCGGAGATCGGAGCGTTCGGCGGTTCAAATCTCACCTCAAAAAAATACTTCCCTGCCATTCCCGTCCGGTCAGCCACCGGCGTCTTCAGCACATCTGAGAGCTCGTCCGCGAGTTGTCGCATCGTCACGCCTCGCCCCAGCGTCGCATACACGCCTCCCTCAGGCGCGTGAGTGATGATCCGATTCTGGAAGGCCGTCACCGGAGCGCCATTCATATCCGGCGGCATCGGAGGTAGCGGAGCGGCAGGATCAGCTGCCGTAATCTTAGGCCCGTTCTTCACCACCACTAGCGCATAGCCCTGCGAGTCTCTGGTCTCGCGGTGGACCGTCATCTTCAGCCGCTCCTGGAGCAATGCCTGCAGCATCAGCCGCGCCTGATCCTCTGTCACAGACGGATCGAGAGTTGCAGCCAGCGTGTACAAATGGCGGTCGTCCTGAAAGCCCTCGATATGGGTTGCGGGGACGTTATATGCGTATTCAATCATCGCCAAGAGAAAAGTATCGGGCCATGTAAAACGGTCTCCGCTGCGTTGCGGTGCAAAGTGGACGGCGACCACCGGGCCATCGTCCTGCGTCTTCTTCAGCGTCGCTACCTCAAACGCCGGGCGAGCATCAACTGTCTGCGCCGCATTCTGCCCGCTCGCCAGGCTTGCGCCCACTATCACACCCGCCGCCACAATCCTGAAAACACCACTCATAAGATCTCTCACTCCGCAGCCGGCCTCTCCGCATGCTCCACCACCAGATACTCCGCCGGCACCTTCGCCTTCTCCAGCCGCAGCCCCAACGTCTCCGGCAGCGCAGAAAAGATGGAAGGGGCCGTCGGCATATCGTCACTCATGTCTCCGCTCGCCTGCGGATTCGGACTTGATTCAGGCTGGAACTCGAAATCGAAATAGTATTTGCCGGCCAGCCCTGTCCGGTCGGCCACCGGCGTTGCCAGAATCTTCGAGAGCTCGTCCGCCAGTTGCGTCATCGAAACCCCCCGCGCCACAACGCCGCGCGCAACTCGAGTAGTGCCGAGCGTAACAATCCCGCCCGGCATGGCAGTCACCGGGTCCGCCTTCAGTACCCCCGGCATCGGCGGCAAGGGATCGGCCGGATTGGCGGCCTTGATCTTCGAACCACTCTTCGCGATCACCAGCGCATAACCCTCCATCGTCCGCGTCTCGCGGTGGAGGGTCATCTTCAGCCTCTTCTCCAGCAGCGCCTGTAGCATCTGCCGCACCTGGTCGTCACTGGCCGCGGGATCGATCTTCGCCGTAAGCGAATAAAAGCCATCCAGATGAAACCCCTCGATGCGCGTGTTGGGCATGCTGTACGCGTACGCCATCATCATCGATAAGAACGTGTCGTTCCAAATAAACCGGTCGCCGCTCCGGTGAGGAAACAAAATCAAAGTTCCCGCATCACTCGGCTTCAGCATCGCTACCTCAAACGTCGGCCTCGCGTCAGCCTGCGCCGGCCTCGCATCAGCCTGCGACGCATTCTGCGCGCTCGCGACGCACGGCAACGCCACCAACGCTGCCGCTAGAATCCAACTCTGCCAAAAAGATCGACGCACCATGTCGCGTACCACGCTATCCTCCCGCCCGTCACTCGTCCACATTTTCCTTGTCAAGGCCCGTATGTTCGTTAAAACGCCCTAACCTCCCTCGCAGCATCCACTTAAATCTCGAAAAGAGTTGGCATTTTAGTTTTGCTCCGCGCCTTATACTTGAAATAGCCCACGGTAGATGGTCCGCGTATCTGTTCGGCGGACCATCGCAACAAAGTCATTCGCTGTCGGCCAAGTCATTTATATTCAACGACATTGCCCTAAGCCATTTGTTTTCAAATACGAGTTGTAACTAGCTTATTTTCAAATATCAAGGATTTTTTATAGGGGGAGGGGGGTACCACCCCGTTCGACACCAACCGCATGACCACCATCGATTCCGTCCGCAGCTCCATCGCCGCCCGCACCACCACCGCGACCCAGATCGCCGAAGACCACTACGCCCGCATCGCGACAGAAGATGGCCCGAGCGGAAAAGACATCAACAGCTTCCTCGCGCTCTCTCGCGACCGCGCCCTCGCCCAGGCCACCAGGATCGACGCCCTCGCCGCCAAGGGCGATCCGCTCCCGCCGCTCGCTGGCGTGCCCATCGGTATCAAGGATGTCCTCACCATGACCGGCTCACCCGCCACCGCCGGCTCCAAGATCCTCGAAGGCTACCACCCGCCCTACGACGCCACCGCCGTCGCCAGGCTCGAAGCCGCCGGCGCCGTCCTGCTCGGCAAGATCAACTGCGACGAGTTCGCCATGGGCTCCTCGAACGAAAACTCCGCCTACGGCCCCGTGCGCAACCCGCGCGCCCTCGACCGCGTCCCCGGCGGCTCCAGCGGAGGTCGCGCCGCCGCCGTCGCCGCCGGCTTTGCAGTAGCCTCGCTCGGCACCGACACCGGCGGCTCCATCCGCCAGCCCGCCGCGTTCTGCGGCGTCGTCGGCCTGCTGCCCACCTACGGCCGCGTCTCCCGCTACGGCCTCATCGCCTTCGCCTCGTTCGCTCGACCGCGTCGGGCCGTTTGCAAATACTGTCCAGGATGCGGCGACCATGCTCTCCGTCCTCGCCGGCAAGGATGCCATGGACGCAACTAGCTCCGACCGTCCCGTCGCCGACTACGCCGCCGCATTGCAGAAACCAGTCAGCGGCCTTCGCATCGGCGTCCCGGCGGAATACTTCGGCGAAGGCCTCGACCCCGAGATTCGCGCCGCCATCGAGCGAGCGCTCGACCAGCTCCGCGCCGCAGGGTTGCGAGGTCAAGCCCATCTCGCTCCCGCACACCCGCTACGCCGTCCCCACCTACTACGTCATCGCCACCGCCGAAGCCTCCGCCAACCTCTCGCGCTTCGACGGCGTGCGCTTCGGCCTCCGCGCCAAAGACGCCAAAACGCTCTCCGCCATGTACCGCGAGACCCGCGACCAGGGCTTCGGCGCCGGAGGTCAAGCGCCGCATCCTGCTCGGGACGTATGCACTCAGCGCCGGATACTACGACGCCTACTACCGCAAGGCGCAGCAGGTGCGCACGCTGCTCACCCGCGACTTCCTCACTGCCTTCGCTCAGGTCGACGCCATCGTCTGCCCCGTCACGCCCACCCCCGCGTTCAAGCTCGGCGAGAAGACCTACGGACCCCATGCAGATGTACCTCGAGGACATCTACTCCGTCGCCGCCTCGCTCGCGGGCATCTGCGGCATCAGCGTGCCGTGGGGCGTCACCTCCGCAAACCTGCCCATCGGCATCCAGGTCCTCGGCCCACACTTCGGCGAGGAGACCATGCTCCGCGTCGCCCACGCCATCGAGTCCGCGCAGGCCAACGCATGACGGAGACCGGCGCAGCTCCGGTCGAAGCTCGCCGCATCCTCGCCCTCGACCTTGGCCGCGCACGCATCGGCGTCGCCATCACCGACGGCCTCGGCCTCACCGCCCAGCCGCTGCTCACCATCTACCGCAAGACCCCGCACGCCGACCTCAAGTCCATCGGCCGCATCCTCCGCAAGCACGCCGTCGCCGAGATCGTCGTCGGCCACCCGCTCCACGCCAGCGGCGAAGCCAGCCCCCAATCCGCCCGCGCCCACAAGTTCGCCGCCGAACTACACGCCGAGTTCGCGCTCCCCATCCACCTCTGGGATGAGCGCCTCACCACCCACGCCGCCCACGAGATACTCGACGAGGCCGGCGCCAGAAGCACGCCAACCCGCACCGCATCGGACCGCATAGCCCGCAAGAAGATCATCGACCAGCTCGCCGCCGTCCTGATCCTTGAATCCTTCCTGAACTCGCGCCGCGCCGTATAATGGTCTCTTGGCGCACCGCGTCCAGCGCACCCTGTTTTTAGGGGCCGCCGGTTCCGGTGCGCGTCAAGTTTCAACTGGTTCCAGTACGCACCGAGGTTTTTGAGATAGTCCATGCCAGAGCACATCAAAAAGCGGCTCGAAGAGGAGATCAAGGTCCTTGAGCGCGAGCTCACCACCGAGCTGCCCGCCGAGATCAAGAAGGCCGTCGCGCTGGGTGACCTGAGCGAGAACGCCGAGTACCACATGGCCAAGCAGCGCCAGGTCTTCGTCAACGCGCGCCTCGGCCAGCTCAAGAAGCGCATGGGCGAGCTGGCCATGGTCAACCTCGCCAACATTCCGCACGATAAAGTCGGCTTCGGCGCATCCATCGTCGTCTTCGACACCTCCAAGGACGAGGAGATCACCTACAAGCTGGTCACCAGCGAGGAGTCCGACGTCACCAAGGGCCTCATCTCCACTACGTCGCCCATCGGCCGCGCGCTGCTGGGCAAGAAAGTCGGCGACACCGCAACGGTGGTGACGCCCAACGGCAAGCGCGAGCTTGAAATTCTCAAACTCACCACCATCCATGACGAGGTGGAGGAAGACATCTCCGCGAGATAATCCGCGGCATTGCACCGGACAGGAAGCACTGGAACGACGAAGTAGACCCAATGACCTGGACAAGCGCATTCGGCAAAGGCAGCGGCTGGCTGCTGCAGAAGATCGTCAACGGCCTCGCGCTGACGAAGATCTCGCCCAATGCGCTCACCTTCATCGGCCTCATCATCAACGTCGTCGCCGCGTGCTTCTTCGGGTTTGCGCGCGTCTACAACGCGAACCGTATGTTCGTTATCGCCGGCCTGATCATCATCGGCGCCGGCATCTTTGACATGGTGGACGGCCGTGTCGCGCGTCAAACCAACCAGGTCTCCGTCTTCGGCGCGTTCTTCGATTCCGTCATCGACCGCTACTCCGACGTCGCCATCTTCTTCGGCCTGCTCATCTTCTATGCGCGCGGCAACCGCCTCTTCTACGTCGGCCTCGTCGCCTTCGTGATGACAGCCTGCGTGATGGTCAGCTACACCCGCGCCCGCGCTGAGGCGCTGATCGGCACCTGCAAAGTGGGATTCATGGAGCGGCCGGAGCGCATCGTCTGCGTCATCCTCGGCGCGCTTTGCAACCGGTGGGGCGTGATGGCGCCCGCGCTTTGGGTGCTGGCCTTCTTCTCCACCGTCACCGTCATCCACCGCATCCGCTACACCTATCTCATCACCGAACAGCGCAAGCTGGAGTTGGTGGGACGGTAGATTAACTAGCTCGATGTTTCTCGGGCAGCCGCGCTGTGGTACAACCGATGGATACCGGGCCTTCATCTGAGCACTAGCCCGTGATTCGTCGCTGGCTCAAAAAGCACTCCTCACGCGATCTCCCAATGAGACAGAACACCGTTGTCTCTCAGCAGCCTCTCTCTAGAGTTTTGGGCTCAAAAACCCGGACGGCAACGGGGCGACCTGCCCTGTCGCAGCGCCCCACTATTGTGCGGGGACGCGAAGCTGTATCTGCGTTGCAGCCGGCGCTCGTCGCGCTGAGCCGGGCGACCGGGCAGGCAGGTGCAATGGACTGGCTGAGCCACCATCTGCATTCTCCCAGCTCGCTTAAGAAGGATCCACATGTGGTGCTCTTTGGCCGAGACGCGGGCGCTTCGCCGGATCGGATCGACGAGGACTGGCTTCTTGGTGCCGTTTTGATCTACGAGTATCGATTTGCAGGCCTGCCCACGGGGATCTTTGCGACAGACGATGTCAGCGGCACGCGAACCGTGATTGCTTCGGCGAGTTCACGATTTGAGTTGGCGCAGCGGGCAACCGCGCAACTGATGCGCCGGAACGCAGCGATCGTCTTTGCATCGGTCGATCAGGAGGCGGCTGCGCCGGAGCCACCGGTCCTGGCAGGCGCACGGTTTGCGCATCGCACCCGGTGGATCCCGACCAGCCTGGCGCTGAGCGATACCATTGAATCGACTCTCGCCCAGTTCGGCACAAGGACCCGGCGCAATCTACGCTATTACCGTCGCCGCGCCGTTACGGAGCTGGGTGCGCAGTTTATTCCTCACGCTCAACTCAGCCAGCAGGAGTTTCTTGCACTCAATCGCACATCGACTCATCCGCTTTCGCAGCAGGACGCCCTGTGGAGGCATGGTCTGTTTGAAGAATCCAGCATGAGCGCCGCGACACTATATGCGGGCATGCGCTCAACCGGCGGCGGATGGCTGAGCCTGATCTGGGGACACAGGCGCGGCGGCGTAACTGAAGTTGAATGGCAGATTAACCGCGCCGCCGACTCCCACCATTCCTTCAGCATTGCGATGCGCGCCTTCCTGCTGGAGCACGAGGTCGTGCTCGGCACCCAAGAGCTTCGATTCGTCGGAGGAACGCAGCACTCCATCCGCGCCTCGTGTACCGACCGCCCCGTGACTGACGTCCTCGCTGTTCGGCCAGGGTCTATCCGCGGCTGGGCCCTTCGCCGCTTTGCGCAGCGGCTCTTGCCCGATGCGAACTTTCTGCGCGGCGCGCTCGAGGATGAAGAGATGGTACGAGTGGCGCCTCGAACGAGGTCTGAGGCCTGGGCCGGGCTACGCATCTTCTAGCCCACCCCAGGCTCACTTTCGCGCGTTAGCGGACGCCGCCGGAGACATTCAGCGTCTCTCCTGTAATGAACTTCGCGTCCGACGTGGCGAGGAAGACTACAGCAGGAGCAATATCATTCGGCTGGCCAATGCGGCCGAGCGGCGCGGTGGCCTCGATACCTTTCTGGAAGTCGCTGCCTATGAAGCCCGCCGAGTGCACGCCCTCGGTCTCGATCAAGCCGGGGTTGATGGCGTTCACGCGAATGCCCTTCGGCCCCAGTTCCTTCGACAGGATCACCGTGATCGCGTCCACCGCGGCCTTGGTGCCGGTGTAAGCCGCGCCGCCCGGAGGATAGATGGTCGTTACAGCGGAGCTGATGTTGATCACACTGCCGCCGTCGCCGTTGAAGTATTTGGCCGCTTCCTTGGTGGTCAGCAGCAGACCCAGCACATTCAGGTTGTACTGTTTGTGGAAGGATTCTTCGGTGATCTGATCGAGCGGCGCGAATTCGTACACGCCGGCGTTGTTCACCAGGATGTCCAGCTTGCTGTAGGTCTTCTTCGTCTCAGCGAAGAGCCGCGTAATATCCGCCTGCTTCGACACATCGCCCTGCACCGCAACCGCCTTGCCGCCCTTGGCGGCAATCGCGGCAACTACCTTGTCCGCGCCTTCTTTGCTGGACGCGTAATTCACGACCACGGAAGCGCCTTCATTCGCCAGCGCCCTTGCGATCTCCGCGCCAATGCCCTTGGAAGCGCCCGTCACCACTGCTACCTTGCCATTCAGCTTGCCCATTCCACTGCCTCCTGAACCGTCGCCGGGTCACTTCACCGGGTCAGTTCGATACTTCTACAACCGTCTAATTGATGAGGTGAATTACAGGAAGGATTCGGGGCAATTCAATTTTTTCCCGGGACGGGATGAATTAATACTTCGCTAAATTTGCGCCATCTTCGCCAGATACGCATCCAGCACATCGCGCCGCAGCTTGTAGTTGACGAACTTTCCTTCGCGCTGCGACTCGACAAGGCCGGCCGTCTCCAGCTCCTTCATGTGGTGCGAGACGGTCGCCGCGGTCACCTCACAACAGCCCGCGCGCAGGTCCTCGCAGGCCAGCGTGTCCCCGGCCTTGCCAGACCTTCCAATTCTCCGCAGCAGATCATAACGCCTGGGATCAGCCAGTGCCCGCGCGATGCGGTGAAACTGTTCGTCCTTGAGCTTGACTGCCATTGCACTCCGCCCGGCCCTCGCAGGCCGCGAACTCCGAACCATCTTAGATGAAGCGCGCCTGCCCAGGATTCATCCGCCCTGCCCGGCCCGCTGGCAGCCAACTCTTCTAGACTTGAGTCATGGCAGACGCCAAGTCGCTTCAAGAAAAATTCGATCTCCCCGGAGTGCTTCGGTTCGAACCGTCGCCCAACGGGCTGATCTTCTTGCACGTCACATTGCCCAGTGCGCAGGCCACGCTCTGCGCACAGGGTGCGCACCTGATGCAGTGGCAGCCTGCCGGCCACGATCCGGTGTTGTACCTGAGCGAGCGCGCGCACTATGCGCCCGGCAAGGCCATCCGCGGTGGCGTTCCGGTCATCTTTCCGTGGTTTGGCGATCGCCACGACGGCAACGCAGGCCCCATGCATGGCTTCGCCCGCACCTCGGAGTGGGACCTCGCCTTCGTCGTGCTCACCGGTCCAGAAGAAGATCCAGAGTTGCATCTCGACTTCACCCTTGCCCCCAGCGAACTCAGCTGCTCGCTCGGCTTCGACCATTTCCGCGCCGGCTGCCGCTTCACCATCGGCCGCCAGTTGCGCATCGACTTCTCCGTCGTCAATAGCTCACTCAGTCATCAGCCGCTGACCATCGAGCAAGCGCTGCATACGTATTTCGCGGTTGGTGACGTGCGAAAGGTTTCAATCGACGGCCTGGGCGGCGCCACATACATCGACAAGGTCGACGGCAATGCGCGGCGCACGCAGCCTCCCGGTCCGCTTCATCTCACCGGCCGCACAGACCGCCCTTACCTGAACACCGACACCACCTGCGTGCTGCACGATCCCGTCGGTCATCGCACCAGCACTATCGCCAAGCATGGTTCACTCTCCACCGTCGTGTGGAACCCTTGGCAGGAGCTGACAGCCACGATGGCCGACATGCAGCCCGACGACTGGATCCACATGGCCTGTGTCGAGACCGCCAACGTCGCGGACAACGCTCTGACCCTCCAGCCCGGCGAGGGCCACCTGATGCGCCTGACTGTTTCGGTCGAGAAGACCGCGCCATGAGCAGCGCGCCGCAGCCGTTTCGTCTTGTCCTTGCCTCTGCTTCGCCACGCCGCCGCGAGCTGCTGGCGCAGGCCGGCTACATTTTTACGATCCAGCACGCCAACATCGATGAGTCGCAGCGCGCGGGCGAGTCACCCTCTGACTACGTGCGGCGCCTTGCGGAAGAGAAGGCCGAGGCAGTCTTCGATCGATCCATCCTGAATGCCCCGGCTGCCACGGTCGGGGTCCCGCAAGATCGGCCGGCGCTCACAGGCAACGAGCCATCGCCGCTGCTGCGAATCGACGAAGACCTGATCGTCCTCGGTGCCGACACGACTGTCGTCCTCGACGGCGAGATCCTCGGCAAGCCCGCCGATGCGGCGGATGCAAAGTGCATGCTGCGCCGCCTCGCTGGCCACACGCATCAGGTGTTGACTGGAATCGCTGCGGCCACGCGGGCCGGCATCACCAGCGCAGTCGAGTCGACCCACGTGACGTTTGCCGAGATTCCAGACGCCGAACTCGATCTGTATTGCGCGACCGCAGAACCTATAGACAAGGCCGGAGCCTACGGCATCCAGGGCTATGCCGCGCGCTGGATTCCGCGCATCGATGGCTGCTACTTCAACGTCATGGGGCTGCCGATCGCGCGCACGGTGCGGCTTATTGAGGAAGCGGCGCGAGAAATGCGTTGATCTCACGCAGCACATCCGCTTCATTCGACTGATAGACAAAATGGTCTGCATTTGGGATGACAATTACGTGCGCCGTCGGAAATCCCGACTGTATCGCTTTCATGGCGTTCTCGGTCTCATCCGACATGGCTTTTACCATTGCCGCGCGGCCGGCAGCATTAATCCCAGGCGAAGGATCGAGCCTTTTCGGATTGGCAAAGATCGCAAGAATGGGCAGCTTGATCTCGATGTATTTCCTCTGCCCAAGCTCAATGGCTTCATCCGGCCCGAAATCGCTGGTGCTGGACGGATCCGGCAGGACTGGCACTCCGGCCCACTCTTTCTGCTGCTCGTCAAGCATTTTCTCCAGTGCTGGAAGTGTGGCGCGCAATTCAGAGATGCTTTTTGCGGTGTCACTGCCGACTACAAAATCGGCTAGTTTTTCCCTGATGGTGAGAGCGTCGATATCTGGGTCTGGATAAGCGGGATTGTAGAAGGCGTAGCCATAGGCGGCATCGAGGTAGATCAGCCCCGCAACCTTCTCCGGATGCCGCGAACCGACAGAGCTGAGTTCTTCGCCTGCGACCGAATGTCCGATCAGCACCGGACGCTGCGTAAGATGCAACGCATCGATGACTGCCAGCACATCATCGCCCAGCCGGTCAGCGTTGTAGTTGGCATCGGTTGGCGCGGGTGAGCTGGATTCTCCATAACCGCGACGGGTGATGCCATAGAGGTGATATTGGGGGGTCAGTTTATGCGCAAAGACATCGAAACTATGCGCAGTGTTGCCGAGTCCCGCGAGAAGAACGAGAGGCCGCCCTGTCCCGCCCCAGTCGACAACTTCAAGCTTCACGCCTTTTTCGACCTGCACAAACGAAATAGAGCAGGAACATTGGATGTCATGCGGCCACGCGGTTTCGGGTGTAGCCCGCACGAAGGTAAATGCCCCGGTACCGTCCTGAGTCATCTTTCCTACGATTGACTTCACATCAGTGCTGATGGTGCCTTTGTAGGAGAGCTTGATGTCGGGCATGGAAAACGCAACTTCCGAGCCATGCTGCGTAATGGAATCGACGGGCATTCCATCGGCTCCCTGATCGATGCTGAAAAATTCCGCCTTCCAGCCACCATCCTCCGCCTTGTCGATATGCAGAATGACCCGGAGGCGACCTTTCCCACTACCAATGGCCCCCTGCCAATCCCCCGAAATATCCTGAGCGCGCAAAGTAGCTGGAATTCCGAACAAAAGCGCGAGAAAGCAGAGCAGGTATTTCATCTTCCGGCCTCCAAATGCTTACGCGCCCATTTTACGCAGCCGCACCCGCCAGCTCCGCTCTCACCCTTGCCATGGTGTCCAGGTAAAAGCTGAGGTTGTGGATGGAGTTCAATGTCAGCGCCAGCGGCTCCTTCGCCACAAATAGATGCCGCAGATAGGCCCGCGTATAGCGACGGCACACCATGCACGCGCAGCGCTCGTCGATCGGTCGCTGGTCCTCGGCGTATTCCACGCGCTTGATATTCATACGCACTGCTGTACCTTCCTCACCCGCCTCCGCCGAGCGAAACAGCAGCCCGTGCCGCGCCGCGCGCGTGGGCAACACGCAGTCCATCATGTCCACGCCCATGCGCGCGTACTCCTCAATCTCGTCCGGATAACCCACGCCCATGACGTAGCGCGGCTTGTCCTTCGGCAGCAGCTCCAGCGTGCGTGCGATCATCTCGCGTGTGACTTCTCTTGGTTCACCGACCGCCAGCCCGCCAATCGCGTAGCCGGGAAAGTCCATCTCCACCAGCCGCTCCGCGCTCTCGCGCCTGAGGTCTGCATACATGCCGCCCTGCACGATGCCGAAGAGCGCCTGCGTCTTCCCGCCGAACTCCGTATGCCACGGCACCTCGTGCCGATGCGCCTCGAAGTACGCCTTCGACCGCGCGGCCCACGCATGCGTCAGCCCCATGGAATCGCGTGTGCGCTCCCAGGTCGCCGGCGTCTCTACGCACTCATCGAATGCCATGATGATGTCCGCGCCCAGTGCGATCTGCACCTCGATCGAATGCTCTGGCGAAAAGAAATGCTTGCTGCCGTCGAGATGCGAGCGGAATTCGACGCCGTCGTCCGTCACCTTGCGCAGCTCCGAGAGCGAGAAGACCTGGAAGCCGCCCGAGTCCGTCAGCATGGGTCGATTCCATGACATGAAGCGATGCACGCCGCCCAGCCTTCGCACCACCTCGTGCCCAGGTCGCAGGTAGAGATGATAGGTATTCGCCAAAATAATCTGTGCGCCGATCTCCGCGCCTGTTTCGTCTCTGCTGATCCGCTCCAGCACGTCCTGCGGCACGGTCTTCACCGTCGCCTGCGTGCCCACGGGCATAAAGACCGGCGTCTGCACATCGCCGTGCGGCAGCCGCAGGATGCCGCGTCGCCCGCCCCTTGCGGCTGTCGCGCTAACCTCAAACGCAAAACCCATCTCATCAGTATGCCTCTTGGGCATGGCGCGAGAGCGGCAGCAGTGGTTCCATCACGGCTGCTCGGCAATCGCCACCGCTTGCGTTGCGTTCGTGTCGTTGGGCACGCGGGTAAAGCCGCTGTGCTCGGAGTGTTCCTTGCGCGCAATCGTCTTGAAGAAGATGGCTCGCCCATTGATGTCGGTGTCCAGCTGCGCGGTCTTCCAGTCGGGAGGCTCCTCGGCGGCGCGAGTCGTCGCAAAGCTGCTGCCGGAGTGGATCGTAGCCAGCAGCCCGAATCCGATGCTCACATCCTCCGGCAGGCGGCCTTCAATGTGTCGCACGCGCAGCGCCTTCGCATCGATCAGCACCACGCCCGACATTCCATGTAGCACGCGCTCCTCCATGGACTGCGGTGTATATGCCGGATCCGGAGTGAAGTCGATGCGCAGGTTTGGGCCCTCAGAAACAACACTGCTAAGGTGGTATGCCCGGGGTAGGAGCCTCAACAATTGCAGCGCATGAGCCTCATCGTCTTTCATCGTCTGTGAGCTCTGCGCAAAGCCGGCGGGGTCGGCAATGATCTGCGCCAGCCGTCCGCGCTCTTGAGCTTCGCGATCGGGAGACAAAGGCTTATCATCCTCTGCCAGTAACATCCGCACCTTCCCGGCGCCGCTCTCCACAACCTTCTCCCGCCATAGGTGCCCACCGGTACGCTCGGACCGCTCCTCGGAGATATAGGCATAGCGATTGGGATGCTGGAGGGCAAAGTCCTCATTGGCGAGCATCTCCCTGACGATCTGTTTCGCATCCGCGCCGGCCATCGCACCCGTCGCATCCGTGGACGCACGCACGCGCATCAGCGGCGGCCCAAGCGCCGCGCTCGCAGCCAGACACAGGGCTGTGCAATATGTCCTGATATGCCGCAACGTCCCGCCCGCTCTCCTGCCGCAGCGTATTTCCGCGTCTTACTTTTAGACGCCGATTTGCGCAGCTGCGCAGGACTTAAATGTGAAGACCGCTCTCCGGGCGGAAAGAGGACGCCGCATGCTGGGGGTCGCCTGAGCGCGGAAGTGCCGGCTGGCAAGCTTTCAGGCCCGCCGGCACCCCAGAAGCCGCAAGGCGATCAGGAAAACAAGCCGTTCAGGCCATTGGGGAAGAAGACGCCGGTTGCCTTTGTGCCGGAGGTCGTTGCTCCGCCGCCGGTCACGATATTCAGCACCTGTGTTGTCGTGCGCGAGAACGCGATTACATTGGTCGGATCTGCATCCACCAGCGTTGACGCGCTCACACTCGCTGCACCGGCCAGCGATACCATCTGCGTGCCTACGCCAATGTCGTCGGTGGCGGTCGCCGCTCCGCTGCCTGTCCCGGAGCTGGGTGCTGCCGCCTTGGACAGCGCATACCGCGTCGCCGAGATCTTCTGGGTCAGCGTCTGCAGCGCCGTGTTACTGTTCGCCGCATCCATGGCATTGATGGATGTGCGCACCAGCCCGGCGTGGTATGCCTCGACCGCCAGGATTCCCGCCGCCGCCGCCAGATACGTCTTGCCCGTCGTACCCGTCGTAAAAAGCGGAGCCGCGCCGTGATATGCAGTCACGCCGACATCTTCAAAGATGTATGCGCCAATCAGGAAGTTCGCGTCGCTCGCAAATGGGTCGAAGCTCGATCCGATGCCTGCGGCGCTGGCGAGCGTATTGAAGGAGGTCATCAGATCGATTTGGGGCTGCGCAACAGCGGCTGAACCCAGCGCTGTGCGCAGAAAGTTGACGTGCTTACCCTCTTCAATCGCGGTTTCCACGGCGTAGCTTGCCACTGCGGTGCTGGTAAACGGCACCTTCGGGCTTGCCTTCACCGTTACCGTACCCTGTGTTCCCGAGCCGGTGATGCCTTGCAGCATGGCACCGCTGGGATAGAGCGAATTCGTGGTGCTGATGTTGGTGCCGAACGCCGCCAGGTAGTAAAAGTTCGCCTCGAGATATTCGAGGTTCAGCGCGAAGTTCAAAATGTCCGTATCGCCAAAGCTGGATACGGTGCTCGCTGCCCGCGCCGCCGCCGGCATTGCCAGTGCAGCCAGTGCCGCGCCGCCAGTTTTCAGCAACGTACGACGGCTCGCAATCAATTCATCCAGAATCCGTGTCTCTTGGGTCGCCATTTCAGTGTCCTCTTTTCTTCGCGCTTAGCTCTGTGTCACGCTGATGTTGCCGTTCAGTCCGTTGGGGAAGAATGCTCCCTTGGCCACGCCGGCCGCCGGCGCGGTGGCGCCCGATGTGTTGGACAGGCTCCCGTAGACAATGTGCAGCACCTGGTCGGTCGTGCGTGCGTAGGCGATTGCATTCGCGCTGGTCGCCGCCACGATCGCACTGGGCGTCACGATAGATGTTGGCGAAGTCGTTCCGCTGGGAACAGTCAGCGTGGTCTCGTTGCCGCCTCCCAGCGTCGCCCGCAGCGCCGACACCTTGTTCGCGTATCCCAGGTACGGATACGACGAGTTTGCAATTGCCTGCGCGGTCAGATACGTCCGCACGTAACCTGCGTGATAGGCTTCGACGGCCATGATCCCCGCGGCAGCCGCAAGGTAGCCCGACGTGATGCCCGCGGTTGAGATCAGGGGGGCAGCGCCCGCGTAGGCAGTCACGCCTACATCCTCAAAGATGAAGGCGCCGACGACGAAGGAGTCGAAGTTCGCGAAGGGATTGAAGGTGGATCCGATGCCAGCCGCTGACGCCAGAGCATTGAAGGAGTTGGTCAGGTCGATCGCCGGCCGTGCCACTGCCGCCGAGCCCAGCGCCGAGCGGAGAAAGCGCACATGCTCCTGCTCATCGTAGGCAATCTCATTGAGGATGTTCTGCTGGGTGGTGTTGAGCCCGGTCACCTGCGCGCCGCCTGTAACAGTGCCTGCACCGGAACCTGCGTCCGCTGTGCTCAATCCTGAACCAGTGGCCGCGTGCAGATAGAACTCCGCCTCCAGATATTCCAGATTGAGCGCGAAGTTGAGGATGTCAGTATCTGTATATGTAGTTGTTGTGCCGCCCATCGCGATTGGCTGGCCGCTTCCACCGCATCCAGCCAGCATTGCAGCGGCTCCCGCCGCACCTACGCCGGTGAGAAATCCCCGGCGGTTTAAATGGCCGCCTTTTGTCTGTTTCATCGCAGCTCCCTGTGCATCCTGGATTCTTCTTGCACAGGGGGAACGTGCGGCACCAAAGACTGGATTGCGTGCGATGTTTCTTTTTCCGGAAGTCTGCCAACAAACAATTTGATCGCATCAATATGCGCGGAAGTGCGTGCTTTGTGAGCAGGCCGGATCAACAGGCCAGACAGTCACTGCTCTGGATCTCAGTGCCCGGCCATCTCTTCCGGAGCCGGTTTCGGCCCACGCTTGGGCGGCAGGCGCATCAGGAACGGCAACGGCGACAGGAACACCACCGTCACGCTCATGATCAGGAAGGCATTCTTGTAACTCAACATGGCTGCCTGTCGCAGCATTAGGCTGTAAGCCTCGGCCACCGCGGCCTGGTGGGCCGTGACTGCATTCATCCCGTTGCGTACCAGCTGCTCGCCCACGCGCCCGGTGAACCAGTTGTAGCCCGGCTGTCCCGGCACTACATCTGCGGCCAGCGTCACCTGATGCACCTGCGACATGCGTGCGATATAGGTCGTTAGCAGCGCGGTGCCCGCGCTGCCACCGATATTGCGGGCGAAGTTCGAGAGGCTGGAGATCTGGTTCGACTTCGTCACCGGCACACCCACATAGTTCAGCGTGCTGATGGGGATGAAGACAAACGGCAGGGCGATCACCTGCAGAACGCGCCATTCGGTTATGGTGCCAAAGCTTGTGGTCAGGTCCAACCGCGTGAGGTTGTAGATGCCTGCGGCGGTCGCAAGGTACGCGAGACACACCATCAGCCGTGGGTCCATTTTGCCGACAGTGCGGCCGGCGATGAACATCATGAACATCATGGCGAAGGCCGCCGGCGACAGCACCATGCCAGCGCGCTCCGCCGTGTAGCCCAGCAGTACCTGAAGATATTGGGGGATTAGAACCGTTGACCCGAACAGCACCATACCCAGGATGAGCTGCAGAAAAACCGCCGTGCCGAAGTTGCGATTCTTCAGCAGCTTCAAATCGACGATGGGGTCTGGATGGTTCCACTCCCATAGCGCAAACGCAACGATCAGCACCACCGCAATCACCGAGGTCGCGCGGATCATCGGATCGCCGAACCAGTCCTTCTCCTGACCTTTGTCCAGTGTGATCTCCAGGAATCCGACGCCCAGCGCAACCAGGCCGAGGCCCATAAAGTCGATCTTCGAGTGCTTCGCCTCTTCCTTTTTCTGCTTCAGAAATGGCGGATCCTCGACCATGCGGTTGGAGAGATACAGCGATAGCAGGCCAACCGGAAGATTGATAAAGAAAATCCAGTGCCAGTTAAAGTTGTCGGTTATCCAGCCGCCGAAGGTCGGGCCAATCGCCGGTGCCACGACCACCGCCATGCCATAGAGCGCGAAGGCCTGCCCTCGCTTCTCAACAGGAAAGGTATCAGCCAGAATCGCCTGCTCGCTCGGCGCCAGACCACCGCCGCCGAGCCCTTGCAGCACGCGCGCAATGATCAAGATGGGCAAGGTTCGCGAGAAGCCGCACAGCATCGAGCACACCGTGAACATTGCCACGCACGACATGTAGAACCGCTTGCGCCCAAACCGGTTCGCCAGCCACCCGGAGATCGGAAGAATCACCGCGCTCGAGACCAGGTAGCTGGTGAGCACCCATGTCGCCTCTTCCTCGCTGGCACCCAGCGAGCCGGCCATATGCGGCAGAGCGACGTTGGCGATCGAGGTGTCCAGCACCTCCATAAACGTCGCCAGCGTTACCGTCAAAGCCACCAGCCATGGATTGTGGTGCGGCTTCCAGTGCAGCTCATCGTAGGTCAGCTCAGCCAATCCGCACCGCCGCTAAGTTGTCCCCATAGAAGATTTGCTGCATCATTTCATTCTATTTGTCCGCAGACCGGCCCCAAAATCATCAGGGGCAGCTCCTAGTCTAATAATTTTGCCGGGAAGACAACTATTTGGCGTTGATCTCCTCTCCTATATATATGAGCAAGGAGAACGCCATGATCGCTATAAAAAAGATAGCCCTTTCCACCATAGCCGCTGCAGCGCTGACCGCCATCTCAGTGGCGCCGGCGCAGATCGGAATCGGTATCAACATTGGCGGACCGCCGGTCTGTCCCTACGGTTACTTCGACTATGCGCCCTACGACTGCGCTCCTTACGGCTACTACGGCCCGGACTGGTTCCTTGGCGGCGTCTTCGTCGGGGCTGGCCCTTGGTTCCACGGTCCCCGTGGCTTCTATGGTCACGTGGACAATCGCTACGACCCGCACCATGGCTACGCCGGCCCACTGCCGGAGCGCAACGCGCGGCCATTCACCACCTTCCATGGCAATGAAGCTCGCGACGGTCAGGGCCACGTGGGCAATGCCGGTCACGACGCAGGCGGCGAACATATGCCGGGCGTCTCGGGCGGCTATCACATGGGCGGCGGTGGCGGAGGTCGTCGCCGCTGAACGAAGCAACATCGTTAGTTGAAAAGCCCGCCCAATCGGCGGGCTTTTCTTCGCGCCTTTCCACTCGCACGATATGCTTGTATCAGCCCGCATGCACATCGATGACATCTTCGCGCGCGACCAGACCACCATCTCCTTCGAGTTCTTTCCCCCGAAGACTCCCGCCGATTCCGAGTCTCTCTACGCCAATATTGCGCTGCTGGAGGCGCTTCAGCCCTCCTTCGTCTCAGTTACGTACGGCGCGGGCGGATCGACCCGACAACTAACCCACGACCTCGTTGTCCGCTTAAAACAGACCACCTCGCTCGATCCCATTCCGCACCTCACCTGCGTCTGCCACGCTGAGCAGGAGATCGACGGCATTCTTGCCCAATATGCCGCCGCCGGAATCAGCAACATCCTCGCGCTGGGCGGCGACCCGCCGCGCGACCGCCCCGACTACGACCGCTCTGCCGACGCCTTTCAGCACGCTGCAGAACTCGTCCGCTTCGTCCGCCGCTTCAACGCGCGCGGTACCCACCCCGACCCGCGTGGCTTCGGCATCGGCGTCGCCGGATTTCCCGAAGGCCATCCCGCAACGCCCAACCGCCTCGATGAACTCGACTTTTTAAAGGCCAAGGTCGACGCCGGGGCCGACTACATCTGCACCCAGTTCTTCTTTGACAACCGCGACTTCTACGACTTCCGCGAGCGCTGCGAACTGGCCGGCATCCGCGTGCCTATCCTCGCGGGCATCATGCCCATCACCACGCTCAGCGGCATGAAGCGCATGGCCTCGTTCGCGCTTGGCGCGCGCATTCCCGCGAAACTGCTCCGCGCAGTCGATCGAGCCGCCGCGCCCGGAGTCCCAAAGGAAGAGGCTGCCCAGGCCATCCGTCGCGTGGGCATTCATTGGGCCACGGAACAATGCCGCGACCTCCTCGACAACCAGGTGCGCGGCATCCACTTCTACACGTTGAACAAGTCCGACGCCACGCGCCAGATCTACCAGAGCCTGGGCCTGCGCGATTCTACCGTACTGCGCAGCGCGTAAGCACGAGCTACAACTCGTCCAGCGCCTGCGACGCCTTCACGATGTTGTCGACGCCAAACACCACCAGCATCTTCGTCTTGCCCGGCTCCTGGCCGCTGTAAGAGTAATCGATATTCAAGCCAAGCTCGCCCAGCTTCACCGCGGCTCGGCCCAGCTCACCGGCCTTGTTTTCGAGCGACGCCACCGCAACCTCGGTCTCCTCGAAAATCATGCGCATGCCGCCCAGCATCGCCTTCGCCGCGGCAGCATCGTTGACAACCATGCGCATCAGGCTCTCGCCCTCTTCCACGTAGGACTGGAAGGCGAAGAGATTCACGCCCTTCTCAGACAGTGCGAGAAAACAACGGCCGAGTGCGCCGGGCTTGTCCTCAATCGTGACCGTGAACTCCTTCATCCTCGCCATCTCGCCTGTCCTCCCACCTTCACGCGCCGCGCACTTACCGATTCTTAACAACTATAGGCGCAGGATGGCAGGATGAGCGAGAACTCCGCCGCATCCGCCTGCCGCTTACAATCTCCCCATGCGCTCTGTCCGCCACGCCGAGCCCGCCGATGCCGAAGAGCTTGCCGCGATGCGCACTGCGCTATGGCCGGATGTTTCGCTGGAGGAACATCGCCGCGAAGTCAACACCTGGTTTGCAGAAGGCCCGGCTGGCATGCTGCCCGCAGCTATCTTTGTCGCCCGCGCGGCCAACGAATCCCTGACCGGCTTTCTGGAGGTGGATCTCCGATCGCACGCGGACGGCTGCAATCCCGCACAGCCGGTCGGCTATGTGGAAGGCTGGTTTGTGCGGCCGGAGGGCCGTGGCCGGGGAATCGGCGCGGCCCTGATGAGGGCCGCCGAAGACTGGGCACGCTCACATGGCTGTCGTGAGATGGCGTCCGACGCGCTGATCGACAACGAGCCATCAGAATTGGCGCACCGCGCCCTCGGTTTCGAGGTCGTCGATCGCTGCGTTCATCTGCGCAAGTCGCTTT
This sequence comes from uncultured Acidobacteriaceae bacterium, assembly GCA_963766975.1. Lineage (GTDB taxonomy): Bacteria > Acidobacteriota > Terriglobia > Terriglobales > Acidobacteriaceae > Edaphobacter. The sequence goes on from CAVYCF010000006.1 coordinate 77,686, forward strand.
AGTACTGTCCACCGCCCGCGAACACAGGTGGACGCAGAAAGTGTACCGGCGACCATTCGAACGCAAACTCGCGGTCAAAGTCCTCTTCGCTGTACCGCGCCGGAAACTCCACCGCGTCGCCGCGTTCCAGCGCACCCGCCATCACCTGCGCCACTTCGCGCGGCATCACACGGCAGAAGACAACGGCAAATTGTCCAAAGTTCCGGGTGTACCATTCGCGGCGTTCGTCCTGAGACTCCGCCGTGAACGTTACTGCGGCCAGCCGGCCGTCCTTCATCTCCGGTCTCGCCCCGATTCTGTATCCTCCGGCCATTCCAGCCTCCTGCGGCGTCAGTAGAGCGCCTGCCGTTCATCATCGGCAATCGCGGGAGGTAACTTGATTTCATTCGATTCGAATTCGTATCCGAACGATCACCACTTGGGTAGGCAGTTTTATAAAAGCGCCGCGCAGTTAGTTTGACCGCCCGAGGATCACCGCGCTTGCCGCCGGCACCCGTAACCCGCCCTTGGCGGCCGGTTTCATCGTTGATTGCACCCGCGCCTCATGCGCATCGAGCGCTGGGCCCGCCATACGCTCAAGGGCATGCCAGCCGGGCAGGTCGAGCGCAAGTTCCTGCGTCGCGTCCTTGTTGATCACAGCGATCAGCACGTGCCCACCCGGGTGTTTTGCCGCATACGCAGTCGCATTCACGCCGCCGGGGTCGAAGTCCACCGGGATCATGGTCGCTCCCGCAAATCGCTGTGCAAATATCATGCCGTACGCCACCGGCTCCATCACGTATTTACCGCTGATCTCCGCCACTGGCGTGTAGAAGGGCTTAGGATGCGGCGCGCTCGGATCGGCCATCAGTTCTTCACCGGGCAGCTTGCCACCCAGCGACATGGCGACGAACTGCCCGGTCCCGCCGTGCAGGTTCACCCCTGCATATCCCAGGCTCGCCAGCTTCAGCAGATAATCCGCGGACCAGAGCGCCGCCGCGAAGACATCGCTCAGCCCCGGCTTGCCGCCGCGATAGCACGTATTCCCCTCCGTCATGCGATAGATGGCGTGTCCATGAGAGGCCTCGTTAAGTCGAACAGTCGCAGCGTGGATATCGGTGTAGAGCTTGTCTACATGTGGATCCGGCCGCAGCAGGTTATCGATCGTCGCCTTGGGGTTCGAAGGCGGACCGGTGAAGTAATAGTGGTGCGTTAGTGCAGCCACCTTCGGCGCACGATCCAGCTCCAGCAACCGCGTGACGACCGCCGCGTACCACTCCGGATTACCCGACGTGTCGGGCAGTCCAAACCGGGCGTCAGGTACGCGGTCGCAGATCGTGGCGGCGAACCTCAGCCACTCGGAGAAGTACGTGTCAGCGTTCCATGTCTTCGGGTCGCGGATCGTCGAGCCGAACCGGTCGGCCTCATTGCCGATCTGGAAGTACTCCAGCTTCGCGCCCAGTGTCTTCGCAACGAACGCAGCCTCGTCGGCGGCAATCTCCGGAGTATTCGTCCCCAGGTTGATGCCATAGAGGCAGGTCCAACCTGTCGCATCGAGGAACGCACGCAGGTTGCGCACCGCCACCGGCGTAACGTTGTAACTCAGGTCTGGCGGCGGATCACCCACACGGAAAGCCCGCTTCGCGCGTGGCGGCGGCACCGCATCCGGCGTCGGCTTCCAGAAGGCGTAGTCCGACGTATTGCCGCCCAGCCGCAGCACGCCATGCGGCGCAATCTCCCGCATCCGTGCGATCAATCCTGTGTTCTTCGCCGAGAAAAATGTCGGGTCGGAGAGCTCCTGCGTCTCATAAGACAACCCCACAAAGTTCGCCGGAACCACCGCGCCCTTTTGCTCGGAATGCAGCGTCAGCCTTGCGGTTTGTGTTGCGCCGGTAGCGGACGACGCGTCCGCCATCGCATTCTGCTTAGAGTTCCCCGTTGCGCTTTGCGCCAGGCTCGTCAGACTCGCCGTTGCCGCCGCACCCGTCATTACAAAGCGTCTGCGGTTCATCTTTTCCATGCCGCAAGGATAGGGGCCATGTGTATCGGTGGCAAGTGCCCACGCTCTCCGTCCGCGCATGCCGATTGCAGAAGCACCCTATTGCGTCGGAAGCGCAGCGAGCAGTTCAGCAACTGTGCTCCGGGTCGTCGGGTGCTCCATCTCGGGCGCGATCTCAGCCAGCGATGAGAGGACGAACCGGCGCTTGTGCATCTCCGGGTGCGGCAGGGTAAGCGCTGGATGATGCGCGCCTGCCGGAGCGTGGAGAACGAGCGCGTCATATAACAACAGATCCAGATCCAGGGTGCGCGGACCTTTCGGCGCGGAAGTTGCGCGGTCGCGGCCGAGCGTCCGCTCGATCGAGAGCAGCGAGGACATCAGTTCGACAGGCAGCAGTTCCGTCTCCAGCAACAACGCTCCGTTCAGGAAGCGCGGCTGGTCGATGTAACCGACGGGCGCGGTGTCGTGGAAAGAGGAGACCGCGCTCACCCGACCGAGCGCGGCGATGCGCGCGACGGCCCGGCGCAGATTTGCCTCCCGATCACCAAGATTGGAGCCGAGAGCGATGGCGGCGAGCGGCATAGGCAAGATTATCCTCTGCCCCGACGGCTCACGTAAGTCGGGGGCCTTTTCCAGGCATCTGCGTTATGTGTGCGCAGGGATCGTGGCGCGCAACGGCGGGACACGCCCCTGTCTCCGATCAGGCAATGGAACCTGGCGCAAGCTCCCAGGCCGAGCGGTCCTTCAGCAGACGCTGGACCAGCGCCGTGTGCATGGCGTGGCCTGCACGCTCTGCAATAACCCGGCCCTGGATCCGTCGTCCGGCAAGGGCGAGATCGCCGATCAGGTCGAGCACCTTGTGGCGAACAAACTCATCGGGAAAACGCAGCGGTGGGTTCTGCACGCCGACAGAGGTAAGGATGATGGCGCAGTCCGGCGAAGCGCCGCGGATCAGGCCCATATCGCGCAGCTTGGCCTCGTCTTCGCGGAAGCCGAAGGTGCGCGCCGGCGCGATGAGGCGCGCGTAATCGCCAGTTTCAAGGTCGGCGGAGAAAGCCTCGTAGCCAATGGGCCGCGGGAAGTCGATGGTGTAGTCGATGCCATAACCGCTGCCCGGATAAACACCAATAAACTTGGTGCCCTCGCGCACCTCGACCGGCTTCAGAATTCGCAGGTACTCACGGCGGCGGCGCTGCTGCTTCAGGCCGACCTGCGCAAAGGCCTCGACATAGGGCAGAGCGGAGCCATCCAGGATGGGCAACTCCAGGTTGTCGATCTCGACGATGACGTTGTCTACCCCGTGGCCGATCAGCGCCGAGAGCAGATGTTCCGTCGTCGAGATCAGCACCGAGCCGCGCATCAGGCTGGTGGCGTAGCTGACCTTGGCGACGTTGCGGCCATTGGCGGGAATCTCGAAGTTGTCGAGGTCGGTGCGGCGGAAGACAATACCCGAACCGGCTGGCGCAGGAACCAGGCGCATGGAAACAGGTGCGCCGGAGTGCAGGCCGATGCCGCGAAAGTCGACTGCATCGCGGATGGTCTGTTCGGGGTGAAACGCTTGGGACAGGCCTGCTTCTCCAATCTGGGAACCGCGACATTAAACCTACGGCCTGCGATCGTCAGCACGGTGTGGAAAATTTGCCACAGCATTGATCATCGAAGTCATTATGTTTTCTTTAGCTTGCAGATAGCCGACATTCCTGGCAGATACCGTAAGGTAGGATTCTCGGCAGACGAATGAACGGGATGCCCACAGACGCGCTTGTGCTCCAGGGGGCAATTGAGGCCCAGGTCGGATGGATGCTGGCCTCAATGCGGCGTCTTGTGGAGGTCGAGTCGCCCAGCGACGACAAGGCCGCGGTGGACGCTTGCGTGCAGGTCGCGGCGGAGCTGGCCGAGTCCTGCGGCGGCAGAGTAAAGCGGCACCGGCAGCGGAAATTCGGCGACGTGCTGGAGATTCGGTGGGGCGGACGCGGCTCAACGCGGAAGAGCCGCAATCGGATATTGCTGCTGGGCCATCTGGACACCGTCTGGCCGCTGGCAACAATCGCAAAGATGCCATGGCGAGAATCCGGCGCGAAGGCCAATCGCAAGATTTACGGCCCCGGTGTGCTGGACATGAAGGCCGGCGTTGCCATGGCCCTGACGGCAATGCGGGTGTTGGGCGAGCTCGGCGGGCTGGATTCGGGTTCACGGCCCGTGACCCTGCTGCTCAACAGTGAAGAGGAGATCGGCAGCCCCATCTCGCGCGCCATCACGGAGAAGCTCGCGCGTGAAAGCGAAGCCGTACTGGTACTGGAGCCGGCGCAGGGCCTGGCCTGCAAGACCGCACGCAAGGGCGTGGGGCAGTATCGCATCGACGTCACCGGCGTAGCAGCGCACGCCGGCGTGGACTTCGAACGCGGCCACTCAGCCATTCTTGAACTCGCCCGGCTGCTTGAGAAGATCGCCCAATTTACCGACCTCCATATCGGCCGCACCGTCAACCCCGGCGTCATCGGCGGCGGAACGCGGTCGAACGTCATCGCCGACCACGCATGGGCCGAGGTCGACGTGCGCATCGCGCAGGCAAGCGATGCCGCCAAGGTCGATCAGATGTTCCGTGGCCTGAAGTGCGCGGACAAGCGCTGCTCGATAAGAATCACCGGCGGCCTCAACCGCCCGCCCATGGAGCGCAGCACAGGAACTGCACGGCTCTACAAGCAGGCCCGCGGCATCGCACACGCTCTTGGCTTCACGCTCGACGAGGCCGCAACCGGCGGCGGCTCGGACGGCAACTTCACCGCCGCTCTCGGCGTGCCCACGCTCGACGGACTCGGCGCGGTCGGTGAAGGCGCTCATGCCGCGCACGAGCACATCGTGGTCGAGCATCTCGTCCCGCGCACAGCGCTGCTGGCAGGGCTGATCGCGAAGATATAGTCCGTTTTCCGTACCAAACAACTCCCCACGCTACAATAGAAAGGTTGCGGAGCGTTGGCCGGAATGGCCTCTGCGATTCGCTTAACGGCGCGTCACCCGCGCAAATCACCACATTTCAGGGGTTTCGATTTATGGCAATTCCCGCGACACAGATGCGCCCGGGCATGATCATCAAGTACAAGGACCAGCTGCACCTGGTCTTCTCGGTCGAGCACCGCACGCCCGGCAACCTGCGCGCCTTCATCCAGGCCAAGCTGAAGAACATCCGCACCGGCGCCATGTTCGTGGAGCGCTTCCGCTCGCCCGACCCCATCGAGCGCGTCATCGTCGACGAGATCAAGATGGAGTACCTCTACGCCGACGGCGACGACTACTACTTCATGGACGAAAGCTTCGAGCAGACCATGCTGAAGCATGAGACCATCGGCGACGCGGTCGAATATCTGACGCCCAACCTGCAGATCAGCGTGAGCTTCTACGATGGCAAGCCCGTCGGCATCGACCTGCCGACGTACGTCGAGATGACGGTGATGGAGACCGAGCCGGGCATCAAGTCCGCGACCGCGTCCAGCGTGACCAAGCCGGCCAAGATGGAGACCGGCCTCGTCGTCCAGGTGCCCCCGTTCATCAACGAAGGCGAGAAGATCCGCGTGGACACCGCCGAAGGCACCTACATGAGCCGCGCCTAAATCCACTGCTGAGTTGAGCACAGCGTATGGTGATGCATTTCCTGGTAAAGGGCCGTGTGCAGGGCGTTGGCTTCCGCTGGTTCGTGCAGCGCGAGGCAGCCGGAGATCGGCCTGCGCGGCTGGGTGCGCAACACCGACGACGGCCACGTCGAGGTCGTCGCCGCCGGCGAACCCGACCAGTTGAAGGACCTCACGCTCGCGCTGGGCAAAGGCTCGCGCGGCAGCCGCGTCGATGCAGTCGTCGAGCACGAGCTGGCCGAATCCGAAGGCGCAGCCCTGAAGGAATTCGAAATCGAAGGAGCGTGGTAAGTGAGCGCAAAGAAAGTCACGTGTGCAGGACCCTCTCAACTGTGAGTCGCTCAAGTCCCTCGTCCGCACCGTGCCGGACTTCCCCAAGCCCGGCATCCTCTTCTACGACATCACCACGCTGCTGAAGGACAAGACCGGCTTCGCGCAGCTCATCGACGCCCTCGCCGCGCACTACATCGGCCGCGAGATCGACCTCGTCCTCGGCATTGAGGCCCGCGGCTTCATCTTCGGCCCCGCGCTCGCCTATCGCCTCAACGCCGGCTTCGTCCCCGTGCGCAAGCCCAAGAAGCTCCCCGCCAAGACCGCCCGCGTCAGCTATGACCTCGAGTACGGCGCCGACTCGCTCGAAATCCACCTCGACGCCATCGAGCCCGGCCAGCGCGTCGTCATCGTCGACGACCTGCTGGCCACCGGCGGCACCATGCAGGCCACCGTGCAACTCGTCCGCCAGCTCGGCGGCGTCATCGCCGGCCTCGGCTTCGCCGTCGAACTCGACTTCCTCAAAGGCCGCGCCAAATTCGCCGAGTATGATGTCTTCAGCCTCCTCCACTACAACGAGTAAGGAACCTGCGACATGCTGAGCCGATGGCCCGTGATCCACACAGTGCTTGCGGCAGCCACGCTGCTCTCACCCATCGTCTCCGCGCATGCCGACGATGCCAAAAACCTGCGCGACCGCCTGCACGCCGCCGAAAAAGACACCTCGATCAACAGCGACGGTGCCGCGCCGTTCTATCTCAAGCTCTCGGTGCAGCTCTTTGACACCCAGGGCGCTGCGGCGGAGCAAGGAGAAGTTGAGCTTTACTGGTCGAACCCCCACAAGGAAAAGCTCGTTTACTCCTTCCCGTCGTATACGGCGACCGAAGTGCGCATTGACGACAAGGTATTCCGCACCGCTGGGCAGGGCCTACCGCCCGGAAGGACCGCGCAGATCATCGCGCAGATGCTGCATCCGATGGCGCAGATCTCCGCGATCGACACCTCTGTCCCGCAGATGCAAAAAGTCACCATGGGCAAGATGCAATTGGATTGCATCATCCTGGCCAGGCCAATCGGCGGCGCTCCCGTCACCTTGGGACTTTTTCCCACCTACTGCCTGGATCCCGCCGACGGCGCGCTTCGAGCATCGTCTCTTCCGGGCGGCCAGGTCGTGCTGCGCAATCTGGTCAGCACCTTCCGCCCAGCTGCACACCGCGCTGGACGTCGTCATCACCGTGAAGGGCGTTCAAGCCGCCGAGGCCAAGATTGAAAAGCTGGAGGAGCGCGCCATCGCCGACGGCGACCTTTCCACCGATGGCCTGGCATTGGTGCCTCGTCCACCCATGGTGGTTGCAGCCGGAGTCATCCAGGGGATCGCCCTTAAACAATCGCCCCCCGTCTATCCGCTCTCATCCAAGGCGAGGCATGCCCAGGGCACGGTGCTGCTCCATGCACAAATTGGAAAGGACGGGCAAATTCACGATCTGGAGGTAATCTCCAGTCCCGACCCGGATCTATCCACGGCTGCCATGGATGCGGTAAAGACGTGGACGTATCGGCCCTATCTTCTTAATGGTGACCCAGTGGCAGTGGAGACAACAATTGCCGTGAGCTTCCGCCTATAAAGATCACACCGTCCTCGTATCTAATAAATTCTGGAATACCACAGGAGAACCCATGAAATCCCACGGCTACGCCGCGCAGAACGCCAAGTCCCCGCTTGCTCCTTTTTCCTTTGACCGCCGCGACCCCCAGCCCGGCGATGTCGTCGTCGAGATCATGTACTCCGGCATCTGCCACTCGGACATCCACCAGGCGCGCAATGAATGGGGCAACTCCATGTACCCCATGGTCCCCGGGCATGAGATCGTCGGCCGCGTCATCGCCGTCGGAGGCGACGTCAAAAAGTTCAAGCAGGGCGACCTCGCCGGCGTCGGCGTCATGGTCGACTCCTGCCGCGTCTGCGCCAACTGCAAGGCCAGCGAGGAGTCCTACTGCGAGAAGGGCTTCGTCGGCACCTACAACGCGCTCGCCTATGACGGCACCCTGATGCACGGCGGCTACGCCAACAACATCATCTGCCATGAGCGTTACGTGCACACCCTCTCGCCCAAATTTGGTGACAAGCTTGCCGCCGTCGCGCCCTTGCTCTGCGCCGGCATCACCACCTACTCGCCGCTGCGCTTCTGGAAGGCCGGCCCGGGCAAGAAGGTCGGCGTCATCGGCCTCGGCGGCCTCGGCCACATGGGCCTCAAGTTCGCCCACGCCTTCGGTGCGCACACCGTGCAGTTCACCACCAGCGCGAAGAAGATCGACGACGCCAAAAAGCTGGGCGCCGACGAGGTGGTCATCTCGAGCGACCCCGACGCCATGGCGAAGCACAAGGGCAGCTTCGACTTCCTGCTCGATTGCGTCTCCGCCCCGCACAATGTGGACTCCTACATGGCACTGCTGAAGCTCAACGGCACCATGTGCATGGTCGGCCTGCCGGATATGCCCCCGTCGATCTCACCCTTTTCGCTCATCACCAACCGCCGGTCGCTTGCAGGCTCCATGATCGGCGGCATGCCGGAGACGCAGCAGATGCTCGACTGGTGCGCCGATAATGGTGTGGTCAGCGAGATCGAGATGACCTCGATCGACAAAGTCAACGAAGCCTACGAGCGCGTGGTGAAGAGCGACGTGAAGTACCGCTTCGTGATCGACATGAAGACGCTGAAGTAAGTCCCAAACTCGCGGTCTCCGACTTGATGAAGTGGCGCGGCGAAGGTCGCCGCGCCATCTTTTTTGATGCGGGCCGCCAATGTTTACCGCCGCATCAAATCGCCAGTTACCAAAGTGGGACAACGGCCATCGCCCCCCGCGCGTCCCACGAACGTGGCATTGGTGAGCTTGATGCCGCAGCCGATAGTGAAGGATGTACCCGGAGAAGCGGACACCGGTGCTAGACCTTTAGCGCATCTGTCCTGGCTTCATCCGATTTTCCCGGCGGCTGGGCACACCAAAGGAGAAATGAAGATGCAGATGTCAGTGATCTATGCGTTTGTTGTGGTTGCGGGCGCCCCCTTGTTCGGCATCTGGCGGGCTCATACCTGGGCAAAGAAGAACGGACTGGCACTGCGCAAATCACCCGTCGAAGCCGAACAGCAGACTGCATAAACCACTGCGGGCGCTCTGAACCAAGTATCCTGTAGAGCGTGAGTCAGATCAAAGTACAGCTCCCCGATGGTTCAGTGCGCGAGGTTGCGCCCGGGACCACACCTCTTCAGATTGCGAATGATATCTCGCCGCGCCTTGCAACTGCGGTGGTGGTTGCGCGCGTGCGTCCGCTGACGCCAGTTGCCGCAACCACGACGGCCAGCGCGGACGCTGAAACAACCTCCGAGGCCGCGATGTACTCCGCCGGAGCCGGCGAAGATGGTTCGCGGCTGGTCGACCTCTCCGCGCCGCTGACTGAAGACGTCCAGCTCACGCTGCTCAAGGAGCAGGACGAAGCTTCGCTCAAGGTCCTGCGCCACTCCGCCGCGCACGTCATGGCGACGGCGATCCTCGAACTCTTCCCCGAGACTAAGCTCGGCCACGGCCCAGCCACCGACAGCGGCTTCTTCTACGACGTCTACCGCGAGACGCCGTTCACGGAGGCCGACCTCGCCGCCATCGAGACGCGCATGGCAGAGGTGGTCGCGCGCGACGAAAAGTTCCAGCGCATCGAAGAACCCCGCGAGCAGGGTCTCGCCGAATACAAGTCGCATGGCGACTTCATGAAGGTCCACTTCATCGAGCGCTTCACCAAGCCCGGCGAAGAGCTTTCGCTCTACCGCAACGGCAGCTTCACAGACTTCTGCCGCGGCCCGCACATCCCATCCACCGGCCGCGTCAAGGCCTTCAAGATCACATCCATCGCCGGCGCCTACTGGCTGGGCGACGAGAAGAACCCGCAGCTGCAGCGCATCTACGGCACCGCGTTCTTCAACTCGAAGGACCTCGACGCCCACTTCAAGCGCCTCGAAGAGATCAAGGCGCGCGACCACCGCGTGCTGGGCAAACAGCTGGACCTCTTCTCCATCCAGGAGGTCGCCGGCGCCGGCCTTATCTTCTGGCACCCCAGGGGCGGCCTCATCCGCAAGACCATGGAAGACTGGATGCGCGAAGAATGTATCCGCCGCGGTTACGAAATGGTCTTCACCCCGCACATCATGCGCCGTGAGCTGTGGAAGATCAGCGGCCACGAGGGTTATTACTCGGCCAATATGTATCCGCCGATGGAGCTGGACGACGCCGAGTACCGGCTGAAGCCGATGAACTGCCCCGGCCACATCCTTATCTACAAATCCTCGCCGCGCAGTTATCGCGACCTTCCCATTCGCTATGCGGAACTCGGCAACGTCTACCGCTACGAGCGCTCCGGCACCATGCACGGCCTGCTGCGCGTGCGCGGCTTCACCCAGGATGACGCGCACATCTTCTGCACCCCCGGCCAGATCCGCGATGAGGTCATCGCCTGCATCGACTTCGCCGAAAGCGTTCTCCGCACCTTCGGCTTCGCGGAGTTCAAGGTCGAGCTCTCCACATGGGACCCTAACGACCGCAAGAGCTTCGTCGGCTCCGATGAAAACTGGACCATGGCCATCGACAGTCTGCGCAGTGTGCTCGACGAGAAGAAGATCGCCTACCGCACAATCCCCGGTGAAGCCGCCTTCTACGGCCCCAAGATCGACATCAAACTCGTCGACGTGCTCGGCCGCCTCTGGCAGCTCTCCACCGTGCAGTTTGATTTCAACCTGCCCGCGCGCTTCGAGCTCGAATACAAGGGGGAGGACGGCGAACTGCATCAGCCCGTCATGGTGCATCGCGCGCTCTTCGGCTCCGTCGAACGCTTCTTCGGCGTGCTCATCGAACACTACGCCGGCGCCTTTCCCTTCTGGCTCGCTCCGGTGCAGGTCGGCCTCGTGCCCATCTCCAACGAGAAGCATCTCGACTACGCCCAGCAGGTGAAGGCGAAGCTCGAAGCCGCCGGCCTGCGCGTCCAACTCGACGAACGCAACGAAAAGATGAACGCCAAGATCCGCGACTTCGGCCTGCAAAAAGTCCCGTTCATCCTCGTACTCGGCGATAAGGAATCGCAGTCCGGCTCGGTCAGCGTCCGCACACGCGGCAAAGGCGACCAGGGCAACTCCTCGCTCGATGACTTCCTCGCGCGCGCGAAGAAGCTGCTCAGCGAACACGCCACGGAGCTGTAGTGCAGACCATCATCATCGAGACTCAGATCGCAGCGCCTATCGAGCGCTGCTTTCTTTTGTCCCTCAGCATCGATTTGCACATGGAAAGCACAACCGGGACTAGCGAGCGAGCGATTGCCGGGATCACACACGGAATCATCGGGCCTGGAGAGTCCGTTACGTGGCGTGGTCGACATTTTGGCCTGATGCTCACGCATGAATCCCGGATCACTAGATACGAGCGACCCCGGTACTTTCAAGATGTTATGGTTCGCGGTGCGTTTCGCAGCTTTACACACGATCACTACTTCAATTTCCAAGGAGAGAACGAAACTTCAATGCGGGACGAACTGCATTTCGCCGTTCCGCTGGGTCCAATTGGCCGCATGGCCGAAGTTCATGTGTTGCGCCAGCACCTCACACGCTTCCTCATTGCGCGAAATCAGACCATTCGGAGAGTAGCTGAGGGGCCGCACAATGTCTGGTCCAGGTATCTCAAGGACTCTGAATGAGCGATGTGTTCACCCTCCGCGAGAGCATCGAGATCGCTGCACCCATTGAGCGCTGCTTCCTGCTCTCCACCTCGCTGGCCATCGTGGAGCGCAAGCTGCACATGCATCCCGTTCGCGCGGAATACATCGATGAGCAATGCGGGCGGCGTACGACTCGCACCACCGGCCTCGTCCTCAGCAACGACCGCGTCCGCTGGGAAGGCCGGCAACTCGGCCTCTGGCACTACCACGTCTCGCTCATCTCGCCCTTCGAGCCGTATCGCTTCTTCAGCGACCGCATGGTCGCCGGCCGCTTCCGCTCCTTCGAGCATGACCACGCTTTCACTCCCACACAGAGCGGCGTCCGCCTCGACGACGAAATTCGCTTCTCTCTGCCGCTTGGCCCGCTGGGCAACATCGCAGGCCGGTTCATCCTCGCTCCCCACATCCGCCGCCTCATGCGACGACGCTTCCGCCTGCTGAAGCGGATTGCGGAATCCGAAGAATTCCGCCTCTACCTGCCGCACGAATAGAATTTTCTTGCCAGATTTCCCACACCGGTGGTATTTTCTACTACGTCAATAGTAGATAAGGAGTACGGGTTGCCTGGACCTAAGCTGACCAAGCTTGAACTGCGGATCATGGAGACGCTCTGGGGGAACGCGGAGGCATCGATCCGGGACGTACTCGAGGCCTTTCCAGCGAGATCGCGGCCCGCGTACACCACGGTGCAGACCACCATCTACCGCCTTGAGGCGAAGGGTGTCGTGAAGCGTACACGGAAGGTCGGGAACTTCCATATGTTTGCAGCGATCATCTCGCGGGATGCTGCACAGCGGCGGCTTGTCGACGACCTCCTGGCGCTGTTTGGAGGTCACCCTAAGCTGGTAATGTCGCATCTGGTTGAGTCGGGCAAGCTGACGCTTGATGACGTGAAAGAGGCAGAGCGAGCGCTGCGCCGCATCCAGAAGGAGCGCGGTGGATGATCTCTACGCGGATAGGCTTGGCTGTTGAGGCGCCGATTCTGCATTCCGAATCCCACGTCCACGCGTATATAGAGGGGCAACAAGATGCGGCCCTTCGCGGAAGGCGAGACTCCAAAGCACCTGAGAATCAGCTAAATTAACCCAACAACCCGCGAGCGAAAACAAAACCACAAACGTCTGTTAACTGACTCCAAAAACACTTTTCTTCCCGCAATTGTTGCGGGGACTGAACCGCCGGGCCACGAATCGCGTAGAGACGGATGGGCTGATAGTCCGCGATCGGTTCTTACCTTTCGTCGATGATTCGCCTCCACACTTTCGGATCGAAACCGGCGAGACCGGTGTCTACAATGGATGGGATTTCCTGACGGGCTGAAGTTTTGAGGATTTTTGAGTGATGCTGGGCCCGCGTGGTCTCTCCTTCCTTAGCCTTGAAGTGGAGCGCCTCCGGAAAAACGAACGGACTTGGGGCGGTGGACTGGATGCAGCTGCGACACGCGTTGAGGAGTTTTCTGCAGGGAATCAGGCTTCTGTTATTGGCAACTCTGTTCGCCGGGCTGGCGGCGCTGCCGGCGTGGGCCACGGAATTTCATGGGCAGGTGACCTTCGGTGGGCTGCCCGTCCCCGGAGCGCAGGCCTCTGTAATAGCGACTCAAGGCGATAAAACCGTCACGGCCGTTACGGACGACCAGGGCCTGTTCGTATTCCCCGACCTCGCTGACGGGACGTGGACGCTGTCTGTCACCATGACTGGCTTTGCGCCAATCAAGCAGGCCATCACTGTGGCCCCCAACGCGCCAACCCCGATCTTTGAGCTCAAGATCGAGACGCTGGAGCAGATCCGCGCGGAATCGAAGCCCATCAAGGTCGAGCCGGGCACCGCCCCGGCCGTGGCAGCCGCATCCGCGGATACCGCGGGATCAGGTGCCAACGGCAGTCCAACCTCCGCGACCGGCGGCAAAAAAGCGCAGACCCAACAGGCCGCCGACAATGCGCCTGCGCCGCCTCCCCCCGCGCAGGACGCCAGCGCGCAGCCGCCGGATGGCTTCCTCATCAACGGCAGCGTGAACAACGCCGCCACGTCGCAGTTCTCCCTCTCGCAGGCCTTTGGAAACACGCGCAACAGCCGCTCGCTCTATAACGCGTCCCTGGCTCTGCAGTACAGCAGCTCCACGCTCAATGCAAACAGCTATTCGCTGCTGGGGGCATCGTCCAAAGCGCCTTTCAATAACTACGCCGCGCAGGTAACCTTCGCCGGCCCGTTGAAGATCCCGCATCTGCTGCCTGTCTACCGTGCGCCAAACTTCTACATCAGTTACGGTCACTCCCAGACCACAAGCGTCAACATACCAACCGCTCTGGTGCCGACGACGGATGAGATCAACGGCAACCTCGGCGCGCTCACCGCACTGACCGGCCAGATCATCTACGCGCCGACCTCAGGGCTCATGCCCGGCTGCACAGCCACACCCGGCGCGCCCTTCCCCACCAACAGCCAGGGCCAGTACATTCCCGCCTCTTGCATCAGCCCCGTGGCGCAGAAGCTGCTGGCGTACTATCCCTCCCCAAACGTCACCCTGGCCTCGGGGCTCAACTACCAGATCCCGCTCTCCACCGACTCGCACTCCGATCTCGGCCGGATCAATCTCTCCAAGGGATTCGGCAGCAAGAACAATGTCAACGGCACCTACTCGCTCACGAGTAACGGGTCCAGCACCCCCAATCTCTTCGGCTTTGTCGATCAGCAGTCGAACCTCGGCCAGAGCCTGAACGCGAGCTGGTACCACCGCTTCACCCAGCGCCTCTCTACCAGCACCTCGTACAGCTTCAGCCGGCAGCGCAACGGCCTGACCACCGCCTTTGAAAACAAGCAAAACGTCTCCGGCATGGCCGGCATCAGCGGAAACGCCGGCATCGGCGGAAACCTTCAGGACCCGGCGAACTACGGCCCTCCCACCCTCAACTTCGGCACAAGTGGCGTCTCCGGGCTCTCCGACGGCGTCAGCCAGAACAACCGCAACCAGACCCAGGGCATATCGGTAAATGCCAACTGGAATCGCTTCCGCCACGAGGTGCAATTCGGCGGCGACTTCCGCCGGCAGGAGTGGAACTACTTCCAGCAGACCAATCCGCGTGGCGCCATCAGCTTTACCGGCGCGGCCACGCAGACAAACTCCGGCGGCAATGCCACTGGCGGCCTGGACTTCGCCGACTTCCTGCTCGGCCTGCCCGACACCAGCCAGATCGCCTACGGCAACCCGGACAAATATCTCCGCGAGTCCGTCTATGACTTCTTCGTAGTCGACAACTTCCGCGTAAGTCCGGAGCTCACCGTCAACGCCGGTCTGCGCTATGAGTACAGCGCGCCTGTCACTGAGACCCAGAACCGGCTGGTGAACCTGGACTTTGCATCCGGCTTTACTGCCGAGACGCCCGTGCTCGCCAGCAACCCAACCGGCTCGCTCAGCCACCAGAGCTACCCCAATTCGCTGCTGCGGCCCGACCGCGCCGGCCTTGCGCCCAGCGTCGGTATTGCCTGGCGGCCCATCTCCGGCTCTTCGCTGCTGGTGCGTTCCGGCTACGGCCTCTATCACGACACCTCGGTCTATCAGCAAACGGCCTATGCCATGGCCCAGCAGGCGCCGCTCTCCACCAGCCTCAGCCTCACCAGCGGCCCGGGCTGCCTGTTGAACCTTGCCACCCCATTTCCGCAGTGCTCCAGCGCCGCGACCGATACCTTCGCCGTCGATCCGAACTTTCGCGTCGGATATATCCAGGCCTGGAACCTCTCGGTGGACCGCGACCTGCCCGCGGCCCTCCATCTGACCGTCACCTATAACGGCTCTAAGGGCCTGCGCGGCGTGCAAGAGATCCTGCCCAACACCTATCCAGTGCCCGGGGTCACTCCCGTGACGCTGGCGGACCCCTGTCCTTCCTGCCCCAAAGGCTTCTATTACCGCATGTCCAACGGCAACTCCACCTATGAGGCCGGCCAGGTGCAGGTGCGGCGCCGGCTGCGCGCCGGCCTTCAGGCCAGCGCAATCTACACCTATTCCAAATCGCTGGACGACGACTTCTCCTACGGCGGCTCCGGGCCGGTCTTTGCGGGCAACAGTTCCGCAGGTTCGCCCCAGGTCGCACAGGACTGGCGTCATCCTGAAGCCCAGCGCGGCCTCTCCACCTTTGACCAGCGCAACAAGCTCAGCGTTCAGGCGCAGTACACCACCGGCATGGGCCTCGGCGGACACGCACTAATGAGCGGCTGGCGCGGCGCTGCCTATAAAGAATGGACGGTGCTCACCAACATCAGCGTCGCCAGCGGCATGCCGTTGACACCGATCGACCCGGTCGCCGTTCCCGGCAGCGCATACACCGGCATCATTCGCGCGGATTATGTCGGCGGCGCGGTCCATCAGCGCACGCCGGGCACATTGAGCTTCCTGAACGCCGGCGCGTTCCGAACACCGGCTGCCAACCAATGGGGCAACGCGCCCCGCGACTTCATCACCGGTCCCAGCCAGTTCACCATGAGCGCCTCCATGCAGCGCACCTTCCGCTTGCACGGCCGTTTCAGCATGGATGCCCGCATCGACGCAAACAATGTGCTGAACCACGTCACCTTTCCCAGCTGGAACACAACCGTCTCGCAGATCGCGACCGGCAGCGGGACCTCCGCCAACTCGCAGTTCGGCACACCCAATCAAGCGAATTCGATGCGCCAGGTAACCATCAACCTGCGCCTGAGGTACTAGAGCCATGCGACCACTGAACCTCACAACAATCACGACCGCTCTGCTGACGGGTGCCATGCTCATCGCCGGAGCAGCACGCGCGCAGCTCACCGGCCAGAACAAATCGACAGACCCCAACTCGGTCACGACCATCTCTGTCACCTCGCAGCTTGTCATTGAGCCCGTCACCGTCAAGGACAAGAGCGGCAAGACCATCACCGGCCTCACCAAAAATGACTTCGTCCTCACCGAGGACGGCACAGCACAGGTCATCAGCTTCGCCGAGTATCAGCATCTGCCGGAGGATGTCACGCCGCTTCCGCCGCAGCCCGCCGGCAGCGAAGACATCAAGATCTACAACCGGCTGTCGCGCGGACAGATCGCCACCGAGGCAACCGGCGAACTCCGCTATAAGGACAAACGCCTCATCGTCCTCTACTTCGACATGTCCATGCCGCCCACCGACCAGATGCGCGCGCTCAGCGGAGCCGAGAAATTCATCCGGCAGAACATGACCGCCGCCGACATGCTCTCGATCATGCGCTACTCTAATGGCTCGGTCGACATACTGCAGGACTTCACCGACGATCGCAACCGGCTTCTCTCCATTCTGGAGACCATGGTTGTCGGCGAGGGCCAGGGCGATACTGACGCTGTCAGCGACAGCTCCAGCGCCGACACCGGTGCCGCCTTCGGTCAGGACAGCGGCGAATTCAACATCTTCACCACAGACCGTCAACTCGCCGCACTGCAGACGGCCGTTGAGATGCTGGCCCACCTCAACGAGAAGAAGGAGCTGGTCTACTACACCAGCGGCCTGAATCTCAACGGCCTCGACAACCAGGCCCAGCTGCATGCCACCGAAGACGCGGCTGTCAAGGCCGGCGTCGCCTTATTTCCCGCCGACGCGCGCGGCCTCGTCGCCACGCCGCCGATGGGCGACGCCTCACATGGCTCGCCCGGCGGCCAGGCGATGTATACCGGAGGCTCGGCCGGCGCCTTTGTCTCCAACCTCCAGCGCTCGCAGGATACCCTCTACACGCTGGGCGCCGACACCGGCGGCAAAGCATTCCTCGATAACAACGACCTCTCGCTGGGCATCGTTCAGGCGCAGAAGTCCGTATCCGACTACTACATCCTCGGCTACTACACCACCAACCACACGCTCGACGGCAAATTCCGCAAGATCAAGGTCACCATCGCCAACAACACCGACGCCAAGCTTGACTTCCGCCAGGGCTACTACGCCGGCAAGCAGTGGGGCCAGTTCAACGGGGCGGACAAGGAACGCCAGCTGGAGGATGCGCTGTCGCAGGGCGACCCGGTCACCGACCTGACCATTGGGCTCGAGGTCAACTACTTCCAACTCAACCGCGCCGAGTATTACGTGCCTGTTGTACTCAAGATTCCCGGCAGCGAACTAACGCTCGCCAAGAAGCGTGGCGCGCAGGAGGCCAACCTCGACTTCGTCGGCGAGATCAAGGATGACTACGGCCAGACCACCGTCTCCAACATCCGCGACCACGCCACCTTCAAACTCAGCGACAACACCGCGGAACAGTGGGCCAAATTCCCACTCTTCGAACACTCCGGCTACACCGAGCTGCCGGGCAAGTTCACCATCAAGGTGCTGGTGCGCGACGATGCAACGGGCCACATCGGCACGTTCCAGACGTCGTTCGTCATCCCCAATCTGAACAAGGTGACCGACCGGGTTGCGATCAGCTCAGTCGTGTTGTCCGGGTACCGACAAACTGTAAGCAGTGCGGTCTACAGTGCCGCCAAAGGCAAGGAGGAGGCTAAGGACATTGCCGCCGATCCGCTGATCCAGAACGGCATCGAGATGATTCCCAGCGTCACCCGCGTCTTCAACAAGAACAAGAATCTCTACGTTTACCTGCAGACGTATCAATCGCAGGCAAGCAGCACCCCACCCTCTGTGCCCGCAAATGGCGCAGCTGGAAGTGCCGCCGCGCCATCCGCAACCCCTGCGGCAGCTGCATCACAGACCTCACTCGCTCAACCTCTGATCGGCTTCGTCACTCTCTACCAGGGTGGCAAGAAAGTATTCGAGACGCAGCCGGAGGAGGTTACGCCGAATACCGCGTCGCGCCTGAACGTCGCACCATTCAACTTCACGATTGACCTCAGCCAGCTTGCGGTCGGCAAGTATGACTGCCAGGTGACCGTCCTCAATCCCAACGACCACAAGAGCGCCTTCTGGCAGGCGCCCATCATGCTGACGCAGTAAAACGATCAACGGAAGTTACAAATATTGGGTACCCAATCATCCCCCGCATTTTGCGGGATGAACTACAGCACAAGATGGGCGGCGTGATTCTGCGCCGCCTCTTTCTTTGTAGCATCCCCATTTGCGCCGGCCAAACGTTCTCTACATATAGTCAACGCCATACTGTACCGGGATCTGCGTAAACGCGATCCGCGTCGGCGCGGATTCGCGCGCCGGCAGCATCCCCGCAAAGTGCAGCGTGGCATGCCCGTACTTCAGGTTCAGCTTGTCCATCGTCGCCGCCAGCTCCGCGCGGTTGTCCGGATCGGCAAACAGCGAAGCCTGCATCTCGTCCTGCGGGATAAGGTCGTGCATCGTTACACCCACGAAGAATGGGCGCTCGAACTCCGGGCCCTCCGGCCGCTTCGCCCACAGGCTGCGCAGAATGTTCACGAGCGTAAGCGTATCCTGGCACGGCGCGAACCGCGCCTCCATGCCCCAGCCGGAGTGGCGCAGCCCGCTGAAGTGCTTCTTCGCCTTCTTCGCATTCGCCGCCTGCTCCTTCGTCAGCGCGTAACGAATCGTCACGCTCATCGATGCCGCATGAAAGTGCTCCATTCGCAACCGCATCGCCGCCTTGTGCAGCAGCTTGTGCGCCACCGCCCACGACCCCTCCGGCGTCCTGTGCTCCGGGGCCATCACATGCGAGTGGCCCAGCGACTTCTGAATGTCAGAGGCAACCGTTGCGCCATCGTCGCCGGTCGCCGCGCCGCGCAGCCAGTGGTACAGCCGGTCACCCCACACCGAGCTCCACAGCGCATGCATGCCGCTGCGGTCCAGTGCCAGCAGCTGCTCCATCGTCGTAATGCCTTTCGTATTCAGCCGCGCCTCGGTCCTCGCGCCCACGCCCGGCAGATCGCGCAGCTCCAAGTGCGCAATCGCACGCGGCAACTGCGACGGCAGCAGCCCGATCAGCCCGTCCGGCTTCTGCATGTCGCTGGCGATCTTGGCCAGGTACCGGTTGGGCGCCATACCGATGGAGCAGCGCAGCGTCTCGCCCACATCGTCCTTGATCGCCTGCTTGATGGCCAGTGCAATCTGCCGCGCCCTTGGCGGCTCCTGCTCGCGCCCCATCAGCTGGCACACCATCTCGTCGATCGACGGCGTATGCGCCACCGGACAACACCGCTCCACCGCCGCCGCAATCCTGTGCGAATACTCCGCATACACCGCGTGGTCGCCCTCGATCAGCACAATCTCCGGGCAGATCCGCTTCGCCTCGCCCACCTGCGTCCCGGTCTTGACGCCCAGCGCCTTCGCCTCATAGCTCGCCGCGATGCAGCAGGTCGTGTCCGCCTCGGTCGGCACCACCGCCAGAGGCCGGTCGCGATACTCCGGATGCAGCTGCTGCTCCACCGACGCAAAGAAGCTGTTCAGGTCGATGTGCAGAAAGCCAAACCGGTCGGGTTGGGGTGCTCCATCCAAGCCTGCCCCTCTCACGCTATTTTATTCGCTTTTTATTTGCCCGGACGTGCGAAAGCAGGAAAAGGCCCACATCTCGCGCAGAGACGTGGGCCGAAGAGATTGCGATCCGTAAACCCCGAAAGGCTTACGCGCGGACTGAGGTAATCTCCGCTGCATCGATCGAGACGAAGCGGCCGTGCTGTCCGCGGTCCTGGAAGCGGACCACGCCGGAGACCTTGGCGAAGAGGGTGTCGTCCTTGCCGCGGCCAACGTTGGTGCCCGGCTTCAGCTTGGTGCCGCGCTGGCGCACGATGATCGAGCCGCCGGGGACAGCCTGCCCGCCGAACGCCTTCACACCTAGCCGTTGCGCGTTCGAGTCGCGCCCGTTTTTAGAAGAACCTAGACCTTTTTTATGTGCCATTGCTTTGCCCTCAGGGGCATCAGCCCCGTTTGTTTCTGTCTTCAGCCCGCGACGATGGCCGCGCGAAATTTATTCGGCCTTGAACGACTTGCCGTTGACCGTGATCTCGTTGATGCGCACCTCGGCAAAGTTCTGCCGGTGGCCAAAACGCTTCTTGTACTGCTTCTTGCGCTTCAGCTTGAAGACCAGGATCTTGTCGCCCTTGCCCTCGCTGACCACCGTACCGGTCACCTTGGCGCCCTCGAGCGAATCCTCAAACTTGCCTGCCTCGGCGGAGACAGCCAGCACGTCGGAGAACTCGATTGCCCCGTCCTTGTGCGCCGTGCGCTCGATCTTCAATGTCTCACCGGGAGAGACCAGATACTGCTTGCCGCCGGTGCGAATAACTGCATACATGGTGAAACCTCAACCTGCGCGCAAGGACGGTAAAGCATGGCCTGCGCTGAGAGTGGAAAACTTTGTTGTGCCGGGGCGCGGCTGCGGGACCTACCCTCCCCATCCCCGATGCACCTTGAAATCCAGGCCGACCGTGAATGGAACACCCGGCTCTTCTTGCGCCAGGCACAGGGCAAAATCCGGCGAATGCCGCTGCATCGCCAAACTTAAAAAGTGTAGCAGGGATGCCCGGACGGGGCAAGACAGAACCTACCCCCGAACTCGCCGGGAATACGGACACTTGCGGTAGGCTTACCCCATGAAAGCGATCAAGCTCTTCCGCATCGCCGGCATCCAGGTCTACCTCAGCTGGTGGTGGTTCCTGCTGGCGATCTACGAGGTGCAGGCCCGTCGCGGATCGTACGCCGTCTTCGGCTGGAACATCGCCGAATACCTTACCCTCTTCGCCATCGTTCTCACGCATGAGTTCGGCCACGCGCTGGCCACGCGCCAGGTCGGCGGCACCGCCGACCGCATCATGCTCTGGCCGCTGGGCGGCGTCGCCTACGTTGACCCTCCGCAGCGCCCCGGCGCAACCCTGTGGGCAATCGCAGCCGGACCACTTGTGAACGTGGCCTTGGCGCCGATCCTGTGCCTGGCATATGTAGCGACAGGGGGATCAGCAAGTGCCTTTATGGCCGGCCTCCCTGCCGCCACGGACGTCAACCAGTTCTTCTATGCGGTCCTCTGGATCGACATCGGCCTCTTCCTCTTCAACATCCTTCCCGTCTATCCGCTCGATGGCGGCCAGATCCTTCGCAGTATTGTCTGGTTCTTCACCAGCCGCGGCAAGAGCCTGATGATCGCAACTGTAATTGGATTCGTCGGCCTGCTGGGATTTCTCGGCGTGGCGCTCTTGATGTGGCGCCAGGGCGACGATTTCAATGCCGGCTGGTTCTTGTTGATCGCCTTCTACGCCGGCAGCAACTGCTGGACCGCCTTTCAAGCCGCCAAAGCTATGCTGGCCCAGGAGAAGCTCCCCCGCCGCATCGGCCTCAAGTGCCCCAGCTGCGGCATGGCGCCGCCCATCGGCCAATACTGGGGATGCGCCAACTGCCACCAGCAGTTCGACACCTTCGAGAGCTCCGGCCGCTGCCCGCACTGCAACACGCAGTATGGCGTTACCGCCTGCCTCGACTGCCGCCGGAGCACCCCACAGCACGAATGGACCGCCGGCGACTGGGCAGCGACTACGCGCTAGAGGGCCATGTCGCTTCCGCATCTTCAAACAATTCTCCGCATCTCGATGCGATCTCCCGTGTTTGCAGCAATTGAGGACAGGAGAAGTCGGGCACATGAGGACCGAGCGCAACCGGGCACAACGCGAAATCTTGGCGGCTTTTACGGCCGCGACCTTATTAGCGGCGGTTGGATGCGGCAAAATCGAGGTGAAGATGGGCGCGCGAGTCTCCCTGCCCACCCTGCAGATCGCATCCATGCAGGTGACCCAGTACAAACACCCTGGGGTTGGACCGGGCGAGAAGTCGTCCCTGGTGGCAACCTTCACTGAGCCGGACGGCACGGTACTGGTCACCGAAGGCAAAGGAGGCGGCAAGGTCCTGTGGAGCGACCTCGCCGTCACTGCGACCGTCGTCTCCGTGAATAAAAAGGGCGTGATCAAATTGCCCTCTGACCCCCGAGTAAGCGACGGCAAGACCGGGCATGTATCGGTATCGGTGCCCAGCCATCCCACCCTTCATGCTGAGATCGATGTGCCTCTGCGCTACAACTACGCCTTCTCAGCCAGCTTTTCCGGCACAGATGGAACAACAGGCATCGACGGCATCAACGGCACGGATGGTCTCATGGGACTGTCTGGGTCGATCGATCCGAACAATCCATCCCCCGGCGGCGATGGCGGCAGCGGCTCCGACGGCACAGCCGGAAGCAACGGCGGCGACGGCAGCAATGGTCCGCCGGTCAATGTCGAGATGACAGTGCAGCCAGGTAGTCAGACCCTGTTGCAGATCGGCGTGACCTCAGGAGGAGCCAAGGAGCGTTACTACCTGGTCGATCCCAATGGCGGATCGCTAACGGTAGCGAGCGCGGGAGGGTCCGGTGGCAAGGGCGGCTCTGGTGGCAAAGGCGGGCGCGGTGGAATGGGCGGCTCGGGAACGCCGGACGGCAGTAGTGGCCGCGATGGCTCGGACGGCTCCGACGGACTGAGCGGCCAGGACGGCCGCGGCGGCTCGATCACGGTCACCTACGATCCAAAGGCGCAGCCGTATCTGGCCGCACTGCATCTCTCGAACCCCGGCGGCCCCAAGCCTGTCCTCAACGAACGGGCCGTAGCTTCGTTATGGTGAAGCGCTCCTGAATCCTTGCGGCTCCAATGGGTTCGGTTACAGCTCCGTCGTCGCCGTCTCCGGAATCGCCAACAGCCCGAACAGCGTCAGCACGGCGGTCAGCGAAAGATATATGCCGACATAGAACAGCCCGTAACTCTTCGCCAGCCCCGTCGCAATATATGGCGCCAGCGACGCGCCCAGAATTCCTGCGAGAGAAAATGCCAGCGACGCGCCCGTATAGCGCACCGGCGTGGGGAACAGCTCCGAGATCAGCGTACCCAGCGGGCCGTAGGTGATGCCCATCAACCCCAGGCCCAGGGCCATCATGCCGACCGCGCCTGCCGTTCCTGCGCTAAACATCGGCGCCAGCACCAGTCCAAACAGCGCAATCGCAATCGTCACTGCGATCATCACCCGGCGCCGGCCACGCTCCGCCCACAGCGCGGAGATCGGGATAGTCACCGCGAAGAATGCGATGCAGCTCAACTGCATCAGCAGGAACTTCTGCCGGCTGTAGTGCAGCGCAGTCGTCCCCCAGGAGAGCGCGAACACCGTCATCAGGTAGAACAGCGTGAACGTCGCCAGGCACACGGCCGTCGCCGCAACCACTTCGCGCAGATTGTTCCGCAACACCGCGAGGATGGGCACAGCGTGCTGCTCCTCTCGCTCCCGCAGCGCAGCAAACACCGGCGTCTCAGTAATCGTCAGCCGCACGTAGAGCCCCAGCAGCACCAGCACCGCGCTGGCCAGGAAGGGTAGCCGCCATCCGAAGGCGAAGAACTGTTTGTCCGTCAGCAACCCCGACAGCACAAGAAAAATTCCGCCGGAGAAGAGGAAGCCGATCGGCGCGCCCAGCTGGGGAAACATGCCATACAGCGCCCGGCGGCCCGGCGGCGCATTCTCGACGGCCAGCAGCACCGCTCCGCCCCACTCGCCGCCCAGCCCCAGGCCCTGGCCGAAGCGGCACAGCGCCAGCAGCAGCGGCGCGGCGATGCCGATCTGGTGATACGTCGGCAGTGCGCCAATCAGCACCGTCGACGCTCCCATGGTCGACAGCGCCAGCACCAGCGTCGTCTTGCGTCCGATGCGGTCGCCGAAGTGGCCAAACAGCGCCGAGCCAATCGGCCGCGCCAGAAACGCGATGCCAAAGGTAGCCAGTGAGGCCAGCCGCGCCGTGTTCGGGTCCGACGAAGGAAAGAACAGCGCAGGAAACACCAGCACCGCCGCCGTGGCATAGATGTAGAAGTCGAAGAACTCAACCGTCGTGCCCACCAGGCTGGCAAACAGCACCGCGCGGGGCGAGTTGAGGGCGCGAACCTGAAGAGGGGTCGGTGTGGTGGACATCGGGATTCGATTCTTGAAAGGAGTGCTCGGACTCAAGCCTGAACGGACCAGAGAAATCTTATACTTTGGAGCGTGGCATGGTTTTGGCAACAGCGGTTGTGAGGAGACGGCATGGCGGCACTGATTGAAGCAATCGAAGTAAAACGCAAGATGGTCTTTGAGCTGGAGGGCACACCCTACGCGTGCCTGGATGTCGAGGTGAACACGCCCACCGCGCGCGGCGGACAGACCCTGGTGCGCCTGAAGATGCGCAACCTGCTGACCAATGCAGTCTTCGAGAAGGCCTTCAAGGCCGGCGAGAGGTTCAAGGAGCCGGATCTCGAACTCGTCCCGGTCTCCTACCTGTACAGCGATGCCGACGGCTCGCACTTCCTGGACCAGCAAAGCTTCGAGACGCTCACCCTCTCAAAGGAGCAGGTCGGCAATGCGCTGGAGTATCTGGTGGAAGGCGCGCTGCTGCAGATGCACAAGTTCAACGGCAACCCCATTGGCCTCGAACTGCCGATCTTCGTCGACCTCACCGTCGCGGAGACGGAGCCGGGCGTCAAGGGCGACTCATCCTCAGGCAGTGTCACCAAGGTCGCCAAGCTGGAGACCGGCCTCGAAGTTCGCGTGCCGCTCTTCATCAAGCAGGGTGAACGGGTCAAGATCACGACCGAGACTGGCGAGTTCTCGAGCCGAGCTTAGCTGGCGACCGCGCCAGGCCTGCCATGTGCGGCGATCAGCGCGACCACAGCCGCGTCCGATCCGCCGACTGGAAGACATAAACGGTCAGCACACAGATCAGCGGTTCCAAAGGATGGCGAAACCGCGCCTGCACCGTCACGAAGTAATAGAGAAACGGGATCATGGCAAAGGCCCAGAAGAAGAGCCACGCGCCGGCGACACGGCGGCGCAAGGCAAGCACCAACCCGAGCCATCCGCTGATGGAAAAGAAGCAGAAGTTGGTAAGTCGCATGGCCTCGACCAACACACCTGCGTCCTGGGGATGCGGCACGCCGACCCAGAAGAAGTAGACTCGTCGCACCGTATTGCGCAGAAAAAGCCTCGGATGCGCGCGGATCGCCACCATCGCGCGCTGGCCCTGCTGCCGGCTGAACTCCACCTCGCCGAGGCGCTCATACCGCTGGAACTCCGGCGTCTTCTCCGCCATGGGCAGCGTTGCGCCCCAGGGGAAGCCATCGTTCTCAAAGATGGTGGCCTGGTACAGCTCCGCGCCGAAGTTGGAGCGCATGGGCACAAACGCATGGAAGACGCGCTCGTTACGAATGACCCACGGGCTGATGACCGCGAAAAAGCAGATCATCGCCAGCAGTACGCCACGAATCGCAGGCAGCACTCCTCCGCGGCCACACAGCGCAGGCCATACGATCCACACTCCGCAAAAGGGGAGAAAGATCAGCAGCGATGAGTTCGACAGCGCGATCAACCCCCACAGCGCGCCGAAGATAATCCACCGAACGCTTCCCGGCCTGGAGCCCGCCTCCTCTCGCTCTTCGCCCTCTCCGCGCAGCTCCAGCGCCAGCACGATCACCCAGGCGAACAGGAACGCGGTCAACGCCATGTCCCACACCCACTTCACCGCGTACTGCATCGCCGCCGGGTAGAGCGCCCACAGCCACGCCGACCACAGTGCAACGCTCATCCCTCGCCGGTCGCGGCCAAACGACCTCCAGCCGATCCGGTAGATCGCCGGGGCCGTGGCAGCGGAAAAGATGCTGTTGACGGCGAGCACCACCCAGGAAGAAAACAGGCTGTAGACGCCAAACAGCTTGAACGCACCCGCGATGATCAGCGGATACAGCGGCGGCGTCCATGCGGTGGGTCCGCTATGGCCGTTAAATGGATCGGCAAAGCCGCGGCCCGTGGCCAGCGCGCGCGCAATGCGTCCCATCTCCCAGCCAAATTCAAAGTGATCGTCGAAGGTGCGAAAGCGATAGGTGTGCGCCAGCGTCATGTACAGCACGCGCACCAGAAACCCTGTCCAGAAGATGCGCGCCGGCTCACGCAGCGGATGCTGTGTCTCCGGATTGAAGAATTCGCGCAGGCGAGACATGCCGGATTGATTGTAGATGGCGCAGCGCCCGCCCCTCGGCGCTCGATAGAATGCGTGTATGGTCCAGATCAAGGTGAAGCGGTTGACGGAAGCCGCGCAGCTGCCGCGCTATGCTCACACAGGCCAGTTCGGTGACCTCGCGGCAGACGTCTACGCCAGCTCAGACACAACGCTCGCACGCGCCGGTGAACCCGGCTCAACCGCCGTCGTCCCCACCGGCATCGCGATGGAGTTCCCCTCCACCCACGGCGCGCTCATCGAAGACCGCTCCGGCCTCGCCATGCGAGGCGTCACTACCCTCGCCGGCGTCATTGACCCCGGCTACCGCGGCGAGCTGAAGGTCGTTGTCACCAACCTCTCGCCCGCGCCCGTCGAGATCAAGGCCGGCGAACGCATCGCGCAACTCCGCATCGTCCAGCGCATCGAGGCCTCCTTTGAAGATGTCGCCGAGCTGGCTGAGGCTGCGCGTGGCGAACGCGGCTTCGGCAGCACCGGAAAATAAGTCGAGAGTCTTCCAAATCCGCCGATAGAGAAGATGGGTACTCTCTCGGACGGCGGATGAATTGATCTCGATCAAGAAGTACATGGATGGCCCCAGGTCCGCGACACCAGCCGAACCGCATCGTGACCCGCTGCTTGAGACCGCGCTCGACTGCTATGCCTCGGCGCTGCACACGATTGGCCGAAGCGCCCTCGAAGCCTGCGCCGCCACCGGCCGCGAGTTGGACGAGGGGCTCGCGGCACTTCAGCCGCGCCTCACGCCCGGCTCTACTGCGCTCGCCCTTCAGGGCATTGAGCGCGATGCCGAGCGCCATCTCGCGCGCTGGGGTGCGCAGACCGCCGAACACCTCAAGGCCAAGGCCGACGAAGTCCGCGAGCTGATGCTGATGCTGGCCGGCACAGCCGAATCCGTCGGCGAACGTGACCAGCGCTACGCCAATCAGTTCACCGGACTGACGGCGGACCTCCACGCCGTCGCCAACCTTGAAGACATTACGCAGGTGAGGCGTTCCGTGCTGAAGAAGGCCGCCGAGATGAAGACCTGCGTCGACGCCATGGCTGAGGACGGCCGCCAGTCGCTCAACGAGATGCGCGCCCAACTCTCCGACTACGAAGAGAAGCTGCGCCTGGCCGAAGAGCTGGCCACAAAAGATCCGCTCACCGGCCTCGCCAACCGGCGCGGGATCGAAGCGCGTATGGCGTGGTGGGCGCGTCAGCGCCGCGGCTTCTGCGTCGTCATGGTGGACCTCAACCACTTCAAGGAGCTGAACGACCACCACGGCCACCAGGCCGGAGACGACCTGCTGCGTGCCTTTGCCACCGAGCTGGCCACCCGCGTCCGCGCCGACGATATGGTCGGCCGCTGGGGCGGCGACGAGTTCGTCGTCGTCATCGCCTGCGAGCTGGAGATCGCCCAGCGGCAGGTCGAGCGCATCCGCCAATGGGTCTTCGGCGAATATGCGGTCCGCACCGCGCGCGGCAGAGATACCGTGAAGGTCCAGGTCGAGGCAGCGGTTGGCCTGGCAGAATGGGTTCCCGGCGAGACCATGGAAGAGATGCTCAAGCGCGCCGACACTGCCATGTATGAAGACAAACGCACCGGACGCCTGCTCACGGCGTAAGGGTATATCCTCGTCTCCAACATGGAAACATCGCCGCCGAGCGCCGCGCCAAAGTCGTCCGTAACATCCGCCTGGCCGCAACTCGACTGGCCCCAGTGGCAGGCGACCGCCGCCACACTGCACATGTGGACGCAGATCGTCGGCAAGACGCGGCTCGCGCTCACGCCCCTGCAGAACCATTGGTGGAACGTCCCGCTCTATGTCTCGACACGCGGCCTCACCACCTCCGCCATCCCCTTGCGCGGCAGCATGCTCGAGATTGAGTTCGACCTCCGCCAGCACGTCCTCGAAGTTCGGGGAGCGAGCGAGTCGAATGTGGTGCTGCCTCTCGAGGACCTGACCGTCGCCGACTTCTACGCCGAATATCTGGAGATCCTTGCCGAGCTCGGCATCGCCGCAAAGATCTGGCCGATGCCCGTCGAGATCGCCGACCCCATCCGCTTCGACCGCAACACCATCCACACCGCCTACGATCCCGACGCAGCAGCCCGCTTCCATCAGGTGCTCATGCGCATCGACCCCGTGCTCAAGCGCTTCTCCACCGGCTTCCAGGGCAAGATCAGCCCCGTGCACTTCTTCTGGGGCAGCTTCGATCTTTGCGTCACGCGCTTCAGCGGCCGCAAGGCATCCGGGCCGCCGCGCCCGGACAAGATCCAGCAAGAAGCCTACTCGCACGAGGTCATCTCAGCCGGCTTCTGGCCCGGCAACGGCGGCTACGGCAAACCCGCGTTCTACTGCTACGCCGCGCCCGTCCCCGAAGGTCTCGCCGGTACCAAGATCGCGCCCGGCGCATGGGACCCCGCGCTCGGCGAGTTCCTCCTCAGCTATGACGAAGTGCGCACCGCCGCCGATCCCGACGCCACGCTGCTCGCCTTTCTCGAATCCACCTACTCCGCCTGCGCCGACGCCGCGCACTGGGACCGCGCCGCACTCGACCGCCCCATCGCCATCGCTCCGTGCAGCTAGCTGAACGACTCAACTTCCGGTTGGCCGGTTAATCGGGAGTTGAGCTCGAAACTTATTTCGGGTGGACTCAGTTCGCGCTCGGCCGTTCGAGGCGGTCAACAACGGTTACGTCCGTGGGCAGCTTTTTCTCCTCGATCCTGAACCCAAGTGCGGTCACGGCTTCGCGGACCCTTTCTCCGTAGCTCTCACCCGGCTGCGTGGTGACCTCCGAGACTTTCAGAGAAAAGTCAAAGTTCCCTTTGAGGCCGGTCTGGTCAATAACGGGCATGTTCCAGATCTGCGAGAGACGGTTAGCCAAGGTGGACATAGATACAACCGTGAAGACGAGATCCGCACCGTAGCTAATCGACGTGCTTTCTCCCGGGGGAGCAGGTTTGATCCCGGCGGGAGTCTTCGGTGCAAGCAGCGCCGCCGCGGGAATGTCGCGGGTCTCGCTATGGACGGATAGTTGAAAGCGGTCCGCAAGCAAGGCCATCAGCGCCGCCTTCTGATCTTCCTTTGAAACTGGACCGTCCGCTTTGGCGTGGATGTCGTAGCGATCAGTTCTCATCCATGCGGGACCGCCAAAGACGCGCATGAGTTGCCAGTTGTTCAGCATGTCCAGAATGTCGCCGACAGTAGTGTTCTCTGCATCGAAGCCGTCGCTGGTGAAGGACGTTCGGGCATTCTGTGGAGTCGCGCCAGGCCCGCTGATGCGAATGGTAGCGGCCTCGAAATGGATCTGTGCGAATGCTGGTGAAACCGTCCCCAGCAACATAAAGAGAACACAAAGGAAGGAGAGACGGCTCATAAGCGAGCTCCTTTATCGAATCCCGCGCAGACTAACACGGCACGTCTCTGGTCGTATCGTCGGCAATCTGGAAACTGAACCCTTCTCCGGTCATGCGACAATTTAAATACCGCGCCATGGCCACTCCCCCAGCCGAAACCGTCCTGGACACTCCAAAATCTACCGCGCCCGCGCATATCCCCACCCCCGCCGCCATCACCCCCGCCGTCCTCAAGACCCACTCCATCACCCCGGACGAGTACGCCCGCATCGAGAAGCTGATGGGCCGGGTCCCATCTCTTACAGAACTCGGCATTTTCTCGGTCATGTGGTCCGAGCACTGCTCCTACAAATCCAGCCGCGTGCACCTCAAGCGCCTGCCCACGCGCGGCACCCGCACCTCAGGCCCCGGCTCCGTCGTCCAGGGTCCCGGCGAAAACGCCGGCATCATCGACGTCGGCGACGGCTGGGCCTGCGCCTTCAAGATCGAGAGCCACAACCACCCCAGCTACATTGAGCCTTACCAGGGCGCGGCCACCGGCGTCGGCGGCATCCTGCGCGACATCTTCACCATGAACGCCCGCCCGCTCGCCGTCATGGACTCGCTCCGCTTCGGCCCGCTCGACGACGCCGAGCCCGACGCCGCCCTGCGCAGCAAGAACCACCAGGTCGTCAACGGCGTCGTCGCCGGCATCGCCGGCTACGGCAACTGCTTCGGCGTGCCCAACCTCGGCGGCGAGACGCGTTTTGAGCCGTGCTACTCCGGCAATCCGCTGGTCAACGCCTTCGCCCTCGGCCTCGTCCGCACCAACGAAATCTTCTACGCCAAGGCCACCGGCGTCGGCAATCCCGTCATCTACGTCGGCGCCAAAACCGGCCGCGACGGCATCCACGGCGCAACCATGGCCAGCGAGGAATTCACCGAAGGCTCCGAACAGAAGCGCCCCAACGTGCAGATGGGCGACCCCTTCATGGAGAAGCTCCTCCTCGAAGCCTGCCTCGAAGCCATGGCTACCGGCGCCGTCGTCGGCATTCAGGACATGGGTGCCGCCGGCCTCACCTGCTCCACCTGCGAGATGGGCGCGCGCGGCGAACTCGGCCTCACCATCGAACTCGACTGCGTCCCCCAGCGCGAGACCGGCATGACCAGCTACGAAATCATGCTCTCTGAATCCCAGGAGCGCATGCTGCTCGTCGCCGACAAGGGCCGCGAGCACGAAGTCCTGCGCGTCTTCTCCAAGTGGGGCCTCGACGCCTCCATCGTCGGCACCGTCACCGCCGACGACACCATGCGCGTCCTGCATCGTGGCGAACTCGTCGCCCAGATCCCCAACAAGGCCCTCACCGACGACGCCCCCGTCTACAAACGCCCCGTCGGCACATGGAAGGCACCGGTGCCGCTCGATCCTCCTGCCTGGGTGCTCGAAGAGCTGAAGAAGCCGCGCGACTACACCGCCGACCTCAAGAAGCTGCTTAGCTCCGCCAACATCTGCGACAAGCGCTGGGTCTTTGAGCAGTACGACAGCATGGTCCAAACCAATACTGTCCAGGGCCCCGGCTCCGAAGCCGGCGTGATGCGCATGAAGCACACCGGCCATCCGGCGATGCACACGACTCCCGCACATACTTCAATGATGCCGGGCACAATCGGCTTTACTCCCTTCGCCGAAGAGACCTCAACCGTCATCGAAGCTGCCAAGCCCCAGCGCGGCATCGCCATGGCCCTCGCCGGCAACGGCCGCTGGTGCTGGCTCGATCCCAAACTCGGCGCCATGCACGCCGTCGCCGAAGCCGCGCGCAAGGTCGCCTGCACCGGAGCCACGCCCGTCGCCGCCACCAACTGCCTCAACTTCGGCAATCCGGAGAAGCCCGAGATCATGGCCCAGCTCTCCGCCGCCATCGACGGCATCGCCGAAGCCTGCACCGCGCTCGACGTCCCCATCACCGGCGGCAACGTCTCCCTCTACAACGAGACCAAAGGCGAAGGCATCTACCCCACCCCCGTCGTCGGCGTCGTCGGCCTCCTCGACGACGTCACCAAAGCCGTCCCCAGCGCCTTCCAAAAAGTTGGCGACGCTGTTCTACTGCTCTCTGGTGTGACGACGGTAGTACCCGGCAACAATTTGACCGGCTTCGGATCATCTGAATTTGCCAAGACAATTCTAGATACGCAATGGGGTACGCCTCCAGCGTTGGGTTTGGAAGATGACGAGCCGATATTGCAGGCATTCCTCATTCGCATGGCGAAGGAGGGCCGGATTCACTCGGCGTGCGACGTCTCCGACGGTGGAATTGCTGTCGCACTGGCGCGGGCAGCTCTGCAAAATGGGGTGGGCGCTTTAATCGATTTGAGCGACATCGACGAAAGTCATCACAGGCATCCACTTTCCGATCCACAAATTCCAGCTTCCGTGCTCTTCTTCGCGGAATACAGCTCGCAAGCGATTGTCACTTGTGATCCGTCCGATGCGGACGCTATCTGCAAAGAATTCGGTGTGATAGGAGTACGGATCGGCGAAACGGCTTCACGTGGACTATCGGTCCGCTTTGCCGACGCCATCATTTCGTCGGAGATCGAATCGCTTCGCGCTGCCTACTCCGGCGTCCTCGAATCCCAGCTCGCCTCGGAGGTCGTCACCGCATGAGCGACCTCGTTCAACTCCGCGCCGTCGCCGACGATCACGACGACGCAACCCCATTCGACAAACTCCGCGAAGAGTGCGGCGTCATGGCCGTCTACGGACACCCCGACGCCGCCCGCATGACCTACTGGGGCCTCTACGCGCTGCAGCATCGCGGGCAGGAGTCCGCCGGCATCGCCAGCTCCGACGGCAACGACGTCAGCGACATCAAGGGCATGGGCCTCGTCAGCGAGATCTTCACCGACGACGTCCTCGCGCGTCTGCCCGGCGAGCTCGCCATCGGCCACACTCGCTACTCCACCACCGGCGACTCCGCGCTGCTCAACGCCCAGCCCATCTCGGTCGAAAGCACCAAGGGCCTCATCGCCATCGCGCACAACGGCAATCTGGTGAACCTGGGCACCTCACGCGAACGCCTCGCCCGCGACGGCGCCGTCTTCCAGACCACCTCCGACACCGAGATCATCGTCCAGCTCATCGCGCACTCCAGGCAAACCACCCTCGTCGACTGCATCGCCGACTCGCTCGCCCAGGTCGAAGGCGCCTTCTCCATCGTTATGATGACGCGCAACCGCATCTTCGCCGCGCGCGACCCCCACGGCTTCCGCCCGCTCTCCATGGGCCGCATCCCCGGCGCCAACGGCATGCCGGACACCTTCGTCTTCGCCTCCG
>CAVYCF010000007.1:0-831665 GCA_963766975.1 uncultured Acidobacteriaceae bacterium
AAGTGGTTAATTCCGAAGCTGGCGCCGGGAAATGGGTTCACCCAATAGTTTTCGAGCAAGCAACAGATGATGAGCTGCAACAGGAACTTCGTGAGATCGCCCGCTCTAACCTGATGATTGTGAAGCCGGAATGTCATGCTGGACGTATTCCAGTTGATGACCATGCTGATGAGAGTGAAGAGGGCGATGCAGCTCAATTCGGTCATCCCAAGCTGAGTGAGAGCCCCACCATTCTGTGTCGTGAGATTGGTCAGATTGTTGGTGAACTGATACAGCCAATCGACGCCGGAACTCGCACTCGGAAGGGCCTGTGCTAAGAACACAATGGAAGCCATGTGGGATGCTCTCTCTCAGGTAGGGAAGCGCCAGTGTTTAGGGGATGTAGGTCTGCCAGGTACTGCCTTCGTTGGAGGCGCTGGTATTGTTTGTGGCCCGCTGCTGTTGCACTGCTGCGGCGGTATTGAGGTCCTGCGCGGCGGCGTTTCGTTGTTGCATGTTGGCCACAGTCATCTGCGACGCAACACAGAGCTGCATTGTTCCTTGAGATTGCATCTCGGACAGCTTCTGCGCCTCCGCTGCGTTGAGAAGGTTCAACTGCTCAACCTCGCTATTCGTGTCTGAAGTCGCATCGAACTGTTGCTGCGATAACGCACCGTTAGCGGGCTGGTTCTCGCCTCTGGTCGCCCGGTATTGGCCGACTGCGGTAAGGCAGTCCGGCGAGATTGAATCAGCCATCTCGATCATTGCGAGCTGCGAGAGCTGGGCGCTGCCAAGCGTCTGGCCTTGTAGATAGCCGTTGGTGCTGCTGTTGATCGGGATGGTCGCGGTCTTCCACGCCGCCGTCGATGTGCTGGGCGAGTTGGTGTTGAGCGCAACACTCATGCCGGCGGTCTCACCGAACATACTGGTTACGTTTGCATTTTGGAGCTGGTTGAGGGTTGTCTGCCATTGCTGCTTGAAGGAGAAGTGCTCGACGTTGTTTTCAACCGTCCTGAGTTGGTTGAGGGCCGTAGTGGCCTGGGAGAGGAGACTGGCATAGCTGGTGGGGTCGAAGACGATGTCGCCGATACCGAGCAGTGCAAAGCCCGGTGTCGCTGTCATCAGCACTAAAGCACCTACCACAATCCATGTGCGACGCTTCTTGAGATTCAACTTCATAAGGCCTCCTGTGTAGGTGTTGGTTAGAGGGTTGGTTACAGGGTTGGGTCGACGTGATGCTCCGCATAGGAAGGAATCAGGATGTCCCGACCGATATAGACACGAGCGCGTGAGCCTTCATTGAGCGTGATGATGGGTAGCCGGTTAAGGAAGTGGTTGAGCACCTGCTCGCCCTCCTGGGCAGCCTGCCCCGAGATGCCGTTGCGTATCTCCGTGGACGGCGACAGTACGCTACCGTTGTTTCCGATCTGCGCGAGGCCGCCCAACCCTCCAACAGCAGCAGCGGCCGCAAACGCCTGGAGGTAGCCGTGATCGACATTGGTTGCAAGGCCGGTCGTTCCCAAGGGGTCAAGGCCGACGTACTTGTCGAAGTCGAGCGAGAAGCCATCCGGACACACGGCACGATGGAAGGTAACGAACATCTTCCTTTGCTGGGCGTTTCCCACACTCTGCACGTTGCCAATCAGCCTTGTACCTTGCGGCATAAGTAGCTGCTGGTGGTCGTGCGAGTAGTAGTCCGTCGTGAGCATGATGAGGATCGGTCCACTCAAGCCGCCGTCGATGTGGTTTGTTACGACTCCCTCCAGGACGGTTCCCTCGAAGATGCGATAAAGACGTCCTTGGTATTCATCGAAGTCGTACCCGGTCATGGGATCGGTCTTGCCGTTCTTTTTCGGCTGCAGCTCGCTCACAGCTTGGGCGCCGGTCGGCCGTGTGCTGTCGTCCGCATCCGGCATTCGATCCGCAATCGCTTCTGTAGAGGATCTAGGGGGCGTGTCGTCGTGGTCACCTAGCGCAGCGGTAGCTATTGCAGGAGCCCCTTTGGAATCGGCCTGGTGCGCGAAGTCGATGGCAACTGTATCGCTGTTGAGAGCGTCCTGATGCTGCTTCTGCTCAACCAACACCCTTTGCTTGGCCTCGGCCTGTGCCTGTGAGACATTCGAGGTCTGCTTCGGTGCGTTGGGACTGTCCCCGTAGATCGCTGACCGCTGCGCCGCAGTCATCGGAGCCGTGCCAGCGGCCTCGGGTCCGGGTACAGCCTGCTCGGTCTGTAATTGCTGCTGTAGCGCGGCAAGTTCCTGTTGATGCTGGCGGTCGTCGGCATCTCGTCTCGCCTGCAACTGCTGCTGAGACTCGAAGCTGCTCACTTGCTGCGGATTTGCCGACGCGGGGCGCTGGGGCATTGCGCTGAGTGGAGCAGCCTTTTTGCCCCCACTCACAAGACTGGACAGATTCGCGATGCCGAGCAGTGCGACGATGACGATCAGAGCGATGATGATCGGAGTACTCTTCTTCAACGGCGAGGCTGCTTCTGGTTGCTGGGGGACGGTGGCAGGTTGATTCTGATAGGGCTCTGGCATGATTAGTCCTTCCCGTCGATGCGGTGGAAGTCCACCCTTTGTTTGCCAATGGTGAGATAGCCGTTGTCCAGTTGCTTCGGCACGGTGTATAGGCCGGCGTTGTAATCGAAGTTGATGAGCGAGCCCTTCTTGTCCTTCAGCTCGTATAGCGCCGGGGTCTCCTGGAACTGACCGCGCAGGTAGGTGAATTTGTCATCTCGCCAAATCTGCTGCAGTCCAAGCGCCTTCCCCTTCTTCTGGTCCCAGCTGTAGTCGAAGTGCAGGCTGCCGGGATACTGACTGCGGTACGTCTCAGCTTTGCCCTCCTCAGCCTTCACTTCGGCAGTCTGGGCGTCCTTCGCGGCGATGGCTTCCTGCTTGGCCTTGTCGAGTTCGGCGGCGGGAACAAAGAGGGGCAGGTCTAGAAGCCGGTCTTTGGCAGCCTTGTCGCCCGGGACGATGAACACCTTGGAATCGAAGTGAGGGTCGGTGTCACCGGAGATCTCCTGGAGTTGCAGGGTGTACTCGTTGCCGTGGTCGGAGACGATATGGATGTCGGTCGTTGTGTTCGCCAGCTTCGGCTTCACGCTAATAAAGCGGCTGGCGACGTGCCCGCCATCGAATACCCAGTCCACGGTGTCTCCGCCAAAGACAGTGGCGATCTTCTCTTCGGCGGGCAGCAGGATAAGCGTCGATTGCAGGAGACCGGCGCGAATCACCGGAGGCGTATCGGCTTCGGTGACGGTGACTGAGCGCGGAGCGTTCGGCT
The DNA here is from genome assembly GCA_963766975.1 of uncultured Acidobacteriaceae bacterium. GTDB lineage: Bacteria > Acidobacteriota > Terriglobia > Terriglobales > Acidobacteriaceae > Edaphobacter. The sequence goes on from CAVYCF010000007.1 coordinate 3,268, forward strand.
GGAGGTGGTGCGGCTCCGGAGGCGCTACCGCATGGGCAGAGGAGGTTACAAGGGCGAGTCCCAACGAGAATAAGACAAGGGCGGGTGGCTTCACGGATAAGTCCTTTCGGTTATGGTTCGCGAGGTTAGGCAATCTCACCCAGGGCAAAGCGGGAGATGCCCTCGGTAAGTCCGTACTTGTCGATTAGCTTTGTCCGGCGTACCCGGTCCTTCGGCTTGGTCGAAAATGTGGCATAGCTGCGGCTGTCGAGGTTGAGGGTGACGACCTTGGTCAGCCCATCGCGCCGCATGTAAAGTGCCTCGCGATCCTGCAAGCTCTCGAAGAGGGATATCTGCTGCTCGTTCATCTTGAACAGCTCGGCGTACCGCTTGCGGTTGAAAGTTGCGTCCTTGAGGAAGAGAAAGGATGTGCAGGAGTTGACGATGCTGTCGGCGTTCGCGCCGAGATCGTCGGCAGACTGGCCGATCAGTGTGACGCCGCCGAGGTTCTTACGAACGGTCTTGATGGAGGCCAGCGCACCGTCGAGCAGCTGCTTGTTCTTCATCGAAGAGAAGATCTCTTCGATCAGGATGTGCTTCGGAACGCCCAGATTGGCGGGATTGTAAAGGACGTCGTTGATCCGCCGCAGCAGCCACACCATCAAAGGCTCAACCAGGTCGGCATACTGCTCGTTATTGATGCCCTGGAAGTCGAAGCACTGAAGCCGCGAAAGCGACAGACTATCCTCCACGTTGTCGAAGACGGCGTTGTAAAGCCCCTTGCCAACCCACTTCGACAGGTAACGGTCGAGCTTCTTTGGCAAGAAAAGATTCGAGAGCCGGCGGTTCGCTGCGTCGAGCAGGTACATGTCTTGCACGGCCTTATGGATCACATCATCGTCTTCCGGCTCTAGCTCAGCGCCGCCGTTGGTGAGCAACAGCTTCACGAACGAGTACAGGAACTTGATGTTGCTCTCAGTCGGCTCCAAAGCGAACGGGTTGACTCGTGGGCCGTCTTTGCCGACGTGATCGACCTTACCTCCGTACAGCTCGACAACGCTCTCATAGCTGCCGCCGATGTCGAAGATGTAGGTGAAGCCCCCGTACTTCTGTTCGAGCGCAATGATCTGGTTTCCATGCACCGACTTTCCGGTCCCGGTTGGTCCGATGATGAGCATGACCCGGACTCCATCCACATATACGTCCTGAAAGAACGGAGTCCGAGTGCGGGTCTCGAAGATATTGAGGTACTCCGAGTCCAGGTCCTCGGAATGAGGGTGTCCGAGATGCGGAGCGAAGACAGAGGACAGCCGAGCATGGTGGTCTTCTGCCAGCCACATTGGGAAGACGTTGAACCTGTGATTGCCGGGGAACATCGCGTAGAAAGCGGAGAGATTGCCGAGCGTCTCCTCCATCATCTGGGCCCGCGCATCCACAAAGACACGATGCACATTGGGCGCAACGTCGCGGAGTTGTTCTGGGCTGTGAGCTGACAGTAATAGGCGGAGCGAAAACTCGCCTTGCGCCTTCTTGTCGAGCGCACGGATGACATCGCTCAAGTCATCGACGTTGTTGTTCGCCGCCTTGGCACCGGCTCCGGTCTCAAGCGACGCAGTATCGCGCCCGCTCATCACGCGTGTCAGCACGCCAACTTTGAAGAACGAGATGAACTTCTCCTGCTGGTCGATCTCGCTGCGTGCCGCCGATGCGGACTTCACCCGCCATGTCGAGCACAGCACGCTATCGCAATCCAGGGTCAGCAGGCCGGAGAAGAGGCACGGCCGGGATGCCTCGGGCGTCGTCTTCAGCGAGAACATCTGGACGAAGCGTTTCCCGACCTGCACATGGTCGCTATGCCATGAGACCGGGCTCTTGACGATCTGCCGGTCTACGCCAGCGTCGCTGCGAGTTGGTCCTGGCTCTGCCCACTCCTCAAGATTGAAGAGATAGCTGAAGAACTGGAAGGCCTCGGCCTTGCCGAGCAGCACGCAGGCCAAGCGAGCTGCCGAGATGCCCTTCGAGAAGCGTTGCCGTCTTCTCCAGATCCGCGAGCATCCGGGATGTATCGACGGAGTTCTCCTGCGGTTTCCGTTCAAAGGCTTTTGCCTGTGACGGCTCAAGCGTAAGGCACCAGTGGAGGTCGATGCGCCGGAAGGCCGCTGTCTTGTCCAGATGAGCGAGACGGTCGCTTGCGAAGGCCTCCGTCACCTTGTTCTGCATACTGTCTGCCTGGGAAGATCGAGCCCCGACATCACGCGGGTGTACTGGTAGAGGCACGATCCCTCTGGGAGGCCGCGTAACGCTCCTTCAATCGAGCGCACGCGGGACTCAAGCTCAAGGTCGGTCAAGGCCTCTTCATCCAGGCCGGTGAGAGAGAAGAGGCAACCGTAGCCTCCTCCCTTCAGGGCAAAGATATTCGGGCCAACAAAGCGAGAGATCGGCACGATGCTCGAAGCCGCTCCAGCTTTGGCAAACCATGGATTATGTTTCTGCAGCTCAGTATTTGCGCGGGTCATAGTAGGACTTCTGGTTGAGGCTTAGGCCCCACAGTTGGAACATCTTTGGGTGTTTGCGGACGATGAGCCAGGCTCCGCCCGCCATCGTGGGAAAGCTAAGGATTGCCAACATTCGGAAGCCGACGAGGAAAACCGTTACGGTCACAAAGACGATGGCCATCCATGCCGAGAGGTCAAGCCCTAGCTTGGCCCTTGGCCTGTTCAACGCCTGATTGATCGGTAACGGTTCTCCCCGTTTGGTCGTATGCATGACAGCTCCTACAGCGACTGCCCGGTAAGGGAGCCAATCCAGCCCGCGCCCCAACCGAGAACACCGGCGCCAAAGAGTGCGCCGAATAGACCGGGGATGGCATCCTGGAAGCGACCGCTCATCATCCGAATGCCGGCGAAGATCAGACCGCCGAAACAGATGACAGCACCCGCATAGATGGCGAACGTCTTAAACGCTCCCATGAGCGTTGTCGCTCCTGAGAAGTCCATCGTTCCTTGTGCATGAGCAACACTGGCGAATGCGAGCGCAACGAGTGCGGGAGCCATCACGCGGGCAGCGTGGGCCAAGGTCTGAGTTGCCTTGCGCTTGGCGAGATAAGGGCTGGGCTTGGTTGGGTTGGGGTTGGGGCTAGATACTTGGCGGCTTCTGCGAATCATCGGCATCCTCCAACGACTGTGTGCAGTCGTGATATGCCGTGACCCTAAGTTCAGGATGAGTCTGCGTCCAATCGTTGTTTACTATCGCCCGATAGCAATTCGTTATAGGCTTCCTTGAGCGCTACTCAACCAAACCTCTTCAGCGGAGCGTCTGCCTGGACGTTGGAGCTGCCGCTCGGCTTCTTCGGAACCGCGGATTCTTCACTCATGCAGGCCAATTGAGACATTCGATAAGCCAGCATCGACAGCATGGGCCTCTGCTGTTCCTTGCGGTATACGAGGGCGGTTTCCAGACGAAACGTCAGGCCTTCAATAGGACGACTCGTCAACTCAGGGTCCAGGGGGATGCCCTTGCACACCAATCCGAAGCAGCCACGATGTTTCACTAAGAACTGCATCTCGGACGGGGCGGAGAAGCTCTCCGACGGGCGAAGGTGCATCGCCGACTTCGCAAACTGTTTGACGATGTGGTCGTGCAACTCCGGATGAGACTGCCGGCTGAACATGACCGACAGACGTTCTGCAACCGATTCCTTCGGGATCGCAGCAACATTCGCCATTGGATCGTCCTTGCGAAGGCAGATCATGACGATGTTCTCGGAGAGGACGTGCTGAGCAAGCTCCGGCACAGTGGCAGGCAGGGTCACAATGGCCGCATCCAGGCGCCCGTCATGCAACATGTCGAGCAACTCCGCCGTACAGTCGCTGGTTGAGATCACTCGTCCTTCCGGAACGATCTCCTGATAGGCCCTGAGGCCCTCCACGAACAGATTGTGGTTCGTGTAAGGCGAGTATCCGAGCCGTAAGGGCCACTCGACGCTCGTACTGCTTCTAGTAGCCGTGTTCGCGGCGTGCTGCCGCATATGAAGCATCTGCCGGGCGACGGGAAGGAACTTGCGTCCGCTCTCGGTAAGTTCCGCACCTGCAGGAACTCTCTTGAATAGCTCCGTGGCGAGCCCTTCTTCCAGGCACTTGATGTGCTTCGTAAGGGCTGGCTGCGCGATGTGAAGTCGCTCCGCCGCCCTGCTAAAGCTGCACTCCTCGGCGATGGCGACGAACGTAATCAGGTGGCGAAACTCTGGTCCTTCATACATGAATGCACCAACCCCTTTGGCTATTACTCGGCGGACAGTAGCGTGCTCAATCAGTTGATGCGTTCCCGTAACGTTACCCGAAAATACTGCAAAGCTGCGCGCTTGATAGGTTTTATTCACCTAGTTTTATTCACCTCGCGCGTAACCGCGTCGATATTGCGGGAGGGTGGTTTGCTGCTCCATCACGTTTCGCTATTGCTCTATCACGAAGAATGATTGGACGCCGGAGCGCAGGGCGGGCAGTATCATCGAACGAAGTTATTGGGACACCAGGGAGGCCCGTTTGCAGTCCAATCACAATCACAATCTTCAACCAAAAAAGCAACCCGCTCCCCTAAAAATGGAAGCTATTCACTCTGTCCTGCCAAGTTCTCGGGACGACGTGAGTTTCCTGCGTCTGCCGGACGTGAAGATGGTCACGGGCCTCTCGAAGTCGAGCCTGTACGCACTGGTTCGTGCGGAAAGCTTCCCTGCGCCCGTCCGACTTGGGCCGCGCACTGTCGCGTGGGTAAGATCGGAAGTCAATGAGTGGGTGGTTGAGCGGATCTCGACATCGAGATTTGCTGTTTCCCATCCAGGCATCAGACGAACGCCGCAACGTGCTCTTGGTCGAGCGTCGGCTCCCTCCAAACGGCTTGCTTAGGCTGCCAGCGCCCGCCTGCCCTTAGTAAGCTGTGTATCCAGATAATCCGCCCACCATTGCATCATCTCTGTGCGCTGCTTCAGGTACTTCGCATGGTTGTATGCTGCAGCGACCTTGTTACGCTTTGTGTGGGCGAGTTGCAACTCAATATGCGCCTCATCGAATTCATGCTCATTGAGAATGGTCGATGCCAGCCCGCGGAATCCGTGCCCAGTCATCCGATCACGATAGCCCAGCCGGTAGAGGGCGTAGAGAATTGTGTTGTTGCTGATAGGCTTTTTCTTGTCGCGAGCGCCGGCGAACACAAAGTGTCCACTGCCTGTGATCTGCCTGAGGGCACGTAGGATTTCCACGGCTTGACGGGACAGCGGAACGATGTGCGGAGTTTTCATCTTCATGCGCTCCGCTGGAATCGTCCAACGCGCCTCATCCAAATCGAACTCTGACCACGGCGCCTCGATCTCCTCACTGGTGCGAACAAACGTATATGCCATCAACTTCATCGCTAAGCGTGTGATTACGTCGCCGTTGTAGCCGTCTATCTTCACGAGCAGTTCGGGCAGGTCCTTAGCATTCACGCGGGCACGATTTTCAGTCTGGGCTTCAGCCAAGATGTCTCTCGGCTTGAAATCCGCTGCCGGGTTCCGACTTGCGATATCGCGAGCGATCGCAAATCGAAAAATCTGCGATGTCGTCTCGTGGATACGTTTGGCAACGTCCCTGGCATCCCGTTTCTCGACCGCGATCATGAGTTTGCGCACATCAGCCGCCGTCACCGTATTGATAGATTTGTGGCCGTACGCTGGGAACACGTCTGCTTCCAAGCGCCGCATTGTGGTGTCGGCGTGTCGAGGCGATTTGCCGATCAGCCACCACTTCCACCAATCACGGGCGACATTCTCGAAGCTGTTTTCCTCTTCACGCTGCTGCGCCTCGGCTTCCTTCTGCTTGGCCTCACCCTCGGCTTTGCGCTCAGCCATGGGATCAGTCCCGTTCGCTAGCGCCTTTCGCGCGTCGGAGTGACGCTCGCGAGCCTCCTTAAGAGTGACGACTGGGTATTCCCCCAACGCCATCATTTTTTCCTTGCCATCGAAGCGATACCGCCAGCGCCAAAGTTTGGCACCGGACGGTGCGATGAGAAGACAAAGGCCACCGCCATCCGCGAGTTTGTAAGGTTTGTCGGTTGGCTTTGCGCCGTCGATTTCTTTGATTGTGAGTCCCATGGGCCAGGCTCCTGGAGGGCACGTTTCCCGTACCCACAAATTCTCCTAATGATACCCGCAACGGTACCCACACAAAAGGCTGGCTGTCCTCGCACCTACTCGCACCTCCTCAGACGATAAATCTTGGCACTCATTGGAGAAGAAGACACATAAACTACTCATTTAGTTCGACTTATGTCAGTTCAGGGAGGTGCGAGGAGGTATCACAGAGGGCAAAGAAAAACGCGCGCCGGAGGCGCGCGTACAGGCTTTTGGTTGCCCCCCAGGGATTCGAACCCCGATTGATCGGTTCAGAGCCGACTGTCCTACCATTGAACGAGGGGGCAACAACTCGAAAGGCGCGTACCCAATCTGCTTGTCGCAGCCGCGAGCATTACGATCGCCGCATCCATCATCGAGTGTACCGGCCCATCTTCACCCGGTCAACGTGGGCTTTCTCCACAGGAAGAGATTCGCTTTCCGCACAGGGCAAGAAGTCTCTGGAAGCCGCTGCGGTATCTCAATTTGCCGGGTATCTCTTTTTTAGCTGCCCGCAGGAAAGGCCCTCATCGCAAAAAGCCGCATGAATATCTTCTGTGACGCTCGTCACAGCCGACGCGCGCCGAGCAACCTGCGGTCTCCGCTCTCCGGCCAGAGAGATTGCGCGCCACCGAGCGACGCCCGGTTACAGGGCCTTGGAGTTAGTTCCTTCCATCCGATACAAGGATTTAGCCGCGAACCAGCGCCTTATGCGCAGCCCTCGCGATAGGCTCAGGCATCCGGGACACCCAAAATTTCAACCGGGTCTTGAAATCAAAATAGGAGGAAGGTGTCCCGCTCAGCAGATTCACTACTTCTTTAAACTCCCGTCTCCTGAATGCATCATAGGACGCGTACACGCGTCGTCGATCAATCTGTTCAAGAATGAGTGAGCGGGTAACATCGTCAATGGAGTGCTTGCTGAGCGCATATGTCAAAATCTCAATTTGACCTTTCGTTGTCTTGTAGGAATCCCCAGAGAAGTTTGTCTCATGCTTCCTGTATCCCACAACGGCTTCGCGGACTACACCTACCGGCGCATGTTGGGCACAACGCAATGCAAATTCCAGGTCTTCCGACGGATTTCTTCCCAAATTATCAAGATACCCCCCGATATTCCGGAAGAAATCGCGCTTGATTACATGTGTGGAAGGAAATATGGGCTGGAACTCTAATAGCTTGTTGTAGAGCGGTTCCTCGCAAAGGAAATACAACTCATCGCCTTCCAGGCCGCGGGGAAAAAATCCCGGCGGTGCATCATCAAATTTTGTCTTCTTTGCCCAGACACCGTCAGAGACGGTGCAAAAATTCGTGAAGGAAAATGGCAGCGCAGGGTATCTGGAATGCATATCCATCTGTATCTCTAATTTATCCTTGCGCCACAGGTCGTCGCTGTCACAAAATGCGAGATACGGATAGGTGGAAAGTTCCGCGGCAATATTACGGGCTCGGGTCACACCACCGTTTTCCGTACGCACATACCGCACCCTGTCTCCGAACGTGCGAAGGCATCCCTGGGTGGCATCGGTCGAGCCGTCATCGACCACGATCACCTCAGAGGGAGGAAGAGACTGCGAAAGAATGGAGTCCACTGTCTCCGGTAGCACGTGTGCGCGATTATAAGTTGGTATCAAGACACTTACGGGGCATCTCATGCAAGTCAGTATAGTCATATCCCGCGGCCGATTGTCTGCGCCTCTGGTAAGGGATCATATTGACCGAAGGACCGGTTGATTTCAGCCGATGGGGAGCGCGAAACGCCCGCCATGCCTTAAACTGGTCCCAGCATGTTTGAAAACCTCAGCGACAAACTCCAGCGCTCCTTCAAGACCCTCCGCGGCCAGGGCACCCTCACCGACGAAAACATCGCCGAAGCCCTGCGCGAGATCCGCCTCGCCCTCATCGAGTCCGACGTCTCGCTCTCCGTCGTCACCGAAGTCGTCGACCACATCCGCGCCCGCGCGCTCGGCACCCAGGTCACCACCGCGCTCTCGCCCGCAGAGCAGATCGTCAAGATCGTCCACGACGAACTCATCAACATCCTCGGCAAGGACACCGCGCGCTTCAAGACCTCCTCGCAGCCGCCCTTCGTCATTCTCATGGCCGGCCTGCAGGGCGGCGGCAAAACCACCACCTCCGCCAAACTCGCCGGCTGGCTCAAGAAGGCCGGCCACCGCCCCATGCTCGTCTCGGTCGACGTCTACCGCCCCGCCGCGCGCGAGCAGCTCAAGCTCGTCGCCCAGTCCATCGGCGCGCAGCTCTACGAGGGCCAGCTCGACCCCACCGCCAAGCACGGCACAGACGATGTTCTGCGCCTCGCCAAAGAGGCCCGCCGCGAGGCCGCCAGCTACGGCTGCGACATCCTCATCGTCGACACCGCCGGCCGCAACCAGATCGCCCAGGACCTCATGGACGAGATGGCCGCGCTCAAAAAGCTCCTCAACCCCTCTGAGGTACTCTTCGTCGCCGACGCCATGACCGGCCAGGACGCCGTCAACTCGGCCAAAGCCTTCCACTCCCTGCTCGCCCTCACCGGCGTCATCCTCACCAAAATGGATGGCGACGCCCGCGGCGGCGCCGCACTCTCCATCCGCCACGTCACCGGCGCGCCCATCAAGTTCCTCGGCACCGGCGAAAAGCCCGACGCCTTCGAGCCCTTCCACCCCGACCGCATCGTCTCCCGCATCATGGGCATGGGCGACATCGCCACCCTGCTCGAGCGCGCCGAAGAAAAACTCGACCGCACCAAGGCCGAGCAGTTCGCCAAAAAGGCCCTCTCTGGCGACGGCTTCTCGCTGGACGACTTCCGCGAGCAGTTGCGGCAAATCAAAAAGATGGGCTCCATGAAGTCCATCCTAAAAATGATGCCCTCCGTCGGCCCCTTCGCCGGCCTCTCTCAGGCCGCGGAGAACGTCGACGAAGGCCAGCTCACCCGCACCGAGGCCATCATCAACTCCATGACCGCCCGCGAGCGCGCCGACCACGAGATCATCAACGGCTCCCGCCGCAAACGCATCGCCACCGGCTCCGGCACCTCCGTGCAGGAGGTCAACAACCTCCTCCGCCAGTACGCCCAGATGCGCAAGATGTTCAAGACCATGGGCTCCGGCGGCGGCCTCAAGGCCCAGCAGCGCATGATGTCCCAAATGCAAGGCCGCCAAAAATTCGGCAGGTAGACTGGCGTATGCTGGCAACGTCGCCTATTCCGGCCGCAAAGGAAAAGATAAATTGCCATCAATGATTGAGTTCGACAGCGATACTCTCGGGGACATCCTCGCCAACAGGAAGAACCTCGCAGTGCCGATCAATCAGCGCTCCTACGCGTGGAGAAAGGAGCATGTGGATGATCTACTCAAAGACTTGAATGCCGCCATAACAAAAGGCGCGGCTGAGTACTTTCTTGGCGCAATAATCGTGGTTCCTTCAAGCACAGCAGTATTCGTGTACGACGGACAGCAGCGGCTGGCGACCACAACGATCCTTATTGCAGCGATTCGGGACTATTTTGCCGGTATTAAGGACGGCGTGACGGCAACGACAATTGCCAACGAATCACTCCTTACGACCGACAGGAAAACCCACGAGCTTCGTCCCCACCTCAAGCTGAATGTCGATGACCATGAGTTCTTCGAAGACAGAATTCTTAGAGCGCCCGACGATCCGAAGCGAACCGCCGCAAAACCGGACCCCAAAAAGGAATCCCATGAACTAATCGAGCAGGCCGCGCTCGCAGCCGCTGAGCATGTGCAGGCCATGACCAGCACGCTACCAGCCGCCGACGCCGTACTCCTATTACACAAATGGCTGGACTACCTGGTAACTGGGGCGAGAGTCATCTGGGTTGAGGTCGCGGACGAGCAGACGGCCTTCCGCATATTCGAAACGATGAATGATCGCGGCCTCAAGCTCTCTGCGGCTGATCTCCTCAAGAATTTTGTTTACGCGACTTCCGGAACAAGGAAGGCGGAAGCGGTGCAACGCTGGCACTCAATGAATGCCACACTCGAATCCTTGGGACGGGAAGATGGCGACATTGTGGATTTTATTCGCTATTACTGGGTAACTACACATGGGCCCACACGCGTCAACGTCCTCTTCGATCAGATAAAGGCGGAGCTAACCAACGAGGCGACGGTGATCGCCTTCGTTTCCAACTTAGACAGCCGCGCCACCGACTATGCGGCGATACTGACGCCAACGCACGACGCATGGAGTGGCTATCACCAAGAGGTTCGGGCTACCATTGACACGTTGAGGTATCTAGGCGTCAGCCAGATACGCCCACTGCTGTTAGCTGCGTACGGAAAACTCAAACCCAAGGAGATCGTCAAGTTATTCAGGCTCGCCGTTAGCTGGTCTGTTCGATTCCTTGTTACGGGCACGCCGAGCGGAACGCTGGAAGGCTTTTACAGCAGAACCGCCAAGAAAATATCGGATGGAACAATCACGGATGTGGGAGGCATAAGCGAAGAACTGGCAGCGGTGCTGCCTACGGATGAAGCGTTCGAAGCCGCGTTCAGCCAAGCGTCTGTCGCGACTGCTTCGCTGTCAAGGTACTATCTGCGACGCCTACAAATAGAGGCGGACGGTAAAGTTGAGCCCCAGTACACACCCAACGACGGCGCTGCGGTGACGCTGGAGCATATCCTACCGCAGAAACCAGGCACGGATTGGAACCATGTCCCGCCCGAAATTGCGCGAGCAAACTACAATCGGCTCGGCAATCAGGCGCTCCTCGCGGGCTCAGTGAACTCGCGAATCGGAAACGTCGGGTTTGATCTGAAGAAACCTGCACTCGCACAATCGCCATTTACGCTAACCTCCGAAACCGCGGCGAAGGCGGTGTGGGGTTTGAACGAGATTGCTGAGCGTCAAGCAAAACTTGCGAAGCTTGCCGTTTCGGCATGGCCACTGACATAGCAGATGTCGAACGCCCCATCTGTGCACCTTCGCAGCCTACCCTGAGCGAAGCCGAAGGCCGGACGGGTGGGGTGCAAACCGGTGCGCAGCCTCACCCCGCCGCAACCCACCCCAAACTCATCCCGCGCGCCCCATCCCCCCACCCCCGCTCCAAAAGAGCAGGGGAGCGCTGAAAGCGCGACATATACCAGCCTGGGCCGCAGGCCTGAGGCCTGGGTTATAGCCGTGAATACCTTGTCAAGCCCCTAAGCGGCCTGATATTCCACCTAACTCACTGCAAACACAGAAGATCATTTCACTCAACAAAGTGGCATTTTAGTCTTGCTCGATTTTCTATAATGGAAGTAGGGCCGAATGCAGCGTTCTGTGTCGCATATCCCACAACTCGTTCCGTTGCAGGTGATTACGCTAACTCATTTGTTTTCAACTACGCCGTGCAAGTGCTTTGGAATGTATCAAGTAGGATTTTTATAGGGGAGGGGGGGTATAACATCAACGCAAAAAGGGGGAGCGTCTCCGCTCCCCCTTTGTAATCTGTAAATCGCTGGAACCTTGTAACTAGCCCAGCTCTTTCATGCTCTTCACGCCGAACTTCAGGTACCACGGACTTGCGGCCAGCAGACCCTTGTTCACGTTCTCGATGTTCTCGACGCCCGTCGTCTCCAGCCACTTGCGGAAGGCGTCCTTGCCCTGCTTGGCGAAGATCGCAATCCCGTCCTTCCACGTCGCGCGGCCGCAGAGCACGCCGTTGAACTTCGTGCCCGACTCGCCCGCCAGCTCCAGAGTCTCGATGAACACCGGGTTCGATACGCCGGCCGAAAGATAGATGAACGGCTTGTGCGTCATGGTCTCGGCGTCGCGGAAGTGCTGCAGCGCCTCGGCGCGGGTGTAGGCCTTCACGCCCTTGAACGACTGGGTACCTTCCACGAACTCCATCTGGATCGGCACCTCGACCTTCAGCACGTCCACGTTGTAGCGCGCCTTGCCAAACTCCGCCATCGCGCCGGAGACGATCGACGGCTTCTTCTTCGCGTACTCCACCGACTTCTCGTCGCCACCGTCGGCGTCGTAGCCGACAAACTCGAGGAAGAAGGGAATATCGTTGGTAAGGCACTCGTCGCCGATGCGCTCGATCCACGCCTGCTTCAGGTCATTGATGTGCGACTTTTCGAACGGCGTGTAGTAGAGCAGGATCTTGATGCAGTCCGCGCCCGCTTCCTTCAGCCGCCGCACGCTCCACACATCCAGCAGGTCCGGCAGTCGGCCGGCCGTCTGCGCGTCGTAGCCGGTCTTCTCATAGGCCAGCAGCAGCCCCTTGCCGTGACGGTGTTTGGAGGCCGGCAGACCAAACTCCGGATCCAGCAGGATCGCCGAGGCATGCTGACAGAGAATGTCCGTGACCTGAATCTTGAACTCCTCCAGGTCCTGTTCTGTCGCCTCTGCGCCGCGCTCCTTGGCAATCGACTTCTGCAGCGATCCGCGCTGGTCCATCGCAGCGGCCGCAATCACGCCGCGGTCATCGGAAACAGCCTTCAGGCCGGCCAGCTTTCCAGGTGTAAGCTTCATGGTCCTTCAGTTCCTCAACTTTCTTATTTTTGGGTTCACCACCAATTCTACACAGCAGCGCCGGACCGGTAGCCGGACTGGAGCAGGGAAATCGATCGTGCTCGCAATGCCGATGGAGCGGAGCTTCCAGATTGGGCTAAAGCCGACATGAAGTTCCGCCGATATCGTCCTCGGGACCGCTGCGCGGGATAGATTGGGCCCTCCCCAGAACACTCAGCGCAGGGCGTCCTGCAGCCGACCCGGAAAGGCATTCACCTATGATCATGCTCACTGTTGCAATTCTTCTCTCCGCGGGTGTCGCGGCCGGCTGGTTCGCGCATCGCGCTTACACTCGCATCGACGCCTGGGGCCGCGCTATGAACGATCAGGATGCGATCTTCCGCATCGCCAGCGAAGAAGAGCTGGACAGCGCGTTGCGTCGTGTCCACGTTCTCCGCTTTCCCGGGGCGGCCTCTGAGTCCTTTCACGCCGGGGCAGTTTCCGCTAAGTAGCCGCTTCGCTGTCTCCGCCGGCCGCTCCCTGGAGGCGTCCGGATCGCGCCCAGTCGTGTAGAATACGAGACAGGTTTCCGCTGAAGTTTTCTCCCACGACCACAGCTCTGCGAGAAGGCAAAGACGGGCAAACGATCGCGCCGGAGAGCTAAGCCGCGCGACGACCCAAGGCGGGGAACCGCCATATCGGCAACAGGAGATGACCCATGGCGAAGATTGCCAAGACCGGCGACCGCAAGAAGGTAATGGACACCAACAAAAGCACCGATTGCCCGCGCTGCTCCAAGCCCACACGAATCGTCAAGCGCGTGAAGGACCGCGAGCGCGGCGTTCCCGGCGGAGTTTATATCTCCTGCTCAGCCTGTGATTTCCACGAGAAACTTTAAGTAGCAGTTGTGCGCGGCGTCGCCCCGCCCTGCATCCGTCTACCGCTGGACGATAAACACCGTTCCGACCTCGTCCTCGTACACCAGCCGGTACGATGGGTCAGTCCTGAGCGCCTGGGTCAGGGCCGCCTTCGGTGGCGCGATCACCAGCCGAGCCTTCTTCAGTAGTGGATCGGTCTTCCAATCCGGCTCCGCGCCCCATGTGGCGACGGAGCGGTCGATCGCCTGATCGCCGTAGAACGCAGCCCGGCCATCAATCGCTACGGGCATGCGTAGCGCCCAGATCAGATACCCGCCCCAGTTGAAGTTGTTATACAGAGGCCCCGCGTAGTGGTTCGCCTGAATCGCAGCGACCGCTTTGACCGGGAATGACTTCTCCACCTGAGTCTCGAGGGCGGCGTTGGTGACGTGCATCAAGCGGAAGCCGGCCAGAACCAGTAACGCCGCACCGACAGCCGCTAGCGCCTGAGCAGCCCCGGGCAGGCGGAAGTCCTTGGTGCTTTCGCGCGCGGGAATCGCCGAGGCAAGAATGGCGACAGCGCCAATGGCAATGACCCAAACGTCCCGCTGCGAGCGGAAGCCTACATAAATCCCGAAGGCCAGCAGCCCGGTCTCGAACAGGCGCAACTTTGGCTGGCGTGCCAGAACAACGGTCGTAAAGAGAGCAAGAGCAAGAATGGTCCAGTCCGTCATGTCGCGGAAGGGAATTGCCTTCAGCTCGGTAATCGTATTCAGCACGCCCGGCTGGGAGGCCAGGTCGTATGCCACGCGATAGATGTGCCAGCCATACGGGTTCGCCAGCGTCGCCAGCGTACTTGCCGCAAGCGCCGCGACAGCCGGCGCGATACCGAGCCGTGTCCTCTGGCCGATGCCGCGGGCTGCGGCGATCGGCTCGACGAGCGCCAGCCCCAGCACCACCAGTCCGTCAATGAACTGGATATGGACGTTGCTCCACAGCGCGAATATCACTGGCAGCCATAGCAGCGAACGAAGGCGTCCGGTGCGCCGCGCCTGCATCAGGATGTCAATCTCGAGGACGAAAAAGAGAATGGTGAACAGCCATGGCCGCGGCGTATAGAGATGTCCCATGGCAAAGCAACTGGAGAAGACCAGCAGCGCGACGACGGTGAAGTCTTTTTGCGCACTCCGGACCAGATGATAGAGGGCGCAGGTGATGGCCAGCATCATGCCGACCGAATACCCGATGACGCCTACCAGTCCCAGGCGATGGAAGAGACCGAAGGTCAGCAGCTCAAACAGCCAGCTGTACGACTGCCATGGCTTGCCTGCATTGGGGCCGGAAAAGATATCGACATGCGGAATGGCGTGGTGCTGCACGATCCACTCGCCGGTGCGCAGGTGCCACCATATATCGGGGTCATTCGCCACCGCCGAGTGCAGGCACATGATCGCCGGCGCGGCCAGCAGCAGCATCAGCACGATCATCTGGGCATAACGGTCCGCGCGCCCCACGCCCGGTTCGGGTGTAGGAGCCTGCGCAGGCCCTGAGGCCCTGGTCTCCTCTGCTGTGTCAGGGAGTGCAACGGTCAAGGTAGCCACTCTTCAAACTTATCGGCCTGTGGGGACAGCCCCAATACCACCAAAGGGTATCCACGCCAACCACGGTTGCGCGGGCTGCCAAACGATAGTGCTGGAGAGGTATGATGTTGTGCGCATGGCATATCCTCTGCGCACACTCTCTCTCGTTCTCATTGCCGCCACTGCTCTAAGTGTTTTGGGCCAACAGGCGCCGCCCGTGGCTTCGCAGCCCGGTGCACCCTCCTCCGGGTCGATGCCAGCCGGCGCCAATCGTCCCAGGCCCGCCCAGCCGCCGGTGCGCGACGCACACACGCCCGGCTACCCAGACGCCAAAGACATGCCTGACGGCGATGTACCACCCGCCACCGCGGACGGCAACTTCGTCCTCGGCCCCACGCATACCCGTGCGCCGGAGATGGACCCGCAGCCAGGCGTGCCGCAAGGTCAGGTCTTCGACATTACGATGACCTCGGCGGACAGCAAGCTCTATCCAGGCATTGCTCGCGACCCCGGCACCTTCGGCACACCCGATCCCACCGATCCCACGGAGCTGGTCGTCACAACCAGCCATCCCGCTCCGTGGACGCGCCACGTAATGGTCTATGTGCCGAAACAGTACGTCGCAGGCACCGAAGCGCCGTTCATCGTGGGCATGGATGGCCCGGACAAGGCGCTCTTCACCGCGCTGGACAATCTGATTGCAGCTCGCAAGGTGCCCATCATGGTGGCCATCTCGATCCAGAATGGCGGTGGCGACGCGCAGGGCTCTGAGCGTGGCCTGGAGTATGACACCATGTCCGGCAGATATGCGGAATGGGTGGAGAATGAGGTGCTGCCGCTCGTCGAGAAGACCGCCGGCGTCAAGCTGACCCACAATCCCGACGGACGCGCGACAACTGGAGGCAGCTCCGGAGGCTCCTGCGCGCTCATCATGGCCTGGTACCACCCCGAGTGGTACCACCGTGTGCTTACCTTCTCCGGTACCTACGTCAACCAGCAATGGCCGCATGATGCGCAACTCCCTGGCGGCGCGTGGGAGTTCCATGAAAGCCTGATCCCCAAAACTCCTCGCAAGCCCATTCGGCTCTGGATGGAGGTTGGTGACCACGACCTTCTCAATTCAAACGCCATGCGCGACAACATGCACGACTGGGTCGTCGCCAATGAGAACATGGCGCGCGTCCTGGCCGCGAAGGGCTACCATTACCAGTTCGTCTTCGCGAAGAACGCCGGCCACGTGGATCGCGCAACCAAGGCCCAGATTCTGCCGGAGGCGCTCGAGTATCTCTGGCAGGGATACAAGGGGCCAGGCGCGCAGAATTAGCGGCGAATTCGTCGCGTAGCTCGACTTGTCGCGAGCGCGAATTTCTGCGTGGCTCTACACGAACCCCAGGTTCGTGTTCGAGAACGCGCTGATATTTGGGAAAATGTTCGGCATCTGCGCCGGAGTCACGCCGAACCATGAGGCCAGCGTCGCCGCATATTGCACGCTGCCGGTGGTTGGCACCCAGCGGCCGTTTGAGCCGGAGTCGTCCGGCCCCCCGAGGGAGAGTGTGGGAAACGTTCCGTACATCTGGCCGCCCTTGACTGCGCCGCCCATCACAAAATGATGCGAACCCCAGGCGTGGTCGGAGCCGGTGTTGGAGTTCGGTTGGAAGGTACGGCTGAAGTCCGACATGGTGAACGACGTAACCGAGTTCTGCACACCCAGCTCCACCGTGGCGTTGTAGAAGGCAGCCAGTGCGGGACTCATCGCCGCGAGCAGGCTGCTCTGCAGCGTGATCTGGTCGGAGTGCGTGTCAAAGTTGCCGACGCCGCAGAAGAAAATCTGGCGCGAGACACCGAGGGCTGCGCGCACCTGGATGATCTGCGCGACCTGCTTGAGTTGCGACGCCAGCGAATTTCCCGCCGGGAATACCGTCTGCAACGGCGAGACAGATTGGACGGCCGCGCTGAGAGTCTTGGCATAAGCGTAGGCGTTGGAAGTGATCGTATTGTCGGCCTGCACCAGGCTGAGTCCGGAGTTGAAGCCAAGGAGGGCCTGCGCGGTCAGCAATTGGGCGCCGCATTCGGTGGTGCCCTCCGAGCATTGCGCGCCGCTGAGGTTGCCCGGACTGACGCTGACCGGCGTGCTGCTGCTGCCGTTGCAGAAGAGCGTGTCGCCATCAACGGAGGTGATCATCGGGATCTGCGCGCTGGAGTTGTAGGCCGCGCTCAGTTGGTCGGCGATGCGGCCGGCCCATCCGCTGGGCGTAGCGCCGGACTGCGATGCGTTCTGCCACTCCAGCTGCTGATCGGGATGCGAGAAGAGATTGGTAGGCAGGTCGGTGCCTGCCTGGAACTGCGACTTGGTGGTCGGTTCCATCAGCGTGCCCACGTTAGCGACGACCGCGATGTTGCCGCTGTTGAAGAGCGTCTGAACATCGGGCAGGTTAGGGTTGAGCGCGAAGTTGGGAAGCGGCGTCAGGGGCAGCAGCGAGTTCTGCGCGATGGCCAGGGGGCCCCGTATGGTGGAGTAGTTGTTGTAGCCGGCGGTATCGAACGGGATAAAGGTATTGTTGGCGTCATTGCCGCCGAATAGGAAGACGCAGACCAGCGCCTTGTAGTCCGTGCTGGATTGAGCGAGCGCATTGAGCGCACCGAATGGGCGCAGCGCGAGCGAGTTGCCGGCGGCTGCCATGGATGCGTAACGAATGAAGCTGCGGCGATTGACTGCCATTGGACCCCTCCGGAACTGCGGGCGCGACTCAAGCTGGGCGACGCGCCTTCAAAACTCAGTGAATGACCTTGTAGAACGAACTAGTGATGACAAGATACGTGGCAACACGCACACGCTCGGGAATGTTGGTGAGCGTGGCGACGTGGGTGACGATGTCGGACTGCATCTGCGACGGCATCTGGCCGTGCATAAAGATGTTGTTCAGCGCGGTGACGAGGTTGGTGCTGTCGGTGGTGGCGTTGCCGGTGGCGGAGGCCATCTTGCCCAGGGCGCTGGTAGCGCTCAGATCGACCGCGAAGGCGGAGATCTTGTTGTTGATCAGGTTGTCGGCGAGCGAGAGGCGAAGGACCGCAGATGCGGTGTTCTCGATGCCAAACTCCGGCGCATTGGTGGCGCTGCCGGGAATGACATAGTTCGGCGGGAAGAAGTTGAAGACGGAGCCGGAGGCGTAGGGCTTCTCGCTGAGGGAGGCGGTGTAATTGCCCGGTGTGTAGTAGTACTCAGGGCCGGTGCCGGTGCCGCCGCCGGTGAAGGTGAATCCGAGGCCGCGCATCACGTTCGTCATGTAAAGCAGCGGCTCGCGCAGGTGCCCGCCGTCAAAGCTTGCGTTGGTGTCGCCGGCGCGAGCCTCCTGGTCCATCAGGATTGCGTCGATGACGGCTTGCAGGTTGCCGCGAGTGTGTGCGCTGGTGCCATCATCGGCGAAGACAGCGGCCACGCGCGCAACGTACGCAGCACTGGGATTGCTGGTGACCAAATGCTGGATCAGCTGGCGGCAGACGAATGGGCCGACGTTGGGGTGATTGAAGATGTTGGTCAGCGCACCGGCCAGGTCCATCTCCGCCGACTGGCCCGCGGGCAACACCGTGCTGTTGAGCAGGGTCTTGGCGGTCATGTCGTGCTGGGTTTCGACCGGCGCCATCGGCGAGTCGTAGTTGGCTGTGCCGTTGGGGAACTTCGTCGGTGAGCCGCCGGTGGAGGTCGCATAGGTCCAGCCGGTATACGCGCGGGCGAAGGCCTGCACCTGCGCCTGCGTGTACGTGGGGATAGGATTCCCGCCGGAGTCGAGCTGCTGCGTGCCATCCGGGTTGAGCAGCGTGAGACCGAGGGTGAACAGCTGCATCAGCTCGCGCGGGTAGTTCTCATTGGCAATCTCTGTGCCGGTCGGCTTCGCGCTGTTCAGCATGTTCAGGTACGCCCCCATGCCTGTCGAAAGCGTCACGTCATTCATCATGGTGTAGAAGTTGCCGAAGGCGTCGTTGAGCAGGATGTTCTGGAACGGCGTTACCGCGCGAGCATTGTCAGAGTTGGTGGAGATGACGAACATCTCGCTGAATGCGAACGCCACACGCTGCCGCAACTGGTCGGGCGCGGTCAGCGCGCCCTGCCACCACTCCGCCTGCTGGCACGGAACCGTGTTGGTGGCGCAAAGCGCAGGTGGAGTCGCCGCAATGTCCGGCTCCAGCGTTGCCGGCGTAGTAAACTGCGCGTTCAGATATGCCTGCAGCCCGATGGACTCTACATTCTGGATGTCCGTCAGAGTGGGCCCGAAGGTCGCCTGGTCCAGAAGGCGCGCAGCCATGGGCAGCGATGCTTTCAGGCTCGTGACCAACGCATTGGCAGCCGACGAAGTCGCACTGCCTGGATTGGGATTGACCACATCGACTGAAATGGTCGTCACTCCCGAACCGACCGGGACCGTGGCCTGAAGCTCGGTCGCGGAGACAAACGTCGTCGTCATGTTCGTTCCGCCGGCCTGCAGAACCGCACCGGAGACGAAGTTCGTTCCGATCACATCCAGCAGACCGCTTGTCGCTCCATACTGCTGCGTCACCTGTGCGCTGGTCACAGAGGGAATTGGATTGAGGACGTTCTCCGCGGCTGCGCCAATAAGTGAAGGCGCCGCAACGCTGGTTGCGGTAACGGTGACCGGATTGGGAGTAGGCAACGCAGTGGGAGGTGCGTAGAGGCCCGTTGTGGAGATCGTCCCGACGGTTGAGTTGCCGCCGGCCACACCGTTCACCTGCCAGGTCACGGCGGTACTGGTCTCATTGGTGACGGTAGCAGTGAACTGGTCTGTACCGCCCAGCCTGACCTTTCCGCTGCTGCTTACTGTGATCGTTGGGGAAGCAGCGCCCATGCTGCTGTTGGAGGAGCATCCGCTGAATGAAAGTAGAACGATGGGCAAGCCACCAACCGTTGCCAGGAGATTACGAAAGGACAAGAATGACACGGCATCAAGTCGCGGACGATGACCCATAGACCCTCCGCATCGCACCAGACAAAGTGCGGGAGCGACCAACACGCCCTCATGGCGACTTGCTCATCCAAACCCAAGGGCTGACTTCCTCTCTAACCGAGAGGTCGTCCATTAGTTGCGAAAAAAGATCACAGCGCTGCAACTTTCTAGAAGCAAAATCGTTTTCGGTCGGCGAATACTTTGTTGCGAAGACGACGAATCGGATGATTGCCGGAGTGGCGAGCCAGCAAGATCGCCAGGGATTTCTTCGACCATTCGTCTCCAGCGGTGGAAAGTGGTAGATTTTTTGTCGGCTCTCTTGGGCAGAAGGCGGGATTGTGAAGACAGATCGCAGAACATTCGTTGGAGCCATCGTTTCGGTGGGGCTCGTGCAGACGCTGCGGGCGCAGACGCAGGAAAGTCCGGCCTACGAATGGGGTGCGCCCGTCATCGACTGCCACTTCCACGCAAGGCCTACGCTGCAGGCCAACCTTGACCACCTGAATGGTTCTGGCTGTCAGGAGGCGTATTTGCTCACTGTGCTCCGCTTCACAGACCAGGCGAAGCAGTTTATGAGCCAGGAGACGACCCGGATCGCGGGCTACTCCACCAGCACCGACGTAAGCGCGCCCGATGCGGTGGAACTGCTGACCGCGGCCGTAAAAGCTGGCGCACATGGCTTCGGCGAGGTGAAATATCACGTCGAAGCGGACGGCCCGGAGATGCGCCGGCTCTACGCCGCCGCCGCTGAGCTCGATGTTCCGCTCACCATCCACTTCCAGGAGGTTGGGCATTCCCCAACGGAGGGTGTCTTCAACACTGGCTTCAAGCGCTTCGACAAGATTCTGGCGGCCTATCCAAAGACGACCTTCGTGGGCCACTGCGACGCGTTCTGGGCCAATGTGAGCGCCGACTACAACAATGAGGATGCTTACCCGCGTAAGCCGATCGTGCGCGGCGGCATCACAGACCGCTGGCTCTCCGACTACCCGAATCTTTTCGCCGACCTGTCCGCCAACTCGGCTAACAATGCGTTGACACGGGACCCCTCGTTTACCGCGGATTTTCTTGAGCGCCATCGCACCAAGCTGATCTTCGGCAGCGACTGTTCCTGCAGGGATGGACACGGTGGCGGCGTTTCGCAGGCCGGAAATGCTGCCGCGGCGAGAATCGAGGGCAAATGCCTTGCACGGGAGACGCTATCTGTCCTGAAGGCAAACACAGATGATCGGCTCTTCCGCACCCTCGTGTGGGAGAACGGGCATCGTGTCTTTAAGCTGAACGGGTGAACAGAAGGATGGATGGCGGAGAGGGAGGGATTCGAACCCCCGGTACCCTTGCGAGTACGTCTGATTTCGAGTCAGGTGCATTCAACCGGGCTCTGCCACCTCTCCGTACGACTCCTATTTTATAACAACGCCTCACGGGGGCACTGAATCCGCAGACCTTATCCAGACAGGGGATAGCATTGTCTACCGGAAAGGCGCATACTGCGTCTAAAGAGTGCGGAGCCGCGTCCGCGAGCAGGATGTGGCCCATCGGGAGCAAAACTCATGCGTACCCTTTCTGCTCTGTTTGCGGTAGCTGGCTTGGCGCTGACGGTTCCTGCGTTTGCGCAGGCTTCAGCGTCCCCCTCGGGCGCGTCACAATCGCCCTCTGCCACGCAGACGCCGGCCCAGCCGCAGGACACATCCACCGTGCCCAAATCCGACCCCAGCGTCTCCGTCCCTGCGGACGCAAAGCCAGACGCCAAGACCGACACCAAGGCATCCGCCAAGACGGATGCAATCCCATCACCCGGTGAGGCGCTCGATCCTCATATTAAGAAGGGAAGCGAGGACGACGTCGACGCGATCGGGACTCGGGACATCGGACACCGCGGGTTGGGGAACTGGTATTCGATCGACGGCGAGATCAGCATGGGCAAGGAGTCCTCGATGGAAGTCGAGAAGTCGGCCCACATGATCAACGATCCGGTGGTGGCTGAGTATGTGAACCGCATCGGACAGAACATCGTCAAGAACTCCGACTGCAAAGTGCCGTTCACCATCAAGGTAATCGACTCGGACGAGATCAACGCCATGGCCCTTCCGGGCGGCTTTTTCTACGTCAATTCGGGGCTGATTCTGGCCGCCGACGAAGAGGCTGAACTTGCCGGCGTCATGGCGCATGAGACCGCTCACGTCTGCGCGCACCACGCCGCGCGTGAGATGACGCGGCTGCATTACGCCGAGATCGGCTCAATCCCACTGATCATCATGACCGAAGGCAGTTGGACCGGCTACGGAATCTACGAGGCGTCGCAGCTGGCGATCCCCGTCAGCTTCCTCGAGTTCTCCCGCGAGTTTGAGGCAGAGGCAGACTGGCTTGGCCTGCAGTATATGTACAAGGCGGGCTACGATCCTCAGGCCTTCGTCCAGTTCTTTGAGAAGCTGGATGCGCTGGAGAAGCACAAGCCAGGCACGCTGGCCAAGGTCTTCGCAGACCATCCGCAGACGCCCGACCGCATCATGCACTCGGAGGAAGAGATTGCCACCATCATGCCGCCCAAGCCGGACTACATCGTCAGCACAAGCGAGTTCGACGACGTGAAGGCCCGGCTGGCGCGCATTGAAAACAAGCGCAAACTGAACGACAAGAGCGGTGACAACAAGCCGACTCTGCGCCGTGTAGGGGGCACCAACAACGATCCCAATTCGGGCACCGGCTCCAGCACGGACGACGACCGCCCGACCCTGGGACACCGCGACTAAGAACTGCACGTGTTCCTCGCGCCCGCTCACATGGGCGGGCTATGCGCGCGATAAAATACAGTCATGCCCACTCAGAACACCGGCTATACAGATGACCACGCAGCGGCGGGTCTCGACGCCAATTTTCCCTCCATCGATACCTGGGCCAACCAGTTTCAGGGTTACGAGATCCTGGTGGACGATCCGGAGTTTACCTCCGTGTGCCCCAAGACTGGCCTCCCGGACTTCGGCCGCCTCACCATCCGCTACATGCCACGCGAGCTCTGTATGGAGCTCAAGAGCCTGAAGGAATATCTCTTCACCTATCGCAACCTCGGCATCTTCCAGGAGAACATCGTCAACCAGGTCCTCAACGATGTCGTGAAGTCTTGCAATCCTGTGTGGGCCAAGGTAGCCGGCGACTTCCGTCCACGCGGTGGCATCTCGACCCTCGTTGAGGCAAGCTATCCGCGTCCCACGGACGGTGCCGGCGCGCAAAAGCAGTAACCTTGTACGACAATGACTGCCGTGCCCAGGCCGGAGAGTAGTCCACGCTCTATCGCCGGAGCGGCCACGGCGCTGGTCCTGCTGACTGCGCTGAACTTCGTCAACTACATCGATCGCTACATCCTGCCCGGCGTGCAGGAGCAGGTGAAGGGCGAGTTCCACCTCACCGACGCGCAGATCGGCTCCCTGACGTTGTGGTTCATGGTCGCCTACATGGCGACATCGCCCATAACCGGCTGGTTGGGAGACCGGTTCCCGCGCAAGCCGATGATCGTCGCCGCCGCGCTTTTCTGGAGTGGAATCAATCTCTTTACGGCATCGGTTCATTCTTACGCCTCGCTCAATCTGCGCCACGCGGCACTCGGTATCGGTGAAGCGAGCTTCGGCATCTTCGCTCCAGCCGTGCTTTCCGACTTCTATCCGCCGGGGCAGCGCAACCGCGTGCTGACCATCTTCAACATCGCCATCCCCGTCGGCGCAGCCCTGGGTTATCTCGTGGGCGGCATCGTTGCCGATCGCCTGAACTGGCGCGCCGCCTTTGCGATCTCCGCCGTGCCTGGCATTTTAATTGCCATCCTGATCGCCATCCTCATGAAGGAGCCCGCCCGCGGCGCCAGCCAGCAGATGAAACCGCGGACGGACGAAGGCGGCGGTTCGTTCTCGCAGAGCGTTCGTCATTCGCTGCAGACCGTGCGCGTACTGCTCCGCAACAAGGCCTACATGAGCTCCGTCCTGGGCTACGCCGCGGTAACGTTTTCTCTCGGCGGCATCTCCTGGTGGATGCCTTCCTTTCTGCATCGCGCCGCTGGCTACAGTCTCAGCAAAGCGGCCTTCGTCATGGGCGCAATCACCGTTGTCGCCGGGCTGGGTGGAACCGCGCTAGGTGGCGCGATCGCGCAGCGGTGGTTACGCACGACCCGCAAGGCCCTTTACCTGCTTCCCGCCGTCAGCTCAGCGATTGCCGTTCCGCCAGCGCTGGCGTGCTTCTTCGGGCAGCGCTGGTTCGGGACCACGGCATTGCTGCTCCCGGGTCTCGCCGCAGCAATCTTCCTCATCTTCCTGGGTACAGGGCCAGTCAATGCCGCCACGGTGAACGCCGTTCGCCCGGAGATCCGCGCCACAGCCCTGGCCGGCCAACTCTTTCTGATCCACGCCCTTGGCGACGCCATCTCGCCACGCATCATCGGCATGGTCAGCGACCACTCCAGTCTCAACCTGGGCCTTGGCTCCACGCTGGTCGCTATGCTGGTTGCATCTTTCCTCTTCTTCGCCGGCGCCCGCTATGCGCCCTCGTTGCAGACAGTCACAACAACCGCATGATGCATGTCTTAGTCACAGTCGCGTGGTTCGTTGCGCTCGCGTGGCTCTACAAGTTTATTGAAGCCGTCTTCGGATTTCGCAAAGTCCCCAATCTTGCCCTGCCGCAGACCGATCCCAGGCCAGAGGGGCAACCCAGTGTGGTTGTGATCGTTCCTGCATGCAACGAACAAGATGACATCGCGGACTGCATCGAGTCTCTGCTTCGCCAGGATTGCGTAGGGTTGCGGATAATCGCCGTCAATGATCGCTCGACCGATGCGACCGGAGCTGTTCTGCACCAGATCGCGGCCCGGGCCCGCGATAAGCTTCAGGTGCTCCATATAAAAGATCTGCCCCCGGGCTGGCTCGGCAAGACCCACGCTCTGGCGCTGGCTGCGCGCGAGGCGATTGCAAAGCACAATCCGCAATACCTGCTCTTCACCGACGGAGACGTGGTCTTCGACCCTGCCATTGTGCGGCGAGCCCTCGCATACGCCACCGCATCCGGGGCCGACCACTTCGTCGTCATGCCCACCACGATTGCCATGAGCTGGCGCGAGGCCGCCATTCTTTCCTTTCTGCAGGTGACCAGTCTTTGGGCGATACGGCCGTGGCGTGTCGCCGATCCGCGCGCAAAACGCGACGCCCTCGGGGTAGGCGCCTTTAATCTTGTCCGAACCACCGCCTATCGCCAGATCGGTGGATTTGAAGCCACGCCCATGGAGGTGCTGGAAGACCTCTACCTGGGCCGCAGGATCAAGTGGGCAGGCCTGAAGCAGGATGTCGCCGTCGCTCCGGGAATGGTCCAGGTTCACTGGGCGGCGGGCGCGCGTGGGATCATCCGGGGGATGACAAAGAATATCTATGCCGTCTTCCGATTTCGTTCTGTGCTGCTTCTGGCCGCGGCTGCCGGGATGCTGTTACTTTCCGTAGGCCCGGCGGTGTGTGCTGTCTTTCCGCCGACCCGCGCCGTAGGCTGTCTTGCGCTGGCTGCTGTCTTCGGCCTCTACGCGCTGTCGGCGCGAGCCAACCGTATCTCGCCGCTCTACTTTCTGGCATTTCCTTTCGCAGGAATGGCGGTTGTGTACGCAATGCTCCGATCTATGGTTGTGACTGTTCGGAACCGGGGAATCGTCTGGCGCGGGACCTTCTACCGCATAGATGAACTGCGCAGGCATATGGTCCGAAGCCCGGAATGACCTGCACCCTTGCGGGATCTCCCAGATCAAGGCCGCATCCCGCGCCCTGAGATAAGATTGATACGGCATCTGCCCCTACGTCAGCATATTGCTCCGGGGCAAAGGGGCAGTACCGTGCAACTAATTGCCAGGACTGATCCGTCCATCCTTGCAGGCTTATTCTGCGCGAGGCTGGCTCCCATCCCCGAGGCTTGAAACAGGAGAGTGCATTGCAATCCGATCCAGAACTGCGTCCGACCATCGGTTCCGATCACCAGCTTCCTAGTTCGACTGATCCGGAAAAGCGACCGCAAAAAGGATTGCGCGCACTTATCTGGATCGTGGTGCTGCTCGTCTTTGCCGTAGGCTTCTTTCTTGTCCTGCATCATCAGCAGGCGCCGCAGCAGAGTCAATCCGGCGGTGGCCGGCGCGGCGCAGCAGGAGCAGGCGGTCCCCCGGTAAACCTCACCGCAGTCACCGCGCGCAAAGGCGATATCGGCGTGTATGTCAATGCAATCGGAACGGTCGTTCCCGTTTATACGTCCAACATCACCGCCCAGGTAAACGGCGTCATCACCGCCGTGCACTACACGGAAGGCCAGACCGTACGCAAAGGCGATCCACTTATCGATATCGATTCGCGTCCTTATCAGGCCACGCTCATGGAGGCCCAGGGCATCCTCGAGCGCGACCAGGGTCTTCTGGCGCAGGCGCAGATGGACTTCGCCCGCTATCAGGCCGCATGGGCGCGCAACGCAATCCAGAAGCAGCAGCTCGATGATCAGGAGAAGCTGGTCGAGCAGGATCAGGGTGTCGTGAAGAACGACCAGGGCACCGTGCAGTATGACCAGATCCAGGTAGAGTTCTGCCACATCGTTGCGCCCATCACCGGACGCGTGGGTCTGCGGCTGGTGGATCCAGGCAATATTGTGCAGGCCAACAGCACCACAGTGCTTGCGGTCATCACGCAGATCCAGCCCATTACCGTTGTCTTTACCGTCGCCGAGGACAGCCTGGGCGAGCTGATTCCGCAGATGAGGAAGCGGGCAAAGCTGACCGTGGACGCCTATGATCGCACCGGTCAAAACAAGATTGCCAGCGGCACGCTGCTGACTCTGGACAATCAGATCGATACCACGACGGGAACGGTGAAGGCGCGCGCGCAGTTTACCAACAAAGACAGCAGCCTCTTTCCCAACCAGTTCGTCAACGCCCGTCTGCTGGTCAAGACCCTGTCCGGCGTCACGCTGATTCCCAGCGCGGCGGTGCAGCACAACGGCCAGACCGCTTACGTCTATGTGATCTCCGCGGGCCACGCGCACATCACCACCATTACGGTCGGAGTCACCGATGGACTCACCTCGCAGGTCACCGGCATTAATCCGGGCGACCAGCTGGCGACCAGCGGCTTTGAAAAGCTCCAGGACAACTCGCCAGTCACTGTCGCCACTGGCAATGGCGCAGGCGGCGCTTCAAGCGGCAAGAAGGGTGGAGGCGGAAGCGCACAAAGCCATGGCGGAGGCAACGGAAACGGGGGCGGGGCTCCCAGTGGGAGCAGCGCTCCTTGAGTCCATCGCGCCCCTTTATTCTGCGTCCGGTTGCGACCTCACTGTTGATGGCCGCAATCATGCTCGTAGGCATCGTCGCCTACAAGCAGCTTCCCGTCTCGGCCCTGCCCCAGGTGGACTACCCCACCATTCAGATCCTCACCTTTTATCCCGGCGCCAGCCCGGACGTAATGGCCACCACAGTCACGGCCCCACTGGAGCGCCAGTGCGGCGAGCTCCAGGGCCTCAGCCAGATGACCTCCACCAGCTCCGCTGGCAATTCGGTCATCGTGCTGCAGTTTGACCTCACGTTGAACATCGACATCGCCGAGGAAGAGGTACAGTCGGCCATCAACGCCGCGCAGAGCTTCCTCCCCGCCAATCTTCCCGCGCCACCCATCTACAGCAAGACCAATCCGGCGGATGCGCCGGTGCTGACGATGGCCATCACCTCCGACACCATGCCGCTCTCGCAGGTGGAGGACCTGGTTGATACCCGCCTTGCTCCTAAGATCTCGCAACTCGCCGGAGTCGGCTTGGTCAGCATCAGCGGCGGGCAGAAGCCCGCGGTCCGGATCCAGGCCAACCCGACGGTGCTCTCTTCCTACGGCATCGATCTTGAAAATCTGCGCACCGCAGTCTCCAACGCGAGCGTCAACGCCGCCAAAGGAAACTTCGATGGTCCGCATCAGGACTTTCAGATCGACTCCAACGATCAGCTGGTCACCAGCCAGGATTACAAGCAGGTCGTCGTAGCCTATCGCGACGGCGCGCCGGTGATGCTCACCGACGTAGCCACCATCACCGATGGCGTGGAGAACAATACCCAGGCCGCCTGGGTGGGCTATCCCGGAAGCAAATCCAATCCAGCCAGCCAGACTCCGGCCATCATCGTCAACGTCCAGCGTCAGCCCGGAAGCAACACGATTCTTGTGGTCAAGAGCATCCAGAATCTGCTGCCGACGCTTGAGGCCAATCTGCCGAAGGGCATTCAGGTAAAGACGCTCACTGACATGAGCATCCCAATCCAGGCATCGGTGAATGACGTCTACTTCGAGTTGGGGCTCACCGTGGTGCTTGTCATCCTCGTGATCTTCCTCTTCCTGCGCAACGTGTACGCCACCATCATTCCTGGCGTGGCCGTGCCTCTTTCGCTGGTGGGCACCCTTGGCGCGATGTACATGCTGGGCTACAGCCTGGATAACCTCTCTCTGATGGCGCTCACCATCTCCACCGGCTTCGTCGTGGACGACGCGATCGTGATGGTCGAGAACATCTCCCGCTATCTCGAAGAGGGTGACCCTCCCATGCAGGCCGCGCTCAAGGGCGCGGAGCAGATCGGCTTCACCATCGTCTCTCTCACCGTCTCGCTGATCGCCGTGCTCATCCCCTTGCTCTTCATGGGAGATGTCGTCGGCCGCCTCTTCCGCGAGTTTGCCGTCACGCTGGCCGTCACCATCGTGCTCTCGGCGGTCGTCTCGCTCACGCTCACGCCGATGATGGCTTCACGCATCCTGCGCCACAATCCCAAAGCGCAGCAGGGAAGGTTCTATCGAGCATCGGAGCATGTCTTTGAGTCTTTGATCGCCTTCTACGGCCGCACGCTCAAGTTCGTCCTGCGCTATCAGACGATCACTTTGCTGGTCGCCCTCGCCACACTGTTGCTGACCATCTTCATGTACACCGTCATCCCCAAGGGCTTCTTCCCGGTGCAGGACACCGGCTTCATCCAGGGGATCTCACAGGCGCCGCAGACCATCAGCGCCAAGGGCATGGCCGCCAAACAGCAAGAGCTTGCGGATGCCATCCTGGAGGACCCAGCAGTCGCTAGCGTCTCATCGTTCATCGGTGCGGACGGGATCAACACCACCACCAACAGCGGTCGGGTCTCCATCAATCTGGTGCCTCTGAACGAGCGCGACCTCAGCGCCGCCGATGTAATCCGCCGCCTGGAGCCGAAGCTGGCAAAGATCAACGGTATCGAGCTCTACATGCAGCCGGTGCAGAACATCAGCGTCGACGATCGCGTCAGCCGTACGCAGTATCAGTACACGCTGGAAGACCCGGATCAGAACGAACTTAACACCTGGGCCAATCAGTTCGTCACGAAGTTGAAAGGCATCAAGGGAATCGAAGATGTCGCCACCGACCAGCAGAACGGCGGTTTGGCGGTCTCTCTGGTGATCGATCGGGTCACAGCGTCGCGCCTCGGCATCGCCCCGACCACCATCGACAACACGCTCTACGATGCCTTCGGCCAGCGCCAGATCAACACGATGTATACACAGCTGAACCAGTACCACGTGATTCTGGAGGCGCAGCCGCAGTTCCAGCTCACGCCGGACATGCTCAACCACATCTACGTCCAGGCCAACGCCGCCGCGGGCACCAGCAGGCGCGGGAGCGTCCACTTCCTCCGGCCGCGGTTCGACCTCCGCCGGCTCGAACTCCTTCACCGAAGGCGCGCTCTATACGCCATCCGCCACGACGCTCGCCCCTGCAGCCCGGGTGCTGAGCGCAAGCGCCGGGACCTCCAGCGGCGTCAATGCCGCCGGCACTACCAGCAGCGCTCCCAGTAGTCCGATTCCGCTCAGTGCGTTCGCCCACTTCGAAACCACGACAGAGCCGCTTTCCATCACCCATCAGGGACAGTTCCCATCCATCACCGTCTCGTTCAATCTCGCGCCCAACGCCTCGCTCGGCACCGCCATCAGCGACGTCAACAAATTGCAAAAGTCGATGAACATGCCTGCCAGCCTGCAGGCGTCGTTCGAGGGCACAGCTGCATCCTTCAGCAACTCGCTCTCCAACGAGCCCTTGCTTATCCTCGCCGCGCTGGTTACGGTCTACATCGTCCTCGGCGTGTTGTATGAGAGCTTCATCCACCCCATCACCATCCTCTCCACGCTTCCATCTGCCGGCGTCGGCGCCTTCCTTGCGCTGCTGCTCTTCCACCAGGACCTCAGCATCGTGGCAATCATTGGCATCGTCCTGCTGATCGGCATCGTGAAAAAGAACGGCATCATGATGGTGGACTTCGCCCTCGAGGCCGAGCGCGAGCATGGCAAGAGCTCCACGGACGCCATCTACGAGGCCTGCCTCCTCCGCTTCCGCCCCATCATGATGACCACCATGGCCGCTCTGCTCGGAGGCCTCCCACTGGCCTTCGGCACAGGCATCGGCTCGGAGCTTCGCCGTCCGCTCGGCATCTGCCATGGTCGGCGGCCTGCTGCTCAGCCAGGTGCTTACGCTCTACACCACCCCGGTCATCTACATCTTCTTCGACAACCTCGCACACCGCTTCTCGCGCAAGAAGTCCGGCGCCTCCACCGGCCATCAGCCGCAACCGGCGGCCCAGCCGTGAATATCTCCGCGCCATTCATCCATCGTCCGGTAGCGACCACGCTGCTGACGATCGCGATCGTTATCGCCGGCGCAATCGCATTTAATGTGCTTCCCGTCTCGCCTCTGCCGCAGGTGGACTTTCCCACCATCAACGTAAGCGCCGGTCTGCCCGGCGCCAGCGCCGAGACCATGGCCTCCTCAGTGGCCACGCCGCTGGAGCGTCAGCTTGGCCATATCGCCGGGGTCACCGAGATGACCTCGAGCAGCAGCCTCGGTTCCAGCAGTGTCACCATCCAGTTTGATCTCAGCCGCAACATCGACGGGGCGGCGCGCGATGTGCAGGCCGCAATCAACGCCGCACGCACCTATCTGCCCGCAAATCTTCCCGGCAATCCCACCTACCGCAAGATCAATCCCGCGGACGCGCCCATCATGCTCATCGGGCTTACCTCCAACGTGTACGGTCCGGACAAGGTCTATGACGTCGCCTCCACCATCATGGTGCAGAAGATCTCGCAGATTGCTGGGGTCGGCCAGGTCGCGGCCGGTGGCGGCGCATTGCCTTCGGTGCGCGTTGAAGTCGACCCAGACAAACTTGCCAGTTACGGCCTTACCATGGCCAATCTGCAGGGAGTGCTGAGCCTGCAGAACTCCAACCTCGCGCGCGGCCAGATCAGCGACGGCACCACCTCGGCTGACATCGTCGTCAATGGGCAGATATCCCAGGCCGACGACTACAAGCCCATCATCGTTGGCTACAAGAACGGCGGCGCAATCCGCCTCACGGACGTGGCCGATGTGGTCGACTCGGTGCAGAACCTGCGCACGGGCGGCTACCTGAACAACCAACGCTCCGTTACTCTCGTCGTCTCACGCCAGCCCGGCGCCAACATTATCGACACGGTCAAGCGCATTCAGGACCAGATACCGTCGCTCAAGGCGTCCATGCCCGCGGGCATCGATATGAATGTGGTGATGGCGCGCACCACCACCATCCAGGCCTCGGTCACCACCGTCGAGCGCACGCTTGTCCTGTCGGTCGTGCTTGTCATCGGCGTGGTGTTCGTCTTTCTGCGCAGCCCGCGGGCCACGCTCATCCCCGCTGTTGCCGTGCCTACCTCGCTGATCGGAACCTTCGCCGTGATGTACCTCTGCGGCTACAGTCTGGATAACCTCTCACTGATGGCACTGACCATCTCTACCGGCTTTGTCGTCGATGATGCCATCGTGGTGATGGAAAACATCTCCCGCCACATCGAAGCGGGCATGGAACCGTTTGAGGCGGCCCTGCTAGGCGCCAGGGAGATCGGCTCGACAGTCGTCACCATCAGCATCTCGCTGATCGCAGTCTTTATCCCGTTGCTCCTCATGGGCGGTATCGTCGGCCGTCTCTTCCGCGAATTTGCAGTTACGCTCTCCACGGCCATTGTGGTCTCCATGGTGATCTCTCTCACCACAACGCCTACGATGTGCGCCTACTTGCTCAAGCACAATCGCGACCAGCGGCATGGTCGTATCTATCAGGCCTCGGAGAGCGTCTTTCAGTCGATGCTCAATCTCTATCGGCGCAGCCTGCGCTGGATGCTGGACAATCCCGCACTGGTGTTGATTGCTCTCGCCCTGACCATCGCACTCAACATCGTGATTGCCTTCAAGATTCCGACTGGCTTCTTTCCCCAGCAGGACACCGGCCAGTTGCAATGCAATCTGCGCGGCCCACAGGACGCCTCCTTTCCGGCGATGAACGCAGCCCTTCTTGAGGCGCAGAGAATCATCAAGGCCGATCCCGCCGTGGAAAACGTCATCGGCTTCACCGGTGGCGGCGGAGGCGGCGGCGGGACCAATACAGCCAACGCCTTCGTCATCCTGAAGGACCTCAATGTGCGCAAGATTAGCGCCACGGATGTCATCAATCGCCTGCGCCCCAAACTGAACCGCATCACGGGCGCCTCAGTGTTTCTCCAGGCGTCGCAGGACCTGCGCATCGGCGGTCGCGGCGGCAACGCCCAGTACCAATACACCATTCAGGCAGACAACATAGCGGATCTCCAGACATGGGGCGACAAGCTGACCACCGCCATGACGCACCTGCCCGGCTTTCAGGACGTCAGCTCGGACCAGCAGAACGGCGGCCTTGACCAGTTGATGACCTTCGACCGCATGACCGCAGCCAGGCTCGGCCAGACCGCCAGCTCCCTTGATTCCGCGCTCTACGCGGAGTTTGGCCAGTCCGAAGTCTCGCTCATCTATACGCAGCTCAATCAGTACTACGTCGTTCTGGAGGTCGCGCCCCAGTACTGGGCCACGCCCGCCGGGCTGAACAGCGTCTACCTGCACCCGCCTTCTTCCAACGGCACCGTCACCGGCAATTCATCCATCTTCACCCTCGCCAAAGCGCAGGAGAACACAACCCCCCTCTCGCTCAACCACACGGGACTCTTCCCCTCAGTTACTGTCTCCTTCAACCTGGCCAACGGATTCTCTCTCAGTGACGCGACGCGGGAGATCAGCCAGGCGATGGACAAGCTTGGCACGCCATCGACGGTGCGCGGCCAGTTCGCGGGCACGCTCCAGGCCTATCAACAGTCTCTCGGCAGTGAACCTGTTCTGGTGATAACGGCTATCGGGGCGGTCTATATTGTGCTCGGCATCTTGTATGAAAGCCTGGTGCATCCGCTGACCATTATCTCCACCCTCCCGTCGGCCAGCGTGGGCGCCATGATGGCCCTCATGATGTTCAAGCTGGACCTGAACATCATCTCCATTATCGGCATCGTACTCCTCATCGGCATCGTGAAGAAGAACGCCATCATGATGATCGACTTCGCACTGCAGGCAGAGCGCGAACACGGTATGAACACACGCGACGCCATCTTCGAGGCCTGTATGCTGCGCTTCCGGCCCATCATGATGACCACCATGGCCGCCCTCTTTGGGGCGCTGCCGCTGGCCTTCGGCACCGGTACAGGTTCAGAGCTGCGTCGTCCACTCGGCATCACTATCGTAGGCGGCCTGGTCGTCAGCCAGCTGCTGACCCTTTACACAACTCCCGTCGTCTATCTCGCATTGGACCGCCTCCGCCTGCGTGTAAGCGGCAAGCGGGCTGACACTGCTCGATCTACCGGGGAGACCCTCCCACTTGCTTCGCACTAAACTGGAACTTAGCGCCATGGACCGTCGTCACCTCCAAACCGCAATCGCAATACTGGCCACGCTTTCCCTCGCCGGCTGCCGGGTTGGCCCTCACTACCAGCGCCCCCCTGCGCTGGCCCAGGCACCGCCAGCGGCGTACAAAGAATCCCCGGCAAACTTCCCGGATCAGACCGCATGGAAGGTCGCGCAGCCGCAGGATGCCATGCTCCATGGCAAGTGGTGGGAGATTTACAACGACCCGGACCTGAACGCGCTCGAAGACAAGCTCAACGCCGACAACCAGACACTCAAACAGGCGTTCGCAAACTTCCTCGAATCCAGGACGCTCATCGCCGAGACACGCTCGCAGCTGTTCCCCACGGTCACCTTCGGGCCCGGCTATACCCACAACGAGACCTCTGCGAACGCGACAAGCGCCGCGGCCGCGGCTGCGGGCGTCTCCAGCAGCTCCGTTGTCCCGACCAACAGGCAAGCCAGCGAGATTACGCTGCCGTTTGATGTCTCCTGGGAGCCGGACCTTTGGGGCCGCGTGCGCAACCAGATCAGCGCCGCGCAATCCAACGCCCAGACCAGCGACGCCGATCTCGAGAACATGCGCCTTACGGAAGAATCCAGCCTCGCCGTCTACTACTTCCAGATTCGCGGCCAGGATACGCTTCAGTCCATCCTGAACCAGACCGTTGTCGACGACCAGAAGGCCCTGGACTACAACCGCGCGCAATATGAGACCGGCGTTGCCCCGGAGATCAATGTGGTCGAGGCACAGAACACGCTCCAGAATGCGCAGGCCCAGGCCCTCAACCTTGGCGTCGCCCGCGCACAGTATGAGCACGCCATCGCTGTACTCATCGGCGCCAATCCGTCCGGTTTCTCGGTACCGATCAAACCGCTGGAAGCCAACGCTGCGCCTCCGCCCGTTCCCACCGGCGTGCCGTCCCAGTTGTTGGAGCGCCGTCCCGACATCGCCGCCTCGGAACGCACGATGGCTTCTGCGAACGCGCAGATCGGCGTTGCAACCGCTGCTTACTATCCCACGGTCACGCTCAGCGCCTCCGCCGGTCTTGAAAGCTCAACCTTCACGCATCTCTTTGACTGGTCCAGCCGCTTCTGGTCGGTCGGCCCCGGCGCCTCCGAGACGATCTACGACGGTGGCCTGCGCCGCGCAACGGTGAACCAGTACATCGAAACCTACAACGCCGATGTCGCCGGCTATCGGCAGACCGTTCTCACCGCCTTCCAGCAGGTCGAAGACTACCTCGCCTCGGAGCGCATCCTCTCCCAGCAGATCCAACAGCAGCAGGCTGCCACCGCCTCGGCGCAGCAATTCGTGGACCTTGAGACCGGCAGGTATCAAACCGGCATCGATCCCTACATCGATGTCATCACCGCGCAGAATACCCTCCTTACAGATCAGCAGACCCTCGCAACCATCCATACTCAGCAGATGACTGCGTCGGTCCAGTTGATCATCGCGCTCGGCGGAGGCTGGGACAGCACACAGCTTGCCACGCCTGCACAGGTATCGCGGCGCATTACTCCCGCCGAGGCAGCTATCCAGAGATAAGCGACCTTTAATCTCGCTTGGGCCGCCGGGTGATTGCTTCACGCAGGGTGCCTTTGTCGCAGTGTCGCGCATACCCCGCCAGCCTCACCGCTAAGAACCCTCTCATTCCTCCCTGCTTCGGTTTGGCCCTCCGGCTGCACTTCTTCTGCCCGGAAGCGGAGGTCCATTCGCCATGCAGGTCACCACAGCGGCTTCGGACGCGTTACAGCGCTATCTCGACCTGGCCAGCGACCAGATGAAGCTGACCGCCGAGAACGTGGCCAATGTCGACACCCCCGGTTACAAAACCCAGGGCTTCGACTTTGCAAGCGAGTTCTCCCACGCACTCAACACCAGCGTCACTTCACCCTCTCAGCCCGTCCAGGTCTCCAGTGTTGACGGCCTGACCGCCCGTCCCGACGGCAACAATGTCTCTCTCGACCGCGAGGGGATGCAGATGGCCAAGGCCCAGCTGGAGTTCCGCACCGGCATCTCTTTGCTTCGCAACGAGTATTCGCGTGTCATGAGCGCTATCCACGAGGACGGCAAGTGACACTAAATCATTTTGATACGCCAACAACTGAAGGTTGCCAATGAACCTCTTCGGAATCATGGATATCAGCGCTTCGGCCCTCCAGGCCGAACGCGTTCGCGCCGAGGTGGTCGCGGCCAACATGGCCAACGCGGAGACCACGCGCACCGCCGACGGCGGCCCGTATCGCCGCCAGCATGTCGTCTTTCAGCAGGCCGCCGGCGCCACCTTCGCGGAATCTCTGCTGGCCCAGAGCGGAGTTCCTTCCACTTCGTCTGCTGCCGGCTCCGTTCTCGGCGCCGCGCTTCGCGGGTCAGCGCCGGCCGGCGGCGTAGAGGTTGCAGGCGTCGTCACCGACCAGTCGCCGCCTCTCGAACGCTACGACCCAACCCACCCGGACGCAGACGCCAATGGTTATGTCGCATACCCGGACATCAACCCATTAACCGAGATGGTCGACCTGATGGGCGCAACGCGCTCCTACGGCCTCAACGCCACTGCCGTCCAGGCAGAAAAAAACATGGTAGCTTCGTCCCTCGAAATCCTGAAGTAAGGAATCCATATGATCCAACCACTCGCAGGCGCACTCAATACGGCGATTACCTCCGCCTCCGGGCTAGGTGCCACCCCTGCCGGCATCGGTACTTCGGCGGAAGCATCTCCGACCCCCTTTGGCGGCGTTCTGCAATCGATGATCGAGCAAACCTCCGCGCTCGATACGC
Source organism: uncultured Acidobacteriaceae bacterium (assembly GCA_963766975.1). GTDB lineage: Bacteria > Acidobacteriota > Terriglobia > Terriglobales > Acidobacteriaceae > Edaphobacter. Next base: position 39,807 of record CAVYCF010000007.1, read on the forward strand.
AGGCCGCGCAGACGGTCACTGGTCTCCTCAGCGGCCAGGGCGTCGACATCCATGACGCGATGATCGCCACGGAGAAGGCGGATATGTCCTTCGAGCTCGCGCTCCAGGTCCGCAACAAGGCCGTGGGCGCGTACCAGCAAATGATGTCAATGCAGTTTTAGCCCTTAGCCCGAGGATAGATGGCCGAACCAAGACAAGTCGGAACAGAGCTGGCACGCACCGGAGTTGCGGGCGATAACCCGGCCGGCTTCGCTGCGTATGCCGGAAAGGCGCGCTCGTGGTTTACCGCGATGCATCCAGCGCGCCGTAGTCAGCTCATCGCTGCTGTTTTGCTCATTGGAGCCACGATCGCGGCACTCGGCTGGTATGCCAATCGCCCGGACTGGCGCCTGCTCTATTCCGGTCTCGAGTCGAAGGACGTTCAGCAGGTGGCTCAGGAACTCTCCGCCGCAAACATCGTCGACGAGCTGATGGCCGTCGCCCTCAACCTCGGCGAAGAATCAACGGTCTCGTAATTCCGAGTGGGGAAGGGAACTCTCAAAGGAAAGGCAACCATGCAAGTCGATCCGCACTACCTCTCGAATGTCGTCGCCTCGCTCGGACAATCCACCGCCGCCGAGCAGCAGCTCACCACCGAGCTCTCCTCCGGTCTGCGCGTCTCTTCGTTATCGGACGCCCCCGTCGCCGCCGGCCAGGCCTCCATGCTCAACGCCGCCATCTCCCAGGACGATACCTTCGTCCAGACCGCCTCCTCCGCGCAGAGCCTCATGCAGGTCACCGACTCCGCCCTCGGCAGCGTTGTCACCCAGCTCACCAGCGCCATCTCTGCCGCAACCGCCGGAGTCAATGGCACCGAGAGCTCCGCCGACCTACAGTCCCTCGGCCAGGACCTCGCCGGCATCCGCGACCAGGTCCTTGCCCTCGCCAACACCGGCTACCAGGGAACCTATGTCTTCGCCGGCAGTAAGGGTTCCACCGAGCCCTTTTCCCTCGACGCCTCCACCTCGCCCGCTACCGTCACCTACAACGGCGATACCCAGACCGGCTCCATCACCACCTCTACCGGCCAGCAGATCTCCACCGGCCTCGCCGGATCGGCAGTCTTCACCGCACCCGGCGCCAACGTCCTCGCCGCGCTCAACAACCTCGTCGCCGACTTCTCCTCCGGCACCGCTAGTCCCACATCCACCGCCGACCTTGCCACCCTCCAGAACGCCCTCGGCAACGTCTCCCAGCAGCGCAGCTCGCTCGATTCCGCCCTCAGCCGCATCAACTCCGCCACCACCTACGCCCAGACCGACGCCACCAACCGCACAGCCACCGCCAGCTCACTCGTGGCCGCCGACCCCGCGCAGATCGCCACCCAGCTCTCCTCGGCCGAAACCCAGAACCAGGCCCTCATGTCCGTCATCTCCACGCTCGAAAAGCAGTCCCTCTTCACATACATACAATAGGGAATAAGCGTTCCACCACGACGCCGTTATACTGGCGATGCTTATGGTGCCCGAGCCTCTTCGCCATCGGTGCCTCGTCTACGATGGCCCGCCGTTACGTCACCTTGCCTCGCTCGCCCGCGTAATCGCCCGTAGGCTCGCCGAGGACTATCGCTGCATCTGCTTCGACAGCCCCGCGATGATCGCCGGCATGCGGCCATACCTGGCCGCCGAAGGTGTCGATGTCACCTCGGATATCGCCTCCGGCCGGCTCGTCTTGACCTCAGACCGCCCCCAACTCATCGACGGCGCCCGCTTCGACCTGAAACACATGACCGAGGGCCTCAGCGCCGCACTCGACAGCGCCCTCGCCGACGGCTTCCGCGGCCTCTGGTGCACCGGCGACATCGCCTGGGAGTTCGGGCCGGAGCGCGACTTCTCCAGCCTGCTCGAGTACGAACGCCAGCTCGATGCCTTCATCGACGTCCACCCCAACTTCGGCGGCGTCTGCCAGTACCACCGCGACACTCTGCCGTCCCAGGCTGTTGAGGCCGGCCTGCTTGCCCACCCGCAGATCTTCGTCGACCAGACGCTCTCGCTCGTCAACCCGCGCTTTATCCCGCGCGAAACCTTTCGCCCTGCCGCAGCGAGCTCTGTATAACCCTCGCCACCGGTCTCCGGGGGACTTCGCCGGATGGCTGGCGCATCAAGCTTGCCACCTTCATTTCAACAGGCGCCGGATGTAGGCTTCCTCCCAGAGGTCGAATGCCATGCACGCTCTCAGCACCCTCTGCCCCGCCTGCAATCGCGTTACACCGGTTGATCTGGACAGTGATATTGATACCGACAAGCTGAGTTGCTCCGACCGCATCAGCCATCGTTGTCATCACTGCCAGAACGCTCTCATCACGCCCTTTAGTGAATGCAACTTCGCTCACGCCGAGCGCGTTGCCGCGTAGCAACCCTGGCGTGGCGACCTTTTAGCAACTAAATATATTGGTTTGGCCAGTCGCTTGACGCTGCTCCGGCGAGCTTGACCTTCCTGAGCGCCAATCAACCGTGCCTGCCGGCTCGTCCGCCGTAACCTCAGGCTGAGCGATGAACAGTTCGCCTGCGAAGCCGCTTGCACAGCAAGCCCCGCATAGCAATATTTATGGAAGGGGAAGTGGCGGAGAGACAGGGATTCGAACCCTGGATACCTTGCGGTATACACGCTTTCCAAGCGTGCGCCTTCAGCCACTCGGCCATCTCTCCGCACAGGTCGGACTCTTTGCAATCTAACACATCGCGAAGTCCTTTCCGCGGGGCCACGCCGTGCGCTGATCGCACCCGCCTCACCTTCCGGAACCCGCAACTGTTAAGCTCGAACTGATGCCGCTCACCCTCACCATCAACGGCCAGCCGCGCGAGTTTGCCGCGCTCGAACCCCACGCCACCGTCACCCAGCTCATCTCCGCCATGGCCCTCAAAGGCGACCGCATCGCCGTCGAACTCAACCGCGAGATCGCCCAGCGCACCCGCTGGGACGACATCCAACTCCAGCCCGGCGACCGCCTCGAAATCGTCCACTTCGTCGGCGGCGGCGCCGGCATGTCGCTGCAGCAGCAGTTCGGCCAGATCGACATCTACCTCTTCGACCAGATCCTGCGCGGCAACATCGCGCCCGGAATGCGCGTGCTGGACGCCGGCTGCGGCGGTGGCCGGAACATCCAGTACCTGCTGCGCGAAGGCTATGAGGTCTTTGGCGTGGACCTGAGCACCGAAGCCGTGGCGGCCGCGCGCAAGCTGGCAGCCGATTTGTTGCCCGGCCTGCCGACCGAGAACTTCCAGGTCGCATCCATCGAGGCCATGCCGTTCGCCGATGAGTTTGCCGACATAGTGATATGCCACTCGGTCCTGCACTTCGCCCAGGACGAGGCGCACCTGGAGGCAATGGTGCATGGCCTGTGGCGGGTGCTGCGGCCCAGTGGGATGCTGTTCTGCCGTCTGGCCTCGACCATCGGGGCAGCGGAGGAGATGGCCTTCGAGCCGCTCGGCGGACGCCGCTTCCGCATGTCGGATGGTGCTGACTGGCTCCTGGTGGATGAGCCACTGCTGATGAATCTCACCCGCGATCTGGACGCCGAGCTGATCGATCCGTTGAAGACGACCGTCGTCCAGGGCCAGCGCTGCATGACGACCTGGGTACTCAAGAAGAAGAAGGCGTCGCCCGAAGGCGCCGACCGGACGTTTGCCAGCGCAGGCATGCCGTCACTACCACCTCAAGATAGAGCCTGAAAGTCGCGAATCTCCCGCAATAGATCGGAAGACCGCGTAGCTCAGCCGAGATAAGCTATGTCCGATAACAGATATTCTGTACAGTCAGCGACCCGGGACCAATCCCAGCGGCCACAGCAGCCCCATCGGCCCCCTCCCGTGCCCTATTCCCGGAGCCTGGCCCATCGCCTCCGCCACATATTTCTTGGCCTTCCGCGCGGCGCTCACCGCATCATCCCCCAGCACCAGCCTGCTCAGGAACGCGCTCGACAGCGCGCAGCCCGTCCCATGGGTCGCATTCGTCTCAATCCGCTCGCCGGCCAGCCAGTGCTCCTCGCCCTCCGGCGTCACCAGCAGATCGTCCGGCCGCTCCAGGTGCCCACCCTTGGCGAAAACCCCAATCCTGGACTCAACTCCAGCCCCATTCACCCGGACTCCGACCAGATTCTGCAGCCCACGTGCGCCTGCGGCCAGCTCGTCCGGGGTGCGCACCTGCATTCCCGTCAGCAGCGCCAGTTCATCCACATTCGGCGTCACCCAGTCCACCACCCGCAGCAGCTTTGCCTTCAGCCCGCGCAACGCCTCCGCATTCAGCAGCGACCGCCCGGAGCTCGAAGCCAGCACCGGATCCAGCACCACCGGCACAACGCCAGTATCTAAATCCATGGGATTCAGATACTTAAGATAATCACTGATAATAAGCAGATTATCCTGCGATCCAAGCATCCCGATCTTCACCCCAGCGGGTGCCATGTCCTGCCCCAGGCACTCCAGCGTCTCCCGCAGGATCCCAGCCTCAACAGCATGGCTCGCCACCACCCCCAGCGTCGACTGCACCGTCAGCGCTGTAATCGCCGACGTCCCGAACAACCCATGCGCCGCGAAGACCATCAGGTCCGCCGTAACCCCCGCCCCGGACGACGGATCGAACCCGGCAATGGTCAAAACCGTCTTCATCGGCCAATCCGGGCCCAAAAATGCCCTGTGCAAAGCAGAAATTTTCTTGGAAAAATCTTTCTATAAGGACTTAGCTGCCACGGGTTCGTGGCATCCAACTCAAACAGGCAGAATCTGTCACTTTCGCGGTAAAAACACAGCGCGGGAAGTGAGCTTTTCTATACCACAAAACGCGCTCCGAATGCAACTTTATTTGCGCGCTAAGCGCTTTCAGATGTTTGACTTGGCCTTGCTGGAGTCAAGACAATATCAGAAGGAGCGTGCGAATGGAAAGATCTTCTTTCAGAACACCTCATTACTCCCCATTGTCTACTCTCTATAGATCGGCCGCCGGAGCTCTCTTCGTCCTCCTGGCTCTTAACCCTTTCGCTAAGGGTGGTGCTCCCCCAGTTACGTCAAAGGCCACCAGGGCGCATCGCGCCCAGCACTGGTACCAGATCGGCATCGCCTCCTGGTACGGTAATCACTTCCAGGGTCGCACCACCGCTGCCGGCGAGGCCTTTGACATGAACGAGCTCACCTGTGCCCACCCCACCCTCCCCATGGGCACATGGCTCCGCGTCACCAACCTGCACAACCGCAAGAGCACCTTCGTCCGCGTCAACGACCGCGGCCCCCTCGTCGATGGTCGCATCGTCGATCTGTCCTACGCCGCCGCGCAGGTTATCGGACTCTCCGGCGTCGGCCGCGTCCGGCTGGAACAGATCCACCAGGACGATCCCGCCCTCGCGCAGGCGCTCGTCGCCCAGCTCCAGTTCCCGGTGCTCCTCAATCCGCTGGGCTCCATCGGGCGATAGTAGGCCTGATCGTCGGGCTTCCGGACTGAGATTGAATGGCGCCTCTTAGCATTTCTCTCACGTTAGACTGGGACTATGCCCCCGCATACCACCGCTCAAGGGACGGTCCCGGCCTCTGCGGAAGCCCCGCTCCACCCCGCAGGCGCTGCCCCCGCCGACCGCCTGATCGTCGCCCTCGACTTCCCTTCCGCCTCCGCCGCCCTCCATCTTGTCGATCGGCTCGACGGCCAGTGCCGCTGGTTCAAGGTCGGCATGGAGCTCTACTACGCCGCAGGCAACTCCATCATCCAGCAGCTCACCGCCCGCGGCCTCTCCGTCTTCCTCGACCTCAAGCTCCATGACATTCCGAACACCGTCGCCTCAGCCGTCCGCACCGTCGCCTCTACCGGCGCATCCCTGCTCACCATCCACGCCTCCGGCGGCGAAAAGATGATGCGTGCCGCCGCCGAAGCCGCCTCCGCGCCCGGCTCCCCGCGCCTGCTCGCCGTCACCGTCCTCACCAGCATGGATACCTCCGATCTCCGCGCCACCGGCGTCTGCCCCGAACCAGGCACTTCCCTCGAATCCCTCGCGCAGTCGCAGGTCCTCCGCCTTGCCCACCTCGCGCGCCAGGCAGGCATCGATGGCCTCGTCTGCTCGGCCCACGAGGTCGCTCCTATCCGCGCCCAACTCGGCGCAGCTCCCCTGCTCGTCGTCCCCGGCATCCGTCCGGCCGGCGCCGATGTCGCCGATCAGAGCCGCATCGCCACTCCCGCCGACGCCATCGCCGGCGGAGCCTCCATGCTCGTCGTCGGCCGCCCCATCACCCGCGACGCGGACCCCGCAAAAGCCGCCGCCGCAATCCTCTCTGAGATCGCCTCAGCTTCTTAATCTATCGGCGCATGGCCCTAAACTCCGCCCTATACAATCGAGCCTGAACTCAAGTCCCTGAAGCAGGTTAAGGATTCATGCCGGTCGCTGCGTCTCAAGTCTCCTTGAAAGACCGCCTGCGCGCCCACCTGGCGATCGCCCGCCTCGATCATTCCATCAAGAACCTGTTCGTCCTGCCCGGCGTCATCGTCCCCCTCTCTCTCGGCGTGCGCATACCGGCGGAAAAGTTGGCCGTCCGGCTGCTTATCGCTCTGGTCTCCATCTCCCTCGTCGCCTGCTCCAACTACGTCATCAACGAGGTCCTCGACGCACCCTTCGATCGCCTCCACCCCACCAAGCGCGACCGTCCCGCGGCCCGCGGTCTGGTCAATATTCCGCTTGCGTATGTGCAGTGGCTGGCCATGATGGTCGCCGGCATCCTCATCGGCCTCACCATCTCGCGCATGTTCGCGCTGGTCGAGCTGGCGCTTTGGATCATGGGGTGCCTCTATAACTTCCCCCCCATCCGCACCAAGGATGTCCCCTACCTCGACGTCACCACCGAATCCATCAACAATCCCCTGCGCATGCTGCTCGGCTGGTACGCGGTCACGGCGCTTGTCCCGCCCATATCGCTGCTCATCGCCTATTGGATGATCGGCTGCTACTTCATGGCGCTCAAGCGCTTCTCCGAACTCAATGAGATCGGCGACCGCGCCGTCGCCGGTGGCTATCGCGCCAGCTTCCGCCACTACACCCCGGAGTCGCTTCTCGTCAGCGTCGTCTTCTACGCCTCCACCGCCATGCTCTTTCTCGGCGCCTTCATCATTCGCTACCGCATCGAGCTCATCCTCGGCTTCCCGCTCGTCGCCCTCACCATGGCCATCTACCTCCGGCTCGCATTCCAGCCCGGCTCTGCCGTGCAGAACCCCGAGAAGCTCTATCGCGAGCCGCTCCTGATGAGCTCGTTCCTCGCCACTGTTACCGTCATGTGCCTGCTGCTCTTCATCCGCATGCCGCGACTCGAACAGTTCTTCCTGCCCACGCAGGTCCCGTCCGCCGCCCCATCTGTGAATACGTCGCAGCAGAGCGTTGTCTCGCAACCGGCAACCACGGCGACCACGGCGGCGCAAGACTGATGCCCCGCTCTTCCCGACGCCACACCTGGCTCTGGCTCGGCCTTATCCTCGCCTTGACCGCCGCCCTCGCGCTCGCCTGGTCAGGAAACAAGTTGCTCAATCAGGACGAAGTCTTCGTCCTACAGACCGACTCCGTCCGCTCCGTCGCGCAGCTCCTGCACATCCAGCTCCACACTCCCATCTCGCTCGACCCGCCGGTCTATCATCTGCTGGCTCACGCTGCGACCCGCGTCTTCGGCCCCACACCCTTCGCTCTGCGCCTGCCTTCGCTCGCAGGCTTTCTTTTGATGCAGCTCTGCCTCTTCCTCTACGTCGCCCGCGCTGCCAGTGACCGCGCCGCTCTGCTCGCCGCTGCGCTTCCCGCGCTTACCGCGACCCTCTTTTACGCAGCGGAGGCCCGACCCTACGGCCTGCTGCTCGGCTTCTTCACTCTCACCCTCGTCGCCTACCAATCGTCGACGCGCAATTCCGACGCTTCGCAAATCCACACCTCTCCACCAGCCTCCCGCGCCGCTGCGCTCGTCGTACTCGCCATCGCCATCGCCCTCACGCTCAACACTCACTACTTCGGCATCCTGCTTCTGGTGCCGCTCTATGCCGCCGAACTCGCCCGCACCTTCGCGCGCCGCACGCTCGACCTGCCTCTCGTGTTCGCCATCCTCGCCGGCACCCTCACCTTCGCCTTCACCCTTCCCTTCCAGCATGCCGCCACCGCGTTCCGCGTGCACTATTACAACCTTGCCAGCGCCAGTCCTCACGCCATCACCCAGGCCTACCGTTCTCTCTTCGTCGACTACACCCGGACCTCGCTGCGCACGCAGCACATCGCCGCCATTCTCTTCGTCCTGGTTACGTTTTGTTTCCTCGCCGCACTTGCCGTTCGCTGGAAGTCGTTCCATCTTCCGCCCGGCGAAGCCGTCTTCCTGCTCACCCTCGCCGCGCTTCCCTTCTTCGGCTACCTGCTGGCGCACTTCGTCACCCACACCATTGAGGTCCGCTACGTCCTCGGCGCCCTCATCGCAATCGCAGTCCTCGTCTCGCTGCTCACCGCGCCATTGCTCGAACGCGCGCCCAATCTCATCCTCGCTTTTGTGCTCGTCGCCATGGCCGTTACAGGCGAGCTCCGCATCCGCGCCGAGGCCCGCAAGACCGCCGGCATCCTCGCCTCACTCCGTATCCCGCTCCCGCTCGAAGCCATCCTGCGCGCCGACCCCGCGCGCCGCCTCTACATTCAGGAGGTCGGCCCCTTTGAAGAGGCGCGCTACAACACACCCGATCCCGAACTGCGCGCGCGTATCGCGCTGGTGTATTCATCAGACCAGGAAATCCGTATCAACGGCCATGACACCGAAGCCCTCACCGCGGAACATCTCGCCCAGTTCTCCGACGTGCCCATCGTCCCCTACGACCAGCTGCTCGCCGATCCGTCCGCGCACATCCTGGTCCTCTTCCCCGTTAACGGCTGGCAGTGGATCGACCGTGCCTCCGCCGAAGACCACGCCACGACCATCCCCATCGCGTCCTGGTACGACGGCACAGCAGTCGCGGCAACCTTCCCTCCGCATCCTGCCCCCTGAGCAAATTCACGGATGCTTCGCGGACCTTCAGCCAGCCCGCTGATAGCTGAAGTATCGCTTCAGCCGCAGGAAGGGCGCCTCATAAAACCGGTAGCTCACCCACGCCGCTCCAACGCTGGCAGCTCCCGCGATCAGCGCCCCAAACAGCACTCCCAGCGCCTTCACATGCAGATGCGCATCGAAGAAGCTCCGCAGCGGCGCCATCACTGACCCGATCGAGTAGTGAAAGACATAGATGCCGTAGCTGTACTTGCCCATGAACCGCAGAAAGCGTGTCTCAAAGATCCCCTTCGTCGATGATCCCGGTTTCAGCACCCACGCAATCATGCTCGCGCTGGCAATCCCCATCAAACTGAATCCGCCCGTCGAGACCATCCAGCCTCGGTCCGGCCTGGTCCAGTCCAGTCCATCATTCAGAGAGCTCACAACACAGAGAATCGCCGCGCATCCCAGAAACACATATGGGGCGGCACGTAGAACCCGGTCGCGCCTCGCCGAGCGTACCAGCGCCGCCAGGCAGCAGCCATAGAGCAGGTTGTCCGCGCAGCACGGAGTAAAGCTGTACGGTAGATACGGATCGCCGAACCCGGCATGCCCCTTCAACAGCACGCATGCGATCCGCAGACCCAGCGCCACTCCGCAGCCCGCCAGTGACATGCGCACGATCGATCGCGAATTGCGAAACCGATACACCACCAGCGGCCATATCCAGTAAAACTGCTCCTCAACCTGCAGCGACCAGAAGTGGTTGATATTGAAAACCCCCAGTTTGAGCGGTCCCCCATGGAATGGCGCAATCAGGTTGCTCGTGTACGTCAGGTAGGAGTACTCCCACCCGGACCACGTCAGATGCAGCACCGGCGTTAGAAGCAACACCAGCAGCAGAAACCCGTAGTACAGCGGGAAGATCCGCAGCGAGCGCCGCGCATAGAAGTTGCTGAAGAAGTGCGGAGTGTTCAGGCTGTCCATCAGGATGCCCGTAATCAGAAACCCGGACAAGGCGAAGAAGAGATTGACGCCAATGTAACTCGCCTCGCGAAGCGCGGAGATAAAGTCGAGAATCCTCGAGCCGGTTTGCGAGTTCGCCCAGAAGAGATGATCGAACAGCACCAGCAGGATCGCCAGCCCTCGTATTCCATCCAGCGCAGGAATGTGGGCAAATCCGCCCGGGTTGTCGCGATCGGATCTCGGTGCTGCGTGGGAGTCCACTGCCGGGCTGCTCATTCGATTAGGTCTTCACCACATCCATCCTATCTCCGGCCTGTCCTCGAACGCACACGACAAAGGCGGCCCACGAGGTCGCCTTGGAAGATTAGATTGATTGCGGGGAAGTGTATTTGAACTACCGATCCCGCTCCGCGGGATTATGAGTCCTCTTGAATTCAGAGGCACTCAAGCCAGTCTTTGCGAAAAATCCATTGCCTCCTTTTTGGCGTTTTAACTCGATTTCACGTCGCCGAGCGGTCGCGAAATCGGGATGCGCTTCTCGATATACCAGGGACCATGGTCGAAACCGGATAGTCCAGTGCCGTCCGTCGCTTCTGTTGTGTTGTACGAGGCGATGATCCGGATCTTCAGCTAAGCCTATGTAAAAGCGGTGGCCGGCTTCACTCCATAACACGTAAACAAAGTAGCTCTTGCCAGATACACGTGACATAAGGATAAAGGCGGTCCCGCTTGGCGGGACCGCCTCAAGAATTGGTTGCGGGGGGTGGATTTGAACCACCGACCTTTGGGTTATGAGCCCAACGAGCTACCGGGCTGCTCCACCCCGCAGATTGAGTATACGGCGGATGCAGCCGGACGGTCAATCCATACACGCGCCAAACACGCTCCATCCCTCCTTCTGCCCAATCCCCACAATCGGCGGCGCTTTCCGTCCATTGCCGCTTCAGCAATTCGCAGCGCCGGACGGAACTTTCACCCGCATTTTGAGTCTGAACAGATACAGCTTCGCCGCGACGAAAGACCGCTGCCCGAAGTCTGTTGCTTTTCCGGAGGATGTCGATGTATCTCCCCAACTCTTCTCGCACCACCATCTTCGCGCTCGCCATTGCGCTGGCCTTCAGTACATCCGCCATCGCCCAGAGCTCACCCGCGCCCGCGAAGTCCACCGTGCCCGACGCTCAGGTCGAGGCCAGCGTCCTCAAGTCCCTCGCCGGCGCCCAGGACCTCGCCAGCCAGCCCATCACCACCACCACCGTCTATGGCGTCGTCACGCTCTCCGGCTCCGTCCAGAGCGAGGCCCAGCGCACCGAGGCCGAGAACCTCGCCGCCCGCACCACCGGCGTACAGAAGGTCGTCGATCAGCTCACCCTCACCACCGATGCGAACGCGCAACCCGCGCCTCTGGCCGGCAGCAACAGCGTTGCCGACGCGCAGCCTCCCAACCAGGTTCTCCAGTCCGACGGCACCTACTCACCGGCCCAGCCGCAATCGCCGCCTCCGCCCGACTCCGAACAGCAAAATCCCGCACCAGCGCAGCAGCAATCACCCGACATGGCCGCCGGCCCCGGCTACGGTCCCGGTGCGCCCGAGTATCGCCAGCCCTACAACCCGCAGGGCTCTCCGCAACCAGGCTACCCGCAGCACGCGCCTCCGCCACCGGACTACCCACAACAGCAGCAGTATCCTCAGCAGGGCCAGCAGAACTACCCACAGCAGGGCTATCCGCAGCAGCAATATCCCGCGCAGCCCGGCCAGCAGCCTGGTTATGCCCAGCAGCCTCCGCCTCCCGGCTACGCGCAACAGGGCTACCCGCAACAGCAACCCTACCCTCAGCAGCGCGCTGGCTACTACTCAGCACCGGCCTACGCCGGCCAGCAGGCGGGTGAGCAGGTCACCGTCCCCGCTGGCGCGCTCGTCCGCATCCGCATCAACCAGACCCTCGACACTGAGCGCACCAAGCCCGGCGACCATTTCGACGGCATCGTCGTCAACGATGTCGCCGCTGGCGGCGCCGTCGCCATCCCGCGTGGCGCAACCGTCCACGGCACCGTGATCGACGCCAAAAAGTCCGGCGCAATCAAGGGCCGCGGCGAGCTCTCTCTGCAACTCACCTCCGTCGATCTCGGCGGAGCCAGCTACCCCATCGCCTCCGACGTCTGGCAGCACAACGGCGCCGACAAAGCAGTCCAGTCCGTCAACAGCTCCATCGTCGGCGGCGTCTTCGGCGCGCTCGTCGGTGCCGCGGTAGGCGGAGGACAAGGCGCTGCCATCGGCGCAGGCGTCGGCGGAGCAGCCGGCCTCGGCGCATCCGCAGCATCCCACAACGGTCAGGTCTTCGTTCCCTCCGAAGGTCTGCTCACCTTCCACCTCGCGCAGCCTACGGCAGTCGCCACCGTCTCCCAGGCAGAGATGGACCGCCTCGCCCAGGGCGCAGGTCCCGCCGGCGCTGGACCGCAACCGCTCCGCCGCCGCGCCTATTATCCTGCTCCGTATCCTCCGGGCTACTACCCCGCTCCGTACCCCTACTAAAGAAGCAATGTCACACAGTGAAGGGCCGCAGTCATGCGGCCCTTTTCCTTTGAGCCAATCTCTTCCCCTCTCTTCCCGCCGGTCCAGCATCCACCAACACCCACCCGGCCCAGTCGAGTCGCATTGATTTATACTTCACTCTTGCCCTGCTCTTTTTCTTGATCGAGCAAAATCACCGGGCAGATGCACGGTCCTCGGCCGGATCCCTCCTGAACATCTCCTGTTCTCCCGATCCCTCCGGCGCCGTCGCGCGCATTCTTTTGTGAAGGCTGGCAGCAAAGCATGATTCGTTTTCTTCAGCAGGACAACCAAGTCACCAAGATCCTCTTCGGCGTCATCATCGGCGCGGCCTGCATCTCCATGGTCGTCTACCTCGTGCCTGGCCTGATGGACAACCTCGATGGCAACACCGCCACCGGCATCTACGCCACTGTGCACACCCCCGGCTTCTTCGGCCGCATCTTCGGCGAGAGCGACGACATCAAGACCCAGGACGTCTCCACCCTCGCTCAGCGCCAGCTCCAGCAGCAGCGTGGCATTACCGACGAGATGGTCCGCATCATGATGCCCTATGCCATGAGCCGCGCCGGCGTCGCCCTCGTCCAGCGCACCATCCTCAAGCAGGAAGCCGACCGCCTGCACCTCCAGGTCACCGAATCCGATCTCCTCAATGAGTTGCATCAGGGCGAGTTCGGCCAGTACCTCTTCCCCGACGGCAAGTACATCGGCGACTCGGGTTACGCCAACTTCGTCCAGATGGTCATGGGCCCCGGCGCATCCGTCACCGCCTTTGAAGATGAGGTCAAGGAGGAGATGGAGATCACCCGCCTGCAGCAGCTCGTCACCGGCGGTGCCGCCGTCTCCGACCAGACCGTCCGCGACGCCTACAGCATCCAGGGCACCAAGGTGAAGTTCGACTACGCCGTCTTCTCGCTCGAAGATATCAAGAAGACCATCAATCCATCCGACGCCGATCTCCAGGCCTTCTTCACGCAGAACGCTCCTCGCTACGCCGACGCCGTCCCCGAGACCCGCAAGCTCCAGTACGCATCCTTCGACGCCTCCAAACTCCCCGGCGGCAAGCCCGCCGTCTCCGACGCCGAGATCCAGGCCTACTACAGCGCCCACCTCGCCGACTACAAGACCGACGAGCAAGCCAAAACCCGCCACATCCTCATCTCGGTCGCTGCCGGCGCCGATGCCGCCACCGACTCCGCCGCCAAAGCCAAGGCCCAGGATGTCCTCAAGCAGCTTCAGTCCGGCACCAGCTTCGCCGACCTCGCCAAGAAATACTCCGACGATCCCGGCTCGAAGGACCAGGGCGGCGAGCTGCCCATGATGTCCACCTCCGGCCTCGATCCCGCCTACGCCAAGGCCGCCATGGCGCTGAACCCCGGCCAGACCTCCGGCCTCGTCCGCTCGCAGTTCGGCTACCACATCATCCAGACCGAGCAGAAGCAGGCCGCCGGCACCAAGCCGCTCGCCGACGTCAAGGACACCATCGTCCAGCTTCTCCAGCAGCAGAAGGCCGGCACCGCGGAGCAGACCTTCGCCTCGCAGCTCGCCGCCGAGGCGCAGAAGAATGGCCTCGACAAGGCCGCCGCCGCCCATGGCCTCAAAGTCGTCACCACCGACTATCTCGCCAAGGACGGAACCATCGCCGGGCTCACCAACGGCGCTTCGCTGCTGGCTGATGCCTTCGCCACGCAGAAGGGCGCGCCTCCGGCCAGCGTCTCCACCGGAGACGGCTACGCGGTCTATCAGGTCCTCGACGTCAAGCCCGCACACTCGCCCGACTTCGCCGAGTACAAGTCCCACATCCTCGACGACTATCGCTCGCAGAAGGCCCCGGAGCTTCTCCAGCAGCAGGCCGCCAAGCTCGCCGACCGCGCCCACATCCTCAACGACCTCAAGAAGGCCGCCGCTGAATTCAAGGTCCCCGTCAAATCCAGCGATCTCGTCGCCCAGGATGGCCAGGTGCCAGACGTCGGCTCCATGTCCGGCCCCGGCAAGCCCGCATTCAGTCTTCCCATCGGCGGCATCTCCGGCCCCATCGACACCGGCGAGTCCGACGTCGTCCTCGCCGTCACCGACAAGCAACAGCCCACCGCCGACGAGATGGCCAAGAACTTTGACCAGACCCGCGAAAAGCTGCTCACTGATCAGCGCAGCCAGATGTTCAACATCTTCGTCGGCACCCTGTCCCAGAAGTATCAGGACGGAGGCGGCATCCGCCTCACCAAGGAAGCCCAGCAGCAGCCCTCCGGTATTCCAGGAACCTAAGCCTCGCGCCACACACACACAGTGCCTGCCCTTCTCAGCAGACGGGCAGGCATTGTTATCTGTGTCGGCATGCATCACACTAAGCGCATGCCCATGCCTCGCCACACCTCACACGCAGCGAGCCAGCAATGAACTCCAGCCGCACGTCCGGCATCCTGCTCCATCCCACCTCGCTGCCGTCCTACGGCGGCGTCGGCGACTTCGGCCCCGCGGCCTACGCCTTCATTGACTTCCTCGCCGCCGCCAAGCAGCGCCTCTGGCAGGTCCTTCCCCTCAGCCCCACCGGCTACGGCAGCTCGCCTTACTCCGCGCTCTCCGCCTTCGCCGGCAATCCCATCCTCATCTCGCTCGAGCGCCTCGCCGACGCGGGCTGGCTCCCAGCCGACCGCATCGCCAACCTTCCCGGCCACGCCGGCCCCGTCGACTTCACCGCCGTCTTCAACGCCAAGCTTCCGCTGCTCGAAGAGGCCGCCGCCAACTTTCTCGACCACGCCGGCGACGACGCCCGCGCCCGCTTCCTCAAGTTCTCGAGCGACAACATCTCCTGGCTCACCGACTACTCCATGTTCAACGTGCTGCGCCGCCGCTTCGGCTACGCCAGCTGGCATGAGTGGCCGGTCGAATACGCGCAGCGCCGGCATGACGCCCTCACCGCCGCGCTCACCGACCACGCCCGCGAACTCGCCATCGAGCAGGTCATCCAGTTCTTCTTCGACGAGCAGTGGTGCTCGCTCCGCACCTACTGCAAAGAGCGCGACATCCGCATCCTCGGCGACGTCGCCATCTTCGTCAACTACGACTCCGCCGACGTCTGGACCCATCCTGAGCTCTTCGAGCTCGACGCCGACGGCCATATGATCCGCGTCTCCGGCGTCCCGCCCGACTACTTCTCCTCCACGGGCCAGCGCTGGGGCAACCCGCTCTACCGCTGGGGCGAGCTGCGCGAGCGCGGCTTCGACTGGTGGGTCGCCCGCATCCGCCGCACCCTCGCCCTCTATGACATGGTCCGCCTCGACCACTTCCGCGGCTTTGAGGCCTACTGGTCCATCGCCGCCGACGAACCCACCGCCATCAACGGCCAGTGGATCAAGGCCCCCGGCCACGAACTCTTCCAGCGCCTGAAGGAAGTCTTCGGCGACCTTCCCTTCATCGCCGAAGACCTCGGCCTCATCACGCCCGAGGTCGACGAGCTGCGCGAGCGCTTCGGCATGCCCGGCATGCGCATCCTGCAGTTCGGCTTCTCCGACCGCGGCGCGCACCTCTACCTCCCGCACCAGTTCGTGCCTAACACCGTCGTCTATACCGGCACGCATGACAACAACACCACCCTCGGCTGGTGGCGCGACGGCGCAACCGGCGCCGAGCGCGCCAACGCGCAGACCTATCTCGACCCCGCCACAGAGAATGAAGTCGTCGGCGCAATGGTCCGTGCCGCCGCCTGCTCCGTCGCCAATCTCTGCATCTTCCCTCTCCAGGACATCCTCCACCTCGGCAGCGAAGGCCGCATGAACACGCCCGCCAACTCGCACGGCAACTGGACCTGGCGCTACGCCCCCGACGCTCTTCACCCCGACCTCGCCACCCAGCTCGCCGCCCTGATGTTGATGACCGACCGCGACGGCTACACCCCCCCCAAACCCGACTCCCCGACCGCACCCTAAACTCGCGAACCTTCAGCGGGTGCCCCAGGTGCCTCGCCTTTGGGCACCTGGGAACCTCACCTCCTTTGGAGGAATGCGCAGCACAAAAGATGCCGTCATCCCGAGCGAGCGCCTTCACCTTGAATTTTCTGCTCGTACCGGTGCGCGTGACCTGACAGTTGCATCTTTATGGCTGCGTCGCGTAAGGCAATCCAGAATTCCTTACTAACCGCATGGTCTTCCGCGCACAGCTCAAGTTCTTCACAGGCTAGTTGCAGTTCATTGTGCTCTAAGAATTCATCGTATTGGCGCACTGCCTCGTGACGGCCCGCACTATCGGGCAATACCCGGCGAGCTCGTGTCAGGTCTGCGCGGATCAGCGCCCACATCTGGTGAAGTTCATTCATGTCGTCCAGTTTGCCAGAACTGCGACTACGACGAGGGGCAAAGGAATCCGCTTCTCCACCACCACTCCCGCATCGCGATAAACTGAATACGACAACCACTCAAGGAGCCCCAATGCCTCTCTCCGGCGAAGCCATCCGCACCATGAACTACGTTGACGACATCTCCGTCACCCTCCGCCGCATCCTCACCGTCCTGCCCTCGCTCACCGACGAGGAGCGCCAGCGCGTCGCCGACCACATCAAAGCCGCCGACCCCAGCTACGACTCCGTCGTCAACGCCCTCCAGGCCAAGAAGTGAGTTCGAACCCCAACGAAAGCGGGTGCCCCATCCAAGCTTCGCTTGGGTGGGATGTGCCGGCACTGATGCCCGCGTGCCCCATTCATGCGCGGCATCATCGCGCATGAGTGGGAATGTATCCGCAATCTCCACCGTCGCCATCATCGGCGCCGGCACCGCCGGCCGATCCTTCGCCATCGCCTGCGCCGCCGCCGGCTTCCACGTCATCCTCGAAGACGTGATGCCTGCCAACCTGCGCCGCGCTCAGGATGAATACTCATCCCTCAACACAATGGGTGCCCCACATCTCGCCTCTGAGATGTGGGAGGCATCGGACCCGCAGAGTCAGCGCCAGAAACATCCCGGCTCCCTCTCCACCGCCCTCACCGTCGAAGACGCCGCCCGCACCGCCGACCTCGCCATCGACTTCGTCCCCGACGAGCTCGAATCCAAGCTCGAAATCTTCTCCATGCTCGACCGCATGGCCCCGCCGCGCACCATCCTGCTCACGCCGTCGGATGCGCAGTCCATCACCGACCTCGCCTCCTGCACCTACCGCCCTGCTCTTTGCTTCGCCATCCGCGGCGGCCTTAGCGCTGCCTCATCCGCCCACCTCGTCCACCCTCCGCACACCGATCCCGCCGCCCTCGCCGCCACAGAAGCCTTCCTCCGCGCCCTCAACTGCGCCGTCACGATCTCCCCCGACCCCATCGCTCCCATGCTCCTCAAGAACCAGTCAGGCGCCTAAGCTTTCTTTTCCGCTCACGCTGCAGTATGCCGGGTTTTATATTTGCAAGATGACGCGCTACTCGACTGATGCCAATTTGTCCGAGCACGAAATCAGCGTGCTGCAACGCCGCGAAGAACATGGGTGGTTCGTCAATCGCATCGCGGAAGACGCTTCGGGGCCGGGCTTCGCGTACTCATTTGGACTTTACGAAGAGTTCGGTCATCCCGAAATAATCATCTTCGGTCTCGCTGAGGAGACAATGCACCGGCTGATCAACGATGTGGGAAAGCAAGTGCGAGACGGGATCAAATACTCAGCCGGAGATCGCACATCAGACCTTATCAAAGGGTACGATTGCGCCTTTGGTGCGGTGAATCCACTCCAATACCGCAAGACCTGCAGGTGGACTGTATGGTTTTACGAAGGCTATAACTTCCCTGCACTTCAGATGCTTTGGCCGGACAAGCAAAATAGATTCCCGTGGGAGTCAGATTTCACGGAAAGTCTAAGGTCGCGGCAACCAGATCTGAGCGAAGCTCCTCCGTCTGCATAGCCGAGCGCATAAACCTAACCCGCGCGCAACGCACCTACTCGCCCTTCTTCTTCAGCTCCACAATCTGCGCATGCAGCAGCTTCGCCGTCAGCGATCGCGTCATCGCGTCGATCGCCTCGCGTTGCTCCGCCGTCAGCGGCCCAAGCTGCTTGGCCGCGCGCTCCATCTCCGCCTGCCGCACCGCCTCGGCGTGCATCTGCAGCGCGACAATCGCCGGCACCGCGCCGCGCACCTCCATGTGCTGCTGATACCGCGCCACCTCGTCGGCCACTATCTTCTCCGCCGCCGCCGATTCCCTGCTCCGGTCCGCCATATGCGCCGACGCCACCTGCTGCAGGTCGTCGATGTCGTACACAAAGCAGCCCTCCACCTCGTTCACCTTCGGGTCCACGTCGCGCGGCACCGCAATGTCGACGAAGAACATCGGCCGGTTGCGCCGCCGCTCCAGCATCTCCTTCGCGTGCGCCCGCGTAAAGATGTGCTGGTCGGATCCCGTAGAAGTAATCACAATGTCCGCCCGCGCCGCCTGCTCATGCAGCCGGTCGAATGGAATCACTTCGGTCGCGCACAGAATCGCCGCCGGATCGTTCGCCAGCTGCATTGAGATCTGCCGCGCCATCTGCCCGCCATCCCCGCCGCGCGCTCCTCCGTTCGGTTGGCGACCAGTATCCGCGTCGCGCCCTGCTGGATCAGGTGCCGCGCCGCCAGCTCGCTCATCTTGCCCGCGCCCACCAGCAGCACCGTCCGTCCGTCGAGCGAGCCGAAGATCTTCCGCGCCAGCTCCACCGCCACCGACGCAATCGACACCGACGAACTCCCGATCTGCGTCTCCGTCCTCACCCGCTTCGCCACCGAGAACGCCCGCTGCAGCAGCGGATCGAGCGCCGCCGGCCACCGCGCCCGCCTCGCGCGCCACGCCGTACGCTTCTTTTACCTGTCCTAAAATCTGCGGCTCGCCCACCACCATCGAGTCCAGCGACGACGCCACGCGGAACAGATGCCGCACCGCCTCCCGCTCGCGATACTCGTACAAGATGCGACTCCACCAGCTCCGCCGGAATCGCGAAGTACTCATGCAGAAAACGCAGCAGCGCCGCGCCCGAGTCCTCGCCATCCTCGCGGTGCGTCAGGAACTCCACGCGGTTGCACGTCGACAGTACCATCGCCTCGCGCACCCCCGGCTGTGCGGCAAGCGTCCGCGCCGCATCCGCCAGCCGCGTCAGCGGGATCGACAGCCGCTCGCGTACCTCAATCGGCGCCGACGTATGGTTCACGCCCACCAGCACCAGCGTGCCCCGCGTCCTTTGGTCCGCAGCCACGCGCTCCGCCGCAGCCTCCCCGGCCGGCTTCACGATCGTCAAGCGTTGGCCGTGCTCCCGCGTCTGGCTCATGGCGTCTGGAACCTGTGCACTGCGCTGAACTGGTTCGCCGCCCACACGAACAGCCCCACCAGAATCACGAAGCTTGAAAGATAAACCGCCCTCCGCCCACGCAGCCCGTTTGCCCGCCGCACGAAGATCATCGCAACATACGCGATCCACAGTCCGAAGGTCAGCAGAATCTTGGGGTCGCTGAAGTAGTCAGGCCCATTTTGCTCCAGCGCCATCACCGAGCCGATCAGCAGGCCCGCCGTCATGCACGGCAGCCCGAACAGCAGCGTCTTCTGCGCAATCTGGTCAATCGTCTCAAGCGGCGTATCCAGCGGCTTCAGCCATCCTCTGCTCGTCGCGCCCGTCTTGCCTTTCATGCGCGACTTCAGCCTTCGCTCCTGCACCAGATACAGCAGACTCGCCAGCAGGCACACCAGCAGCGCCGCATACGCCGCCATCAATAAAACGATGTGCAGCGCCAGCCAGCCCGTCCGCGCCGGCATGGGAAAGTTCTCCTGCCCCGGACGAAACGCCGCCAGCATCGCCAGCAGAAACACAATCGGCAGCACAAACACACCCAGCGACACGCTGCGATACCGCGCATACACCGCCAGGAAAGCCAGCGCCAGGATCAGCGCCAGTACCGACTGTGCCTCATGCGTCTCGACCGGCAGCCTGTGGTGCGCCGCATTCATCGTCTCCGCCAGCGACACAAAGTGGAACATCGCCGCAGCCACCGTCGCAGCCACCGCCGGCACACTCCAGCGCGCACGCTCATACAGCGCCGCAGGCAGCACCGCCAGCGCCGCTACGCCGTACAGAAGCACCGCCAATCGCAGCCAGAATAAAGTCATGGGGCCATCTTGCAGTATATCGGGTGGCCCCACGCGCAGGCACGCGGCCGGCAAAGTCTGGGTCTCAAGATGCATCGCGATCCAGCTTCACTCACGTCTCCCCCATTCGCCTGTGATGGCAGTCACATGCCTGTTTCCCACCGCCTCCCATGCTCCCGCTGCGATATTCTGGCCCTTCCGGCGGACACCTTGGCAAAGCCAGCGACACCTCAAATCGAGCAGCAGGTCGAATCGCCCACTGCGCAGCCCCTGGCCCAGTCGACTGCCCAGCCCACCGCGCCCGCGCCTGCCAACGACCTCTCCGCGCAGACGCCCGCCATGCGCCAGTACTTCGCCGCCAAGCAGGCCCACCCCGACTGCCTGATGTTCATCCGCATCGGCGACTTCTACGAGCTCTTCTACGAGGACGCCATCGTCGCCTCGCGCGAACTCCAGCTCACCCTCACCGCGCGCGACCGCGAAAAGAAGCAGCCCATGTGCGGCGTCCCCTACCACGCCGCCGATCAGTACATCCAGCGCCTCCTGCGCAAAGGCTACCGCATCGCCCTCTGTGAGCAGATCGAAGATCCGAAGCTCACCAAAAAGCTCGTCCGCCGCGAGGTCACCCGCGTCCTCACCCCAGGCACCGTCGCCGACTCTGCCCTCGGCGCCGAACAATCCAACTGGCTCGCGGCTGTGATCACTCGCGGCACTGGCCCCGCCACCTTCGCTGGCCTCGCACTCCTCGATCTCTCCACCGGCGATCTCCGCGCCACCGAATTCTCCGGCCCATCCGCCGCGCAGCAGCTCGCCGATGAACTCGGCCGCCTCCGCCCCTCCGAGCTGCTCGTCGCCGAAGCCGACGCCCTGCTCGCCTCTGCCGCCACGCTCGATCTGCTCTCGGAAAAAGCTGGCTCAAAATCCAGCACCGCAAAACCCGCACCCAACAGCACCGAACCCTCCGACGCCCCAGCCCCGCCCACCGGCACCCGCACCGTCCTCGAGGACTGGATCTTCACCCCGGATTACGCTCTGCCGCTCCTCCAGCGCCAGTTCCGCCTGCAGTCGCTCGACGGCATCGGCCTCGCCACGCACCAGGCCGCCGCCATCGCCGCCGGCGCTCTGCTCCATTACCTCCAAAAGACCATGCAGGGTGGCCTCGAACACATTGATACCATTCGCTTCTACGAGCGCTCCGATTGCCTCATCCTCGACTCCGTCTCCGTCCGCAATCTCGAGCTCGTCGACCCTCTCTTCTCCGGCGAATCCGTCCACACCACCCTCTTCCACACCCTCGACGCCTGCTGCACGCCCATGGGCCGACGCCTGCTCCGCGCCACACTCCTGCGCCCCTCCGCCAACCTCGCCGAGATCAACTCCCGCCTCGACGCCGTCGCCGAAGCCGCCGCCGACCTGCCCCGCCGCGAATCCCTCCGCCGCGCCCTCCTGGGCGTCCTCGACCTCGAACGCCTCCTCGGCCGCATCGCCCTCGACTCTGCCGGCCCCCGCGAGGTCACCGCCCTCGCCGCCACCCTCGCCTGCCTGCCTGCGGTTCAGACCGCCGCCAGCTCCTTCAACTCACAGCATTGGCAGCAGATAATCTCCGGCCGCGGTTTTTCCAAGGCCGCTTCAACACAGAAATCCACAACGGAATCCACAGCCATTTCCACCGCCTCCTTCACCGTCCCTCCACCCGAATCCCAGAGCAATTCCCACACAATTTCCACAGATTCTCCGGTGATTTCCACAGCCTCTTCCTCAGCTCCAACCCCGCCCCCCTCCCCGCCGTTCGACCCCCTCACCGACCTCCACGCCCGCATCGCCCAGACCCTCGTCGACGAACCGCCCCTGAGCCTCGCCGACGGCGGCGCCATCCGCCCCGGCGTCGACGCCGAGCTCGACGAGCTCCGCCAGCTCTCCCACTCCGGCCGCCAGGCCCTTGCCTCGATCGAAGAACGCGAACGCCGCCGCACCGGCATCACCAGCCTCAAGGTCCGCTTTAACTCGGTCTTCGGCTACTACATCGAGATCACCAAGGCCAACGCTCGCGCCATCCCCGCCGACTACGAGCGCAAGCAGACCCTGGTCAACGCCGAGCGCTTCACCACCCCCGAGCTGAAGGACTACGAGACCAAAATCCTGACCGCGCAGGAGCGCTCGCTCGAGATCGAACGCCGCATCTTCGCCCAGCTCCGCCGCAGCCTGCTTGACTCTGCCCCGCGCATTCGCGAGACCGCCCGCCGCGTCGCCGAGATCGATCTCCTCGCCAACTTCGCGCATCTCGCCCAGCTGCGCGGCTGGGTCCGCCCCCAGGTCGACTACTCCACCACGCTTGAGATCCTCGCCGGCCGCCATCCCGTCGTCGAACGCCGCATGGAGGAAGCCGGCGAAGGCCGCTTCGTCCCCAACTCGCTCGCCCTCGATGCGTGGACATCGCAATTCGCCCGAGCGCACGCATCCGCATGCACGCGCAAAGCCCGCCTCCATCGCCCTCATCACCGGCCCCAACATGGGCGGCAAGAGCACCTATCTCCGCCAGGCCGCGCTGCTCGTCATCATGGCGCAGTCCGGCTGCTTCGTCCCCGCCGAGCGCATGACCCTCGGCCTCGTCGACCGCATCTACACCCGCATCGGCGCCGTCGGACAACGTCGCCCGCGGCCGCTCCACCTTCATGGTGGAGATGACGGAGACCGCCGCCATCCTCAACACCGCCACGCCACGCTCGCTTGTCCTGCTCGATGAGATGGGCCGCGGCACCGCCACCTACGACGGCCTCTCGCTCGCCTGGGCCACCGTCGAGCACCTGCACAACGCCATCGGCGCGCGCTCCCTCTTCGCCACCCACTACCACGAGCTCACCCTGCTCGCCGAGCGCCTCACCCGCCTGCGCAACCTGCGCGTCACCGTCAAGGAGACCGCGACCGGCATCGTCTTCCTCCACACCGTCGAAGCCGGCGCAGCCAGCAAGAGCTACGGCATCGAGGTCGCCCGCCTCGCCGGTCTTCCCGCTTCCGTCATCGCCCGCGCCCGCGAGGTCCTCAAGCTGCATGAGCGCGCCGAATCGCAGCAGGTCTCGTCCGCGCTCGCTCACGCCGCCGCCGAACCTGCCGCACCCGGTCTGCAGATGACCATGTTCACTCCGCTCTCGCAGAAGATCGTCGACCGCATCGCCGCGCTCGACACCGACAACCTCACCCCGCGCGACGCCCTCAACCTCCTCGCCGAACTCCAGCAGGAGCTGGGCTCCTGACGAGCTGGACATGATCAGAAATCGCACCTATACTGTACGATTCGGTGCAGCCACGGATTTACTACAGCGTGTCGTTCTGAGCTGTTAGGCGAAGAATCGCCCGCATTTTGTTCCGAACAAGACTTATGGCGATACGAGCCAGATCGACTACTGCACAACAACAAAGCCTTAGTAATGAATTTGCGTAAAAAGTGTCGGCTAGAAGCTGAACGTGCGATCAATGCTCAAGCAACACACAGAGCACCTTCAACACATAGCACGCTTGATTCGGAGAGGCTGCCCCGCACGCTCATCGTCGCCGGCGTCATGTCCGGCACCTCCGCCGACGGCGTCGACGTCGCCCTCTGCCGCATCTCACCCGCACGCACCGCAGGCGGCTCGCCGCAGATCAAATTCCTCGCCCACGCCGGCTTCCCCTACCCACGCGCCGTCCGCGCCGAACTCCTCCGCATCATGGAAGGCGCGCCCACCACCGCCGCCGATCTCTCCCGCCTCAACTGGCGGCTCGGCGCGCTCTACGCCGACTGCGTCGAGAAGGCCGCCGCAAAAATTCTCGCTCAAGCCCGCGCTCATCGGCCTCCACGGCCAGACCATCCATCACGAGACCACGCCGCACCCATTCCTCGGCGCTCCCGTCCGCTCCACCTGGCAGATCGGCGAAGCCGCCGTCCTCGCCGAACGCCTTCATTGCCCCGTCGTCAGCGACCTCCGCCCCGCCGACCTCGCCGCCGGCGGCCAGGGCGCGCCGCTCGTTCCCATGCTGGACTACGCGCTCTTCCGCCATGCAACACGCAATAGAATTCTGCTCAACCTCGGCGGCATCGCCAATGTCACCGCCATCCCCGCCGGCGCTTCCATCATCATCTCTGCTCGCCTTCGACACCGGCCCCGGCAACATGGTCATCGACGCCCTGATGCAGTCCGAATTCGGCAAGCCCTTCGACCGCAACGGCGACGGTCGCAGCTCAGGGTGAGGTCCTCGGCGATCTCTTCACCGCACTTTGGCGCGATCCTTACTTCGCCGCCCCTCCACCCAAATCCTGCGGCCGCGAACAGTTCGGCGCAGCCTTCACGCAACGCCTCAAACAACTCGCGCCTAAAGCCGCGCCCTCCGACCTCATCGCCACCGCAACCTACCTCACTGCGACCACCATCTTCGAAGCCGTCTCCACCTTCTGCCTTCCGCATCTCGAAAACCATGCACCTCGCGCGATCGCAACCGACCTCATCGCCGCCGGCGGCGGCACACGCAACTCCACGCTGATGTCGCTCCTCGCCGAAGGCCTCGACGACCTCAACATCTCGCTCCAACCCACGGATGCCCTCGGCATCCCCTCCCAGGCCAAAGAATCCGTCGCCTTCGCGCTGCTCGCCTGGCTCACCCATTTTGGCCTTCCCGGCAACGTCCCCGCCGCCACCGGCGCCTCCCACCCCGTCATCCTCGGAAAAATATCCTCAGGCAAGGCCTCCCGCGGATGATCGACCAATCCCAAGTGAGGCCGACCTCAGACTGGGGTGGCACGAAGGTTTTGCTTAAGGGCACGGCTTCAGCCGTGCCGACTAGATCGCAGGAGAAAGCAGTGGCTTTAGCCGCTGAGGTCATCGCCCTTCAACCACGAAGGATTCTCGCTGTTCTTGTAACGCTATGCCTCTGTCTCACGACCTCCTGCCGCACCCCACCGCCACCGCCCGGCACCATCGTCATCCTCCTCGAGAGCAGCCCCAATAACCTCGACCTCCGCCAGGGCACCGACGCCCAGTCCGAACGAGTCGGCGCGCTCCTCTTCGATCCTCTCGTCAAGAAAGACGCGCACTTCATCCTCCAGCCCTGGCTCGCCACCAGCTGGCAGCAGCCCGATCCACTCACCTGGGTCTTCCACCTGCGCGACGGCGTCCGCTTCCACGACGGCCGCCCGCTCGAGGCCGCCGACGTCGCCTGGACCATCCAGTCGCTCCTCTCTCCCTCGCTCACCGCACGCCTCCCCGGCGGCACGCTCCTCAGCGCCAAGGCCGGCTCCTTCGCCTCCATCAGATCTATAGCCACGCCCGACCGCCTCACCCTCGTCCTCCATCTCTCCCGCCCCGACCCCGCGCTGCTCTTCAACCTCTCCGACGGCCTCTTCGGCGTCGTCCCGCGCAACTCCGGCGCCGACCTCGGCCTCCACCCCATCGGCTCCGGCCCCTACCGCTTTGTCTCGCAGACCCAGGACAAAGAGGTCGTCCTCGAGCGCGCCCCCAACTGCTGGAGCGAACCCTCAGGCCTTGCCCCCTACACCCGCCTCCAGTTCAACATCGTCCCCGACGCCGTCACCACCGCGCTCGAGCTCCAGAAGGGCTCCGCCGACGCCGCCTCCAACGTCCTCACCCCGGACATGACCTACTCCCTCCGCAACTCCCCCACCGTCCATATCTCCGACACCCCCGGCTCCAACATCTGGTACCTCAACTTCAACACCGCCGACCCCGCGCTCGCCGACCGCCGCATCCGCCAGGCCATCGCCTTCGCCATCGACCGTCCCGCCATCGTCGCCTCCATCTGGCGCAACCAGGCCCAGCTCGCCACCGGCACTCTGCTCCCGCCCGGCTCGTCATTCGCCGCGCCGCCCGCAGAATTAACCCAGTACCCGCACGATCCCGCCCGCGCCATCGCGCTCCTCGAATCCGCCGGCCTCCATCCCGACGCACACGGCGTCCGCCTCCACCTCAACATCAAGATCTCCACCGGCGAGCAGGAGCGCCTCCTCGCCGCCGCACTCCAGCAGCAGCTCCGCGAAGCCTGCATCGACCTCTCCATCCGCTCCGCCGAGTTCGGCACCTTCTACTCCGACGTCACCCGCGGCGCCTTCGAGCTCTATCCCCTCAAATGGATCGGCTCCAACGAAGACCCCGACATCTTCCGCTACATGTACTCCTCCACCAGCCTGCCGCCGCGCGGCGCCAACCGCGGCCACTACATCAACCCACAGATCGACGCGCTCCTCGCACAGGCCGCCGCCGAATCCGGCCCCGATGCCGACGCCCACCGCCGCGCCGACTACATCGCGATCCAAAAAATCCTCGCCATCGACCTCCCCACCATTCCGCTCTGGTTCCCATCCAGCTCGCTCGTCCACTCCCGCACGCACCTGCCCCACGCCACCGCTAACCCCAGCGGCAACTTCGACTTCCTGCGCTGAGCCCTCCTCGATCTGTCATCCCGACCGAAGTCGATGCGGAAGCATCGGCGCAGCGGAGGGACCTGCGTTTGTCCTTGCTGTCATCCTGATCGCAGCGAAGGATCCTTGTATTTGTTCAGGTGCCCCATTCATGCGCGGCATCATCGCGCATGAGTGGGAAGTACAATCTCCTTATGGCCGAAACCCTCACGCCGCCCGCACCCGCCCGCCCAACCACATCCGCCTCCGCAGCCCCGTCCTCCCACGGCGAACCCCCAGCTCGCCGCCAGATCGTCTGCTTCAGCTTCTATAAAGTCATGCCGGAGTGGCGCCGCCTTCCCGCCGCCGAAAAGGCCGCGCACAAGGCCGCCTTCATCGCCGTCCTCGACAAGTGGAACAAGCCCGGCGAATTCCTCTCCCTCACCTACTCCACCATCGGCACGCGCGGCGACGTCGACATGTGCGTCTG
The DNA here is from genome assembly GCA_963766975.1 of uncultured Acidobacteriaceae bacterium. Taxonomy (GTDB): domain Bacteria; phylum Acidobacteriota; class Terriglobia; order Terriglobales; family Acidobacteriaceae; genus Edaphobacter. The sequence goes on from CAVYCF010000007.1 coordinate 67,260, forward strand.
GTCGATCGGCTACGGCGTCGACGAGCTCAACCAGATGCGCTCCGAGCTCCTCGGCACCGCGCTCGGCGGCTACCTCTCCACCCCGCACAACTTCCTCGCCATGACCAAGCGCTCCGCCTATCAGATCGACCGCTCCGACGAGAGCGAAGGCGAAGGCCGCGGCGCCATCCGCCCCGGCGGCCAGAAGTACATCTTCATCTACCCCTTCTGGAAGACTCGCCCCTGGTATCTCCTCCCCATGGCCGAGCGCAAGCGCCTCATGGACGAGCACATCCGCATCGGCATGGCCTTCCCGCGCGTCAAGCTCAACACCACCTACTCCTTCGGCCTCGATGACCAGGAGTTCGTCGTCGCCTTCGAGACCAACTTTCCCGAGGACTTCCTCGACCTCGTCCAGCAGCTCCGCGAAACCGAAATCTCCATCTACACCCTCAAGGACTTCCCCATCTTCTCCTGCGTCCGCCTCCCACCCCTCGAAATGCTCAACCGCCTCGGCTGACCTTTCTCGCTTGTCACTCTGATCCCGCAACGCGGGAGAAGAATCCCCGCATTTATTCCGCCACGAATTCGTGCCCCATTCATCTCGCGCACTCTGCGGGATGAGTGGGATCGAGCCACAAACGGTGGGTGCCCCGGGTGCCTCGCAGTTGGGCACCTGGGAGGAATTTCTCTGTCCATCGTCTAACAATCAGCATTTGCCAAAGATCCTCATAGATTCGTATTGCCCTCGGGAGCGAAGCCATGCGCGCATTTGTGCCACTACTTCTCATCGGAATTGCGCCGCTCCACGCAGTCGCTCAAGCTCCGCGCTCATTCGAAGTTGCAACCATCAAGCCGGTCGTCAAGTGCACCACCTCAACGGCTGTCGAGCTTACTGAATCTGGGCGACTCAGCATCCGCTGCCAGCCGCTGGCCAGCTTCATACGGCTGGCATACTTTCCGCGCATTCAGGAAGGCAGCGTCACAGGCGGTCCCAAGTGGGCGCAGACCGATCTCTACGACCTCGTCGCCAAAGTGGATGAGGCCGACATGGCCGGCTGGGCCGCCATGAGCTACCGTGAACGACTCAAAGCCGTGCAGCCGCAGCTCCAGCAATTACTTGCCGCACGATTCAAGCTCCAGACGCATCAGGATGCGCACGCCACGGAAGCCTACGCATTGGTCCAGGCCAAGGGCGGCGCGAAGCTGAAGGAAGTACCAGCGCCGCCACAGCATCAGGATGCCGATGAAGAGGACCAGAAGAGTACGACTCCTCCGCCTGGCAGCTTCCGGATCGTGAACGATCGCCTGATCGCGCGAGCGGTGCAGATTCCCAATCTTGTCTGGCTCTTTGCAGCCCGGTCCGGTTACGAGGACGCACCGGCCGTCGACAAAACAGGCCTGGACGGCTATTACGACTTCGAGATGAAGCTGCCCGAATTCACCGACAAGGCCGAGTTCGAGCGGCAGATGAACGACCAGCTCGGACTCCGTATCGAAGAGCACAAGGTGCCGCTCCCAACCATCGTCATCGATCAGGCCGAAAGGCCGTCTCTCGACAACTGAACCGGAATTTCGGCGAGGCTGGTACCGGAAGGGCACGCCTTCAGGCGTGCCGCCAAATCGCTTACAAAATCCCATGTCATCCAGCGCGATGCGCAGTCGAAGGACCCCGATACACCTCATCGTGCCACCGCCGCTCGAACCTTTCTCCCTCAACCGCCGTCATCCCGGGCGGAGCCGCGCATCAGCGCGGCGCAGTCGAGGGACCCCCGCATCTGCCCTTGCCTCTGAGATAGGCCCGGGCTTCAGCCCGGACATCAACCAGCGTCCCGCTCGGCGGGACGCTCCCGCCCTGCCGGAGGCCGGAGCAAAGCCGCAGGCGCAGCGACAGTATAGGACGCAGCCCCGCCCGGTCCCACCCATGTACGGTTATGGCACAGGCCCAGCCAGACCGGCTCTTTAGCGGCAAGCGAACCCCACGCCGGGTGCTAACCTCTTCACGAGGCTGATTACACATTCACGACATGCCCAAGAAGTTAAAGAATTCATCCCTGTCCAGAGCACGAGAAGCAAAGCAGGATGAATTCTACACGCAGCTATCGGACATCGAGAACGAACTGAAGCACTACCGTGACCACTTCAAGGGCAAGTCGGTCTACTGCAACTGCGACGACCCGCGGGTAAGCAACTTCTTTCACTACTTCTCATACAACTTTGAGAAGCTGGGTCTCAAAAGCCTCCTTGCCACCTGCTATAAGAGCCAGTCGCGCGAACTGTTCAGTCGCAACGACTCTGAACATGCAATCTACCTGAGGTACAAGGGGACCCGGGGAAAAGGTGGAGTACCAGACCCTGAGACCATCGGCATCAAGCACCTAAAGGAAGACGGGGACTTCCGCAGTGCGGAGAGTATTGCTCTGCTCAAGAAGGCAGACATTGTGGTCACTAACCCTCCGTTCTCCCTCTTTCGTGAGTACGTGGCGCAGTTGATGGAGCACGGCAAGAAGTTCCTCATCGTCGGCAACCAGAATGCCGTCACCTATAAGGAGATCTTCCGCCTCATCAAGGCCAACCAAGTATGGTTGGGATACCGAAGCGGGGATATGGCTTTTCAGGTGCCTGACTACTATCTGCCTCGCGAGACCCGCTACTGGGAGGATGATGAAGGGCGGAAATGGCGCAGCATGGGTAATGCCTGCTGGCTCACGAACCTCGATCTCGCCAAGCGGCACGAGGAGTTGATCTGCTATAGGAAATACACTCCGGGAGAGTTCCCTCACTACGACAACTACGACGCAATTGAGGTGAGCAGGGTGGAGGACATCCCTGCAGGATACGAAGAAGCGATGGGGGTGCCGATCACCTTCCTGGACAAGTACAACCCCAACCAGTTTGAGATTCTAGGGATCACAGATAGGGATAATAATTCGGGCCTCAAGACACGGGAGTATACGAAAAAGGATGCGCCAAATCCTGGCGACCTGAATCGTCGAGCTGTGCTGAGAGTCGGCGGCGTTCTGAAGACCACCTATGCTCGTCTGCTCATTCAGCGGAGAAAGGCAGCCCAATGAATATCGAACTGAACGAAACCACAGTAGGCGAGCTGACCAAAGGTTACAAGGACAACAATGAGGCTGGCATATTCGGCTACGGCGGTGAGCTAGATATTCGACCTCCCTATCAGCGGGAATTTATCTACAAACCCGCGCAGCGGGATGCCGTAATCCGGACGGTCATCAAGAACTTCCCGCTCAATGTCATGTACTGGGCTGTCCGTTCGGAAGGAGGATTCGAGATCATCGACGGCCAGCAGCGCACGCTGTCGCTCTGCCAGTATGTGAACGGTGACTTTTCATTCGAGGGTCGCTACTTCGACAACCTACAGTCTGATGAGAAGGAGGCCCTGCTCAACTACAAGCTCATGATCTACCGCTGCAGCGGCACTGACTCAGAGAGATTGGAGTGGTTCCGGACTATCAACATTGCTGGTGAGGAGTTGACCCAACAAGAGCTACGCAATGCTGTCTATTCCGGCCCGTGGGTGACCGATGCAAAGCGACACTTCAGTAAGACTGGCTGCCCGGCCTATGCAATTGGTGGCAAATACCTCACGGGAACGCCGATCCGTCAGGACTACCTCGAAACGGTGATCGACTGGATCAGTGAAGGAAAAATCGAGGACTACATGGGCAAGCAACAGCCAAAGCCCAATGCCAACGACCTGTGGCTTTATTTCCAAAACGTGATGAGCTGGGTCAAAGCGACATTCCCGAACTACCGCAAGGAAATGAAAGGCGTGGAATGGGGCACCCTGTATAACGCGCATGGAAAGAAGGAACTGGACTCCAAAACACTGGAGAACACTGTAGCACGGCTAATGGCGGACGAAGACGTGACCAGCAAAAAGGGCATATATTCCTATGTTCTCGATAGCAACGAGCGCTATCTGAACATCCGCGCGTTCTCTCCGAACCAAAAACGCGAAGCATATGAGCGACAGAAGGGCATCTGTCCGGTCTGCAATAAGCACTGGGAGATTGAAGAGATGGAAGGCGACCACATTAAGCCTTGGCATCTAGGTGGCAAGACTATTTCGGACAACTGCAAGATGCTCTGCAAACCAGACAATCGGGCAAAATCAGGAAAGTAGGACGGGTCCCGGAAATATCCGCTTGGTGTCAAGCCCTTCACTCGGCACACCTCCGCGTAACCTTCTCTGACTAGATTCGTTATCTCCCTCCGAAACTTGGCATTCCAGTTATGCTCCATCCGCTAAAATAGAAGTAGAGATCGAAAGAGAAACGGCCCAGCCCTGCGCTGGGCCTTCGCGTTTAACTCTGCGCCTGTATTTTCATGACTTTGGCAGACATGGAGCGAACTGCACATGCTAACCACCCTATTTTCATGATTTTGCAGAACGCCAAGCCGTAACCCATTTATTTCCATGATGATGCAATTTTGATAGGGGGGGGAGGGGGTACCCATGCTCGACACAATCCAATCCGCTGCCGCCCGCCGCCGCTCACACTACGCTCCACTTACCCACACCGCCCCGCGCGCTAAACTCACCCTCATGCGGCGCGCGTACCAACTCGATCCTGACGTCTCCGCCGCCACCGCCAAGCTGCGCTTCCTCCGGCAGCTCGTCTGCTCCGACGCGCCCGAGCAGGCCCTGCGCTATCACGGCTTCCGCACCATCGCCGGAGTGGACGAGGTCGGCCGCGGCGCGCTCTTCGGCCCCGTCGTCGCCGCCGCCGTCATCCTGCCTGCCCGCATCAGCTCCCTCGCCCGCGCCGGCCTTACTGACTCCAAGCAGCTCGGCCGCGCCCAGCGCGAGAAGCTCGACCGCCGCATCCGCAAGCGTGCCCTCTGCATCTCCATCGCCGAGGTCGACGTCGACACCATCGACCGCATCAACATCTACCAGGCCACGCGCCTCGCCATGCTGCTCGCCGTCCGCGGCCTCTCCCTCGCGCCCGATCATCTCCTCATCGACGCCGTCTGCATCGACCACCATTGCCCTCAAACCAAGCTCTTCTACGGCGACTCGCTCTCGCTCTCCATCGCCGCCGCCTCCGTCATCGCCAAGGTCCACCGCGACCGCCTCATGCGCGAGCTCGACGAGGTCCATCCCGGCTACGGCCTCGCCTCGCACAAGGGCTACGCCACGCCCGAGCATCGCCGCTCCCTGCGCGAACTCGGCCCCTGCCCGCTGCACCGCAAGACCTTCGCCCCCGTCCGCGCCCTCATCCCCGAAGAGGCCCTCCCCGAAACCGCCTCGCTCTTCGAAGAAGATTCTTTCGACGCCCCACTCATCGCCGACGCCCTCGCCGAACCATCCCTCGACGAGCTGCTCCATCAACCCGCCACAACACCAATTGCTTGTCATTCTGAGCCGTAGGCGAAGAATCCCCGCATTTGTTTTACCCTTGAAGCACCGATGTCTTCGAAGTCGCCCCGCAAACTCCTCTGCGTCACCGCCCACCCGGACGACGAGTGCTTCGGCTTCGGCGGAGCTCTCATGCTCGCCCACGAGGCCGGCTTTGAGACCTCCGTCATCTGCTTCACCGACGGCCAGGCCGCCACCAACCGCGTCGGCGCCACCTCGAACGAGCACCTCGGCGAGATGCGCCGCCAGGAGTTCGCCGCCTCCTGCAAGATCCTCGACGTCACCCACCACGAGCTGCTCGACTACCAGGACGCCCAGCTCGAGTTCGCCGACTTCTCGAAGACCGCCGCGCTGCTCGTTCAGAAGATGCGCGCATGGAAGCCGAACATCGTCCTCACCTTCGGCATGGACGGCGCCCTCAACACCCACCCCGACCACACCATGGTCTCCGCCTTCACCACCGCGGCCTTCCACTGGGCCGCCAGCCCCAAGCGCTTCCCGGATCTCGGCCCCATCCACGCCGCCGACCGCCTCTACTACAACACCGCCAACTTCTTTCTGCCCAACCGCCCGGCGCCGCTGCCCTCGCCCTGGACCGTCACCCTCGACGTGCGCCGCCTGCAGGACCGCAAGTTCCAGGCCTTCCACGCCCACGCCTCACAGCTCCCGCTGATGCAGAACTTTCAAGCGAACTTCGCGGCCCGCGCCGGCACCGAGGTCTACTCCCTCGCCGCCACGCCCCACCCGCAGCCCGCGCAGCAGGCTACAGATCTTTTTGCGGGCTTGTAGCTTTACCTCACCTGAAACTCCGGCGAGCCCATCACCAGCGCCGTCATCTGGTTCACCAAATCACTCGAAGAGATCCCGTTCTTCTGCGCGTCCGCGATCTGCTGATGAATCAGCGTCTGCGTCTTCGCCGACACATCGCCGCCTACCAGCGTCTTCTCCAGAATCCCCAGCGTCACCTCTTCGCCCGATCCCGCGCTCTGCGCCATCTCCTCAGCCGGTTCACTCATCAGCCCCAGCGCCACCACCTTCGCCGCGTCGAACCTCTGTCCCGCAAACTTGCCGCCCGTCAGCTGCACCGCGAAATTCAGCCGGTCGACCAGCGCGCCCGTGTTCATCCACTTGTCCGCCGTGATGTAGTAGCCCGTCGGCGGCAGCGCGTTGTAGAGCGGCATACCCATATCGCGCATCGTGTTCACCAGCGCCTGCGGGTTCGCCGGATCGGTCAACGTCGCGCGATACGCAGACGCCAGAAACTCCATCGGAGTCTTTACCTTGTTGCGAAAGTACTTCGTCGAGTTGAACTCCGGGCTCGTGGTCATCGTCCGCAGCACCGCCTTGATGTCCCCGTCCGTCGCCAGAAATGCCTTCGCCATCCGCTGCACCAGCGTCTCCGGCGGGTCGTCCGCCACAAACCGCTGGGCAATCTTCCAGCTGATGAAGTGCGCCGTCGCCGGCGAATGTCCCAGCGCATTCAGCGCCTCCAGCCCCTCACGCATCCCTCCATTGCCCGGAGCATTCGCGACGCCCAACGCTTTCTGCTGTGCCGCATCGGCGCCCATCCCGCCGCCCATCACTTGTTCGTCCATCTCCGGCGCCGTGCTCGCGGCCTTCACTGCCGTCGCCTCAGACCCGCCCTGAATCACAAACACCGGCCCGTTGCCGATCCTCTGCCCCATCCAGACCTTCGTGCCGGGCTCGTGCCGCTTCGCGTCAAACTGAAATCCGCCCGCCTGTCCCGGATTATTCACCGTCCACCCCGTCAATATCGCTGCGAGGTTCGTCACATCCGCCTGCGAGTAGCCGCCATTCACACCGACCGTGTGCAGCTCCATCACCTCGCGACCATAGTTCTCGTTCAGCCCCTTGTTGCCGGGCTTGCTGCGCGGGTTCGCCGGATTCACCCCATTCGCCAGTGAATCCGGGCCGATGCTCAGCCAGTTGTCCAGATACACCAGCATCGCCGGATGCTCGGCCGTCGCCAGCAACAGGTCGCCAAACTTCCCCAGCGCATTCGCGCGGATCGCATCGCGCTCATAGCTGGTCGTGTACCACTGGTCGGAGTCCTTGCCGATGTAGATGTTGAAGTGATTGAGCCAGAAGTCCGTCATCACCTCCTGTAGCTGCCGCTCGCTCAGAATCGCGCGCACCATCTTGGCCTGTGCCAGCTCCTGCCCGATCAGGTACTGCGCGCCAATTCCCGCGCCCATCGCCAGAAACGTCTCGCGCTCGCGTGGATTGAAGTCTGCCAGCAATGCGTTGCGCTGGTCTCCGCCCACACTTCCGGTCAAGCGCGATGCGGTCATCTACAGGCATTGCCAGGATGGCCGCCATCCGCTGCCCCTTCGGCATCGCCAGCAGACTCGCCCGCCAGCCGCGCAGCGGTGATCTGGCCCTCCTGCTTCTCCGCGGCCTTGTCTGCATCGCTCGGCTCCGGCGGAAGATTGCCGCCTGCGTCCGGCTTGCGCTCTGCCTGCTCTCGGCGCAGCTTGGCGACCTGCACCTCGTACACCGACGCCAGCAGCGGATCAGTAGGCGCAACTTGCTTGCCATCCGAAACGCGCTGAATCGTTCCGCGGTCCGGAAAGGCCGTCAGCGCCTGCCGCGGCGTCATGTTGAGTGTCGGGTAATCGTTAAGCCGCTTCTGCAGATCGCCATCTGGTATCGCTTGCGGGCTCAGTTGCTGCTCGAACCACTTGTCAACGCCTATTGCCAGTACGTGGTCCACGTCTCCCGGCCGCGCGCCGAAGGTAAACCGGTCCAGCATCTGCTCTGCTCGCTCGCGCTCCGTCAACGGAGTCAGCGCTTCGGCCTTCGGCGGTGCAAGAGCTGCTTTTCCCTTGTACGGAGGCCGCGGACGGACGATCGGCGCGGGAGATTGCTGCGCACCCAAATGGGCCACCGCCGGAGCACTCAGAGAGAACAAGACAACAGCAAGAAGAACACGTTTTGTCCGGAGCCCTCGCATCGCAAACCTCTCCACCCCATTAGACCTGTCTGGTGGTCGCAAGTTGCGTGTGATCCCGGATCGACCACGCGATGGTGGGGAAGCAGATCCAAATGGATCGTACTAAGCCTAAGCGGCAACCGGTGCCGCAGTGGGCCGCCGCTTCTTCCACTTCTCCTTCGCCCACCACACCACGCGCGCCAGCAGCAGCACCAACAGCACCGCCGTAACCGGCCCGGGAGCGCGTACGCCGGTCTTCACCAGCAGCCACCAGTGTGTGATGCCGGCCAGCCCGGCGATATACACCAGCGAATGCAGTCGCCGCCACGCCTTGCCGCCCATCGCGCGCATCACAAATGCCGGTGACGTCACGGCCAGCGCAAACAAGATGACCCACGTACCCAGTCCCACCTGGATGAACCATCGCTTCTTCAGGTCGTCCAGGATCGTCGGCCACACCTGCTTCCACTCATCGACAATCACACCCGGATGCCCCGCGCGCAATCCCGCAAACACCGCCGTCACGTCATAGCCGGAGAACAGGAACAGATACGTCGCCAGGTGCAGCGTTGCGTAAAAGAATGCATACAAACCAAGCAGTCTCCGGAAGCGCACCAGGTTCGCCAGCTTTGGATGCAGCCGGCGCACCGGCGTCACCGCGAGCGAAATCACCAGCAGCCACAGCGCCCAGAAGCCCGTCTGATGCGTGATGTAGTTGATGGGATCGGCCAGCAGCGCCAGCGACCCCGATTTGTACATCCGATAAAGCGATACAAACGGCAGCAGGCACAACCCATGCACTGCCACCTTCACCCATGGAATCCACTTGTTCGGCATCCTACTCCTGCGTGCAGTGTCAGTAGTTTTTTCTCAGGTCCATCCCCGCATACAGGCTCGCCACCTGGTCGCCATAGCCGTTGAACATCAACGTGGGGATCGTCTTCGGCAGAAAGCTCGCATCGATCCTTCGCTCGTGCGCCTGCGACCAGCGCGGATGGTCCACCTTCGGATTCACATTGGAATAGAAGCCATACTCATTCGGCGCCAGCTCGTTCCACAGAGTGGGCGGCTGCTTGTCGGTGAAGTTGATCTTCACGATCGACTTGCCGTTCTTGAAGCCATACTTCCAAGGACTCACCACCCGCACCGGCGCACCGTTCTGGTTCGGCAACTCCTGTCCATAGCAGCCGAAGGTCAGCAGGCACAACGGGTTCATCGCCTCGTCCATGCGCAGACCTTCGCTGTATGGCCAGTCGTATCCGCCTGGCTTGTCCGGCATGTCGCTCGACTTCTGGTCGGAGATGAACTGCACATACTTCGCGCTCGGCAGCGGCTCCGCCCAGTTGATCAGCTCGCTCAACGAATAGCCGTCCCACGGGATCACCATCGACCACGCCTCCACGCAGCGGTGCCGGTAGACGCGGCTCTCAATCGGCCGGTACTTCATCATCGCATCGATATCGACGGTCTTCTTGGCCTTCACCAGCCCGGAGATCTCCACCGTCCATGGCCGCGTACGCAGCGTGTGCGCATTCTTTGCCGGGTCGCTCTTGTCCGTGCCGAACTCGTAAAAATTGTTATAGCTCGTCGCCTTGGCAATGGGCGTCTGCTGGTCGGGCACGCTGTACTTACTCGGGGCGGCGTTGAGCTTCTGCTGCGCCTCTGCTGCCGCCGGATCAATCAGCGACTTCCCTGCCGCTAACGCTCCGACTCCTGCCGCCGCCGCGCTCGCGACAAAGCTCCGCCGGCTCAGAAACGCCCCCTTAGGCGTTATCTCCGACGACTTGATCTCCGTCCCCAGCCTCTTCGCATCTTTCACCAGCATCGTTCCAGCCTCCTGTACTCCTACGACCCATCGTCGATGCGTCTTATCTTAGACTCGCTGGGCCAGATATCGACTCCTTCAGATTACGCTTTCGCCCCAGTTCTGGATGTGACGATCTTGTCGCCGAATCGGCTCCCTCATCCCTCGCGCTGCCGGCCGCTGCTCATCTCTCGCACCACGTAAGCCACCGTCCCCAGCGCCACCACCACCGCCGCTCCCGCCACCTCGCGGAAGAAATTCTGCCGCGACACGACAACAAATAGAAATCCCGCAATCGCGAGCACCGGCGGCAGCGGATAGAGCCACATGCGAAACGGCCGCTTCATCTCCGGCTGCGTCCTGCGCAGATAGATCACTCCGATGTGCTGCATCAGAAACTGCAACAGGATGCGCAGCACCACCAGCGCCGCAATCACGTCCGCCAGCGAGAAGAAACAGAAGCACGCCGCCACCATGCCCAGCGCCAGCAGCGAGATGTTCGGAAAGCCCCGGCGATGCACCCTGCCAAACACCGCAAAGAAGTTTCCGTCCCGCGCCGCTGCGTACGGAATCCGTGAGTACCCCAGCAGCAGCGCAAACACGCTGGCAAACGCCGTAATCATTACCAGTACGGCAGCAATCTTCCCCAGCATCGGCCCCACACCTGGTCCGTACGCCGTCTCCATAAACGCCGCAATCACCGCGCGCCGCGAGTCTAAAGACAGGGCCGCGGCGCCAGACAAGGCCGCAGCCCCATCCTGCGCGCCCACCAACCTCTGCCATGGCAGCACACTCAGTACGCTGACGTTCATCGCCAGATACAGCGCGCCCACCAGCACAATCGAGATCAGGATCGCGCGCGGCACATTCCTCGCGGCATCCTTTACCTCGCCGCCCAGGAACGCCACGTTGTAGTAGCCCCAGTAGTCATAGGTCGCAATCAGCATCGCTGAGCCCAGCCCCGCGAAGAACCCCGGCGTCAGCGCAAACGCTCCCGGCGGATATGCGAATGCCTGCCGCAGGCTCCCATGCATCAGACCCGCCAGTAGAATCCACACAATCAGCCCCATCACCGCGCACCACATCACGGTCGCAATTACACGAAGGCTGGCCAGCCCGCGATACAAGAACAGCACCGCGAGAATCACTGCGGCTATCGCCACCGCGGTCGCCGGCCCAACGCTCACGCCAACCGAATAGCCGCCTATCCGCGCCACATGCGCCGATGTGTGCCCCGCCAGCCCCGGCCACAGATACGTCGCGTATTGCCCCAACCCAATGCATCCCGATGCCACCGACAGCGGCGCAGAGAACAGCAGCTGAAACAAAAATAGAAACGCCAGAAACCTTCCCGCGCCGCTTCGTCCATCCGGTCCCGAATAAATCCTGCGCAGAAACGCGTACGATCCGCCGGCCTCCGGCATCGCCGCGCCCAGCTCCGCCCACACCAGCCCGTCGCACAGCGCCAGTCCCGCGCCCAGCAACCAGCCCAGCATCGCCTGCGGCCCGCCCATCGCCGCCAGCATTAGCGGCAGCGTGATGAACGGCCCCACGCCGATCATGTCCAGCATATTCAGCGCGACCGCGCCCTTCAGTCCCAGGCAGCGCGGCAGTTCTCCTGCGCTCTCATTTGTAGCTGGCATCTCGATGCATCGAGTCTACAACCGGCTGCGGCGTCTCCCAGTCGTCGGTGGCCGCGGTCTTGTCCGACGGATTAGTGACCTCGGACGACTGGCACCCGATGCTGGTCTCCCGGATATTGCGCGTCTGCCCGATCTCGGCGACCTGCGCGTTTCTCAGCGCTTGGCAGTGCTGGGTGCGTCGGTGATGGCGGCCGGATTGCAGCTGTGGCCTCGACCGTGGCAGTGATGACGCTGGAGGAGACGGCGTCGAGTGTGCCAACGGGCAACAATGTGAAGGGAAATAAGACGAAGAAAGGTTCAAGACCGCCGCCGCCCCAGATTGAGTTGCTGAGCGTGACGCGGAGCGGAAGCGGGGACACGGTTACGGGAATCCTACTTCGGCGACTCCCAATCGTCGGTCGCTGTCTTGCCGCCGTCCGTCCAGGTCACGGCGACCTGCGGATAACGCAGCGTCACCGTCTCCGTCTGGCCGGAGACGCGGACTGAGACGACGGTCGCATCCGTCACCTCAATCTTCTGTGCGCGCTTGCCCGCACCCGCGCCGCTCGAGAACTCCAGCGCCATTGAGATGTGCTTGCCCGACGCGCATGCCCTGTTCAGCATTGGCGACGCCCGGTCGATCTCCTTCGTGATGATGATCTCCCCCGCCTGTCCTCCAGCGCGTCCCGTGTGAGCTACGCTCATCACCTGGATCTTTCCTCCCGGCGCGCCGTCAATCGTCATGAACGAATCCACCGCCGCATAGGCCGGTACGCTTGCCGCCAGTACCAGCACACCGCACACCGTAGTCAGCCTTCTCTTCCAGTCGTTTTGCATCGCATTCTCCCTTCGGTTCGCGTTGTCGAAGTCGGCCCCGCTCCGCGTCCTTCTTCTACCACCGTCGTAGGACCCCGCACAACGCAATTCCCCGCCGCCCGCAACCTCTCAGTCACCCTCCGCGTTGCAGCAACTCCCTCCCTGAGCGACACTGATGATCGACCGACAATCAGGAGCACCCATGATCCCCGGAGCCCGCGAGAAAGATCTTCTCGAAGCCGCAAACCTCTTCTTGAACGCCCGCCGCACCCACACGCCCATCGCCGACTTGCCCGCCGCCCTTCAGCCCACGTCGCTCGAAGAGGTGACGCGCATCCACGCCTTCATGGCCGCGGCCTACGGCGAGATCGGTGGCTGGAAGATCGGCGCGCCCTCCGCCGACGCCACGCCCTTCTTCGCGCCCATGCCGCGCGCCTGGATGGCCGCAAGCGATGCGCTTCTGGCCGGCCCGCGCTTCCGCTATCGCGGCCTCGAAGCGGAGATCGCATTCCAGCTTGGCGCTGACCTTCCCCCGCGCGCGCAGCCCTACACGCGTGAAGAAGTTCTCGCCGCCGTCGCCAGTTGCCACCCTGTCATTGAAGAGCTCGAGTCTGCCCTCATTGATCCCAGCGCCGTCAACCGCCTCACCATGCTAGCCGACCTGCAGAGCCACGGCGCCCTCATCTATGGTCCCGCCTACGCCAACTGGCGTTCACTCGACTTCACCGAGGAGTCCGTCGCCCTCATCATCAACGGCGCGCTTCGGCCATGCAGCGTCCGCCTCGCTCCACTTCGCCTAGCAACACGCGTTTTCACATAGACTTTGCGTATGGCGCACGCCTGCCTGCGCTATTTGCCAACCATGGCGCGATCTTCTACCGTGGATTCGCCATGTCTCCGAGACCTTCACGCCGCTCCTTCCTCAAGCTCTCCGCCGCAGCCGCCTCCATCTCCGCCGCCAAGCTCGCCCACGCAGCCCCCGCCGGCGGCCGCATCGCTGTTGTAGTTGATGAACACTCGCCCCTTACAAACAATGAAACTGTCCGCTGGGCAGCAGACAAACTCCGTGAAGCGATCTCTCCTGCTCATCTCGATACGAGGGATCGCATCGATGGTCCCATGATTGTTATCGCTCCAGTCGACAGCAATCTTGCGGTTTTCCCCAATCTGCCAACCTTTTCCGAACGGGAATCAACTGCACTAATCCCAGGACATCTCAACCAAGCTCCCTCAGTTCTCGCCACCGGTTCCGATGTACGGGGCATCACTTATGCCATCCTCGAACTCGCTGACCGCGTCCGTTCCGCAACATCAGAGGGGCGCGATCCCATCACCGCGCTCCATCTCGCCGCACCCTATATCGAGACCACCCCCAACAAGGTCCGCGCCGTCTCGCGCGGCTTCTGCTCCGAGCTCGAAGACAAGCCCTGGTACTACGACCGCGCCTTCTGGACCCAATACCTCGACACACTCGCCGCCGCGCGCTTCAACCGCTTCGCCCTCACCTTCGGCCTCGGCTATGACTTCCCCAACGGCGTCACCGGCGACTACCTCCACTTCCCCTATCCCTACCTCGTCGAGGTCCCCGGCTACGAGCAGGTAAATGTGGAGCCTGCACTCCAGCCCGGCGAACGCCAGCGCAACTTTGAAGCCCTCCAATTCATCGCCGCCGAAACCGCGCGCCGTGGCCTCGAGTTCCAGCTCGGCATCTGGACCCACGCCTATGCGTGGACCAACTCGCCCAACTCCGACCACCACATCGTCGGCCTCACTCCGGAGACCCACGCCGCCTACTGCCGCGACGCGCTCGCGCTCATCCTCAAGGCCTGCCCGCAGATCACCGGACTCACCATGCGCATTCACGGCGAGTCCGGCATCCCCGAGGGCAGCTATCCCTTCTGGAAGACGCTGTGGGAGGCTGTGCCCGCCGCGCGTACTGCGGACGGCAAGCCGCGCATCATCGAGCTCGACCTCCATGCCAAGGGCCTCGACCCCGAGACCATCGCCATCGCCAAGGCCACCGGCATGCCCGTCAAGGCCGGCTGCAAGTTCTGGGCGGAGCACTGCGGCGTCGGCTACCACCAGGCCGACATCCGCGCCTACGAATACCCCCGCACCGGAGTCACCGGAACCTTCGCCGTCTCCAACGGCGCGCGCAACTTCACCCGCTACGGCTACGGCGACTTCTATTCGAAGGACTACAACCTCGATATTCTCGTTCGCGTCTGGCCCGGCACGCAGCGTCATCTGCTCTGGGCTGATCCCGCGCTCGCCTCCGGCTACGGTCGCTGCGCCAACTTCTGCGGCGCCGCCGGTCTCGAGATCATGGAGCCGCTCTTCTTCAAAGGCCGCGAAGGCTCGGGCCTTCCCGGCGGCCGCGACGCCTATGCTGACACCGCGATCGCATCACCCACGCTCGACGCCGCCAAGTTCACCCTTACCTACATGACCTGGGGACGCTACCTCTACAACCCGGATACCGACCCCACCTTCTACCACCGCATGCTCGCCGAACAGTTCGGCCCCGCCGGCCCGGCGCTGGAGACTGCGCTCGCCGCATCCAGTCGCATCCTCCCGCTCGTCACCACCGCATGGCTGCCCTCGGCCTCCAATCACGACTTCTGGCCGGAGATGCTCACCTCGGTGAATATCCTGCCTTACACCGGGCGTCCGCCGTATACCGACAACCCGGCGCCTCACAACGTCTCCGCCATCTCCCCGCTCGACCCGCAGCTCTTCACCTCCATCGGCCAGCACGCAGAAAACCTCGTCTCAGGAAAGGCAGACGCGCGCTACAACACCTCCGAAGTGATCTCCTGGCTTGAATCCCTCGTTGCCACCTCCAGCAACGCCCTCGCCAAAGCCCGCACCTCAGCCGGCGCCAAGGCCCGCACGCCGGAGTTCCGCCGCGCCGAGGAAGACATCCTCATCCTCAACGGCCTCGGCAGCTTCTACGCGAACTACTTTCGCGCGGGGCTTTATTTCGCAATCAATGAACGCCAGCCCGAGCCTGATGCCTGCACGCTGGCCCTGGCCGCATACCGCAAGGCGCGCCAGACCTGGGCGGACTTCTCCGCGCGCGCCAAATCTGTCTACGCCGCCGACGTCAGCTATGGCAGGCCAGACTTCCGGCGCGGCAACTGGGCCGACCGCCTCGCTGCCATCGACGCCGACTTGGCCGAGATGGAAAAGTTATTCAAAGGCTACGCTCCGACAACAGAGACATCCCTCGCCAAACAGATCAGTAACCAGGTCGTCGCTGCATCAAATCGCACCACCATCGCCGCCCACCACACGCCCTCCGACAGCTTCCACCCCGGCAGCGATCTCGCGGTCTCCATCACAACTCCGCCCGCAGTCACCGAAGCCATCCTCTGGTATCGCCACGTCACCCAAGGCGAGCGCTGGCGTTCCATGCCTATGAGCGAGCATCCCGGCACATATGTAGCCGCCATCCCCGCCGACTACACCAACTCGCCCTACCCGCTCCAGTACTACTTCGAGCTGCGCACAGCCAACGCCGCCACCCTCCATCCGCCCTTCAACTCCACCTGCAGCAACCAGCCCTACTTCGCCATCCACAAACGCACGTAGGTTCCATTTGCTTTTGTCATTCCGCAGCGTTCGTCCCGCTCAGCGGGATCGAATGCGAAGGAATCCGCTTCTTTGCCCAACTAACCAGCTTGTCGCTACCATAGACTCCTATGCCCACCATCACCGCTCCCGCAGGCGTCACCTTCACCGCACCCATCTCTGCCCGCCACGCTGAGATCCTCACGCCCGAAGCCCTCGACTTCATCGTCCGCCTGCAGCGCACCTTCAACCCCGCCGCAAGGAACGTCTTCGCCGCCCGCGTCGCCCGCCAGGCTGCGCTCGACGCCGGCCAGCGTCCCGACTTCCTGCCCGAGACCAAATCCATCCGCGAAGCCCACTGGACCGTCGCGCCCCTCCCCGCCGACATCCTCGACCGCCGCGTCGAGATCACCGGCCCCGTCGACCGCAAGATGATCATCAATGCGCTCAACTCCGGCGCCAAAGTCTTCATGGCCGACTTCGAGGACTCCACCACTCCCACCTGGGACAACCTGCTCGACGGCCAGCTCAACCTGCGCGACGCCGTCCGCCGGACCATCACCTTCGAAGACCCAGCCACCAAAAAGAGTTACAAACTCATCGACTCCCCCGCCGTCCTCTTCGTCCGCGCGCGCGGCTGGCACCTCGAAGAGCGCCACATCACGGTCGACGGCGAACCCATGTCCGGCTCCCTCTTCGACTTCGGCCTCTACGTCTTCCACAACGCCAAGGAACTTCTCACCCGCGGCTCCGGCCCCTACTTCTATCTGCCCAAGATGGAGTCGCACCTTGAGGCCCGCCTCTGGAACGACGTCTTCGTCCAGGCCGAGACCGAACTTGGCCTGCCCAGGAACTCCATCAAGGGCACCGTGCTCATCGAGACCATCCTCGCCAGCTTCGAGATGGACGAGATCCTCTACGAGCTGCGCGACCACTCCGCCGGCCTCAACTGCGGCCGCTGGGACTACATCTTCTCCTTCATCAAAAAGCTCGCCGGCGACACCTCCATCGTCCTGCCCGACCGCGCGCAGGTCACCATGACCACGCACTTCATGCGCAGCTACTCCAAGCTCTGCATCAAGACCTGCCATCGCCGCAATGTCCACGCCATGGGCGGCATGTCCGCGCTCATCCCCATCAAGTCCGACCCCGAAGCGAATGAGAAAGCCATCGCCGGCGTCCGCGCCGACAAGGAGCGCGAGGCCACCGACGGCCACGACGGCACATGGGTCGCGCATCCCGGCCTCGTGCCCATCGCGCTTGAGGTCTTCAACCGCATCATGCCCGGCGCGAACCAGATCACCAAGCAACTGCCCGACTACACCGCCACCGCCGCCGACCTGCTTCAGGTCCCCACCGGCACCATCACCGAAGCAGGCCTCAAGCAGAACGTCGCCGTCGGCCTCGGCTACGTGGAGGCGTGGCTGCGCGGCATCGGCTGCGTGCCGCTCTTCAACCTGATGGAAGACGCCGCCACCGCGGAGATCAGCCGCGCGCAGCTCTGGCAGTGGGTCCACCACGGCGCCCGGATCACCGAAGGCCCCATCACCGGCACCGCCATCAGCACATCGCTTGTTGAAAAGACCATCGCCGACGAACTCGCCGCCACCAGGCCAAAGGTCGACGCCACCCGCTACAACGCCTACGAGCGCGCCGCCGACCTGATGCGCAAGCTCATCGAATCGCCCACCTTCCCCGAGTTCCTCACCGTCCCCGCCTACGCCGAAGTGCTCAAAGATGAAAGCTACGAGTCCTAGTCCGAAATCGCATCCGGCACTCAGACCATTACGTTCTCCGCTCGCATAGCTCTTCGCCTCAGCCACAGCAGCATTGCAGCCAGCAGTCCGCTGGCAGCAATTCCTGTCACCGCATCAATCGCGAGGCTGCCACCGATTCCTCTGTGCCTATAGCCGAACGCGTCGACATAGAGCATGTACGAAATCGGAACGCCATAAGCCGACGTGATGAAGCAGAATGTCGTCGAGGCCAGCGGGTTGTCGCGGCCAATGGTCTCCATCGTGATCGCGATGCTGGTTGTGATGGCCACGCATTGGAACAGGTTCTCCCCAATCAGAGTGATCGCGTAGGAGGCCGGCGTGCGCGGCAGCAGAACCATCCCCAGCGTTCCCAGAGCGCCGATCACCCCCACACTGAGATAAAGCACGCGCAGCGGCACCCGGCGACTCAGTGCGGGAAAGAGAAAGCACCCCAGCAGGCCACCGGCCGCGACGCCCACTCCACCCACCAGGCCTATAAATCCCGGTGTTGCATGAAAGTCGCTGCCACGTCCGCCAAGGAAGTTCGTCAGCGAGAACGTGCCCGCCGGAGCCACAAAGAGAAGGATCGCGATCAGCACCTCGCGCCGCCTCACCAGTCTGGTCAGGTCGCCGAAGAACTGCGGGAACGATTCGCTCGCCAGCCGCCGGTCCGGCCCCGGCGCTTGCATAAAGGCAAACGGAATGATCGGAATCAAGACCACCCCGCCGAGCACCAGTGCGGCGCTAAGAGGCGAGACATGTCGCACCAACTGATTGCACCCGATGGCCATCAGGCTGAAGCCGCCCACATTGCCGACCGTGATCCACACGCTCACGGACTTCTCTTCGTCCGCGGAAGTGATCGACGAGAGCCACCCACCCACCGCGCTCTGATACAAATATGCAGCAAAGAAGCCCGCGGTAAGCACCGCCTCCAGCAGCGCCATGTGATCGAGGTTTAGAAAGGCCACGACCAGCGACAATGCAGAAGCAATGGCCAGCACCACTGCGTACCAGCGCCGGCTGAAGCGAACATCCAGAATCGGACTGAACAGAAACGACCAGAATCCCGGCGAGAATGCAATCGCGGTCAGACCGGCAATCGCCGTCTCTGGCACGCCGCGTTCACCCAGCAACTGCGGCACCGCAAACGCGACCACCCCGCCATACAGACCGTACGTCAGATTGGTGAGACCCATCACCCACAAAGGGACCCGGTGGCGTCGTGGCATCTGCTGAGCTCCCGTCTAAGGTTGCGTCAGGCTAACACGTCTCTCCGCACCGTCGACACAAGCAGATTTCCGATCCAGGGTGGCTATGCCACCCGCGATGCCACACCCCCCGGCCGCTTTTGCCCGTTGCCATCTCCGTCAATAACCAAGTCCTCATAACCCAATACGCATCTTGACACCTCTTCCGTGAATCTCAATCATCGGGAATGTAAGTCTCGTGAGGTGTCGCTTTGCCGCGTCCGTACTGGTCAGGTCACATTCAGATTTCGCTCGTCAGCGTCGGCGTCAAACTCTTCGTCGCCACCGAAGCCAAGGGCGAGATCCGCTTCCATCAGATCTCCCGCTCCACCGGTGAGCGCGTCCGCCACCAGAAGGTTCTCGCCTCCGCCATCGAAGAGGCGCCCGACCAGGCCGCCGCGCCCGTCGAGAAGGACGAGATCGTCAAGGGCTACGAATACTCCAAGGGCCAGTACGTCCTGATCGAGCCCTCTGAGATCGCCAACCTGCGCGTCCCCTCCAAGAACACCATCGAGATCACGCAGTTCGTCTCCCTCTCCGAGGTCGCGCCCGAATATCTCGAGAAGCCCTACTTCGTCGTCCCTGAGAACGACATCCAGGCCGAAGCCTTCGCCGTCATCCGCACCGCGCTCGCGAAATCCAAACGCGCGGGCCTCGGTAAGATCGCCTTCGGCGGCCGCGAACACATTCTCGCCATCACCGCCGCCGCAGGCGACGAATTGGGCATGATGGCCTACACCATGCGCTACCAGGAAGAGCTGCGCGAGGCCGCCGAGTACTTCAAGGACATCAAGAAGGTGAAGGTCGACAGCGATTCACTTGAATTAGCCGAATCGCTCATCAAGAAGCGCACCGCAAAGTTCGATCCCACGAAGTTCACCGACGGCTATGAGATCGCGCTCAAGGAACTCGTCGACGCCAAGCTCAAGCACCTGCCCATCCCGCAGGAAGAAGCCGCCGCGCCGCACCGCGCCAAGGTCATCAACCTGATGGACGCCCTGCGCAAGAGCGTCGCCGAAGAATCCGAGACCGCCAAGCTTCCCAAGAAGAAACCCTCCGCCAGCGAACGCGAACCCGCAGCCGCAAAAGCCGCCGGCATCTCCCTCGTCAAGCCCAAGGCAGCCAAATCTGTGTCCCGCCGCAAGTCCGCATAACCGCGTATGCATTACTCTTGAATCGCCCGCATCTGATACTTCAGATGGAGCGATACTATGGCGCCGACAAAGAAGCTCCCAAAGAAGTCTACTAAGTCCTCAGCGAAGACCGCGGCAAAGAAGTCCGCCAAATCTACTGCTGCAAAAAAGCAGTCTGCCTCCTCAGCGGTTGACGAGCAGCTCGCGCGCTATCGTTCCATGCGCGACTTCCACGTAACCGCAGAACCATCCGGCAGCAGGAACGACGCAAAGAAGACCTCCAACCCCGCGGCACTCCCCTTCTGCATACAAAAGCACGCTGCCTCGCATCTGCACTATGACTTCCGCCTCGGCTGGAACGGAGTGCTCAAAAGCTGGGCCGTCGCTAAAGGTCCCAGCTACGTCGTCGCGGACAAACGCCTCGCAGTCCAGGTGGAAGACCACCCCATGGAATACGGCGGCTTCGAGGGCATCATCCCCAAGGGACAGTACGGCGGCGGCACCGTGATGCTGTGGGACCAGGGCACATGGGAGCCCCAGCCTGCTTATCCGGACGTCGACGCCGGCCTCAAGAGCGGCTCGCTCAAATTCATCCTGCACGGCACCAAGTTGCAGGGCAAGTGGGCGCTCATCCGCATGCACGGCAAGTCTGGTGGTTCAGAATCCAAACCCAACTGGCTGCTCATCAAGGAACACGACGACTTCGAGCGACCGCCCACCGGACCTTCCATCACCGAGTCTGAACCCAACTCCGTTGTCACCGGCCGCACCATGGATCAGATCGCCGCCAGCGAGGACCACGTCTGGAACTCGAAGGATACGCGCTCCGGCTCGCAGGCCTGGTACGCACAACCCAGTAAGTCCGCCGATGATCCCACCGCAACCGGCCGGGTGCCCCATTCGTACGCGGGCGTCAGCGCGCGGACGGGCGGGATGCGAAATGCCCGCTCCCCCACTAGCGAAGTGACGCCCTCCCTCACTTCTCTCCCTCGCGAAACCCAGCCCGACTTTCTCCCTCCCCAACTCGCCCAGCAGGCCGAAACTCCTCCCAGCGCCGCCGGCTGGCTGCACGAACTCAAGCTCGACGGCTACCGCATCCAGGCCCGCAAGTCCGGCGGAAGCGCCCGCGGCAAAGAAAATCCAGTCACACTCCTAACCCGCAAAGGCCTCGACTGGACCCACCGCATGAAGCCCATCGCGGACGAGATCGCCCGCCTCTCCGCCGCCTCCTGCACCCTCGATGGCGAGGTCGTCGTCCTTCGCCCCGACGGCACCACCAGCTTCGCCGACCTCCAGGCCGCATTTCAGGAAGACACACCGCACCACCTCACCTACTTCGTCTTCGATCTCCTCCATCTCAACGGCCGCAACACCCGCGCGCTTCCACTCACACAACGCAAGGCTCTCCTTAACGATCTCATCGCGACCCTCAAATCTGGCGTCATCCACCTCTCTGACCACCTCACCGGCGACGGCCCAGCCATCCTGCGCAACGCCTGCCGCATGCACGCCGAGGGCATCGTCTCCAAACGCGCCGACGGCGCCTACCACTCCGGCCGCTCCTCCGACTGGATTAAGTGCAAGTGTCTCCATGAGCAGGAGCTCGTCATCGGCGGCTTTACCCTCCCCTCCGCCGGACACGCCGGCATGCACGGCATCGGCGCACTGCTGCTTGGCTACTACCAGAAAGAAAAGCTCGTCTACGCCGGCCGTACCGGCACCGGCTTCTCGCAGAAGACCCACCGGTTCCTCCGCGACAAGCTCGACGCGCTCACGCAGTCCACCTCGCCCTTCTCGCAAACCCTCCCCGCCGACCAGCGCCGCGGCGCGCGCTGGGTTCGTCCCGAACTCGTCGCGCAGGTCCGGTTCGCTACGTGGACCTCAGACAACCTCGTCCGCCAGGCCGCCTTCCTCGGCCTGCGCGAAGACAAGCCCGCCGCCGAAGTCACCCGCGAGACCTCCGCACCAACCCCCAAATCCTCCCGCCCACAAAACACCGCATCCGTCGTATCACGCACTAAACCCGGCAAAGAATCCCGGGTGGCCCATTCATCCCGCGCACTTCGCGGGATGAGTGGGAAAGAAAACTCTCCACGAGGTGACAAACCCGTGACCACACCCCTCGAACACCCGCCCATCCGCCTCACCCATCCCGACAAGGTCCTCGATTCCGGCTCCGGCCTCACCAAGCAATCCCTCGCCGACTACTACTACGCCATCGCCCCCTCCATGCTCCCGCACATCGCCGGCCGGCCGCTCTCCATCGTCCGCTGCCCCGACGGCCCCGCGCGCCAGTGCTTCTTTCAGAAGCACGTCAACGCCACGCTCCCACCCGGCATCGGCACCGTCATGGTCGCCGACAAAAAGACCGGCACGCCCGAGCCTTACATCACGCTCTCCGGCCCGTCCGCCACGCCCACCATCCTCGCCTCGCTCGCGCAGCTCGGCATGCTGGAGCTCCACCCATGGGGCTCCAAGAACTCCGACCTCGAACACCCCGACCGCCTCATCTTCGACCTCGACCCCGACGAGTCCCTCCCCTGGTCCGCCGTCGTTGCTGCCGCGCTCGAACTCCGCGACCGCCTCAGGAAGCTCAAGCTCGTCAGCTTTCTCAAGACCACCGGCGGCAAAGGCCTGCACGTCGTCGTGCCCATCACGCCATCACCCAAAGTCGACTTTAGTGCTGCCAAAGAATTCGCCCACAAGTTCGTCCTCGCCCTCGAGCGTGACCACCCCGCGCTCTACCTCACCAAGATGACCAAGGCCGCCCGCGCCGGCAAAATCTACCTCGACTATCTCCGCAATGAGCGCGGCGCCACCGCCGTCGCGCCCTACTCGCCCCGCGCCCGCGCCGGCGTCCAAGTCTCCATGCCCCTCGCGTGGTCAGAGGTCGCCCCCAACGGCGCCTTCGCCACCACCCGCCCCACCTTCTCCGTCGCCAACTTCCTCTCGTGGCGCCCCCGCCTCGCTCAAAACCCTTGGAAGTCCTTCCCCGCCACACACTAGGCACTCACCGCGAAAGATTGATCTCGCCTACCCCAGTCGCGTCGACTCGAATCCAGCCGTCCACGCGCCCTTCCAGTCCGCGTCGAGCCCACTCGGCGCGTTCACATACGCCGCGGGCGTGTAGGCCGCCGGCTCAGCATCCACAGGCACCGGATCGTTCACCGGCATCGCGAACGCTGCCGACACCGGCATCGGTGTAGGAGGAGGTAGATAAGCGTCATGCCCATAACCCCACGGCGGCGGCATCATGCACCGTTTGTCGAACTGCGCAGGCGCCGGTGGACTCGCCGTCGGACCCTCCCGTCCTATGGCCGCCTTCCAGAACGGATGCCCGTCGGCAAATAGCCCGCTGATTGGGTTGCCCAGTGGAAACGCCCACTTCAGCACGTCGTCCTGTCGCGACGCGAGGTTCGATATCTTCTGCACCCGCTTAGCCGCGGCGGCATACTCGCTGCCCAGACAGTTGGCGTCGATCGCTCCAGCCATCAGCAGCAGCCGCCGTACCTGGAACGACGAATCCAGCCCGCCAATCGTCTCCAGCACTACGCGCGCGCCCAGACTGTGCGAGACAAAGGAGAGGCTCGCCGCGCCCGCAAGATTCTTGTTCAGCCACGAGGACAACTCATCGCCCGCCTGCTTGGCCACCTTGGCCGCCTCCGGATAGATCAGCGCGTGCAGCCAAACCGAATCTCCGGGCCACAGCAGGCCCACGTACACCGCCTCGCCAGGCAGGCTCAGCAGCGGCTCCCACTGCGCCAGATGGGCAATCCCTTCCTCCTGGTTTACGTTGAATCCGTGCGTCGCGATCAGCACATCCTTGCCCTTGCACGCTCCGATCAGCTGATTCATCAGCACGCCGTTGCTGTCCGGCGGATTCGCATACGCCTGGATCGGAGCCACCGGCCCGCCACCAGGCAACGCGCGCGTAGTCAGCAGCCAGCTCATGGGTCAGCTCTTCCACGCCTGCATGGTCTTCACGCCCGCCTGTAGCGCGCTCGAGAGGTCCTTTGCAATCGGAGCCAGCGGCGTAGCCACCACGCCGATCACCACTGCCGCGGTAATATGTGCGCCATCAAACGTGCCCGCGATCATCCACGCCGCGCACACGGCGAGCGCCACGGAGATAGGCACCGCTGCCAGCTTCGCCGTATTGCGGTACTCCTGGTCGGCGCGCTCGTAAGCCTGGTTGATGATGGTACTCAGCACCAGATCGAACCGTCCGTACGCGTCCGTCTCGTTCTTTTCAAGTGCCGTTCCGTTGACCATCTTTCCGACCACACTCTTCAGGAGATCTCCATCCACTCCCGTCAGGGTCGCGAAGCACGCCGTATTCTTCACATCCATGCGCAGCTTGATCAGCGATTTGGCAATCGCCTGCTGATCGGTCGACGCCATACCGTTGATCCAGTTCGATTGCAGCGTCTGAAAGACAGACTCGCGCGACAGCACCGACCCGTCGCTGCCGATCGATGTCGCCGGCAGAAACGGCGTCAGAGTCTTCTTGATGTATCCCATGCCTCGAACCGAGAGCCCGCCGCCCGTGAACGGGACCGCCTTCAGCGTATCTACCAGTCCATAGGCCGCTGTGCCCAGCGCTCCCACAGCCGTAATCAGGGCGGGAACCCGGTTGACCAGCCCACCATTGAGCGAGTGTTGAGCGGCCTGCGCCACGGCAGGCGCGGCGCTTGTAACCGTAGAACTATCCAGAAGAAACATGTGGCCTCCTCGTACGGCAACCCGGGGCCCGGTCTGCTCTGTGCCGTGAGACTTGAACCTTAAGGCTTGGTGCCTCGGCGAGTCAAGGGAAAATTCATCGCTATATTCACCCCTGCCCGTACGTCGCCTTCGGCCCATGCTTGCGGAAGTAGTGCCGGTCCAGCAGCGCCTGCGTCACCACATTCGTCTCGGCCTTCAGCGTCAGCGTCTTGATGGCCATCTTCGCGCAGTACTCCAGCACCACCGCATTGTGCGCCGCGTCGTGCGCATTCTTACCCCACGCAAAGGGAGCGTGCCCCGCCACCAGGCATGCCGGCACCGCCATCGGGTCAATGCCCTTGCCCTTGAACTCCTCCACAATCGCGAGGCCAGTCTCATGCACGTATCGCCCGCCGATCGCCTCATCCGTCAGCGGCTTGGTGCACGGCACCGGTCCGTAGAAGTAGTCCGCATGTGTCGTCCCCAGCGCCGGGATCGCCATCCCCGCCTGCGCAAAACTCGTCGCAAACTCTGAGTGCGTATGCACCACCGCGCCAATCGTCTTGAACTCGCGATACAGCAGCGTGTGCGTATCCAGGTCCGACGACGGCTTCAGCGTCCCCTCGACGATCTTGCCGTCCAGGTCCGTCACCACCATGTGCTCGGGCTTCAGCTCGTCGTAGTCCACACCCGAGGGCTTGATCACCACCAGCCCCTGCTCGCGGTCCACGCCGCTCGCATTGCCAAACGTGTAGAGCACCAGCCCCTGTTTCACCAGCTCCAGGTTCGCTTCCAATACTTCCGTGCGCAGCTCTCTCAAGATCATGGCTTAAGCATATCAATCGCCAGAAATACCCTCGCGCATGAAGCTTCTACGCGAAGCTGAACCCGCTCTTCGCCAGCGGCAGCGTGCGGATGCGCTTGCCCGTCGCGGCGAACACCGCATTCGTCACAGCCGGCAGCATCGGAGGCAGCGCCGGCTCACCCAGCCCGGTCGGCGAAAACTCCGTCATCTTCCAGAACACGTCGATCTTCGGTGTCTGCTTCAGCTTCAGCGGCCAGTTCTGGTTGAAGTTCGTCTGCTGCACCTTGCCGTCCACCAGCGTGATCTCCTGCTGCATCTGGCTCATGCCCTCGATGATCTGGCCTTCCACCTGCGCCCGCGCGCCCGAGGGGTTCACGATCTGGTTGCCCACGTCAACCGCCGCCCACGCATGCTCCACCGTGATGCGGTTCTGCGCGTCCACCGACACCTCTGCCACAATCGCAACATAGCCCTGGTGGCAGTAGTGGCACGCGATGCCCATGCCGCGCCCCGGCGTCTTCTTCCGCTGCGCCCAGCCGGACTTCTCCGCCACCAGCTCGAGCACGCCCTTCAGCCGGTCCGCATTCATCGAGTCCATCATGCGCCGTCCCGCCTCGGGCGCCACCGGTGTCGCGCTCAGCACCTCCAGTTGCAACTCCAGCGGATCGCGTCCCGCCGTCGTCGCCACCTCATCCACAAAACTCTTGATCACCCACGCATATCCGTTATGTCCCGGTGCGCGCATCGCTCCGGTGCGCAGCCATATCGGCTGCGTCGAGGTATACGACCCAAAGCTCGGCACCCGTCCTGATGGAAACTCCGTCGCGTCGATGTTTGCGCCGGAGGCATAGCGTGCGCCGTCGCCATACGTCGCGAAGTGCTGCCGCCACGCCGTCAGCTTGCCCTGCGCGTCGATCCCCGCCTTGAAGTTGTGCGTTCCGCCCGGCCGGTAGTCATCGTGCCCCATGTCGTCTTCGCGCGACCACAGCAGCTTCACCGGAACGCCCGTCTGCTTCGCGATCCACGCAGCCTCTACCGCATAGTCGTTCGAGAGCCGGCGTCCAAAGCCTCCACCCGCGCGCACCAGATGCACAGTCACATCGCCCGGCTTCACTCCCGCCGCCTGCGCCGCCGCGCCGCGCGCGCCCGAAGGTATCTGCGCCGTCGTCCACAGCTCCAGCTTGCCGTCCTTGAACGATGCCGTGCACCCCTGCGGCTCCAAGGTGCTGTGCGGGATAAAGGGATACTCGTACGTCGCCTCCACCGTCTTCGCCGCGCCCTTCAGCGCGCCATCCACGTCGCCATAGCTGCGCAGCGTGGTCATTGGCTCCGCGGCCAGCAGCTCTGCGGTGCGTGCAGCCAGCTTCTCGCTGCTCTGCGTCGCACCCTGCCCGTAGTCCCAGTCAATCTTCAGGCTCTTGCGCGCATTCTGCGCCTGCCACCAGGTGTCGGCAACAATCGCCACGCCCGGCTCCATTCCTGGGTCCGAACCCACTACCTTCGTGTCCGCAATCGTTCCTTCAATCACAAACGCGTACTTCACGCCGGGCAGCTTCTTGATCTCGTCCAGGTTCGCGCTCTTCACCTTGCCGCCAAACACCGCGCACTTCGCGATCACCGCATGCAGCATCCCCGGAACCTTGCAGTCGATCCCGAAGACGGCCTTGCCCGTCACAATCGCTTTGCTGTCCACATTCTTCTGCGGCTTGCCGACGATGCTGAAATCCTTCGCGTCCTTCAGCTTCACCTCAGCCAGCTTCGGCGGCGTCAGCTTCGCCGCATCCTCCGCCAGCTCTCCATATCCGGCGGATTTGCCCGATGCCGTATGCATCACGCGCCCCGTCGCTGTGCTGCATTCACCCTCCGGCACGCTCCAGCGTTGCGCCGCAGCAGAAATCAACATCGCTCGCCCTGCCGCGCCTACCTGCCGCATCGGCATCCAGCTGGTCGGCGTTGTCGTGCTGCCGCCCGCAAACTGGCTTCCATACTTGTCGTCCAGGTCCGCCTGCTTCACGCGCACCTTCGCCCAGTCCGCATCCAGCTCCTCGGCGATGATCATCGGCAGCATCGTCTTCACGCCCTGCCCCGTCTCCGGCGTCTTCGCCATGATCGTCACTGTGCCGTCGGTCGCAATCGCGATAAACGCCAGCGGTGAAAGATTCATCGGCGCCCCAAACTGCGCCTGCGCCTCGTCACGGTCGAACACACCCAGCGCCAGTCCCGCGCCCGTCATCACACTGATCTGCAGAAAGCTTCGTCGATTCAAGTTCATGACTGCCTCCCGCCGGCCTTGGCCGCAAGCATCGCCGCATGGCGCACCGCAACCTGAATCCGCGGATACGTCCCGCAACGGCACAGGTTATTCGTCATCGCATTCGTAATCTGATCGTCGGTCGGATTTGGCGTGGCCTTCAAAAACGCCGCCGCCGTCATCACTTGCCCTGCCTGGCAGTACCCGCACTGCGCCACGTCTTCCTCAATCCACGCCGTCTGCACCGGATGGCTGCCATCCGGCGAGAGCCCCTCAATCGTCGTGATCGCATCGTTCGCCACCGAACTCACCGGCGTAATGCACGACCGCACCGCGCGCCCATTCACATGCACCGTGCACGCGCCGCACAGCCCCGCCCCGCATCCGAACTTCGCGCCTTTCAGGTCCAGCAGGTCGCGCAGCACCCACAGCAGCGGCATCTCCGGCGCCGCATCCACCTGCATCACTTCGCCATTTACCTTCAACTTCAGAGGCATAAACCACCGTCCTCGCTCACCCGCACCGCAAATTGTGTGCAAATCGATTCCGCTCAACTATACCGCGAGCCGGATACAGAACGCGACAGCTCAGTGCCGTCTGCTCAGCCACCACACCAGCGCAATCCCCAGCGTGACCACAAAACTTCCCGGCCATACCCACCATCCACTCTCTGTCGAATAGCTGACGACGAGGCACCCGGACAGCCCGAGACAAAACAGAAGGCCGCCGACACAGCACATCGCGCCGCCCAGCGCCACGCTGATGGCTTTTACGAATCGCCGCACGTCCAGCCCTACCGCATCAAGCGCTCTTCGCTCGACCGCAGCCGAAGAATGCGCTCGATCGCATACGGCGCGCGGTGGCTCGGCGTGTGGAAGTGCCGCACCTGCAGCTCGCCAAGGAAGCCGATCCCAAGCATCTGGATTCCGCCCAGGATCAGCACACCCGCAATCACAAACAGCGGCCCGTGCAGTTGCATCACGGGCTGCCCGGTCATCACCTTCAGCATCAGCAGCCACGCCGCCAGCCCGCTGCCGCCCAGCATGCCCAGCGCGCCGATCGACCCGAAGAAGTGCAGCGGTCGCGTCATGTACCGCAATAGAAACCGCACCGTCATCAGGTCAAAGCACACGCGCATCGTGCGCCCCAGCCCATAGTGGCTCTGTCCATGCCGCCGCCGCGGATTCGTAATTGGTATCTCGCAGATGCTGGCGCCGTACCAGCTCGCCAGCGCCGGGATAAACCGGTGCATCTCTCCATACAGCGGTATGTTGTGGATTACCTCGCGCCGATACGCCTTGTACGTCGTGCCGAAGTCGTGGATCTCCACCCCGCTCAGCCGCGCCATCATCCAGTTGGCACACGCGGATGGAATACGCCGCAGCAGCAGGTTGTCCCCCCGCTGCGCGCGCCATCCACTCACCACGTCATAGCCCTCTTCGAGCCGCGCAATAAAGTTGGGGATCTCTTCCGGATCGTGCTGCAGATCGCCGTCCATCGAGATCAGGAACTCGCCCTGCGCATGATCAAACCCCGCTGCCAGCGCCGATGTCTGCCCGAAGTTTCTCCGCAGCCGGATCACTAGCACCCGGCTGTCCACCGCCGCAATCTCCTCCAGCAGCCGATACGTCCGGTCACGCGACCCGTCGTCCACAAACACCATCTCGAAGGGCTCGCCCACCTGCTCCATCACCAGTTTCACCCGGTCGTAGAGCGCAGTGACGTTCTCCTCCTCGTTGTGAAACGGCACGACGATGGAGTACTTCGCCATGCCTCAGATAATACGCCTCTGCCCATTTCCTCTATGAAAAGTTTTCCCGCAAAACTCCACGCATGACACCACCGGATTCCGCAACCACCGGGAGGAATCAATCGTGGTTCGCCAATATCATCCCGGGACCCTCGACGCCGCTCTCGCCGGAAACGAAAATGAAGCCTATGGAAGACGGAGCAAAACGTATCGTCGTCATTATCGCCGTCGCCGCCGTAGCCATCCTCGGAGTCTTCTGGTACTGGCAGCGCTCCAAGCAGCGCGCCCTGGGCAGCGGCAACGTCTACGTCAAGACTTCCGACCAGAGCCCGGCCTCCTCTGCTCCCCCGTCGCCTGGCGTCGTCTCGCAAACCGCAATGCCCGCGCCCTCCGCCGCGCAAGCGGATCTCGACGAATCTTCCAGCCCAGCCTCTACGCAATCCGCCGGACAACCCGCTGCCAAACCCTCCGCCGGCATTGAGAAGACCGTGCACGCCGCCCAGTCCACACCAGCGGCCCAGCCTCCCATGACCCAGCCCCGCGGCGCGCTCGAAGTCCCCGCCACTGACACCATCCAGCGCAGCCCGCCCAGCGGTCTCATCTTCGCCGGCGCCGGCAAGTACCAGCTCTATCGCCAGGGCGACATCACCTGGCGACTTGACACCGACAACGGCCGCGCCTGCATCATCTTCGCCACCGACACCCAGTGGTCCCGCACCCGCGTCTACGATCAGGGCTGCGGCGCCTCCTGAGCGTAGCGAAGGATCCCTGTATTTGTCCTTGTCTTAATGTGGAGGGAAATTCAACCCCGCATCAGCTCCAGGAACCCCGCAGGCCTCACCTGCGCATTCGGGAACACGATCTCTAGATTTTTAGCTCCCAGCGACTTATACGCCGCCTCGCCCAGCACCGTGCGGAAGTCCGTCGTCACCGCCAGATCGCGCCCTTCATTCAACTGCTCGTTCGCGACGCCCGGCCACTTCCCGTACACCTTGCCGCCCTTCACCGCTCCACCCAGCACAAACATTACGTTCGCATGCCCATGGTCCGTGCCGCCGGTGCCGTTCTGCCGCGCCGTCCGTCCAAACTCGCTCATCGTCACCAGCGTCACGTTCTCCGCATCGTCGCCCATGTCGCGCCAGAACGCCGCAATCGCCTGCGAGAACTCCGTCAGCCGGTTCGCCAGCTGCCCATTGGCCGCACCCTGGTTCTGGTGCGTGTCCCACCCGCCAATGTCGGTAAACGCGGCCTCCACTCCAAGATTCGCTTTCATTAACTGCGCAATCTGCTTCAAACTATTGCCGAAAGCCCCATTCGGATACGCGGCCCCCGCCGCCGGCTGATACTGCGCCGGGTTCGCCGCTTTGAGCATCTTTACGGCCTCAAACGTCTCCTGCCCGGTGCCCTGTAGCACCGTGTCCGAGCTCTCGTCATACATCGCCTGGAACGCATTCGAGATCGGCGAGGTCGTCTGCCCCTTCCCGCCCACTGAAAAATCGGCCAGATTATTCAGCGCAATCGCCGGAACCTTGCCCGCCAGCGTCCGCGGAACCTGCGTCCCCAGCGCCACCGCGCGGAACGCGCTCGCCTTCTCCTCCGGACTCACCGCCAGCGCCCGGTTCAGCCAGCCGTCCTCCGTCACCTTCACGCCCGGCGTGCCGCTCTCCATATAATCCTGCGCGTCAAAGTGCGAACGGCTCGGGTCCGGCGACCCCGCCGCATGCACAATCGCCAGATGCCCCGCGTCGTACAGCGGCTTGAACGCCGCCACCTGCGGGTGCAGCCCGAAGTGCCCATCGAGGTCAATCACCTCGTTCTGCTTGATCGCAATCGTCGGCCGCATCGCATAGTAGTTCGGCTCCGTGTACGGCACCACGACGTTCAGCCCGTCTACCGCGCCGCGCTGGAAGATCACCACCAGCTTCTTCTTGTTCGCGGCAGCAGTCGTCATCTCCGCCAGCACACTGCGCGAAAGAAACGCCGGAATCGCCGAGGTTCCCACCAGCGCCAGCGCGCCGTTCTTCATAAAGATGCGCCGCGAGATCAGCCGCCGCTCCGCATCCCGCCCGCACATATCGCAGCCCCAGTCGCTCGAGTCCGTCCTGCCCCACTCTTTGCTCGCCATCTCGCTCGTCCTCCTCGCGCCTGGCAACCAGCAACGAACTACTAGCAGCCTATGCTCAATTCAAACTCCAAACCCTCGCCAAAGTTGCCGCCATCCCACTTTCGCCGCAGGTTCCGATGCCTTGTCATTCCGCAGTCCCGCTCTGCGGGACGAAGGAATCTGCTTCTCTGCCCACGGCGCAGATGCTACCGCCGCTGAAACTCCGGCGACCCCAGCATCAGTCCCGCCATAATCGCCGCCTGCCGGTCATCCGGCTGCTGGTCCTTGAGCGCCGCCGCGCCGCCCGCCCCGAAGATGCCCGCCAGCGGCCCCTGCGCGCCAAACCCAGCCTTGCCGTCCCCGCCGCCCTGGAAATCCTTCGCCGCCTGCAGCGCCGCCGTCGTGTCACCCGACTGGCTCAGCACCGCCGCCCGCGTCTTCTCGCTCAGCGGTTCGTCCAGCAGCGCCTGCTCCAGCCTGTGTTCCTTCGCCGCAACCTCCGGGTCGATCAGTCCAGCCGTCCCGTCCGCATTCGCAACATCCATCTTTCGCGGCGCCACACTCCCCACCATGCGCGACCAGTCCGTGCGCACGCCCGGCAGCCGGTCGCCCGCCAGCACCAGCGCAAAGTTCATCCGGCTTACCAGCGCGCCCGTATTCGTCCACGCGTCGCTCTTCCAGCTGTAGCCATTCGGCGTCTGCATCCCATACAGCGGCATGCCCAGCTTGTCCAGCGCCGCTACCAGCGCCAGCGAGTTGTTCACCTGCGCGCCGCTCGCCCGCACCGCCGACACCACAAACTCCAACGGCGTCTTCACCTTCGCCCGCTCCGCCGCCGGCGCCCAGAACTCCGGCGCCTCAAACATCGTCCGCAGCACCGTCTTCATATCTCCGTCGGACTTCAGATACGCGTCGCTCATCTTGTCCACCAGCGACTGCGGCGGATCATCACTCACAAACCGCACCGCCAGCTTCGTCGAAATAAACTTCGCTGTCGCAGGGCTGGTCGCCAGCATGTGCAGCACCTCCAGCCCCTCCTTCATCCCGTTCTCTTTAATCGACTGGCCCATCACCGTCTTCGTGCCCGGCTCATGCTGCCGCTCGTTGAACTGGAACTGGCCGCCCTGGTACGGCCGCTCGATCGTCCACCCGGTAAACACCTTCGCAACCTCGGTCACGTCCTTCTGCGAGTAGCCGCCATTCACGCCCACCGTGTGCAGCTCCATCAGCTCGCGCGCGTAGTTCTCATTCAGTCCGCGGTCCTTCAGCGCCGCCTTCACCTGCGGATTCTGCGCCAGTCCCGCCAGTCGCGGCCCGTTCTTCGCCGCCTGCGAGTCCGGCCCAATGCTCTGCCAGTTGTCCAGATACATCAGCATCGCCGGGCTCTCCGCCGTCGCCACCAGCAGGTCTTCAAATTTCCCCAGCGCATGCGGCCGCACTACATCCCGCTCATAGCTCGGGATCAGGTACGGCTCCTGCCCGTTCTTACGCACATACACGTTGAAGTGGTTCAGCCAGAAGTCGGTCATCACCGCCTCCAGCTGCCGGTTGCTCTCCACGTCGCGCAGCAGCCGCTCCTGCATCTCTTCGGCGCCCACCATGCGCGTCGAGTTCTGCATCGCCGCAAACGTCTCCCGCTGCTGCCCACTCAGCCCCTGTGCAAACTGCGCCAGCTCCGCCGCGCTCAGGCTTTGCCGGAACGCCAAAAAATCGCTGGGCGTCATCGCAATCACCCTGCGCATGCGCTCATCCGGAGGAAGGTTCAGTACCTTCACCGCATCGAGATCGCGATACAGCTTCTCCACATGCTGGTCTGGCGCCTGCGTCGTGTCGATCACGTCGCTCTTCGGCAACATCGCCGTCGGCTCGCCGCCGTTCATGTCCTTGCCTGCAGCCATCGCCTCATAATCCGGCACCGCCGCATTCGCGCTCTGCGCCGCCGCAGCTTGATTCGCCGGAGCTCTCCGCTCAATCGGCGCCGCAGTCTGCGCGGGTGCGGGAGCAGCCGGTGTTGCATTTCCTGATATGGTCCCGTCGCTCATCAACTGCCCGCCGCTCACCGCAGTGGGATTCGCATCCATCGAGCCGGTCCCCGCGGCATTGGCACTGGTCGCCGCAGCGCTCGCATCCTTCTCCGCCTTCTTCTCCTGCTGCTGCTTATAGAACGCCATCTGGTCGGCGTAGATCGCACGCTCCGTCGGATCGTTCAACACCGCCTGCTCCTCTTGCGCAGCTTGCATACCGGGTGCTGCCTGCGGACCAAACCTCCCGCGCCGCGCGCCAAACCCTCCCTGCCCCGGCCCCATCTGCCCCTGTCCCCTGTCCGCTCTCTGCGTCAGTTGCCGGATCATCTGCTGCCCCGGATACTTCTCTACCAGCTCCTGCTGCGGCAGAAACATCGCCGGAAACTCTGCCTCGAGCCGCGCATCGAGCGCCGAGTCGTCAATCTGTTGTGGATTCAGCTGCTGCTCGAACCACGTCGTCAGTCCCATCTGCTCCACTTGAGCCACATCGCCCGGCCGCGGCCCAAAGGTCAGCCGGTCCAGCGCATGCAGCACGCGGCCCTCGCCTTTGCTCTCTTTGCCCGCCTGCGCCGTCGGTCCTCGCCGGTCGTTGTTGCCCGCCGCCATCAATGGCTGGTCCACCATCAGCACGCACAGCCCAAACGCCAGCGCCGTCCGCATCCCACCCTGCCAGGCCAGCCCGCTCGCGCGCAACTCCGCCACTACACCCGACTTACCTTGCTCGCCGGAAATTCTCATCGCATTCACCTTCTGCTTCCTCATCTGTCGGCCGTCATCCTGGACGCGTTGTGAGCACCCCAGAATCTCCGAATCTGTCTTGCCTTCGTGCACGGGCGCGTAACTCCTCACGCGCACCGCCCCATAGCTTATTCCCATGCCTATGCCGCTCGCCAGCCCACACCATCTACGTTCCAAGAAAACCCGCATCCGCGTCACCAGTTGCGCAACACTGGCCGCACAGTCAAAACTCTTCTCGCAGCCCCAGTCCGGCTCCAGTCCGGCCGGCAGCTTAAAGCTCCCCGCTTACCGCCTGAGATTCATCCTCTTCTGGACTGTTCAGCACCCGATTTACATCGCACCTTCGCCAACCGCCTCGAACCTCGACCCCTGCACCTCGTCCCTCAGAATCCTGTCAACCCCCTGCACATTCACTTTCCCCCGTAACTCCCTCCATCTCCATCAAATATTTCGATAGTAATATACTTGACTAAAATACCCTGATTCGGTACTGTAGGGGAATGAAAGTCCCACAGACCCTTATCGAAGCCGTCCGCTACTTCGCCGATCCCAGGCATTGCCGCGAGTTCATGATTGCCACGCGCTGGGATGATGGCAAGGTGCGCTGCCCGCATTGCGGGTCTGAGGGTGTTAAATTCATGGAGAAGTGGGATCGCTATATCTGCGACCAGAAACATCCCAAACGCCAGTTCTCGCTCAAAGTGGGAACCATCTTCGAGGACTCGCCCATCGGCCTAGACAAGTGGCTTCCCGCCGCATGGTTACTCACGAATTGCAAGAATGGCATCTCTTCCTATGAGCTGGCACGGGCTATTGGAGTCACCCAGAAAGCCGCTTGGCACGTCCTACACCGCGTCCGCGAAGCCATGACAGAGACGGGTCTCAAGATTGGCGGAAGCGCCCCCGTAGAGTGCGATGAGACTTTCATTGGGGGCAAGGTTAAGAACATGCACAAAGCAAAACGTGCGAAGGGTCCTGCCTATTATGGCGGCGATAACAAGACCGTAGTTTTGGGGATGCTAGAGCGCGGCGGAAAAGTCCGCGCTGGCGTAATGCAGATCGCAAACTTCCATCTATGCGCCCGATACTAGAAGCCAACGTACATGCGGGTTCCCACATCATCACGGACGAAATTTGTTAACTACACATACCTCGCTAAAGAGGGAGATCACTTGCATGAGGTCATCGACCACGCTGCAAACTATGTGCGAGATCATGTCCATACGAACGGAATAGAAAACTTCTGGGCGTTGCTCAAGCGCGGACTGAATGGAACCTACGTGTCAGTAGACGCTGCCCACCTGAACTCTTACGTCGCAGAGCAGGTGTTCCGGTTCAATCATCGCGACGATTGCAACGATGCAGGGAGGTTTATACAGGTGATGTCGCAGGTCGTCGGCAAGCGTTTGACGTATGCCGAATTGACTCCGCGGCAAAGCTGGAACTAAGAAGAAGCCCGGACGCGGGAAGAGGGTTTCGGTGCAGGCTTTACCCTCATGAGACGCCGCATATTTTCGGTAAATTCAGCGAAGTCACCCGCTGTACTCATTGTCCTATCGCTGGCAGGGTGACCCTTCACGGGGTCTACCCATTGCCTACTGTTAGCGCTTCGCCGTGTTGTCTTCTTCATGCTCGCAGGATACACCCGATCAGGACTCCGTCAGTGGCGGGAGAGAGAGCTTCTTTCGACCAGCTTTCTCTATCTTCTTATCGAACTCTTCTCTTAGGGCCTTGTCGCGTGCGGGGGCAATAATAAAGTAGTCGATCAGGGTCTTCCACGACCTTAGTCCACTCCGCCTCTTCAGCAGAAGCATTAATCACAACGTCTTCCCAGCACACATCGGTGTCCGGCGCGTTGGAATCATCGCCCAGCTCTGGTTTAGGTGCTGTTGTGTCGATTTGTGTGTGTGCCCCAAATCAGCGATCTCTCTTAGGTAGTGCAAGTTTTCGCGGAGGCGGGACGGATGTTTAGGATTGTTCCTGAAGTAGTCGATTCTATTTTTTGTGCCGAAGTGGTTTGCGCCGTCGTACTTTTTCAGTAGATCAGAGAGGATTCGCCGTGATAGCACTGCGGACATCCGGGGGCAATCTTCCAAAATGACATACGCTTGCAGATAGTCCTCTTTCATTGATTCATCGACTAGAGACAAATCGATTGACGGAGGGGCTTTACGCCTAGGTACGGAGAACCAAGTCTCTAAATATTGGGAGTTTCTCACCTCGCGGGCAACTAATGGATCTCTTAACCTGGATAAGAAACTGACGGCATGATTCATTTTGGCATCGCGCCCACTGCACTACGACCGTAACGTGTTCTACGGGCTTGTTTTTTTGCTTGCGGTAGCGATGCGTTTAACTGCGGGACGAACTGCTGCGTCGATCTTCCCAATTCATCTTGATTAGTCTGAAGTACTTGCCAAGTCGCGGGGGTATATCCAGAACAGAACGGACAGACCATTGTCTGGGCTTCTTTCTGTGACAAGGAATAAGGAATACTGCTCTGTCACGTTCTTTCTCTACATTCTTCGTCTACCCCCTCGTTTGGTCAAGTATGTTATTACCACTAAAGTGTGGGCAAATCCACAGGGCTTGTTTGCCCTGCCGTTACCTTTCCGTTATCCTCAAGAAATCAAGAGTTTTGTCAGACTACTCAATATAGGCCGCTTACAGAATCATTCGCTGCTTCGGTGTCTCTCGATGTTCTTCGGTCGCACTCGTTCGAGAAAGGTGCCTCAGTTCTCCAGCCGGTCGTCCTTGACCTTCAGGCCTGCTACGCGCCGGTCGGTCAGGACAGCTTTACCGGGTGAACCTGCTATCCGCTGATCGCTCCGGCGCTCAACCTTGGACGGCTGCTGCAAACTGCTTTTCATGCGCGCATCGCGCTTTGGGGGAGGGCCAGCACCACTCGCCATGGCGACACCGGACTATCTCGAGCAGGTAGTGGTCTCTGGGCGCGTTCGCCCCCGCGCCGCCGGCGCGCCTTCTGCACGCAGCGGTTGGCTCTACCGCCCCTCAGTCACCAGCCTCATCTGGGCCGCGCTCGATCTTCTCACCGTCGCCATCGCTGCCATCTTCTCCCTGCGCTTTCGCGCCGACTACGGCACCCTGCCGCCCAACTCTCTCTCTGCCTTTCTCGAGCACCCGGCGCCGCACGTAGTCTTCGCCTATATCGCCTGGTATGGCTTCCTCGTCGTGGTCCTCAGCCGCTCCTACGGCCTCTACGGACAGGTCCTCAGCCGCAACGGGCTCAATGAGCAACGCATGACGGTGCAGGCGGCCCTCATCGCCGGCCTGCTGCTCTGCGGCACCCTCTATCTCGCCGGCGGCGCCGACAAGATCTCCCGCATCGCGATGGTGCTCCTGGTCCTCTTCTCCACCGTGCTGCTGTGCACCCGCCGCGCCCTCTGGCGACGAATGGTCTACAAGCGCTACCGCGAGGGCCTGGAGACCCGCAACGTCCTTATCGTCGGCGCGGGACGCGTCGCCCACGCCCTGCGCAACCACCTCGAGTCCCTCCGTCACCTCGGCTTCCGCTTCAAAGGCTTCGTCGCCCTCACCGAGCGCGAGGCCGAGTCCGGCGACTCGGACATCATCGGCGACGTCCGCAACTGCCTCCAGCTCGCCCGTTCCCTCTTCGTCGACGAGATCTTCTTCTCCGTCCCCGCCGAGAAGAAACTCGTCATCGCCCTCGTCGAAGAGGCCCGCGGCCTCGGCATCGACGTCCGCGTCGTTCCAGACCTCTACGACGGCCTCGCCTGGAACGCCACCGTCGAATACATCGGCCAGTTCCCAACCATCCCGCTCCACCGCCGCGACCTCGCCATCGGCGCCTTCCTCCTCAAGCGCGCCATCGACATCACCGGCGCCACCATCATCACCCTGCTCGGCTGGCCCATCTTCCTCGCCATCGCCATCGCCATCAAGCTGGATTCGCGCGGCCCGGTCCTTTACCGCGCCCAGCGCACCGGCCGCAAAGGCCGTTCCTTCACTTGCTATAAGTTCCGTACTATGTGCAATAATGCGGACAAACTGAAAAAAGACCTTGAGCATAAAAACGAGCGCTCCGGCATCCTCTTCAAAATCTCCGACGATCCCCGCATCACCCGCGTCGGCCGCATCCTGCGCAAGTACTCGCTCGACGAGCTCCCTCAGCTCATCAACGTCCTCCGCGGCGATATGAGCCTCGTCGGCCCGCGCCCACCCCTCGCCAGCGAGGTCGAGCAGTACGACATCGCCCACCTCCGCCGCCTCGACGTCCTCCCCGGCATGACCGGCCTCTGGCAGGTCGAGGCCCGCCAGGACCCCTCCTTCGACAGTTACATCTCCCTCGACACCGCCTACGTCGAAAACTGGACCCTCTGGCTTGACCTCAAGATCCTCGCCCGCACCATCGGCGTCGTCTTCTCCGGCACCGGCACCTAGCTCGCAGGCGGACGCTTTAAGGTCACCCGTCGGCGCACCACATCATTGCGCGGCATGTCCCATCGAGCGGACCTTCAGCCAAAGCTTTTGTGGCCACTGCGGGTCCATGCATGGCCGCTCAACCGCCACGTAAAAGAGAGTCCCAAAGAGCACGATGCCGCTCCCAATCGTGACAACCTGAAACGCATAGCTCAGCAAAAAGTCCTGGAAAATAAAATGACGGGTGGCTCGGAAAAGGACAGAAAGTATCAGCGTGTGCATCAGGTAAAAGGAGTAGCACATGCCTCCAGCCAGGGCCACCCACCTCGTGCTGAAAAAACGGCTGCTCGCCGGCCCATAGAACGCGGCCAGATAGATCGGCACAATCAGCAACGGCAACCACGCGATGGTTCCTTCCACTCGCGGCAAAAGAAAGACAATGGGCCAGCAGGCAATGCTTACGGCGTCCCACCCCCAGTGCTGATGTCCATGCGGGATGTCCGCCATGATGTCCGCCAGTAGAAATCCGGCAATAAAGTACTGTGAAAAGTACAGGACGGTCCACTTCGACAGAGAGGCTGCTGGCGCCGTTGCTGCATACAGGTGTAAACCGCCCCCGGCAAGCAGAAGTGTCAGCAGAATCGACCGGCGCAGGACCGCGCCACGGACCATATAGAGAAGCCCCAGAAGCGGCGCAAGAAGATAAAACTGGACCTCTATCTCCAGGCTCCATGTAACGAAGTTGATCGTGCTGATCTGGCGATAGACCAGGCCGTGCACATAAAAGATGCTGGCCATCAGGTGGGGCAGCATCGACCTTATAGCGACGCCCGTCCACCAAAAGCCGACCACATAGCAAAGCAGACTGAGGATGTAAGGCGGCTCCAGGCGGGTCAGCCGCCGCATGTAGTACGCACGAAGCCCCACCTTCTTACCGCCGAAACGATGTTCCCGAAGAAAAGGCCTGGCCAGGACGTAACCGCTGATGACAAAAAAAAGCAGTACGCCGCGATCTCCATTGCCAAGAAGGAGCGTAAGCATCGAATAACGCGGTTGGACCGCTATCGGCCGGCCTGCTCTTGCTGTCAGCTCCCCAAGAAGATGGAAGAGGACGACGGATACGATTGCCACAAATCGCAGTCCGTCAATTTGCGGGATCCACGTCCCGGCAGACATAATTCGTCGTAGCCGCAGAGATCCTCCTTGGTGCAATCGGTTGGACAGGACGAGGAGCGATCCTCTTCCAGATTATAGGGAAGCAATCTCGAATTCGCCGAAAGCCTTGTCCTCCGCCGTAAACTGGTTCTGTGAAGCTCGCTCTCGCCCAAATCAACCCCACCGTCGGTGACTTTGCCGGCAACGCGCATCTCATCCGCGACTTCGCCGTCCGCGCCGCCGGGCAATCAGCCGATCTCGTTATCTTCCCCGAGCTCTCCGTCTGCGGCTACCCTCCCGCCGACCTCCTCGAGAAATCCTCCTTCCTCGCTCGCGCCCAGCAAACCCTCGACGAGCTCGCCGCCTCCACCGCCAACGGTCCCGCACTCCTCGTCGGAGCCGCCCTCGCCGCAGACATCCAACCCAACGGCCGCCGCGCGCGCAACGTCGCCGCGCTCCTCTCCGGCGGCAAAGTCACATTCACTCAGCAGAAGATGCTGCTGCCCTTCTACGACATCTTCGACGAGCAGCGTTACTTTGAGCCCGCCCCGCGCCAGACCCTCACCCTGCTCAACGGCGCGCCTCTCGCCATCACTATCTGCGAGGATGCTTGGAACGATAAGGCCTTCTGGCCGCACCGCCTCTACTCCGTCGACCCCGTCGACGAGCTCATGCGCCAGTGGGCCACCCTCCCCGACCCCATCGCCCGCGGCCCACGCGTCATCCTCAACATCTCCGCCTCGCCCTACTGGGCCGGCAAGCGCGACCTCCGCTGCCAGATGCTCGCCGCCATCGCCCGCCGCCATCGCGCCTTCGTCGTCATGGTCAATCAGGTCGGCGGCAACGACTCTCTCATCTTCGACGGCTCCTCGCTCGTCCTCTCACCTGCCGGCGAAGTCCTCGCCCAGGCCGCCTCCTTCGCCGAAGACCTCATCCTCTTCGACCTCGCCGCCGCGCACTCCGATCACACGGCTACCGCCGCCGTGCCCCATTCACGCGCAGTCGCATCGCGCGTGAGTGGGAAAGAAGATTCATCGCGCGACGTTAGTCGCGGGATGAGTGTGGAATCAACGACGCCCGATCCTGGCGGACCAGCCCAACCAGAATCCGAATCCTCTCCCGCCCAGCTCATCACGCCCTACTCACCCTCGCTTGACATCCCGGCCGTCTACTCCGCGCTCGTCCTCGGCACCCGCGACTACGTGCGCAAGTGCGGCTTCTCCAAAGCCCTCGTCGCGCTCTCCGGCGGCATCGACTCCGCCCTCGTCGCCGCCATCGCCGTCGACGCCCTCGGCCCCGAAAACGTCCTCGGCGTCGGCATGCCCAGCGAATTCTCCTCCACCGGCTCCATCTCAGACGCCGAAAAGCTCGCGCAGAATCTCGGCATCCGCTTCGACCTCGTCGCCATCCACGACATCTTCACCCGCTATCAGTCCGCCCTCGCACCACTCTTCGCCGGCACGCCCTTCGGCCTCGCCGAAGAGAACCTGCAGCCGCGCATCCGCGGCGCGCTGCTCATGGCCGTCTCCAACAAGTTCGGCGCACTCGTCCTTACCACCGGCAACAAGTCCGAGATGGCTACCGGCTACTGCACCCTCTACGGCGACATGGTCGGCGCACTCGCCGTCATCGGCGACGTCTTCAAGACCCGCGTCTACTCGCTCGCCCGCTACATCAACCGTGACCGCGAGATCATCCCCGTCGACACCATCACCAAGCCGCCCTCCGCCGAGCTCCGCCCCGGCCAGCTCGACACCGACTCCCTCCCGCCCTACGAAATCCTCGACCCCATCCTCGAGGCCTACGTCGAGCGCTACCGCTCCGCCGAGGAGATCCTCGCTGAGCTCACCGCATCTTCTTCCACGGATTTTGGGGTGGCCCATTCACACGAGGGCGTCAGCACTCGCGTGAGTGGGAAACCAGCAGAACAGGGAAGCAGCATCACCCTCTCGCTCATCCGCCGCGTCCTCTCCCTCGTCGAGCGCGCCGAGTACAAGCGCCAGCAGGCCGCCCCTATCCTCAAGATCACGCAGAAGTCCTTCGGCACCGGCCGCCGCTTTCCCATCGCCGTCAAAGTCGAGATCTAACGTCTAAAATGAACACGCACACTCCATCCAAGGAAACCGCCTCTTGAAGAACCCCGCATCGCCTCTTCTCTCTGCTGTTCTCGCCGCTCTCGTCGCTGCCCCGCTCGCCCTCGCCCAGCCGCCCTCCGCGCCCACGCCCCAGGCTCCCGGAGTCCGTCCCATCCCCGCCGCTCCCGTCACGCCCCTGGCGCCGCCGGTCGATCCTCTCCCGCCCGCCGATCCGAAGCTCTTCACCGCCAAGTCCCCCACCCTGGATACCGTCAACGGCTTCCTGCATGCCGTCTGGGGATACGACCGCAACCGCGCCTATCGCGTGATGGAGATCGCGCCCACCCAGGCCCCCGGAGTCTCCCGCGTCGTCGTCTTCGTGCTTGAACAGAACGTGCCCGATGCCAAGGTCCAGTCCGCAACCTTCTTCGTCACGCCCGACGGCAATTTTGCCATCGGAGACGGCGCCCTCCTCGTTCCCTTCGGCCTCGCGCCCTTCGCCCCCCTGCGCGACACTCTCCGCTCGCAGGCCACCGGAGCCTTCCGCGGCGCGGCCTCCAAAGATCTCGAACTGGTCGAGTTCGCCGACCTCCAGTGCCCCCACTGCAAGGACGCCCAGCCCGTCATGGACCAGCTCCTGCACGACTTCCCCAAAGCCCGCATCGTCTTCCAGCTCTTCCCGCTGGTCGACATCCACACCTCCGCCTTCAAGGCCGCCGCCTACGCCACCTGCGCCCAGGCCGCCTCCAACGACGCCTTCTTCGCCTTCGCCAACGGAGTCTTTGACACTCAGGACGGCCTCACCCCCGAGACCGACGACACCCTGCTCAAGGCCGCCGCACGCCGCGCCAACCTCGACCCCGAAGCCATCGCCAAATGCGCCAACACCCCAGCCACCATCGCCCAGGTCAACGCCGACATCAAGCTCGCCCAGGACTCCGGCATCAATGAGACCCCTACCCTCGTCGTCAACGGCCGTCCCCTCCCTCTGCTCAGCATCCCGTATGACTCGCTCAAGACCATCATCCAGTACCAGGCCAACCTCGATGGCGTAGTCTCCGGAGCCACCCCCGACACCCTCGCCCATCACCCCGCCGCACCCTCGCTCGACAACCTTCCGCAGTAGCCGGCCTCATCGGGCAATCACCATGCCCAGGAGACCTCCAGTGCCATAATTTCGCGGAACTAGAGCAGAACGATACAGCCGGGAGGTTCGGGATGGCATAAGGTCATTACCCATGGAAGCCAAGAGCACAGGGATCTCTCCCGGCACACCGCCATTCGTTCATCGGCGAGACCCGCCTAGGGGGATACGCCTCGTTCTGCCGCACCTGCTTCCGCACCGTCGCTAAGAGCGAGGATGAATTGGAACTCACCCAGCACGAGGCGCAGCACAGGTGCATGGGGCCTCCGCTTGCTCTGCCCGACCTGAGGAAGATGGACTAGAAGTTTCATCCGCCAGCGCAGCATGAACGATCGCGCTCACCATTCGTCGGCACCACATCTGAAATAGTGTCAAGCCCCTTGCCGCTCCAATCTCCAGATAACCCGCTCATCCCAAACGAGATATCTCCGCTCGAAAGTTGGCAGAGTAGTTTTGCTCCGCTTGATAAAATAGAAGCAGAGGATTGAATACAGACCCCCGGCCATTCATGCCGGGGTTTGTATTTGTGGCCGGCATTTGTGTGAGATCGCACTCAAACAGACTGAGGCGGGTACGCGCTATGCCCTTTGCAATCAAATAAGTGCAGCGTGAGCCGTCCATCGCCGCCGTTAACCGCAACCAATTCAGCAGTTTACAGGCACCCTTTAGAATCAATTAGGTAGCGTAAGCCCTTCAGAATCAAAGTAGAAGCCAATTTCTATAGGGGGAAGGGGGGTCACCCACCAGCCAGATACACAAACCGCAGCAGGAACAGCACCGCCAGCAAATACAGCATCCAGTGCTTCCGCTTCCCGTGACCGGTCGCCAGCTCCAGCACCGAATAGCTGATCAGCCCGAACGACAGCCCCGTCGCAATCGAGTACGTCAGCGGAATCGTCACCAGCGTAAGAAACGCCGGGATCGCGACCCTTGGCTCCTCCCAGTCGATCCGCGACGCGCCGCCCAGCATCAGCGCTCCCACCAGAATCAGCGCCGGCGCCGTCGCAAACTCCGGGATCGCCCCCACCAGCGGCGCCACGAAGATCGCCGCGAAGAACAGCAGCCCGGTCACGATCGCCGTCACGCCCGTCCGTCCGCCCGCCGCCACGCCCGCCGACGACTCGATGTAGCTGGTCACCGTCGACGTCCCCGCCAGCGACCCGATCACCGTCGA
The DNA here is from genome assembly GCA_963766975.1 of uncultured Acidobacteriaceae bacterium. Lineage (GTDB taxonomy): Bacteria > Acidobacteriota > Terriglobia > Terriglobales > Acidobacteriaceae > Edaphobacter. The sequence goes on from CAVYCF010000007.1 coordinate 111,861, forward strand.
GGTCGCGTCGGCGAAGAAGATTCGGTCCAGCCGCGGGATCGTATGGTCCTCCGCGATCAGCCCCGCCCGCTCCGTCACCGCCACCAGCGTGCCGATGTTATCGAACAGATCCACGAACAGGAACACGAAGATGATCTCCAGCGCATGCATCCTCAGCGCGCCGCGGATGTCCAGATGGAACGCGGTCGCCCGGATCGCCATCGGGTTCAGCGTCGACGGCGTGTAATGCACCTGATGGCACAGGATGCCCAGCGCCAGCGTCGCCAGCACGCCGATCAGCATCGCCGCGCGCACTCGATATGCCTGCAGCACCGCGATCAGCACAATGCCGAAGATCGCCAGCTCCGTCGAAGGCAGCCGTAGGTTGCCCAGCGTCACCACCGTCGAGCTGCTGGCCACGATGATGCCTGCGTTCTTCAGCCCGATGAACGCAATGAACAGCCCGATGCCGCCCGCCACCGCCGCATGCAGCTGGTATGGGATCGCCCCCAGCAACCTCTGCCGAATTCCGCCGAAGGTCAGCAGCAGAAAGATAACGCCAGAGAGGAAGACCGCACCCAGCGCCGTCTGCCACGGCACCCCCATGCCCTTCACCACCGTGTAGGTGAAGTACGCATTCAGGCCCATGCCCGGTGCCAGCGCCAGCGGGTAGTTCGCCACCGCGCCCATCAGGACGGACCCGATGCCCGCGCACAGGCAGGTCGAGGTGGTCACCGCCGCCAGCGGCATCCCCGTCTCCGACAGGATCGCCGGATTGACGAAGATGATGTAGGCCATCGTGATGAACGTCGTCAGACCGGCGAGCACTTCCGTCCGCCACGTTGTCTCGTGTTCGGCGAAACCAAAATAACGTTCCAGGCGGGTGAGCATAGGTGGTGCAGACTCGCAGTAAATTGAAGTTGTGGACGGAGTAAGACCAGAATACGCGAGAGGATGCCTATGACCGCCGATGAAGTGAAGAAAATACTTAAGCTCGCGCCGCACCCGCGCGAGGGAGGCTTCTACGTCCGCACCTACGAATCCGGCGAGTTGCTCTCGCCCTCCGCCTTCGCCGATGGTCGCTACGTGAGCCCGCGCCACACCGGCACCGCGATCTACTACCTGCTCGAGCCCGGCACCTTCAGCGAGATGCATCGCCTCGCCTCCGACGAGCTCTTCCACTTTTACCTGGGCGATCCGGTCGAGATGTTGCAGCTCCGCGACGATGGCTCCGGCTCCGTCCATCGCATCGGCAATCGTCTCGATCTCGGCGAACTCCCGCAGCTCCTCGTCCCGCGCGGCGTCTGGCAGGGTTCGCGGCTTGCGCTGGGAGGGAAGTGGGCGTTGCTCGGCTGCACCGTCTCGCCCGGCTTCGACTTCGCTGACTATGAGGCCGGCTCCCGCGAAGCCCTCAGCGCGGGATGGCCGGACTACAACGAGCAGATCCGCGCGCTCACGCACGAAGCTGAATGAGCCCAGATGTTTTGCATCATTCCGGCATTACCAAAGACGGTTACGTCCGGTGACCGGCTCATGACGATTCTCCTGTCGCCCGATAGGTCTACTAAAGCTCGAAGAGCGGCCGCACGGCACTCGCGGACTCTGAGCGAAATGTAGTACCCAGGAGAACAAATATGAAGAACCTGAAGCACATAGTGTCTGCCTTTCTCAAAGAAGAGTCCGGTCAGGATCTGATTGAGTACGCTCTGGTTGCCGCACTGGTCGGCCTCGGCACTCTGGCCGCAATGAAGGGTCTGTCGAACTCGATCGGCAACTCGTTCAACAGCGTCGGCAATGCGCTGACCAACGCTACAGCATAGTCTGTCTGGCCGTTGGTCCAGCCCACCAAACGTCTCCTGCGACCGCATGCGGGGCGAAGAGTGCGAGGTTGCTCGCGTCGTCCTGCACGCCTTCGCGCTGAATTAGCGCAAATTATTCCTTTGAGCGCCCGATGAGATCAGGCACGCAACCATTCACGAGACTGGAGTTACGCCGGTGAATCCTCGACGCATGCTCACCGCACTCCTGCTGGCGCTGTGCTTCTCCATCGCGGCGACCTGGCTGGTCTCACGGCGGATAGCGGCCGATGCGCGCAGACCGCCCGACCTGATGTATGCCGCACCGGCTCGCCCCATCGAGGCAGGCGAAGTGTTGAAGCAGGAGGACATCGCGCTGGTCGCGTGGCCGTCTGCCGTGCCTATCGCCGGAGCTTATTCACGCGCGGCGGACATCATCGGCCGCGAGTCTCTGTTTCCGCTTGCCAAGGGAGAGCCAATCATTGAGCGCGATCTCTCTGCACCGGGTTCAGGGACTGGGCTCGCAAGCAAGGTTCCGGCTGGAATGCGGGCCGTCGCCCTGCGATCGAACGAGGTCGTTGGGGTCGCCGGATTTCTGATTCCGGGATCGCACCTGGATGTCCTGGTCACCTATCGCGTGGACAATATCCCCGATCCCTTGACTGCGACCGTGCTGCAGGATGAAGTGGCCATCGCTGTCGGCCACCAGATCGAGCCCGATCCGGAGGGCAAGCCATCGGACGTCACCATTGTGACGCTGCTGCTGACGCCGGAGGACGTTGAGCGTGCGGTTCTCGCGAGCAATCAGGGAGAGATCCACTTTGTGTTGCGCAACGGCAGCGATACAGGTCACACCACCGCGCCTCCCTTGATGCTCTCCGAACTCACAGCCGACCCTCTTCTCGCGCCACGTCCAGCGGCAAAGGCTTCGCGTCCCGCTGCACCCGTCTCTTCGAAGCCCCATGAGCCGGAGATCGAGGTTGTTATGGACGGTGGCAAATGAAACGATCTGCGACACCATTCTCCGCCGCGCGCGGCCGTTCGCTGCTACTCGGTGGAGTGCTGCTTGCAATTTGCACTGCTTTGACAATGCATGCATCCGCGCAGAGCGTAATTACGAACAACAGTGCCCTTACTTCAGTACAGGCTGCGCCCTTGCTCCGCGTTACGGACACGGCCGGCGAATTGCACATCACCGCGGGTCGTTCCGTTCTGATGACTGCGCCTGCGCCACTCCGGCGCATCTACGTCGGCAATCCTGCGGTGCTGGGCACTTTCACCTCCGGCGCGAGCGAAGTGGTGCTTACGGCGAGAGCGCCCGGGGTAAGCAGCCTGGTGCTCTGGGACCGTGCAGGAGAGAGCCGGCTGTACACCGTTTTTGTTGACCTCGACGCCGGCACGCTGCGCACCGCGATTGCAACTGCGTTACCGAACTCCTCGATCCATGCCGAGACGGCGGAGGGACGGATCCTGCTTACGGGCAGCGTATCCACCGGCGAGGAGTCGGATGCGGCGAACAAGCTGGCTGCGTCCTACGGAAAAGACGTCGTCAACTCACTGCGTGTCGTGCCGCAACACGGCAAACAGGTGGAGCTGAAGCTGCGCGTGATTGAAGTGGATCGTACCCGCGCCCAGCAACTGGGCGTCAACCTTTTCACACAGGGCAACAGCACCGCGGCGAGCACCACGACCGGCCTGTTCCCCAGCCTGGCAACAGGTGTGGGTGCTGCGCTTGCTGTCAGCAATCCGCTGAATATCTTTCTCTATAGCGAAAAGCTGAACCTCGGCCTCACCGTTCAGGACCTGGAGACCAAGCAGATCTTGCAGGTTCTCGCGGAGCCTACGCTCACGACCCTGAGCGGGGTTCCTGCACAATTCCTTTCCGGAGGGGAATTTCCAATTCCGGTGGCGCAGGGCGGATCAGGCTCGGCGCCTGCCATCACGATCCAGTTCCGCCCCTACGGCGTGAAAGTGGAGTTCACGCCCACGGTGAATGCCGACGGCTCTATTCATATCAAGCTTGCGCCGGAGGTGAGCACGCTGGACTTCGGCAATGCAGTCACGCTCTCCGGCTTTACCATCCCTGCAATCTCTACACGGCGCGCCGAGACTGAGGTGGAGATACAGAATGGGCAGAGCTTTGCCGTCTCCGGCCTGCTGGACCACCGCACGACGGAGTCACTCAGTAAAGTTCCCGGCATCGGAGACGTCCCCATTCTGGGTCAGCTCTTTCGCTCAAAGAACATCAGCCACTCGGTTGTGGAGTTGATGATTGTCGTGACCGCGACGGTGGTGGACCCTCTGAATACAGCTACGCAGAGCGCTCCCGCGCAGCCAGCCGATGCCGTTTCTGATATGGACGCGAGCTCCTTCGATGCTTCGCTCAAGCACCGGACACGCACGGCAGAGGGAGCCGCGACACCGCCAGCACCGGAGCCGGGGGCGGGTCCACAGGAGGACGGCAAGTGACTATAGAGAGCAATCCAGGCGCGACGCCGCGGCAGGCGATCTTCAGCGTCTGCGCTGATGACGCAGTCGTGCAGGTGGTGCATGCGGTGTCTCATCGTGGTGCCGGCGCCCAGTTCGTCGGCGAATTCCGCGATTACATTACCGCAGGAAGGCGGCCTCAGTTCGCGACTTCCTTGAGCCAAGCTTCGTCGTGTGTGGCGCTGGTGGATTTCGATCGCGACCGGGACGCAGCTCTGGAGACAGCCGCGCTGCTGCGCCGCATCTTTGTGGGAAGGATCAGTGTCATCGGGGTCGCTTCACAGCTTGGAGATGGCCTCCTGCTGTCTGCGGTTCGCAGTGGCTGCGAGGAGTTTCTGGCGAAGCCGGTTGACCCTGATGAGTTGGCCAAAGCACTCGCACGATTTTCCACCAATGTTCCGACAGAGCATCGCGAAAAGGGGAAGAGGGGCAGTCTCATAGTGCTCGCCGGAGCCAAGGGCGGCGTTGGCACCACAATGCTGGCGGTGCATCTGGCAACGCATCTGGCGCAGACGCATCGGATGCGCACGCTTCTCGTCGACATGAAGCCGCAACTCGGGCACGTTGGCCTCTTCCTCGGGCTGCGGGCGACGCAGTACCACTTCAGCGAGATGCTGCGCAACGCAGACCGGTTGGATGCGGGTGTATTGAGCGGTCTCGTGGTTCGCCACAAAAGCGGGCTTGATGTGGTGACATCCCCGGAGACTGGGGCAACCGCCGATCTGCATCTGGAGCACTTCCATTGCGCGATGGACTATCTGCGCCGCGAATACCAGTACATCCTGCTGGATGCCGGCACGGCGCTCTCGGACTGCCGTTCACCAATTGTTGAGCAGGCCGACGAGATTTACGCGGTCGCCACGCCCGATATTGCCGCGCTGCGCGATGTGACGCGGCTGGCGGAGCAGCTCTCGCTCGCAGGGCCGGGCATCGACAAGCTGCGCATCGTCGTCAACCGGTCCACATCGACGGACGCCGTCGGCGCGGAGCAGATCGAGAAGGCAGTCCGCCTTCCCATCGCGGTCTCCGTGCCGAACAGCTATGCCGAGTTGCTGAGGGCGATCAACGATGGTGATCCCGTCCCGCCACAGAGCAAGTCGGAATTCAGCCAGGCAATCGCGCGCTGGGCGCAGCAGATCGTTGAGGATAACCCGGCCGGCAGTGTCTCGGCGGTAAAGAAGGGCCTCTTCTCATTTCTACGACGATGATGCAGCATCACGAACGGTATTTCGGGTTTCAGCATGACTGATTTGACAATGTTCGTTCCGCACACGGCAGCCGCCGGTCAGCCTGAGGTTGAACGGCGCGACGGGCTGGGCGACGGTGCCCGCGCGGCCTTGAAGGCTGCAGTGCACCGTGAGCTGATCCGGCGCGTCGATCTGGAGAAGCTGCCAGTGCAAGGCGGTGGTAATCCCGCAGCACGGCAGCAGATGCGCGGCGCCATCCTGGAGCTGATCATGGAGCAGGGCGCTCCGCTCAGCGCGCCGGACCGCGACCGCCTGGCCGGCGAAGTACTCGATGAGGTCTTCGGACTTGGCCCCCTTGAACCGCTGCTCCACGATCCAACGGTCAACGACATCCTTGTCAATACCTACAAAACGGTTTACGTGGAGCGGCGCGGTGTAATCGAAAAGACGTCGGTTGTCTTTCAAGACGAAGCGCACCTGATGCGCATCATCGACAAGATCGTCTCCGCGGTGGGGCGGCGGATCGACGAATCATCGCCGATGGTGGATGCCCGGTTGCTGGATGGCTCCCGTGTCAACGTCGTCATCCCGCCGCTTGCGGTAGATGGGCCTCTGCTGTCGATCCGAAAGTTCGGGGCTAAGCCCCTGACGTCCGACGATCTGCTGCGCAATCGCGCCCTGACCCCGCAGATGCTGGAGTTGCTGAAAGCAGCGGTTCGCGCCCGGCTGAATATCGTCGTCTCCGGCGGCACGGGCTCCGGCAAGACCACCCTGTTAAACGTCCTCTCCGGCTTCATCTCACCGGCGGAACGCATTGTGACGATCGAAGACTCTGCGGAACTACAGATCAAGCAGGAGCACGTCGCGCGCATGGAGTGCCGTCCGCCCAATCTCGAAGGCAAGGGCGCCATCCATCAGCGGGAGTTGGTGATCAATGCGCTTCGAATGAGGCCCGATCGCATCATTCTGGGCGAGGTCAGAGGAGAAGAGGCACTGGACATGCTGCAGGCGATGAACACAGGGCACGACGGATCGATCACCACCGTCCACGCCAACAGCCCGCGAGATGCGATCGCGCGTATCGGAACCATGGCGTTGATGGGAACGATTGCACTACCGGAGAAGGCCATTCGCGCGCAGATCGCCTCCGCAATCGACCTGATTGTTCAGATCGCCCGGATGAGCGACGGCAGCCGGCGGATCACGCACATCAGCGAGATCACCGGCACCAGCGGGGACATCATCAGCATGCAGGACATCTTCGTGTTTGAGCGGATGGGCCTGGGGCCGAGTGGGAACGTAAAGGGACGCTTCAGCGCAACTGGCGTCGTTCCGAAGTTCGATGAGCGGCTGAAGGCCGCAGGAATTCCTCTCAACATGGCCCTTCTGGAACAGAATTCCGGAGGGCTGGTGGAATGAGCCTTTCCGTCCTCACATTTATAACGGTCCTCGCGGGGAGTTTCGTTCTTCTTGTCGGCACGATGTCAACCGCGCCCGGCAGCAAGTTGACAAGGCGGCGAATCAACGCCATTCAGGACTCGGCGCGTGAACCCGAGGCCAGCGGCTTCAAGATGAAGCTTGGTCAGCAACGGCGCCGCTTAACCTATCTGAACGGAACACTGGAGCGCCTCCGAATCGTGGAACGGCTGGATGCATTTCTCATTCAGGCGGACAGCAAGATGGGAGCGGGCGGCTGCATCCTTGCCCTGATCGCTGCCGCGATCGTACCGACGGCCGTTGTTCTCGTGGGTGGAGGGTCGGCACTGGCAGCCATGGCCGCCGCGCCGGCGGGTGTTGCCGCGCTGTGCGGGTGGTTGCGCATGCGGCGCTTGCGCAGAATCAGACACTTCGACGCTGTGCTGCCTGATGCCATCGATCTATTTGCCCGCGCCCTGGGCGCCGGGCACTCGGTTGGCTCCGCGCTGGAGATGGTCGGCGAGCAATCGCCCGAACCCTTGGGCGCCGAATTCGCTCAGGCCTTCCAGCAACAGCGCCTCGGCCTGCCCTTTCGCGATGCGCTGACGCAGATGAGCGAGCGCATGCCATCCCGCGACCTATATTTCCTGATCACCGCGATCCTCATTCAAAAGGAGACCGGCGGAGATTTGACCGAGATACTGGATCGCACGGCGCACGTGATCCGCGAGCGGGTCCGCATCGCGGGCGAGGTCCGAACCCGCACGGCACAAGGCCGCTTGACCGGCTGGATCCTTGCGTTGCTGCCGGTCGTGATGCTGGTGCTCATCAACCTGGTGAACCCCGGTTATTCTGACGTGCTCTTTCACGATCCGCAGGGGCGCCACTGGCTCTACCTCGGCGCCGGGCTGATTGTCGTGGGCGGGCTCATCATTCGCAAGATCGTCGACGTGAAGGTGTGATCGAGATGCAGCATTGGTTCAACTTGGGGTTTGCCGCGTCAACTTTTATCGCGCTTCTGCTGCTGATTACTGCGTTTGCGACCCGACGCTCGAGAGCGACCGCGCGGCGGATCGGTGAGGTCACACGGCGAAGCGGACGCGGAGGTTCCGCACGCCCCTCCGCGGTTCGCGAGTTGGCCGGAACTTTGCTGGCCGCGATCAACTGGCTGAGGCGACATATTGGGATGGCAGAAGAGGCAGATCTCAGGCAGCGTCTGGTGCAGGCCGGCTACAAGAGCCGGCGCTCGGCCGACGTCTATAACGCGACGCGGTTCGCCGGCCCGGCGCTGGCGTTTGGAGCGGCAGCAGCAATTCCCACGGCACGCACCTTCTGGATGCTGGCGCTGCCTGCGCTTGCGTTTATCGCGCCCAGTATATCGCTGACACGCCTGGTCGTGCGTCGACGGGAGCAGATTCGTCGCAGCATTCCTGACACGATTGACCTGCTGGTCATCTGCGTCGATGCCGGACTCGGTATCGATCAAGCTTTGCTTCGTGTGAGCCAGGAACTTGGCATCAGCCATCCACAGATCACGGAAGAGTTGCTGCAGATTAATCTCGAGCAACGCGCGGGCAAACCACGCATCCAGGCCTGGGCAGACATGGCCGCACGCTCCGCGCTGAGAGACATGAATGCGTTCGCCAGTATGCTTGCCCAGACCGAAAAGTTCGGCACGCCAATCGCCCGCGCGCTTAGCACCTTCGCAGATACCATACGCATCAAGCGCCGCCAGCGGGCTGAAGAGATGGCCGCCAAGACCACCGTGAAGATCGTGTTCCCGCTGGTCTTTTGCATCTTTCCGAGCCTGTTTATCGTGCTGCTGGCGCCGGCGATCCTCAGCATCATGCATGGCATGGCTGGAATTGGGCAATAGCCCGCGGACCAACCGTGTGAAACTGGTGCAGGCGAAGACCTAGTCGTTGTTTGAATCGAGAAAGCGGCTGGTGATGCCACCGTAGGCATCGATGCGGCGGTCGCGCAGAAACGGCCAATGCTGGCGCGTGACTTCGATCAAAGAAAGATCGAGATCGGCGACGAGGATCTCCTCTTTGCTGTGTGAACCCAGCGCAAGGATGCGCCCGAACGGATCGGCAATGAAGCTGCCGCCCCAGAACTCAAGACCGGACCTCGATGTGTGGTCACCAGGACCAGGTATCTTCATACCGTCGTGGATCACGTCGCCGTGCTCGTGTCCTACGCGGTTCACGGCGCACACAAAGACCCCGTTGGCGATTGCATGCGCACGCTGCATCGTCTGCCATGCGGAATATTGCGCTTCGCCGAACTCTGCTTTCTCGCTGAGGTGCCAGCCAATCGCCGTGGGATAGAAGAGGATCTCAGCGCCGTGCAACGCCGTCAGCCGCGCGGCCTCGGGATACCACTGGTCCCAGCAAACCAGTGTTCCGACATTTCCGTGGCTGGTTGCTATGGAACGAAAGCCCAGATCGCCTGGAGCGAAGTAGAACTTCTCATAGTAGAGAGGATCGTCGGGGATGTGCATCTTGCGATAGACGCCGGCGATATTGTCGCGTGTGCTGCTCGCAGGATCGAGAATTGCGGCCGTATTGTGATAGACGCCCGCTGCGCGCCGCTCGAAGAGGGAAGCGATCAGGGTGATCTTCTCCTCGCGGACGATAGCGCCGAGCCGTTCGGTGCTGGGGCCGGGAATCGGCTCAGCCAAAGCGAATAGCGCATGGTCCTCGCGCTGGCAGAAGTACTGCGCGCGAAACAGCTCGGGCAGGCAGACGATCCTTGCGCCGTCGCGCGCTGCCTGGCGGACAAAGTCGCAGGCGCGATCAAGGTTCTCTACCGTCGACGGCGCGCATGCCATCTGAATCAATGCAACGCGAGTGATGTTCGTTGCCATGCTTTGGCTCCAAATGAAAAGCGCCGGCGGTTGCCGACGCCTCTCATTGTCTCAGGTCTAAGTTACCTGTCTTCGAAGATCAAAATCGCCGCGGCGATGGTCGTCGTCCACAGCCCGTTCTTGTGGCCCACGGCAGACTGCGTCACATTGGCCGTGCGGACAATTTTATTGGAGATGCGATAGATCTCCTTCTTTTCATCCCAGCTCTTGTCGGGATCGAAGTCCACGTCGAGCGTGGTTGCCAGCATCTCCGCTGCTAGTTCCTCGGCGTAGTCGCCCGCCTGATCCTCGGTTTCGCCGAAGCTGTGGTGCTCAGAGAGATAGCCGTAGGCGCTGCGGTCGGTCGGGATTGCCACCCCGATCGAACTGGCAACCAGCCGGTGCGGCTCGCGCGTGGAGTTTTCCGCGACTACCGCGAAAACGACCTCGCCGGGGCTGAGAAACTTCAGGCCCTCCTTGCGAGGGATGAGCTTGCAGTGCGGTGGAAAGATAGATGAGACACGGACCAGGTTCTGCGCGGCTATGCCGCCGTCGCGCAATGCCAGTTCGAACGAGGTCAGCCGGTCTTTATGCTTGCCCACGCCTTTGGTGAAGAAGAGGCGCTTGGGAACCATGTCCTTGCCCAATGGGGAGATCCTCCGGAGAGCGATGAAGTGTGGCGGTCGCGGCCATGCGCAGAAGGATTCGTTTTGAGCGCCGAGCGGTTGAGCCTTGTCAAACTTATCACAAACACCGCAACCGATTGTTACAAAACCGTCCAGGGCAACGCGCTGCGCGAAGTCCACGAGCAGGCGGCGAAGCTTTCCCGGAATGGTCGATCATCGCGCGATGTTAATTGCGTGGTCTCGCGCGCGGATGGTAGCCTCAAGAGGTCGATTTATTCCCGTTTTCCACTGGAGTTTCCCTACACATGCAGACTAGCTATAACGGCATCCCTGTCCCGGCAAACGGCAGGGCGATTGAGTACGCCAAGGGCAAGTTCACCGTCCCCGACAATCCCATCATTCCCTTCATTGAAGGCGACGGCACGGGGCGCGACATCTGGAAGGCCTCGCAGCGCGTGTTCGATGCGGCAGTCGAGAAGGCCTACGGCGGCAAACGCAGGGTGGAGTGGTATGAGGTGCTGGCCGGCGAGAAGAGCTATCGCCAGACCCAGAACTGGCTGCCCGACGATACGGTGAAGGCGACACTCGACTTCCGCGTCTCGATCAAAGGACCGCTGACGACGCCGGTGGGCGGAGGCATCCGCAGCCTGAACGTCGCGCTGCGCCAGCTGATGGACCTATATCAGTGCATCCGTCCAGTGAAGTACTACTCCGGTGTACCCAGCCCGGTGAAGCATCCGGAGAAGCTGGACGTAGTGATCTTCCGCGAGAACACCGAGGACATCTACGCCGGCATCGAGTTTCGCGAAGGGACACCTGAGGCGAAGAAGTTCATCGCGTTTGTGAACGACGAGATGCTGAAAGGCGGCAAGAAGAAGGTGCGGCTCGATTCGGGCGTGGGCGTGAAGCCGATCTCGATCACCGGGTCGAAGCGGCTGGTGCGTGCGGCCATCCAGTATGCGCTCGACAACAAGCGCCCGACGGTAACGCTGGTGCACAAGGGAAACATCCAGAAGTTCACCGAGGGGGCTTTCCGCGAGTGGGGCTACGAGGTCGCCACGCAAGAGTTTCGCGAGCAGACGGTCACCGAGCGTGAGAGCTGGATCTTGGGCAACGTGGAGGCGAATCCGAAGATCACGCCGGAAGAGAACGCGGCGATGATCGAGCCGGGTATCGAGTTTGCACCGAAGGAGTTTGGCGAGTCGGTGGTGGCTGAGGTCAAGGCTGTGCTCGCGGCCATCGGCAGCTCGCACGGCGGTGGCAAGTGGAAATCGAAGATTCTGGTCAATGACCGCATCGCGGACTCCATCTTTCAGCAGATCATCATCCGGCCCAGCGACTACTCCGTGCTGGCAACGACCAATCTCAACGGCGACTACATCTCGGACGCCGCCGCGGCACAGGTAGGCGGCCTTGGCATCGCGCCGGGCGCCAACGTCGGCGACGGGTACGCGGTCTTTGAGGCGACGCACGGCACGGCGCCGAAGTACGCGGACAAGGACGTCATCAATCCAGGGTCGGTGATACTGTCGGGCGTGATGTTGTTCGACTTCATCGGCTGGAGCGAGGCCGCGCGGTTGATCGAGTCGTCGATGGAGAAGACTATCCAGCAGAAGTACGTGACCTACGACTTCGAGCGGCAGATGCAGGGCGCGACCAAGGTGAAGACCAGTGAGTTCGCCACGCGCATGATCGGGAATATGTGACGCTTGCCGCGTCGGGCAGGTGCGCCTTCGGCGCCGATATTGAGGAGAGACCATGGGACGGAAGAAAGTAACGATTGTTGGTGCAGGAAACGTAGGCGCGACCGCCGCGCACTGGATCGCGGCGAAGGAACTCGCTGACGTGGTGCTGATCGACGTGGTTGAGGGCATTCCGCAGGGCAAGGCACTCGATCTGCTGGAGGCGATGCCGATCGAGAAGCGCGATGTCTCGATTCTGGGCACGAACGACTACGCAGATACGGCGAACTCGGACATCGTAGTGATCACGGCGGGCATCGCACGCAAGCCGGGCATGAGCCGCGACGACCTGCTGAACACCAACTTCAAGATCATGTCGGACGTGGTGGCGAAGGCAGTCGCTGCTTCGCCCAATTGCATCCTCCTTATCGTCTCCAATCCGCTCGATGCGATGGCGCAGACTGCGTTCAAGCAGGCGGGGTTGCCGCGCGAGCGCGTGATCGGCATGGCGGGCGTGCTGGACTCGGCGCGCTTCCGCACCTTCATCGCCGAGGAGCTGAAGGTTTCGGTCGAGAACGTCACGGCGTTCGTGCTGGGCGGGCACGGCGACACCATGGTGCCGCTCTCGCGCTACTCGACGGTGGCGGGCATCCCGATCACGGAGCTGATCGAGCCGGCGCGTTTGAAGGAGCTCGAGATCGCGCACGGCCAACGGCGGCGCGGAGATCGTCAAGCACCTCAAGACCGGCTCGGCGTACTACGCGCCTTCGGCGGCGACGGTCGAGATGGTCGAGGCGATCCTGAAGGACAAGAAGAAGATCCTTCCCTGCGCCGCGTACTTGCAGGGCGAGTACGGCATCTCCGGGCTCTACGTCGGCGTGCCGTGCAAGCTGGGCGCCAAGGGCCTGGAGCAGATCATCCAGATCAAGCTCACCGCAGAGGAGCAGGCCGCGCTGAACAAGTCCGCCGAAGCGGTGAAGGAGCTTTGCACCGTCATCGGTGTCGCGTAAACCGGCTGACTGTTTCTAAAACAGGAAGGCCCGCTCAATGAGCGGGCCTTTGTTCCTGCAGCGGCTTGTGATTATGCGACGCGTTCAATGGTTACGCTCTCCAGGACCACTGGAGTCTTGGGCTTGTCCTGGGCGGCGGTGGGGACGTTCGAGATCTTCTCGACGATGTCGTAGCCTTCGACCACCTCGCCGAAGATGGTGTGCTTGCCGGTGAGCCAGCTGGTGTCGGTGACGGTGATGAAGAACTGGCTGCCGTTGGTGTTGGGGCCGGCGTTGGCCATGGCGAGCTTGCCGGGCTTCTGGAAGCCGTGGGGCGAGCCTTTGGTCTCGTCGGCGAACTTATAGCCGGGACCGCCCATGCCGGTGCCCTCAGGGTCGCCGCCCTGAATCATGAAGTTGGGGATGACGCGATGGAAGATGGTGCCGTCGTAGAGCTTGGCGCCCTTCTTCGAGCGGCTGTTCCATTCCTTGGTGCCTTCGGCGAGGCCGATGAAGTTGGCGACGGTCTGCGGCGCGTCTTTCTCAAAGAGCTCGACGACGATCTTTCCCTGGGTGGTATCGAAGGTGGCGTAGGTTCCGGGCTTGGTAGGCATTGGGACTCCAGTTCTCAGTTGTTAGTTCTCAGTGATCAGTTTAGAAGCAGATTCCTTCATCCCGCAGAGCGGGACTGTGGAATGGCAAGACGATGAGCATTATCTCGGCGCGACCGGTGCTTGCGGCTGCGCGGCGGGTTGCGCCGGTGAGGCGGGCAGGGGCGGCAGGGGCTGGCCGTCGCGGACGATGGTGACGTGGTTGATGGTAACCGGGGAGAGCGGCTTGTCATTCCCGTTGCGTTCGACGCGGGCGATGGAGGCGACGAGCAGGACGGAGTGCGGGTCGCATTGGCCGAAGATGGTGTAGTGGCCGTCGAGGTCGGGCTGCGGGGCCTCGGTGATGAAGAACTGGCTGCCGTTGGTGTTGGGACCGGAGTTGGCCATGGCGAGGCGGCCGGCGACGGAGAAGGTGAGCGTGGGCGAGATCTCGTCGTCGATGAAGTAGCCGGGGTCGCCGGAGCCGTCGCCGACGGGGTCGCCGCCCTGGACCATGAAGCCGGGGATGACGCGGTGGAAGGTGAGGCCGTCGTAGAAGGGCTTGCCGTGGTGCTTGACGGTGCCCATGGCGGAGGTCCAGTCCTTGGTGCCCTCGGCGAGGCCGACGAAGTTGGCGACGGCGTTGGGCGCGATGGTGTCGAAGGTCTTACAGGTCATGCGGCCCATTGATGTGTCGATAACGATGGTGGGACCGGAGGGCGTGGGGCCGGACTGTGCCGGGGCGGCACCGAGGCCAGGGGCGTCGGGGAGTGGCGCGGCAGTCTGGGCGACGGCGGGGATGGCGAGCAGTAGCGATGCGAGAGCAGCGATCATTCGGTTCATAGGTGTGAGATGAATGGCGGGGGCTGAGTCTATCCCATCCCGCCGAGCGGGATGGGGCACCCCGATGGTTAGGTTAGGTTAGTTGGTTTGGCTGTGAGCGGCAAATGCATGACAGTGTCCCCCCTCCCCCCGATCCGGGTGCTGGGCGGATGTGACGCAGGATGAATGGTTTGCGGGAAGAGATTTCGCTGAGATGCTTGATGGCGCGAGGGTTAGCGGCAAGATATTCATTTCATTGCCATCCACTTAAGGTTTGCGACCGCCAACTGGAGGATGTAGAGCATGCGCGAGGCCTGGGAGGGTCGGAGGTGTCCGGACAACAGACCAGTGAAGACGGAAGAGAGCTGCCGGCGGATGGCCTCGGGAGTATCGAGATTGCGGGGAAGCGGAGGTCTTCCGCCAGGACGGCGGAGGTGGTGGTAGCAGAAGGCGCGGCCGGTGAGGGCCGGCGATCCGCAGAGGCAGCCATCGTTTTTGGTGTGGCGGCAGAGTGGAATGAGGGATGTGCGGCGGTCGACAGGGGCCATAGGGTTTGTCTCTGGGGGCTACTCTCAGGGCAAAAGGAAAGGCCGCTAGCTGCGATGGCAGCCTGCGGCCTGGACTGTGTGCTGATTTAAGGATAGCGGATGGAGCAAACTGTTATGCCACTTTGGGGAAGGAAATATTGGTTTCGCAGGCACGGACGAATATCGCGCGCGGGGGCAATTGGAAGCGAAGGAGCCTAGGTGGGCAGGACGAGCGCGTCGAGCTCAAGGAACTCGCGCAGGACGGGATCGTCGGTCGAGTCCATCTCGGCGACGGTGCCGAAGAAGCGGGCCTCGCCCTGGTGGAGGAAGACAACTTTGTCGGCGAGTTTGCGGGCGAAGCGCATGTCGTGGGTGACGACGATGCTGGTGAGGTGCAGCTGCGTCTTGAGCAGCGCAATAAGGCCGCCGAGCAGATGGCCCATCAAAGGATCGACCATGGTGGTGGGCTCGTCGTAGAGGATGGCTTCGGGTTGGGCGGCCAGGGCGCGGGCGATGGCGACGGAGCGCTTCATGCCGGTGGAGAGATCGGAGGGCAGGAGGTCTTCCATGCCATGCACGCCGACCATGTCCAGCATGCCCTGGACGATGCGCTGCATCTGGTCTTCTTCGAGGTCGCCGCGCTCGCGCAGCGGGAAGGCGACGTTCTCGCCGACGGTGATGGAGTCAAAGAGCGCGCCGTTCTGGAAGACCATGGTGACCTTGCGGCGGACGGCCTGGAGCTGTTTTTCAGTGAAGCCGCAGATGTCTTCGCCGGCGACGAGCACGCGGCCGGAGTCTGCCTTGAGGAAGCCCATGAGGATCTGCAGCGAGACGGACTTGCCGACGCCGGATCGGCCCAGGATGCAGAGCGTCTCGCCGGGCGGGACGGAGAAGCTGACGTTCTTCAGGACGTCGAGCGAGCCGAAGGACTTGGAGACGTTTTCAAAAGCAATGTAGGCGGCGGGCGGTTCTGCCTCGGGCTGGACGTAGGGTATGACGGCCGCGGCTGCGGTCTCCGCGGCTTCCGCACTGGATTCGGCGGCCTCGACGACGGCTTCGTTGGCGGCTTCGTTTTGCTGTGCTGCCTCGGCGAGGAACTCCTGTACGGTCTCCTTGGTTTCAGGAGGGAGCTCGGCGACGAGCTCTTCGGCTGGCGCGGTCTCTTCGGCAGGGACTGCGGGATCGGGCTGCGGTTTGCCGTTGGAGTGTTCCGGGGCGTCGGGCATGGCGTGTCTTTATGATGCACGAGCGGAGCGTTGGCTGCGAGCAGGCGAAGGAGGAATCAGGCGTCGAGGGCAGCGATGTTGGCCTCGGCGAGGGCGAGGTCTTCCCTGCTGTTGAGGTTGAGGAAACAGAGAGGGCGGGTGGCGCGTTGTGCGGGAGTAAAGGATGACGAGGAGATGTCGGAAGGAATCTGCGACTGGATGAAGTCGCACTGCGCTTCCCTTCCCGCTGCTGCAAAGGCGGAGATAAGCGCGAACTCTTCTCGCTGGATGGCGCGGGAGATCATCGGCAGGATGGATTTGTGGATGAGTGAGAGGCCGGGCTGGGGGCGGCCATCGCAGGTGAAGATGCGGATGCCGGGCGCAGGTGTACCGGCGTTCAGCAGGTCGAGAGTCCATTGCGCGAGCAGCGCCGCGGGGATGAAGGGCGCGTCGACAGGAAGGAAGAGGTTCCAGTCGTGCGTAGTGTGGGTGAGCGCGGCCTCGATGCCGCCGATAGGGCCGCAGTTGGGATGGACGTCGGGGACGATGGGCGCGAAGGCGGCGAGGGCGGGGTCATTGGAAAGGATGGAGACGTCTGCGCAGACGCGACGGAGCTTGACGACGGCATGGTCGATGAGCGGCTTGCCGGCGAGCGAGATGAGCGACTTGTCGCGGCCCATGCGGGAGCTGCGACCGCCGGCGAGGACATAGCCGGAGATCTTGAATGGCGCCTGCGCGCTCGGAGACATCAGCCGCTCACGGTGGAGAGGAAGCGGATGTTGGAGGCGATGCCACGATGGAAGTTGGCGAGGTGGAATTTTTCATTGGGGGCGTGGAGATTGTCGTCGGGCAGGCCGAAGCCCATGAGCAAGGTGGGGATGCCGAGTTCGCGAATGAAGTCGCCGACGATGGGGATGGAGCCGCCGCCACGGACGAAGACGGTGTTTTTTTCGAAGACCGAATGCATGGCGTCGGTGGCGGCCCGGACGTAGGGGTTGTCAGTGGAGACGACGATGGGGTCGCCGGCGTGAATCAGGCGGACGTCGAGCGCGATGCCGGCGGGGCAGATGGATTCGACGAAGGATTTGTACTGAGCGAAGGCCTCGGCGGGAGTTTGATCGGGCACGAGGCGCATGGAGATTTTGGCGGTGGCGCGCGCGGGGATGACGGTCTTGGCGCCGGCTCCGGTGAATCCGCCGGGCATGCCGTGGACGTCGAGCGTGGGGCGCGCCCAGGTGCGTTCGAGAACTGAAAAGCCCGGCTCGCCGGTTAACTCAGTGGAACCGACCTCGGTCTGGCGGTAGTGCTCCTCGTCGAAGGGCAGGGCCTTCCACGCGGCGAGTTCGGCGGGGGTGGGCGATGCGACGTGATCATAGAAGCCGGGGATGAGGATGCGGCCGCTGGAGTCTTTGAGCTGCGCGATGATCTGGGCGAGTGCGACGAAGGGGTTGGGCGCGGCGCCGCCGTACATGCCGGAATGGAGGTCGGTGCGCGCGCCGCGGGCCTCGATCTCGGTGTAGATCATGCCACGCAGGCCGACGCAGAGGGTGGGCAGGTCGGGCGCGAACATCTCGGTGTCGGAGACGAGCGCGACGTCGGCGGCGAGCTGATCGCCATGCTCGCGGACGAAGGCGGCGATGCCTTCCCCGCCGACCTCTTCTTCGCCTTCAATGATGATGCGGACGTTGACGGGCAGCGAGCCCGAGTTGGCGGCGAAGAGAGATTCGAGGGCCTTGACGTGCATCCACAGCTGGCCCTTGTCGTCGACGGCGCCGCGGGCGTAGAGATTGCCGTTGCGCTCGGTGGGCTCGAAGGGCGGGGTGGTCCACTCATCGATGGGGTCGGGGGGCTGGACGTCATAGTGCGCGTAGAGCAGGACGGTGGGAGCGGGCTTGCCGCTGTTGGGCGCTGCGTGCAGCCAGTCGGCGTAGACGAGGGGATGACCGTCGGGATGCGAGGCTGTCGTCGTCTCGATGAGACGGACGTTCTCCATGCCGATGCGGCGGAGTTCTGCGGCGACGAACTCGGCAGCGCGGCGGGTGTCGGCGGCGTGCTCGGGCAGCGTGGAGATGGAAGGGATGCGCAGGAGAGCTTTCAGCTCGTCAACAAAGCGCTGGGAGTTGTTCTGAGCAAAGGCGAGTGCTGAGTCCGGCATAGGCATCCTTTGGGCTGAGTTAAACATAACGAAGCCGATGGCGTCCAATGAGCATCTCACTCATTAAGCATGAATAAGACTTCGATGGTGGTTCGGTCGGCAGTATTCGGTCTATGGCTGGCGGCGTATGGCGCAGTCATGGGTGGTAGTGTGCACGCACAGCAGGTCGCCGATTCGGCGCTGCCGGATGCGCCTGCGGCGCAGAGTTCGAGCGCCGTTGGCGGCAGTGCGGCGCCGCCGCAGCATGAGGATCCGCAGACCAAGCGGATCCTGGGGATATTTCCGAATTTTCGGGCGGTCAGCGCGAACCAGCACCTGCCGCCGCAGAGCGTGAAGGACAAGTTTGTGACGGCGGCCCAGGACAGCTTCGACTACTCTGCGTTTGTACTGCCGGCGTTGCTGGCGGGCGAGCAGGACGCGACACGAGACACGCCGGAGTTCGGACACGGCGGCATCGCGTACGGTCGGTATCTGTGGCACTCGTTCGCGGACCAGACGGACGAGAACATGATGGTGGAGTTCATCTTTCCTACCGTGACGCGCGAGGACACGCGGTACTACACGCTGGGGCCGGGGCACCATGCGGCAAGACGATGGGGTTATGCGCTGAGCCGCGCCGTGGTGACACGCACCGATGCGGGCAACGATACCTTCAACGTGAGCGAGGTAATTGGCGCGGGCGCGGCGGCGGGGATATCCAACCTGTACTATCCGTCCAAAGAGCGAACGTTCAGCAAGACGGCGGACCAGTGGAGCACGAATGTGGGGATCGATGCAGCCACGTTTGTGGTGCGCGAGTTCTGGCCGGATATCAACCACTGGCTGTTCCACGGCAAGCAGCCGATGGCGCAGTAAGCGGCTCCTGAGCCGTCGCTGCTGATCCCCGGGGGCGAGGAGCCAGTGCGCGAGCGGGATTACACAAGAGACAACGAATCAAGGAGCGAGGCTTGCGGTGTTCTGCTGGCCTTTGCCGCGGTCGACGAGAGCGAGCGCTTCGGGCAGGAAGCCGATGGCCTTGTTGATCTCAGGATCGGTCTCGGCGCGGACGCGCAGGCCCTCCGACTGGCCGAACTGCGAAGTGAAGATCTCGGCCTTGATGTTGGCCTTGATCCAGTCCGCGTTGCTGGCGATGTCGGCGTCGGTGTACTCGATCTGGTTGGCTTTGAGGAAGTCCTTGAACTGCTGCATGACGGCATCGTCGACGACGAAGTCTCGGCCGACGGTGTGGGTGGCCAGGTAATGCTTCGCGAAGATTCCGACGCCGGACTGAACAAAGACATAGTGCTGATACTGCGCAAAGTCGCCGCTGAGCGAGATCTGGAAGTGGTTTGCTTCGGGGACATCGATCTTCTCGTCGGGCGTGATGCCGCCGCCGCCGTAGACGGTACGGCCGGAGTCGGTGAGCTTGACCTCGGTGTTGGACTTGTCGGCCTTCTTGGCGTTGTCGCGGACGTAGTAGTAGTCGTAGAGCGAGACGCCGTCATAGTCGCGCTGGATGAGGCGGCCAGAGGGCGTGTAGTAGTGGTAGGTGGTGAGGGCGAGGCCGGTGTCTTCCGGGATGGGGAAGACGGTCTGCACGAGGCCCTTGCCGAATGTGGTCTCACCGACGATGAGCGCGCGGTCGTGGTCCTGCAGCGCGCCGGAGACAATCTCCGCGGCTGACGCCGTGTTGCGGTTGACGATGACGACGATGGGATATTTGGTTGAGCCTTCTTCGCCGCGGGTCGCAGTGTAGACCTGGTCATGGAAGGCGCGACCGCGCTGGGAGACAACGACCTGTCCCTTGGCGAGGAACTTGTCGGAGACGTTGACGGCCTCATTCAGCAGGCCGCCGGGGTTGCCGCGCAGGTCGACGATGAGGCCGTGCAGATTGCCATTGGCGGCATCGAATTTATCGAGTGCGTCGCCTACTTCGCGGCTGGTGGTCTCCATGAAGTTGGTGACGTGGATGTAGCCGATGCCGGGCTTGATCAGGAAGGCCACATCGACCGAGTCGCGGGGAATCTCGTCGCGGACGAGATCGAAGTTCATGGGCTGATCGTGGCCTTCGCGGGCCATGGTGACGCCGACGTGGGTTCCCTTGGGACCTTTGAGCATGCTGGCGACGGCGGTGGAGTCGAGACCGTCGGCGGATTTGCCGTCGATGGCGAGGATAGCGTCGCCGGGCTTGATGCCCGCCTTGAATGCGGGCGTACCCTCAAACGGGGCGAGAACGACGACATGCACCACGCCGTCTTTGTCCGGCATCGGCTGGATGGACATGCCGACGCCGTAGTACTTGCCGTGCTGGTCCTCGCGCATCTGGGCGAAGGCCTTGGGGTCGTAAAAGTTGGAATGAGGATCGAGGACGTGCAACATGCCAGGGATGGCGCCGTCGTAGATCGCCTTGTCGACCATGTCGGGGTCGAGGTGTTCCGCGTAGTTCTGCTCGACAAGGGAGTAGACGTCAGTGAACTGATGCAGGGAGTCGCGGAGGGTGGACTCGTCGGACGCAGACTGGGCAGCTACCTTGCCGCCGACGAGCGAGCCGATGAGGGCGCAGCTGCCTAGGAAGAGAGTAAGAGAGAGAAGAGCGCGGCGCGAGCGGGAGGCCATCGGGGTGGGTACCTCAAAAAAAGGTCGAATCGGTCGAAGAACTGCGGCTTGCCTGAGCACCTACCGGCGTGGACCTCCGCCGAGCATTGGACGCGCGCCGCACGGATTGCGTGAGCCTCTGGATCGGAGGGGAGTTGGCTCCGCCCCAGCCCACGCAAACAGTTTAGCAGGGAGTGTCAAGGGAGAGGACGAGCGAGGAACTCGGTGGGCCGGGTTGGTAATTCGAAGGGAGTGGCAGATAGAATAGAGGGATTGGCTATCGGGCTGACGCCGCGGCCAGTCCAACGAAAGCGCACAACTGAGAGCGACGGGGCGGATGCACTGGTGAAGAGGTGCCGGGCCCGGCAGCGAAGGGGAATTTGAGATTGAAGAACAGCGGTTGGATCTTGAAGTACGCGGCATCCTGGCGCGCCGGTAAAGGGTTCAAGGATGGCATGCGGCTGGCGGTGTTGCTGGGTGCGAGTGTAGCGACAGGTGTGCACGGATACGGTCAGATTACGGTCCCCAGGTATCAAGGAGTGCAGGCCCCTGTCCCGCAGCGGCCGGAGCTTCCGCGCCCCCAGGCAACAACGCCGGATGGCGTGGTGGTCGAGTTCCCGATCGCGCGGGTCAATGACCAGATCATCGACAACAGCGATTATGAACGCGCGATGCAGCAGATCAATGACGATGCCCAGCAGGCGGGCGCCAGCGCCAGCGCGGACGAAGTGGAGCAGCGGCGCAAGGACCTGCTGCGCGACCTGATCGACCAGCAACTGCTGCTTTCGCGCGGTAAAGAGCTGGACGTCAACGTCGATTCCGACGCGGTGCGCCAGCTGGACGAGATCCGCAAGAAGTATCACTTCAACTCGATGGAAGAGCTGGAAAAGGCGGTGCGCGATTCCGGCACCTCGTATGAGGACTTCAAGGCAAGGATCAAGAACCAGCTGATTACCAGCCAGGTGATACGGGACGAGGTAGGGCGTAAGCTGTCGCTGACCAAGCGGGACGAGCAGGCCTACTACGATGCGCACAAGCAGGACTTTATGCAGCCGGAGCAGGTCCGGTTGAGCGAGATTCTGGTGCCCACGCCGGATGATGCCAGCGACGCGGTGGTCGCGCAGGCGCAGGCCAAGGCGGCGGATGTGGAGGCGAAGCTTAAGGCTGGTGCGAAGTTCGACGATCTGGTGAAGCAGTACTCGGGCGGACCCAATAGCGACGCCGGGGGCGATCTTGGGCAGTTCAAGCGCGGGCAACTAGGCTCCGCGCTGCTGGAAGACCCGACGTTCGCGCTGCAGGCCGGGCATTGGACCGATCCGATCCGTACGCGTCAGGGCTTCATCATCCTGGAGGTGACGGAGCACACGCAGGCCGGCATTCCGCCGTTGAGCGCAGTGGATGACCAGGTACAGCAGGCGATGTACGAGGCGGCGATGCAGCCCGCGATGCGTACCTATATGACGGACCTGCGCGAGAAGGCCTTTATCGACATTGCTCCGGGCTATACCGACACCGGGGCAAGTCCGAATGAGACCAAGCCGGTGTTCGCGGCGGCCAGCGATCCGGCGGTGAAGAAGAAGGTGGTGCAGAAGGCGCGCATGGAGCGGCAGCGTGCCGCCTACGCAGCGGCCAAGGCGCAGGCCAAGGCGAATGCGAACAAGGCTGCAGCGGCAGGGGCCACGAATGTGGCCGGCACCAAGAAGCCGAAGAAGATCCGTCGCGAGAAGATCCGGTTCGGGCAGATGCCGGAGAACGCACTGCCCGAGACGCCTGAGGAGACAGTTGGGGCAGGCGAGGGACCGGGCGCGCCGTCCAGCGGCCAGGCAATGGCAGCGGACGCTGCTACCGCGGACCAGAACGTTGCCGCCAATGACGTGCCTCTTGGTCTTGGGCCGGCAGCGCCGGCAGCCAAGAAGACGCGGTTCGCCGACCGCGAGACAGAGATGGCTGCAGCCAAGGCGCAGCAGAAGGCGACCAAGCTGAAGCAGAAGACGCAGATGGTTGCTCCGGCACTTTCCGGCGATGAGAAGGTGACCCAGGACACCCAGACCGCCGCGCTGGGCCTGAACGGGGACACGGCAACCAAGAAGAAGAAGAAGAAGGACAAGAACGCACCGAAGGAGCGGCTGCAGGAGGCGGCGCCCGCGCCGCCTGCGCCTGCGCCGGTGGCAACGCCGATTCCGCCCAAGAGCGTGCGCGACAATGGTGAGCCTGTGGTGGCGCCTGCGCCGGACAACCTGCCGCCGCCGGTGACCCCGCAGTAGCGACGAAGTACTGACCGAAGGCCGGGTGCGATTGCGCCCGGCTTTTGCTTTGCCTGAAACAGCGCAACTATTCAGTCCTCAAGTATTCTTGAGCATCATGAAAGAGTTTTTTGTTGCGGATGCCGCGCGCTTTGACGGCGAGAATGTGACGTCCTACTTCGCGCTGTCGTCGCTGCAGGCGCGGGACAAGAAGTCCGGCGGCGGGCAGTATCTGGCGCTGGTGCTGACGGACAAGACCGGCTCGCTCGAGGCGCGGATGTGGGAGGAGTTTGCCTCGGCACTGGAGACATGCGACGAGGGCTGCTACGTCAAGGTGCAGGGGCAGGTCTCGAAGTACCAGAACAAGTTTCAAATCACGGTCTCGAAGATGCGGCTGGCGGCGGCGAGCGAGGTGGATATTGCCGACTTTGTTCCGACCACGCGTTTCAATGTCGACGAGATGTGGGCGGAGCTGCGCGGCTATGTCGAAGGCTTCGAGAACGCAGACCTGCGGCGGCTGGTGTTCGCGTTTCTGGACGACCCTGCGATTGGGGCTGCGTATCGCGAGGCGCCGGCGGCGAAGATGCTGCACCATGCCTGGATCGGCGGGCTGCTGGAGCACGTGGTGATGCTGGTGCGTGTGTGCCGGGCTACGGCACCGTTCTACCCCGAGGTCGATCCCGACCTGCTGTTGACGGGCGCGATCCTGCATGACATCGGCAAGGTGCGCGAGCTGAGCTGGGGCACGACCTTCAGCTATACCGTCGAGGGCCAGATGATCGGGCACATCTCGATTGCGCAGGGCATGCTGCATGAGAAGGCGGCTGGGCTGCTCGGATTTCCGGTGAAGTTGCTGACGCTGGTGGAGCACATGATTCTGAGCCATCACGGCAAGCGCGAGTTCGGTTCGCCGATTCTGCCGATGACGCCGGAGGCGATCCTGCTGAGTGCGCTCGATGATCTGGAGGCGAAGATGCAGGCCATGCGCAACGAGTTCGCGCGCGATGCTGCCGCGGGCAAATCCGGTGCGGAGACCACGGAGTGGGTGCGCAGCATGGAGCGGCCGCTGCTGAACTCGAAGGCGTATTTGGAGAAGTAGACGCGGCGGGGGGGGCGCGGGCAACCGGCGTGAATTGTTACAATTTCATTTCGGGCTGAAAGAGAGCGAATGCTGCGTTTTTCCACTGCAGGAGAGAGCCACGGCGAGAGCCTGGTGGCGATGGTGAGCGGGTTGCCGGCGGGCGTTCCCGTCGACCAGGCGTTTCTGGACCGCGAGCTCTGGCGCAGGCAGAAGGGTTATGGGCGCGGCGGGCGCATGCGCATTGAGCAGGACAAGGCTCATATCCTGAGCGGCGTGCGCCACGGCAAGACCATTGGGTCGCCGGTGGCGATGACGATCGCCAACAATGACTGGAAGAACTGGCAGGAGATTCTGCCGGTGGAGACGGGCGACGCCGCGAAGCACAAAGCTGTCGCGAGCCCTCGGCCCGGACATGCCGACCTTGCCGGCAGCCTTAAATATGATTTTCCCGATGCGCGCTATGTGCTGGAGCGCGCGAGTGCGCGTGAGACGGCGGCGCGCGTGGCCTGCGGCGCGCTGGCGAGGATGCTGCTACGGGAGCTGGGCGTCGAAGTTGCAAGCCACGTAATTCGCGTGGGAGCGGCGGAGCTCTCGCGTCCGGCGACGTGGGAGGAGATTGCGGCGCTGGCGGCAAAGGACGAAGTGCTGCTGAACTGCGTGGACGCGGGCGACGAGCAGAAGATGAAGGCCGAGGTCGACACCGCTCTGAAGACCGGCGACACGGTTGGCGGCGTCTTTGAGGTGGTGGTGCACAAGCTTGCGCCCGGCGTGGGCACGCACGCCAACTGGGACGAGCGCATGGACGGTCTGCTGGCGCAGGCGGTGATGAGCCTGCAGGCGGTGAAGGCGGTGGAGATCGGGCGCGGCGTGACGGCGGCGCAGTCCATGGGCAGCGCGGTGCACGATGCGATTGCGTATGAGGGCGAGGCCGAGGACTTCACGAAGTTCTCGCGCGAGCAGAACAACGCCGGCGGCATTGAGGGCGGCATCTCGAACGGCGAGGACATTGTGGTGCGCGGGTATCTGAAGCCGATCTCAACGCTGCGGCGCCCGCTGGCCTCGGTGAGCTTTGCCACGCGCGAGCCGGTGAAGGCGGCATATGAGCGCAGCGACGTGTGTGTGGTGCCCGCGGCGGGCGTGGCGGCAGAGGCGATGGTCGGGCTGACGATTGCGCGGCTGGTGCTGGAGAAGTTTGGCGGCGATTCCCTGCGCGAGCTGAAGCGGAATTACGACAGCTACTGCGAGCAGATCCGGAAATATTAAAGATGGCGACGAAGCGGGCAGACAACACGAAGACGGTGGCGGCGGAGGCGCAGAGCAAGGCTGGCGCAGAGAAGGGTGTCACGAGGAACGGCGCGAAGATACACGCCATTGTGAAGTATCCCGACCCGGTGCTGGCGAAGCGTGGCGAGCCGGTGACGGTCTTTGACGCGGCGCTGAAGAAGCTAGTGGCGGAGATGTTCGAGAGCATGTACGCGGCGCAGGGCATTGGGCTGGCCGCGCCGCAGATCGGGCTGTCGCAGCGGCTGACGGTGATCGATACGCGTTCAAGAAGACCGCCAAGGACAAGCTGGTGCTGATCAATCCGGAGATCATCGAGACGGAAGGCAAGCAGACGGAAGAAGAAGGCTGCCTGAGCCTGCCGGAGATCCGCGAGAAGGTGCAGCGCGCCGCGCGGGTGAAGGTGAAGGCGCAGAACGAGAGGGGCGAGTGGTTCGAGGTGGAGGGCGACGGAGCTGCTGGCGCGCGCGCTGCTGCATGAGATCGACCACCTGAACGGCGTGCTGTTTATCGACCGCATCAGCCGGCTGAAGCGCGAGCTGGTGCTGCGCAAGATCCGCAAGCTGCAGAAGAACGGCGAGTGGTGAACGCTGCGGCGCGAACGCGCTAAGATGAGTCTATGAAGCTGGTCTTCTGCGGAACGCCTGAGTTTGCCGTGCCCGCGCTGGAGGCTGTGATTGCGGCCGGGCATGAGGTTGCGCTGGTGGTGACGCAGCCGGACCGCGCGGCGGGGCGCGGGATGGTGATGCAGCCGCCTCCGGTGAAGCTGGCGGCGCTGGCGCATGGCATCGCGGTCATGCAGCCGGAGAAGATCAAGACCAATGCGGAGTTCCGCGCGACGCTGGAGGCGATTGCGCCGACGGCGATTCTGGTTGTCGCGTATGGGCGGATTATTCCGAAGTGGATGCTCGACCTGCCGCGGATGGGCAACATCAATCTGCATGGCTCGCTGCTGCCGAAGTATCGCGGGGCGGCGCCGATCCAGTGGGCGGTCGCGAATGGCGAGACGGTCACGGGCGTGACCACGATGCGACTCGACGAGGGGCTGGACACGGGCGACATGCTGCTGGCGCATACTGTGCCGATCGCGCCGGAGGAGACGGCGGTTGATTTATTTAGCTCGCTGGCGGCGGTGGGCGCGGAGCTGATGGTGGAGACGCTGCGGAAGCTGGAGTGTGGGCTGATCACGCCGCAGCGGCAGGACCATGCGCAGGCCACGCTGGCGCCGATCCTGACGCGCGAGGATGGGCGCGATCGACTTTGCGCGCGAAGCAAAGCAGATCCATGATCGGTGGCGGGGCTTCCAGCCGTGGCCGGGCGCGTATACGTCGCTGCGGGGAAAGAAGCTGATCGTGCATCGCATGGCGATCGCCGCAGGACACACCTCAGTGATCGGTCCATGTGAGTTGCACGTAAGCGGCGACCAGATTGTGGCCGGCTGCGGTGGGGCGACCGCAATCCAATTAGAAGAGGTGCAGCTCGAAGGCAAGAGGCGGATGGGCGCGGCAGAGTTTCTGCGCGGCTTCCAGCTGAAGAGCGGCGAGAGGCTGGGCGGGTGAGCGGGAAATCTTCTCAAGCGAGCAAGGCGGCGGGTAGGGGTGCGCCGGGATCGGGAGGAGGTGGAGATGAGGGTGCGTCTCGCAGCGCGGGGAAGATTTCTCCTGCGCGCGCGGCGGCGTTCGAGGTACTGATGCGGGTTGGCCAGGGTGAGGCGCACAGCGACGACGTGCTGCACACGCTGCGGGTCACGGCGCTCTCGCCGGAGGACCGCAACCTGACTACCGCGCTGGTGATGGGCGTGCTGCGCTGGCAGATTGCGCTCGATGCGCGGATCGCGAAGCTGCTGTCGCGTCCGGAGCAGCGGCTGGCGGAGCCGGTGGCGATCGCGCTGAGGATTGGCGCGTTCCAGTTGCTGCACATGGACCGCATCCCGGCGCACGCGGCGATCAACGAGAGCGTGGAGCTGTGCCGGGCGGCGGAACAGCCGCACGCGGCGGGAATGGTGAATGCGATTCTGCGGGGGATCACGCGGGAAGCAGACCCCGCGAAACGACGCGGGCTTGAGGCTGCCAAACGCAGCACACCGATCTTTGAAGCATCCGCCGCTTTGGCCGAGCGGCTGGGGCATCCGGCATGGCTGGTGGAGCGCTGGGTGGCGAACTATGGACGCGCGGCGGCGCTGGCGATCTGCGAGTACGGCCAGCGGGAGACGGGCGCGGGCGGTCTCTTCCCTGCCGCGACGGACGAGCGACTGCAGATCGACGACGGATCGCGGCTGGTTGCGGAGCTTGCGGCGGCGGCGATGGATTCGGCTATGGATCTATCGAAGGGCGGCGCGGGACGGGTCTGGGATTGCTGCGCCGCGCCCGGCGGCAAGACGCTGGTGATGGCCGAGCGGATGCCGGATGCGCAGATTCTGGCGACGGATGTGAGCGCGAAGCGATTGGAACGGATGAAGAGGCGCGTCGCGGCTACGGGATCCGCTGCCCGAATCCGGTGTGGGGTGATGGACGCAGCGAAAGCCGATTTTGCAGCTCACCCGGACCTCCAGACCGAGGGCAGCGCGCTCCCCCTCTCCTCCTTTGACCTGATCCTGTGCGATGTGCCGTGCAGCGGGACGGGGACGCTGGCGAGAAATCCTGAGATCCGGCACCGGCTGCGGCCGGAGGAGCTGGCGCGGCAGGCTGCGCGACAGATCGCAATTCTGCGCGGCGCGCTGAGTAGACTGGCGCCGGGCGGGAGGCTGCTGTATTCCACCTGCTCGCTGGAGCCGGAGGAGAATGAACAGGTTGTGGAGGCGGTACTGCGCGAATCGGCTCAGGTCCGGCAGATCCCGGTTGGACCGGTGATCGCAGATCTCGCCACGGCTGGGGTGCTGGATACCGAGGCTGCGGCGGGGCTGGCTGAGACCGCCGTCCGAAATGGTTGCCTGAGAACGCTGCCGGGAGTCCATCCCTGGGACGGCTTTTTCGCGGCCATTTTGCAACGGATGGCTTGAATCGGCCTGCTTTTTCTGACAGTTGCGTGCGGTAACCGGGCGGGTTTACGATGCAGCAACATTAGAGCCGTTTCTGGGTTCTAAATGCACAGGGACAGGCGCTACGGCGGCCGGTTCCGCAGGAGAGCAAGCAAGGGCCTGCAGGGAGGTTCACGATGCGGTATCTCAAGGTTCTGGCGTTGGCGGTAGCGATTCTCGTCCCGACGGCGCTCGTAGCCACGGCAGCAGACGCGCAGGTCTCGATCGGCGTGGGGGTCGGGCCGTATTACGGCGGCGGTTATGCGTACGGCCCACCGGCCTGCTCATATGGCTACTATGACTACTATCCGTATGCCTGCGCGCCGTATGGCTACTACGGGCCGGAATGGTTTACGGGCGGCCTCTTCATTGGCGCCGGGCCGTGGTTCCGCGGTGGATACGGTTACCGTGGCGGCTACGGCTATGGTCGCGGCGGGTACGGGTACGGCTACCGTGGTGGCTACGCAGGCGGAGCCCGCGGCTACGTGGGTGGCGGCGCACGAGGTTACGTTAGTGGCGGCGCACGTGGTTCTGTTGGCGGAGGCGCACGAGGCGGCTATGCCGGTGGTGGAGCCGCGGTGGTCGGCGGAGGCGGACACTTCTCCGGCGGGGGCGGTGGTGGCCGTGGCGGCGGCGGAGGCCGACGGTAAGCCACGCTGAAACGATGTTCTCAATGCCCATTCCCGCTCAGCGGGGGTGGGCATTTTGCTTGCGGGCCCGAGGAACTTTCCCTCTTGTCGTGGGGGTGCGAGCCCGATAGCATCGCCTTTGAGATGAAGACTCTGAGGATTATTCCCTTCGTTCTGCTCACCGCAGCCATGCCGGCGGTTGCCCGGGCGCAGACATTTATCGCGGGCAAGATCCAGTTCAGCAACCCGGGGCCATACTCGCAGGCGCAGCTGGAGGCGGCCGCGGGGATGCATGCGGGATCGAAGTTTACCGCGGAGGAGCTGGGAGCGGCCGCACAGCGGCTGGCCGATACTGGCTACTTCAGCGACGTGGGCGCGAAGACCGCACCCGGCCGGGTCGATGCGATTACGGTTGTGTTCGATGTGAAGCCGATCAGCCAGGACCAGATGCTGCACGTAGTCTTCGAGAATCTTGTGTGGCTCACGCATGACGAGATTGAGGCCGCGCTCGAGGCCAAGGCGCCGTTGTTCATGGACTATGTGCCGGGAGACAGTCCGCTGCTGGATATCTTCAACGACGCACTGACGGAGGCACTGGCGAAGAAGGGCGTGACGGCAAAGGTCTCGCACGATACGTATGAGCCGACGCTGGAGCGGCCGGAGATCGACATAGCGTACCGCGTCGTCGATCCCGCGCCACGCGTGATCAATATGAAGTTGGCCGGGGTGCCGACAGAACTGGCGCCGCTGATCCAGAAGTCAATGAACTCGGTAGGCGGCCGGGCGTACAACGGCGGGCTCGAAGGCGACACAACGGAGGAGCGGATTTTAGCGCCGCTAAAGGATGCTGGATACATCGATGCGACGTTGACGGATGAATCGCTCGCCGCAGGATCTCAGGGGCAGGAGGCGACAGTGGTTCTCTCTGCGACGCTTCACGCAGGAGATGTATACCGCGTCTCGAATATTGCCTTTGCGGGTTGCCCGATGCTGTCTGCGGATGAGTTTGCCGCGACGGCGAAGCTGCACGACGGCGATATCGCGGGCCGAGCACAGCTTCTGGAGACCCTGAAGCCTCTCGACACGGCCTATCGGCGGCAGGGATACGCGGACGTAGCGGTCAAGGCCACGCCACGGGAGGATGCGACGACTCATCAAGTGGCTTACACGGTGACGGTGCTACCGGGCGAGCAGTACCACGTCAAAACTGTGACGACGAATGGGCTGGATGCAGCGGCCCAAGCGGACTTCGACCGCGCATTCCTGATGAAAACGGGAGATATCTACAACCCCGAATACATACAAACTTTTTTCAAACAGAACACCGCTCTTCAAGCCACGGCTTCACAAGCCCTGGCCGGTTACGGCTTCACTTACAAGGCATACGCTGACCCGGCCACGCACACGGTGGATCTTGTGTTGACGTTCGTTCGCGGGATGGTGGAACGCAATCGTTAGTGCGTCAGGCCGACGGTGCGGGAGGCCTCAGCCGGCAGGGGCTTGTCGGCCACGGAGAGCAGCAGGCTGACCTGCCAGATCTGGGTGTCTGACAAGATTTTTTCGTACGAAGGCATGCCGGTGAGGCGGATGCCGTTTTTCACCTTCCAGTAGGTCTCGCCGACTGGGTCGTCGCTGACGCCGACGACGCCGTTCTTATGCTTCGCCCAAAGCTGCGGCGCGGAGGGGTACATCGAGTTGCCGGTGGATGAGGGCGAATCCGCAGTGCCGTGGCAGAACTCGCACTTGTCCTGGTAGAGTTGCGCGCCGGCGTTGAGGTTCTCAGGCGTGGCGGTGATGGGCGCGGATGCTGGCATCTCGCGGTCAATGCGCGCGCTGAGCGGCACCTTGACGATCTGCGCCTCGAATGGGAAGGGCTTGTCGGCGACGGCGACGGGCGGGCTGCCGGCCTTGAAATAAAGGAGGACGGCGAGGGGAATGATGGCGAGTCCGAGAAGGAAGGCGAGGAATGTCTTCATGACGTTGGTGTATCGAGAGCTTTCTGCGTGGATTATACGAACCGGGCTTGAAGTCCGGCTGAACCGTCAAATTGGATGGCGCCAGGATGGTCCTTCGTTTTTGGACCATCCCTTTGACGGTCGGGGTGATGGCGGTCACAGGGGCGCGGGACTTCCCTGCTAAACTTGATTGATGCGCAGCTCGGCTCCGTGGAAGATCGTGGTTGCAGTCTTGGTGGTTGTGGGAGCGATCGGCTGGCTCACATGGACCGCGGTGGACGAGAACAAAGAGTATTACGTGACGATCGGCGAGCTGAACGGGATGGGCGGCAAGGCATACAGCCGGCATCTGCGCGTGGCGGGCAACGTGCAACCGGGGAGCATTGAGCGCAACGGGCCGAATGCCACGTTTATGCTGCTGGAGCAGGGCCGGACCCTCAAGGTGAACTACCAGGGCGCGGAGCCGCCGCCCGACACATTCAAGGACGATGCGCAGGCGCTGGCCGTGGGGACCTATGGACGCGACGGCGTCTTCCATGCAACGCAGCTGCAGGCCAAGTGCGCGTCGAAGTACGCACCGGCCAAGCCGGGCGAGCCCGCGCAGCCGGGCCCCCCCCGGGTGCGGCTCCCATGGCAAACGGTTCGGCGATGAGCGGCAACAATACGGCGATGCTGCAGCCGGCGCAGTAGACCGCAGTAATCTTTCCCCACGACATGGACGAGCGAGCCAGCGCGACCAGGACAAGCAGCGCGATGGCGGCGTGGTGCGAGGACGTATCGAAGCTGTATGGCAACTTCGCGGCGCTGCGGCGGGTGACGGTAGAGTTTCCAGTGGGCTCTTCGACGATGATTGTGGGCGACAACGGCGCGGGCAAGTCGACGCTGCTGCGCATGGTGGCAGGGCTGATCGCGCCCTCGATGGGCAAGGTGCAGGCGTTTGGCGACGCGCCTTATCTACAGCGCGCGCGCATTGCGTACATGAGCCACGACACGATGCTCTATGACGAGTTGTCGGCGATGGAGAACCTGAGATACTTTGCGTCGCTGGAGCTGCCTGCGGGTGTGTGCAGCAGCTGCACCGCGTCGCCTGAGATGGCGCTGCGCGCGGTGGGGCTGGACCCGAAGCTGACGCGACCGGTGGGCCAGTACTCGCAGGGGATGAGGCAGCGGACCTCGCTGGCGCGGGTGCTGCAGACAGACCCGGAGCTGTTGCTGCTGGATGAACCGTTCTCGAATCTCGATGCCGAGTCGGCGCGGAAGATGGTGGAGCTGCTGGTGGACTTCAGGACGTGGCCGGCGAAAGCGAACGGCACGGGCCACACCGGGCGGACGATTATCCTGACGACGCATCAGCCGAAGCTGGCCGAGCCGCTGGCGGAGCGAACGCTGACGATGAAGGCGGGGGCGATTATCTCCCTAGCAACTGCCGCGCGAGGTGCGGAGTAGATGGCGCAGGCAACGAAGACAAATGCGGCGCGGCTGCTGGATTCACTGGGGATTGTGTATGAGGTGCGGACGTATGAGGTCGATCCCGAAGACCTGACCGCAGCAACGGTGGCTAAGAAGATCGGGCTGCCGGCGGAGCAGGTGTTCAAGACGCTGCTGACGCGCGAGAGTGTAACCGCTGGCCGCGCGCGGCATTTCTTCGCGGTGATTCCGGGCGATGCGGAGCTGGACCTGAAGAAGCTGGCGCGAGCGGCGGGGGTGAAGAAGGTGGAGCTGGCATCGCTGAAAGACGTGGAGCCGCTGACAGGATATGTCCGTGGTGGCGTTACGGTGATGGCGGCGAAGACGGCTTTTCCAGCCTTTGCGGATGAGACGATCCAGGTGTTCGATGCGATCTCGATCTCGGCGGGGCTGCGCGGCGTGCAGCTGCTAATGGACCCGGCGGACTATCTGCGCGCGACCGGAGCAGAGATTGCCGACCTGGCCAAAGATGCATCGCATTCGCCGGATGCGCGGGTGGAGGCAGCTTCTTGAGCTACGCGCGTCAGGTCTGGAGCCACCTGCGGAAAGACATGCGGCTGGAGTGGCGGTCGCGGGACGCGATCAACGGGATGCTGTTCTTCTCGCTGCTGGTGGTGGTGGTGTTCTCGCTGGCGTTCGATCCGACGGCGGAGATGTCGCGGGAGATCGCGGGCGGAATTATTGTGGGTTGTGCTGCTCTTCACGTCGGCCACAGCACTGAACCAGAGCTGGACGCGCGAGTTGAAGAACCATGTGCTGGAGGCGCAGCGCATGTCGCCCGCGCCGGCCTCGGCGCTGTTTCTGGGTAAGGCGCTGGCGAACTTCCTGTTCGTGACGCTGGTGGAGTTGGCGCTGGCGCCGATGTTCATCCTGTTTTATAACCTGCATGCGCTGGGGCAGGCGCGGCTGCTGTGGTTGGTGATGCCGCTGGGGACATGGGCTCTGGTGTGCAACGGGACATTCTTTGCCGCGCTGGGACTGCGCACGCGAAACCGCGAACTGCTGCTGCCTCTGATTCTCTTCCCGGTTTCGATTCCTGCGCTGCTGGGAACGATGCAGGCGACGACGGCAATCCTAACCGGCGAGTT
Source organism: uncultured Acidobacteriaceae bacterium (assembly GCA_963766975.1). Taxonomy (GTDB): domain Bacteria; phylum Acidobacteriota; class Terriglobia; order Terriglobales; family Acidobacteriaceae; genus Edaphobacter. The sequence continues at coordinate 145,504 of CAVYCF010000007.1, forward strand.
TGAGCCGGGGCTTTGGATCAGGCTGCTGATCGCCTACAACCTGGCGTTCACGACGGCCTGCCTGCTGCTGTTCGAGACGGTGCTGAACGCCGAATGACCCGGCTGTTTTTCACGAGTTGGTGAGGCCAGTCACATGCACGGACCCGAGAGCGGGGAGTAAACTGTGATGACGATGGGACGCTCCCGTATCTTCGGACCTCTGGCTGGCGCGTGGTTTCTGCTGACGCTGACGGCGATCGGTTTTGCGACGCGAATGGCGCTCATAGAAGCCCCAACGGACGCGCTGCAGGGGAATGTCTTCCGCATCTTCTTCTACCATGTGCCGCAGGCGATGTTGAGCCTGGTGTGGCCCTACATCAATCTGGCAGCCTCAGTGGGCTTCCTTTACTGGCGGCGGCGCGACCCGCTGCGGGCGCTGACGGCGGACGCTGTGGCGATCGCTTCGGCCGAAGTGACGCTGGTATATGCGTCCATCTGCCTGGCGACGGGGATGCTGTGGGGCCGTGTGGAGTGGGGCATCTGGTGGACCTGGGACGGGCGGCTGACCAGCATGCTGCTGCTCTGGCTGCTGTATGTGAGCTATCTGATGCTGCGCAAGTTCTCCGCGACCGGGCAGACGCAGACGCTGGCGGCAGTGCTCTCGATCTTCGCCGCGATCGATGTGCCGATCGTGTACAAGTCGATTGACTGGTGGCGGACCCAGCATCCGTCGCGGGTGTTTATGTCGAGTGATCCGGACTCACACGTGGACAAGGCCTACTACCCTGCCTGGGAGGCGAACATCGTGGCCTGGGCGATGTGGGGGCTGTTGCTGATCGCGATACGGTATGCGCTGGAGCGGAGACGTCAGGAGCGCGAGCAGGATGCGGCGTTGAAGGCGATTGAGGATTCCCTGGAGTTCACACGATGAACCTGAGCTGGATGTTCGGCCCGACGATGGAGCAGCGGCATCTGCTGTATGCGTATGTGCTGGTGTGGGTGGTGCAGGGCGTCTATGCCGCGTGGGTCGGCTGGCAGTTGTGGTGGACACGGCGCGAAGAGCGACCGTAAAAGTCCAGCAAAAACACAGGGACTCGTCGCCTGTGGCTCAGAATGACAGGCTCTTAAACAAAAAAAGCAACGAAGCCGTCGAACGTAAACCCGGCTTCGTTGTCCGAGGATTGTGTCAGTGATGCGAGGAGTTTGGCTTGCGCCAGCCCCGCGCTCAATAGCTGTAAACCAGCGTAGGGGAGAAAGTTTCGTCCTCCGACTGACTTTCCTTGTTAAAGGTCTGCACTTATATTGGCACCCGACATCTGTGGATTCCAGGCTCCAGTAGGAGGAGCATTTGAGGGTACAAATGCTCTAGACTCGCGTAAGTGCGGATTCCAAAGACAGTTTGTACTGGCGCGATGCGGGTGAGCGTGTGGGGGGCGGTCGGGTTAGCCGGCGTGGCCATAGCCGGGTGCAATCGGCATCCGTTTCCGGTTGAGCCTCCGGGGTACAGAGAGTTTGCGTACGTGTCGAATGGCGGCTCGGACACGGTATCCGTGCTGGATCTGGTGTACCTGCGGCAGGACCGGACGTTGCAGGTGGGCGGCCAGCCTAGCGGCATGGCGGTGAACCCTAAGCGCGACGAGGTCTACGTGGTCAATACGCGCTCTGGATCTGTGAGCGTGATCGATACCGATGCAAATCAGGTCGTCGCGACGATTCCGGTGCACAAGCTGCCGTATTTTATCGACGTGGACGGCGAGGGGCGGCGGGCGTACGTGGCGAACAGCGGATCGAACTCGGTCAGCGTGATCGACCTGGATGCGCGGCGGGAGCTTGGAGTGATCGGAACGGGCGAGCAGCCGGGGCTGGCGCGCATCTCGGCGGATGGGCGGAGCCTGGTGGTGTCCAACCGCGGGAGCGGGAGTGTGTCGATCTATGGGCTGGAGCCGGAACCGGAGAAAAGCACCGGGCCGCTAGGCATTCCCGGCATACCGGATATACCTATCCTCGGCGGAAGGAAAAATGGCGGCGCAAAGCCGCTCCTGCCGAAGCTGCGCGCGACATTCGCAGGATGTCCGGGGGCGACGGACATCGCGATCCTGCCGTATACCCCTTCAACGAAGGCGTTTATTGCCTGCTCGGGCGGGCACCAGGTGATGGCGGTTGCGCTGGCGCAGCCCGTGGACTCCTGGGCGGTGAAGCAGAACCCGTCGCTGGGGTCGGACCATCTTCTGGCGCTACTGGATGTGGGCAAGACACCGGTGCAACTGGCGATGAAGCCGGACGGCGGACAGGTGTTCAGCGCAAACTTCGATTCCGATTCGATATCTACCATCGACACTGACAGCGACGAGGTGACGCGCACGGACACCATCGCGGACGGGCCGGTGCGAGGAGTGATCGGCAGCGATAACAGCACCTTGTGGATTGCGAACTTCAACGCGGACTCGATCAACCTGTGGTCGATCGATGACAGCAACTCGCAGGGCGGTGTACGTACGGGCCGGGCACCGGATGCGCTGGCGTTCTCCGCCGACGAACATCTGTTGCTGGCGGCAGATGCAAAGTCGGGCGACGTCTCGGTGATACGGACGCAGGACCGGAACGGGCCTGAATTGTTTACCCTGTTGCCGGCCGGCGCGCAGCCGAATGACATCGTGGTGAAGGCGATGCAGAAGAAGCCGTAGCAGTGGAGCAGTTCGCGTCTCAGACCTGGCGGGCGAGGACAAGGGTAATGTCGTCGGGCTGCTCGGCGGCGCCGATCCAGGCATAGAGCGCGAGCATGACCTGGGAGGAGATCACGTCGAGAGGCTGGTCGCGATAGCGGGCGACAGTCTCAATCAGGCGCGCTTCGCCGAACTCCCCGAAATCATTCTCCGGCTCGGTGATACCGTCCGAGTATCCGATGAAGATGTCACCGGAGCGCAACACTACGCTGCCTTCTTCATATTCGCCGCCGGGTAGAAGGCCGACCACTCTGCCGCCACGGTCCAGACGGCGGATGCTGCCGTCGCGTCCGAGAATGATCGGAGGCAGATGGCCGCCGTTGGAATAGACGAGTCGGGCGGTGGCCGCGTCGTAGTGGGCGAGGAAGAGCGTGGCGTACTTTTCCGGTTGGGTGCTGGTGTAGAGATGGCGGTTGACCAGCGAGAGGATGCGGGCGGGCGAGGCGAAGATCGCTCCATCGTCGGTGAGAGGTGATCCGTTGCTGGGAAGGAGCGCAGTCGTACTGGTGGCCGACGCCGTCGATGCCCTCGAAGTGGCGCTATACGGCGCGTGGACCGATGGGATGGGCCCGAAGGCGTCGCTGCCGCTGACGGCCAGGTCTTCGCTGACGAGGCGGTAGGCGCGGACGGCGGAGTGGAGGGTGGCCATTAGCAGCGCGGCGGAGATGCCCTTGCCGCTGATGTCGCCCAGGGCGATGCCGACGCCGGTCTCGGCCCCAGGAGCGCCGTCGGAGCCACCGGGGGCGTGGAAGACGAAGAAGTCGTAGTAGTCGCCGGAGACGGTGCGGGCCGGCCGGCAGATCCCGTGGAGTTCGAGCGTCGGCAGGCTGTGTACGTGCTGCGGAAAGAGGTTGGCCTGCACCTCCTGCGCGATGTTGAGTTCGCCCTGCAGGCGCTCCTTCTCCTGCTGCTCGACCAGCAGGCGCTCCAGCGAGCCGGTCATGCGGTTGAAGGATCGGGAGAGTTCACCAAGCTGGTCCTGCTTGGAGACATGCTCGGCAGGAATCAGATGCATGAAGTCACCGCGGTCGATGCGGCGGGTCGCTTCGTAGAGCTCGTGAACCGAGGAAGTGAGGGCGCGGAACAGGCGGACGGCCATCCATAGAGCGAGCACCTCCACCAGTGCGAAGAAGACACACATCGCGATCGCGATGTCTACCTTGGTCCGGGTAAAGATGCCGCCGAGCGAACTGCCGAAGAGCTGGCGATAGAGCAGCGAACGACGCGACTGGACGACGATCTCGGAGGCAAATACGGCCGGCTGGCCGGTCTCCCAGTCCGTGGTGTCCAGAGTGGACCTGAAGGGCAGCCGGAAGTCGTAGAAGTTGACGGGAAGCGGCTCAGCGCCACCGGAGAGGGAGGCGCCGTAGTGGATGCGAAACCGGTCACCACTGGTTCGGCGTGTATCCGCTGAACCGGATGACGATGCTCCCGGGGCAGATTGCGATCCGCCGGGCCGCAACGCGGTGACCTGCACGCGGCCCAGGCCTCTGGCGACGAGATCCATGAGCGTGTCATCGACGGGGAGGCTGGTGATCGAGGTCAGGATGCCCTTGCCCTCGACGCGACGTTGATCGATCGCAACCAGGTAGAGATTATCGCCATCAAGCACGAGGGCGTGAAACTCTCTGTCGTGAAGGTCTGTTGCCCAGGCGGGGAATCCAGGCGATGTGTTCGGTGCAGCAGGTGCGGACACTGCAGGCGCGCCTTGCGGCGAATACGGCGAATACGGTGCGCCGTTGAGGAAGGTCCGCGTTCGGGGACGGAGGCGTGCACGGAGCTGGTCGGGCAGCCCTTCGGCCGATGGCGTCGCTTCGGCGAGCCCCTCCGCGGCCGTCTGCTGGGTGTTTTGTGCGCTAGCCTGTCCCGCTGTGGCTGGGGTGGCAGAGCTGGGGAACGGCGTCCGGCCGGGGACCTGGGGGCCCGGTCGTCTTCCGGCCAGGGGTGGGCGAGGCTGCGGCGGCCCAAAGGCGCCGGAGTCCCGCAGGGTCATGATCCGCGCTGCTCCGGCTACGCGGGAGGCGTTTTGCGCGCTGAGGTCGTCCAGCTCCTGATGGATGCGCGAGTCGGCCAGATGAATGGAGAACTGCCCGGTGGCGATATAGGCCATGTATACGGTGAGAGTCACCAGCATGACGAACGGCGCAAGCCCGATCAGAACATAGCTGAGGATGAGCTTATTGCGCAGGCTCCAGAGAAAGTGGCGGCGGACGAAGCGGGCGACAAGAATGGCGGTGAGAGCGATGAGAACAATGCCGACCAGCACCTGCATCCAGGCGAAGAACATGCGGCCGGGCAGCGGAGCCCGGCGCAACAACAGAAGAAGAACGAACCAGAGCGCGAGCCAGAAGCCTCCGCCGGCGAGACCGGTGGGGATGCGGCGGCGGAGCGCGGTGAAGGCAGAATCAGGCATGGGCGGCACGCGCTTCCGCTGCTGTGGAAGTAAGCTCTGTCTCGCGCTCTTGCTCGCGCGCGACGCGAATGGCGTATCGCGTGGCCGAGAAGTGCGCGCCGGCCAGCAGCAGGAGTCCGGAGAGGAAGGCCCAGATCATCAGCGTGACCGAGACGTAGAAGGGGCCATAGACGGCGTAAAAGTCCAGGCGCGGCAGGCAAAAGATGTAAAGTAGCCGCGCGGCCTCCCACAGGAGGCCGACGACGATAGCGGTGGGCAGGACGGCACGTGCCGGGACCTTGCGGTTGGGCAGAATCCAGTAGATCAGGAAGAAGATGAGGATGCTGGCCACCAGCGAGAGCAGACGCAGAAGGCCACCGTCGAAGACTGCGTCGAAGAATCCGAAGACTTTGTTGTCGGTGTGATGGAAGAAGATCCATGTGAGCGCGGAGCGCTGCCAGGTGGTGAGCGCAACCGAGACCATGGCCAGCGTGCCGATGGCAACGGCCAGGCCCAGCGAGACGGCCTGATTGTGAATGTACGAACGGTTTCCACGCACTCCCCAGACCTGATTGAGAGCGACCTCCAGCGGCAGAAAGATTCCGGTGCAGCTGATCAGGAGCATGGCTATTGAGTAAAGCTGGGTGCTGCGGTGCGGGTGGGCGAGCACGTCCATGCTGTGCAGGATGAAGTACTGGTTGGAGGGGAGGAAGTTGGTCATCATTTCGGTGACGACGTCGGCCATCGCGGAGGAGTGGAAGACCGAGCGCGAGAGCGTGAGCATCATGACGATGAACGGAAAGAGCGAGAGGATGACATTGGCCGCGACGCTGAAGGCGTAGGTGTGTACCTCGGTGCGCGCCAGATACTTCACGAGGGCGACGGAGGCGTTGGCAGGGCCGGGCTGGCGCACGACCGGCTTTACCTCCGCGAGCGGGACGGCAGGGGCCCTGGTGTCCTTGTCCATCGCGTCTTCCTTGGCTTCTATTGCCGGCATCTGCGTCGTCTCTAGGCTAGCAGACGGATACGAAGGCGGCGGGGCCGCAGTTCTTTGCGCTTTCAGGGGCGGCGGGGCCTAATCTGCCTGGGTCCGGCGGGAACGGATGCGTTCGCGCGCCCATGTGGCGGCGTCGCCCAGCGCGAGGTCGTTGGGATGCTGGGTGCCGGGGGCGGCCCATTGCTCCAGCTGCGGGAGAAATGCCGGATCGCCGCTGTTGCCCATGGCGATGGCGACGTTGCGCAGGAGGCGCTTGCGTCCGGTGCGTTCCAATGGCGAACCGCGAAAGCGGCGGCGAAACTCGCGGGAGTCCATATCAGCGAGCCAGTCGAGCGCGGGGTTGGCAAGTTCGGGGCGCGGTACTGTGGCGGGGAAAGAACCTGCTTCGCGTGACGTGGTGGAGGCTGGCTTTGCAGCCTTCGCGTTCCAGGGGCAGACATCCTGGCAGATGTCGCAGCCGAAGACGTTGCGGCCGATGGGAGCGCGGAGATCTTCGGCGATGTCGCCCTTCTTCTCAATAGTGAGGTACGCGATGCAGCGCGAAGCATCCATCTCACGCGGCGCTGCGGGGGAACGCGAGCCGAGCAAGGCGCCGGTGGGACAGGCCTCGATGCAGCGAGTGCAGGTGCCGCAACGATCGGCGGCGGGAAGGGTGAGCGCGGCTGCTGGGGCTGAGGGCAAGCCATCGTCTTCCGTGGGCAACGAGGTGACGATGACACCAAGCAACAGCCATGAGCCGCGTTGCTGGTTGATGATGCAGGTGTTCTTGCCGATCCAGCCGACGCCTGCCTGTGCAGCGAGCGAACGCTCGACCAGCGGGCCGGTATCGACGTAACAGCGGGTGGAGCAATCGGAGTGAGCGAGGAGAGTAGATTCAATGCGACGCAGGCGCGTGAGGAGGTCGTCGTGATAGTCCGTGGGGACGATTGTGCCGTCGTCCAGCGTGCGGCCGGACCATGCGTAGCGCGCGATCCAGCTGGAGCAGGGCGGCGCGGGATCGATGGAGCGAGGTAAGTCGCTGCTGTAGTCCAGGGCACAGACGATGACGGAGCGAGCCCAGGGGAAGGCCGCACGGATGGAGCTGCGCAGCAGGGAGCCGGATTCATCGCGGCGTTTGAGGTAGTCCATCTCGCCGGCGTGGCCGGAGTCGATCCAGTCGGCGAAGCGGTGTGCGTCGCGGGAGGCTGCGGGATTATCGGGATCGAGGACAGGGGCCACCGCAGCGATGGCGAAGCCGGCCTGCCGCGCGAGGTCATCGAGCCGGCGGCGCAGCTCCGGTGTCCAGCGGTCTGCCTTGCAGTCTGGCGCGGCAATGGTCATAGGCCTCAGTGGAGCGGCGCTTCCCTGCTCTGCGATCTTCTTTCAAGAGTATCGCTAGAATCGGATGAGATGAATGCCACTCAGAACGACCATGCGGCCTCACCCGCTTCGCGTTGCGATGCAGAGATTGAGCTCGTGCTGTTCGACTACGGGCAGGTGCTGTCGCTGCCGCCCGATCCAGCTGCGTGGTCGCGGATGCAGGCGATTACAGGGTTGAGCGACCCGCTGCTGCATGAGGCGTACTGGAAGTTCCGGCATGACTACGACCGAAATGCGCTGAATGGCCGCGCCTATTGGAACGAAGTCGCGAAACATACGGGCGTCTCGCTGAGCGATGCGCAGATGGACGCGTTGCTGATTGCAGATGTGGATCTGTGGACGCAGCCGAACCGGCCGATGATTGCGTGGGCTGAACGTCTGCAGCGCGCAGGAGTGCGGACGGCAATCCTCTCCAACATCGGCGATGCCATGGCCGAGGGTGTGACGGCGCGGCTGGAGTGGTTGAAGGGGTTTGAGCGTTGTGTCTGGTCCTATGCGCTGGATTTGGCGAAACCCGAGCTGAAGATATTTCGCAGAACGGCGGAGATGCTACAGACAGCGCCGGTGCGGATTCTCTTCATCGACGACAAAGAGGAGAATGTTGCCGCCGCGCGCGAGGTTGGAATGAAGGCAATCCGCTATTCGTCGCAGGCGGAGTTTGAGGCGGAGATGCGAGAGCGCGGCCTGGCGTATTTACTGGACGCAGCCTCGGCGGAAAGAGATGCGGCGGATCGCAAGGGCTGAACGATGAGCCGCGACAGCCCAAGGCGTAGCTTCCTCAAGGTTCGCATGAGAGATGCCAATCTCCGAGCGAGAGTGCCGAAAGTAACGGTACCCATTCCCAAATCCGCACTGTATAGTTACTTTTCACTTCTATTTCTTAGGCGGGGAGCCTAAAGCACACCGGTTTCCATGGATATTGAGGACAGGCTGCAACCTCGAGCAACGCCGCAGCCAGATGACCATGAGGAGATCCTCCCAGGCCGTGTCACATCCAGGCGCGCGACGACGCGCTCACTCGCTTGTTTTCAAATTTGAAGTTTTTGGCTCTGCTGGTAAGCGGCGGGCAATACGCGGCGCGCTGAGTGCGCTGCTGTGCTGTGCCGCATTTGCCGTACCGGCGCAGGAGATACCACAGACCGGTCCGCAGGTGCTGACCTTCGCGGGGCTGCGCGACGTGCTGAGCGGGCAGAACGTGCCGGTGGGACAGATCAATGCGGTGCAGGTGGATGGGCAGGGGAACCTGATCCTGCTGGTGGACCAGAAGGACGGGGTGCGGCTGCTGAAGACTGACGCCGGCGCGAGCAATGTTCTGGCGCAGGCGTTGATCGGCGCGCAGGGTGATATTGGCCTGGCGATGGCGCTGGATCCGGAGGGAGATGTTTATGTGACGGGGACAAGCACATCGGGCACGCTGGCCGGTACGGCGGGCGCGGCGTTCCCTTCCGCGATTGCCAATGCGACGAATGGATTTGTGGCGAAGTTCGATTCCGTACTGAACCCGCAGTGGGTCAGCTTCTGCGGCGCGAGCGCGATGGCGCCAGCCGGGATTGCGGCAACCGCGGATGCGGTGTTTGTCACCGGCAGCATCTTTTCGACTACGCTGCCGGTGACCTCCGCGGCGATTGGGCAGGCGCCGGCGGCGGGAAGTACGCAGAACGGATACGTGGAGAAGCTTTCCGCCAGCGGAACGACGCTGAGCTATGCGACGTATCTGACCGGCTTCGACGGCAACGTGATGCCTGCGGGGATCGTGGCCGACACCTCGGATGCAGCGTATGTTACCGGAGCTACGACGTCGCAGGGCTATCCAACGGTGAGCGCGCTGGTGCCGGCGATGCTAGGGACCACGTCGGGATTTCTGACCAAACTGAATGCGACGGGCAGCGGAATCGTGTTTTCGACCTACGTGCCGGGTGGGGGCATCGGTTCGATTGCGATGGATGCGGTGGATGGGAATCTGCTACTGTCAGGCGCGATCGCGCTGGGGCAGTTTCCCGTGGCCACGGTCACCGCACCGTTGACGGCAACTACATATCAGACGTTGGTACGCATGCCGCTGGACGGAAGCGCGGTGCTTGGTTCAACGCTGCTGGCTCCGGGAACCCAATCGTACGTGGCCGCAGGGCCGGGGGGAAGCGCATGGGTGGTGGGGAGCCTGAGTCTGCCGCTGCTTCCGCTGCAACCGCTGTCCGACATTGGAGACAGCTTTGCGGTGCGCGTGAACTCGGCGGGAGTGGTGGACCAGACAGCGCGTTTCGGGGGGCAGGCGACGACGAGCCTCTCCAATGCGAACGCGCCGGTGGCACTGAATGGTGTCGCGGTCGATGCCAGCGGGAATGCGGTGCTCGCGGGAAGCTTTCAGCCGTCGGCGAGCCAGGGCCTGCTGGCGACCGAGACCTATGACCTGCCGCTGGAGAACGCGCCGACGACGGCCTTCCCCTCAACAGTGCAGTCGGCGATCGTCACGCCCGCGGCGTGTACCGGTGGCCTCTGCACGGGATCGGCGGCGTATCTCGCAAAGCTGGCAGTGCCGGCAAGTGCAGCTGCTGCTACAGCGGCACTGGCGGTTTCGGTGGACGATGCACCAAACCTGATTGTGCGAAATCTGGGATCAGCCGAAGCGAGCGGAGTGCAGGTGAACGTGAGCGGCTTTGCGTTTACGACCAACTGCGGCGCGACTTTGCCGGCGGGTGCGGAGTGCGCAGTCGAGTTGAGCGGCAGCGGCCCGGGGAGCATCACGGTGACGGCGACCAACGCAACGGCGCAGACGCAGACGCTGCCTGGCGTGAGCGCGGCGCCGCTGGCAGCGGTGTTCTCGCCGAAGGATCTGGATTTTGGCATCGCGAGTTCGGTATCCGGCGCGGTGACGCAGACGATCACGGTGACGAACCTGACGCAGCAGAGCCAGACGTTTGTCTCAGCGCTGGACGTAAGCGCAAAGATGACGCTGCCGTATTCTCTTGCCGAAACAGCGAGCGACTGCACGGCATCGGGCAGCGGGATGAAGACGCTGGCAGCCGGAGCAACGTGTCACATCACGCTGGGGCTGACGGCATCGAACATCGTGGCGAACAACGGACCAATCAGCGTAGGTTGGCTGATCGGGACACGCGACGTCGAACTGACCGGCTACGCTCAGGCGGCGCAGCTTTCGGTCTCTTCAGGCGAGGTGGACTTCGGAACGCAATATACGGGCGGACTGCGGCTGCCGCGCTTCCTGTATCTCTCGAACAACTCGACGGTCGCAGCAACCCACGCCGCAGTGACGCTGCCCGCGACGTCGGCCTTCACAGTGAGCGATGGCTGCCCGGGTGTGCTGGAGCCGTTGACGGTGTGCCAGCTGAAGCTGGCGTACCAAGCCGCGCAGACACCATCTTCGGACGCGGTGACCCTGACGCTGGACCAGGGACTGACCGTGCTGGTGACGGGAACGACGCTGCCGGCGCCTTCGGCGAACGGGGCGAGTGTGAATCCTAACCTGAGCCTCTCGGCGGAGGCGCTGAGCTTTGCAGGTCAGGTGGTGGTGACGGGCGTCTCTGCGAGCACGCAGACCGTGACGGTGACGAATACGGGAGCGAGCGCGTTTTCCCTGGCGCTGGCGCTGACGGGCGACTTTACGGACACGACGAACTGCGGCGCGACGCTGGGGGGACATGCGTCGTGCAATGTGGTGCTGAGCTTTGCGCCGTCGCAACCCGGCGGGCGTGATGGGCTGCTTTCGGTGACGGCGGGGGCGGGCACGACGTCGCAGTATGTGACGCTATCGGGAACGGGCACGGGCATCCTTTCACCGGCGAACAATGGAACGATCGCGTTCGGCGGCGTGATTGCTGGCGAGCCGAGTGTGATGTGGGTGAAGGTGACCGAACCGTTCACCAATCTGGTCGCGAGCGTCGGAGGCACGGCTTTTGGGGTAGTGCGCGTGGAGGATATCGGCTACGGGCATGGTTCGCCGGCGATCGCTGCGTTCGGCCTGAGCGCGACGGGGACCTGCTTCAACTGCTGGCTGGGGATTGTCTTCACGCCCGGCTCAATGGGCGCGCAGATGGGGACGCTGACGATTACGTCGGCGGCGGGCGGTATTCCGTACGTGCTTTCGCTGACGGGAACCGGCCTGCCGCAGACGGGCCTGCTGTTGGCACCCGCGACGCAGGACTTCGGACCGGTGCCGGTGAACAGCGTTAGCGGTGCACAACTATTTGTGGTGACCAATCTGGTTGCGGGTGGTGGGACAATCATGTTGAGCGCGCCCGCGGTGACGGGAGGTTTTGCCGTCTCGAATGCAGCGACCGGCGGTGTGACGTGCGGCGGACCACTGGCGTATACCGCTTCGTGCGAGATTGAGGTTGTATTTGCGCCCACAACGGCGGGCACGCAGTCGGGAACGCTGACGGTGCAGGAGGGATCGACCACAGTTGCGACGGTGTTGACGGGATACGGCGAGGACGATCCTGGAACAGCACTGAATCCGACGGCGTTGACGTTCAACGACGTGCCGGGCACGGCGGCGACGCAGCAGACCGTTACGGCCACGAATACAAGTTCGCTGCCAGAGCAGGTCGGAACGGTAAGTGCGACGACTGCGGGCGGCGGCGCGCAGAGCTTCAGCGCGTCGACCAGCTGTGGTGCGCTGGCGGCGGGAGCGTCCTGCACGGTGACGGTTACATTTGCTCCAGCCAGCGGGCCGGTCGCCGGAGTGCTGACGATTCCAGTGACCAGCACGACCAGTGGCGGCGATGCGTTGCTGACCACCCTGACCGTACCGCTCGCCGGAGCCTATACGGTGCAGAGTGGCGGCCTGGAGATTGTGCCAAGCGCCGTGGACTTTGGACCGGAGGCAACCGGCACAGCAGGTGTGACGCGCCAGTTCACGATCGACAATCTGACCTCGAACGCCCTGGCACTGAATGTGGCGCTCCCTCGGCAGTTTGTCCTGGCGGGTGCGCCGTGCGTTGCTGTGGCCGCGAATGGAACATGCAACTTCTCCGCGACATTTCTACCGATCACCAATGGCAGCATCACCGGGACCATTATGGCGCAGGGCACGGCGAGCGGCGGCGCAACGGTGAGCGGGCTGGGCTACCTGAAGGGATACGGACAGGGCGCGGGAATGCTGGCGATTACTGGAAATCTGCAACCCGGCGAGGTGGTGAACTTCGGGCAGGTGCCGTCGGGGCAGTCGGCGGCACAGACGCTGACGCTGACCAATACGGCGAGCGCGACAACGCTGACCGTGCGGCGCGTCACCAGCCAGTGGCCATTCCTCTCCACCACAACGTGCGGCGCCGCGATGGCGCCGGGCGCGAGCTGCGCGGTGGCCCTCACCTATTCACCGATCAACCAGGCGGCGACGGGATCGAGCCCACCGCCGACCGGCACCGATATGGGCACGCTGACGATTGAGAGCGATGCAATCTCCGGGCCAGACCTCGTGAATCTGACGGGCACATCGACGCCGGTGCTGGTGGGTTCGCCGTCGAATGCAGCGCCGGGGATGTCGCTGAGCGCCAGCCCAAGTTCAATCAGTTTTGCGAACACGGCGGTGGGCAGCGTGGCCGCGCCGCAGATTGTCACCCTAACGGATAGCGGCACGGCAACGATCTCTATCTCCGGGGTACAGAGCACCGCGGACCTTCCCGTGACATCGAACTGCGGGACACTGGTTGCCGGTGCAAGCTGTACCGTGTCGGTCGAGTTCACGCCACAGACGGGCAGCGGTGCAAGCACGCACGCGGGCGCGATCGAGATCGCATCCAACGCAGCGACATCTTTGGAGTTCGTCTCGCTCTCCGGTTTGTCGAGTCCGTCGACCCTGACCCTGAGTTCGGGCACGCTGAACTTCGGCACGGTACTGGTGGGCGCGAATGCGACGCTGCCGCTGGGCATCACGAACAACGGGACCACTGCTGCGGCGCTGAACTCCTATACGGCGACAGGAGATTATTCCGTCGCGGCAGGAACCTGCCCGCAGCCGGGCGGCACGCTGGCCGCGGGCGCGAGTTGCACGCTGCAGGTGACGTTTTCGCCGTCGCAGGCAGGGACGCGCACTGGAACGCTCTGGATCGCAAGCTCGGCTGCTCCGCTGCCGCTGGGCGTGGCGCTGACGGGGACCGGCGCGCAGTCACAGATACAGATCACGCCGGATGGGCTGGCGTTTGGCCAGGTGAACATTGGATCGACGGCGAGCCTCTCGCTGACGCTGCTCAACACGGGAACGACGCCGATCACCGGGCTCGCACTTGCGATCAGCGGCAGCTATTCGGTCACGGCGTCTTGCGGAGTGACAACCCTGGCGGCCGGCGCGAGTTGCTCGGTGACGTTGACGTTCACGCCGACGGCCGTTGGAGCGCAGCCGGGGACGCTGACGGTGACCAGCTCCGATCCCGGCTCGCCGGCAATGATCCCGCTGAGCGGAACCGGGGTTGCGGCCGGTAGCTTCACTCTGACCGTGGGTGGAGGAAATACGGAATCGGTGACCGTCTCCAGCGGGACCTCAGCAGACTATGGCCTGACCATCACGCCGCTCAATGGCTTCACCGGCACTGTCGTGCTGAATTGCACCCCGATAACGCCTGCGCTGTACGCAACCTGCTCCATCCTGCCATCGAGCGTGACGCTGACGAGTGGAGTGCAGGGCTCAACGGTGACCATCAGCACGGTCACCTCGATCGCGGCGAATGAGCGCGGGCCGAACAGGCGGCGGGATCTCGGAGACACGGCCTTTGCACTGCTCTTCCCTACGCTGATCTTCACGTGGAAGTCGGGGACCTCGCGGCATCGCGCGTGGCGGCAGGTGGGCCCGGCAGTGTGGCTGGTATTCATCGCAGCGACGCTACTGACGGCGAGCGGATGCGGCGGAGGTGGAGGCTCGAACGCGAATACGACCGGGCCAACCACTCTGCGCTACACTCCCGCCGGGAGCTATCAGTACGAAGTAACGGCCAGCGGCACCAGCGGCGGCAGCCAGATCACGCAGTCGGTGACGCTGAACCTTACCGTGCAGTAACGGCCTGCGCCAGCGGGATAGGTACGCGCTCGACGATCTCAATGCCGAATCCCTGCAGCGCCGGAACGTGCGTGGGCGTGTTGGAGAGCAGGCGGATGCGATGGATGCCAAGGTCGGAGAGGATCTGTCCGCCCAGGCCGACCTGGCGCAGCGTGCGCTGCGCGCGTTGACTGCCCTCATCGCAGGACTCCGCGGCCCGCGGCTGGCGGCTGATGTCGCGATGCAGGATGAGCCGATGCGGCGCGGCGGCGCTCGATGTTGAAGCCGGCACCATGTTGCCAGGAATATCCGCACGAGCAGACCGGTCGATGCCGAAGCCGCGACTGCCGTTGTGCAGGTAGATAAGCGCGCCGCGGCCAGCCTCGGCGATCATACGCAGCGAATTGTCGACCAGCGCATGGCAATTACAGAGCGTCGCGCCGAAGACATCGCCGGCAAGGCAGTGCGTATGGACGCGAACCAGCATGGGCTCGGCTGATGTCGCGGCCTGATCTCCATAGACCAGCGCAACGTGCGACTCGGCGCCGTCGACCTCGCTCTCGTAAGCGATCATGCGGAAGTCGCCATAGCGTGTGGGCAGCATGGCCTCGGCCACGCGATGGATGTAGCGCTCGTTCTGCAGGCGGTAGCGGATGAGCGACGCGACGGTCAGCATCTTGAGGTTGTGCTCGGCGCAGAAGCGCGTAAGGTCGGGCACCCGCGCCATGGTCCCGTCTTCGTTCATGATCTCGCAGATGACGCCGGCGGGGACAAGACCTGCGAGGCGCGCAAGATCGACCGAGGCCTCTGTCTGGCCGGCGCGGACCAGCACGCCGCCGCGGCGGGCGCGCAGTGGAAAGACGTGGCCCGGACGCGCGAGATCGTTCGCGGTGGAACGTGGGTCGATGGCGACGCGGATAGTATGGGCGCGGTCAGCGGCAGAGATTCCGGTCGTCACGCCTTCGCGGGCCTCGACACTCTCCGTAAATGCGGTGCCGAAGCGCGAGGTGTTCTCCTGCGTCATGGGCCCGAGACGGAGATAGTCGGCGCGCTCTTCGGTCAGGGTGAGGCAGATGAGACCGCGGCCGAAGCGGGCCATGAAGTTGATGGCTTCGGGTGTGACGAACTCGGCGGCGAGCGTGAGGTCGCCTTCATTCTCCCGGTCCTCATCGTCGACCACTATGACCATCCGCCCGGCACGCACTTCCGCAATGGCCTCTTCGACCGTCGCGAAGACTGCTGTCTGCTGCGGGTTGGGATCGGCGGGCATGGGTTACTCTTCGATCTGGCTGGGAGGAATCAGGCGGGTGAAGCCGGCGGCAACCAGCTCATAGACGCCGAAGGCAAGCGCCGAGAGGATGACGCCGGCGATGATCATCGAGAAGCTGGAGTGATCGTTTGCGACGCTGTCAAAATGGCGGCTCTGCGCGGCGAGGTAGGCCTCCAGTCCTTTCTGCAGCATGCCAATTTGGGTGTAGTGGCGGTAAATTCCGAAGACGATTCCGATCAATACAACCGCCAGCACGCGTCCTGTTCCTGAGGCCTTCATAGCTCGATGATACGCGGCGGATGCCGCGCAGCAATGCAACTCCCTGGAGTACGCATCCGGCTTGCAAAGGGAAACGCCGCCCATGAATGGACGGCGTTTCGAATTTGTTCTGCCTCCCGTTAGAGGGTCGACTCGATCTCAAAGCCCCAAGCCTCCAGCAGCGCCTCCGGGACGTATTTCGAGTTCTTGTTGCGACGCGCCCACTCGCGCAGGCGGGTGGAGCGGATGTACTGGTCGGGAGTGAGCTTATACTCCTTCACCACCTGCTCAAAGGAGGTGACGGTGGGGACGACGGGCCCAATCGGCTCAGGCTTGCCCCAGTTTGGATTTCCACGACGCTTTGCCATTCGGTAAGTTCCTCGTTGAGTTGAATCAGGCCTCGTCAACCAGCCGCTTCTTCGCGCTGGCAGGGCCTGCGGGACGTCCGTCGTCACACGGACGCGCGGTTTTCATTCTAGAGGATTTACCTATGGAAATCAAGACTTTATGCCCACTTCTGCGCGCCGTCACGGCTGATCCGGTGGTCTGGAGAGCATCGCCCCCTCCACCATTCCCAGCCGGCCATCGTCGAGCCGGGTGAGCGTGGGCGAATAGGTTCCCAACTCCTTGCGCGTCCACCAGATGCCCTGCGCACGCTTCTCCTCGGGCGAGGAAAACCAGTACTGCCACAGGACGGTGCGGACGTACTTCGGGGGCGCGTTGGGAAATGGATTGCCGGCAAAGAGTCCGAGTACGTCAGGGTCGTTTTGGAGCAGCAGGACTTGTGTTCGCGGGACAAGCGGGTTTTCCAGCCAGGAGCCGAGCGAGGCGAACCAGAGGTTCCAGTCGAAGCGCGGTTGGTAGGGCGCATAGATGCGCGGGCGCTCGCGTGGGTCTTGCGGTTTGTAGCGGAAGGGGTAAGCGATCCAGGTGACGCCGTCGTTGGAACCCTGGAACTCGATCTCATAGCGGTGCGGCGTCATGACCGCGAAGAGGCCGTACTGATTTGCGATGCGAAAGGGCTCGAGCGCGGCGATGGGCGATTGTGGCAGCGGCAGGTCGCGCGAGAAGATGCCGAGCATCTTAGCGGTGGTGACGTAGAAGGTCCATGTCAGCGCGACAGCGGTGATGGCGACTCCCGTGGAGTGGAAGAGACCGGGCCAGCGGAAGGCGCGGACTTCATTCGCAGGGCTTGCATCGGGCACGACAGCGGCGTCAATCGAACTCGCAGCCATTTCAGCGCGTGGCGTAGCGGTCAGATCCATGCGAACGAATTCCTCGTGCGCCGAGATCTCATCCGGCGGAAGAGTTGGCGCGATAAGACCTGCTCTCCAGCTTGCCGGAACGAAGCGGCGGAGATACTGGTCGTCGAGCTAGAAGAATTGCGAGAAAGAGAACGAGGTAGTTGAGGAAGGCATAGTTGGCCGTAAGAATGACGGCGACCTGCCAGACGGTGACGAGGAAGAAACAGACGATGCGCGCGCGACGGCCGAAGAATGCCAGCCAGACGAGGGCGAGTTCCATGAACAACGTTGCGCCGGCTGCGCCGCCCTGGAACCAGTGCGGAAGCTGCTCGGCGTACCAGCCGATCCAGGTGGGCAGCGGGCCGTTCTGGTAGTACTCGTACATTGCGGTGAGGTTGCGCCAGGTCGGATCGCCGCTGGCAAGCTTCACCACGCCGGACTCGAAGTAGATGCGGAACCACTCGTAGAGCAGCAGGAGAATGGCGGCGCGGGTTGGCGGGCTCTTCGCGCCGAAGCCCGGCCAGAAGCCGCGCGGCGCGAGGAAGAGCGACAGAAAGCCGGCCTCCAGCAGCATGCCGTCAGACTGATAACTGGAGAAGTCCTGCGCGGCGGCGACGAAGGACAGGAAGCAGAGAAAGCAGACAAGCAGCGTGGCGCGGGGCCAGACATTGGCGATCAGCAGAATCGACGCGATCAGACCGACCCACATTAGCGCCATCAGCATGCCGTCGGAGGACGAGAGCCAGAGCAGCGACGGCACGTACCAGAAGCGCAGCGCGCCTGTCTTCGCAGCATCAGCAAGCAGGTCCGCAGCGGGCAGGATGCCGTGCGCGCCGATCAGGCCCTTCACCTGAAAGAGCAGCGCGAAGAACGCCGAGAAATAGACGATGCCGAGCGTGCGCAGCCAGAGCCAGCGCGCGACCAGGTGATTGCGCGCGCCGTGGGCGGAGTCGAAGAGATACAGATAAACGCGCCGGATTGCGTCCATCGTTCACCGGTGAGAGACCTGAGAGATTCGATGCGAAGCGGCATTGTCTCCGCCGCTTCCCAGCGAGTCTAACCCCTTGGCGGTCGGAAGGAATACGCTGGAGAGGCGCGGTAGGCTGGACTGTCGCGTTTGCGAGCAATGCAAAAGACCTCTCGAATCCGGCGTGGCGGTAAGGCCTGCGTGATCGGCGCGGGACCCAACGGGCTGGCAGCGGCGATCGTGCTGGCGCAGGCGGGCCTCCGCGTCGAGGTGTATGAGGCCGAGGCGACGATTGGCGGCGCGGCGCGCACCATGGAGCTGACGCTGCCCGGCTTCCGGCATGACTTCGGCTCGGCGGTGCATCCGATGGCGGCGGGCTCGCCGTTCTTCACTTCTCTGCCCCTGCAGAAGTTTGGCCTCGAGTGGATTTATTCGCCCGCGCCGCTGGCACATCCGCTGGAGGACGGACGAGCAGTGGTACTGGAGCGCGAGTTCGCCGCGATGGCGCTGGGCGAGGACAGCAGCGCGTGGCGGCGGATAATGGAGCCGCTGGCATCGCGGTGGAGCGAGTTGTGCGAAGACATTCTCCAGCCGGTGGTGCACTGGCCGCGGCATCCGCTGCTGCTGGCGCGCTTTGGCATGCAGGCGGTGCTGCCGGCGGCGACGCTGGCGCGGCGCTTTTGCGGCGAGCGGGCGCGGGCGCTGTTTGCTGGTCTGGCGGCGCATTCCTTCCTTTCTCTCGACGAGCCGCTGAGCGGGTCGTTCGGGCTGGTGCTGGGTGCGGCGGCGCATGCAGTGGGCTGGCCGATTCCGCGCGGTGGCGCACAGGCGATCCCGGATGCGCTGGCGGGCTATCTGGCGAGCCTCGGCGGAACGGTTCGCACGGCGATGCGGGTGGAGAGACTGAGCGATCTGCCGGAGTACGATCTGGTGCTGTGCGATGTGACGCCGCGGCAGCTGCTCGCGATGACAGCGCCGTACCGCGGCGACGCGAGCGAGCACATCAGTGAAGCGAGTGCTCAGAGCACGCAGTCGGATGCGTACCGGCACGCGCTGAAGGAATATAAGTACGGGCCGGCGGCGTTCAAGGTGGACTACGCGCTCTCGCGGCCGATCCCGTGGAACGCGCCGGAGTGCGCGCGGGCAGCGACGGTGCATCTGGGCGGGACGCTCGAAGAGATTGCGGCATCGGAGCGGGCGATGGCGAGCGGGCAGGTCTCTGAACGGCCATTTGTGTTGCTCTCGCAGCCGACCTTGTTCGATCCCATGCGCGCGCCAGAGGGCAGGCACATCGCGTGGGCGTACTGCCATGTGCCGGGCAATTCTCGCGAAGACATGCTGCCGAGGATCGAGCAGCAGATCGAGCGGTTCGCCAAGGGCTTCGGCGCGTGCGTGCTGGCGCGGCGGGTGTGGACGCCGGTGGACCTCGAAACAGGCGATGCGAACCTGGTGAACGGCGACATCATGGGCGGGGCGATGAGCCCGATGCAGCTCATCTTCCGGCCGACGGCGCGCGGCTATCGGACCTCATCGCCGAAGGTGTATCTGTGCTCGGCGTCGACAGCGCCGGGCGGCGGGGTGCATGGCATGTGCGGGTACAACGCAGCGATGATGGCGCTGAAGGAGTAAGTCGTTGACTTGTCGTTCATGGATGTCGGCATGTGTACCCCCCTCCCCCTATAGAAATTTCCAGTTATCAGTAAACAAAGGACTTAAAACTCTTATTTGAAAACAAAGGAGTTAGCGGATTGAATTAAAAGCGGAAGGCCCGGCACAGTGGCCAAGCCTTTATGATCTCTACTTCTATTGTAGCTGGCCGAGGGAAACTGGTATGCCAAGTTTATTGCGCGGCTAAGTGCTCTCGGAGGATGGAGTTGGGCGGGATTGGAGACGATGGAGGGCTTGACAGGATTCCGTGCTGACCCAAGAACGACCAGCCGCGCATATCCCCACGTTTTTGACGCGAGGCCGTTCAAAGGGAACCTTAGCGAGTGAAAAACGCTGCGGGATGGGCGTTGGGTATAATCCGTGTTCTCGAAAGCGAGTGTACATATGACGATTCGAGCGTTCGCGGCCAGCAGCCTGCTGACTCTTTTCACTTTCATCGTTCCGGTGCCGGCTCAGCCGCCCGCCGCGCCAACCACTGCCGCGTTCGACGCTGCCGACGTCCACACGAGCCCTTTTGCGAGGGTGCCGAACATGGAAGGCCCCAACCTTTACGGTGACCGGTACATTTTGCATCAGGCGACCATGACGCAGATGATCGCCCTGGCGTATCGCCTTGACACCGCCAATGTGTATGGCGGCCCGAGTTGGCTGGACTGGAACCACTACGACATCGTGGCCAAAGCTCCGCCAGCCACATCGTGGGAGACGCTTCAGCTGATGCTGCAGTCGCTGCTGGCGCAGAGGTTCGGCCTGGCGGTGCGTAAGGGCACGGCGCCGTTGCCGTCGTACCTGCTGACTGTCGAGAGTGGAAAGACCAAACTGAAGGAGTCGGACGGCAAAGGCGATTCCGGTTGCAAGCAGCAGCAGCAGCCGGACGGTGCGGCGATCGACTCCGCGGTGAGCTGCCACAACGAGACGATGGAGCAGTTTGCCGACGCTGTGCGCGGGCTGGCGGGTCCCTTTCTGAGCCAGCCGGTTGTCGATTCCACGGGACTGAAGGGCGGGTACGACTTCGACCTGAAGTGGACCAGCCGTGGATCGCTGATCCGCGCAGGAGCCGACGGGGTCACGATCCTGGACGCGGTGGACAAGCAGCTGGGGCTGAGGCTGACGCTGGGAACCGCGCAGCGGCCAGTGCTGACGGTGGACAGCGTGAATGAGGCGCCCACGCCCAACGCGCCCGATCTTGCCAAGCGCATGCCTCCATTGCCGCCGGCGCAATTTGAAGTTGCAACGATCCGGCCCTTCAAGCCGGACGAGAAAGAGGAGGATGACGCGTGCGGAGACCAGGTGAGGATTCAAGCCGCAACGCTGAAGGATCTGATTAACTCTGCGTGGGGCCTGAACCAGTTCGATCCGGACGTGCTGGTGGGCGCGCCGAAGTGGCTGGGCGAGGACCGCTTCGACATCCATGCCAAGCTTGAAAGCGAGGGTGCCGGAGGCGCGGCGCCGAATGTATGCGAACTACCGGATGAGGAGATGCGGCAACTGTTGCGCGCCCTGATCGAAGACCGTTTTCAGATGAAGGACCACTGGGAAGAGCGGCCCGGCACCGCATACCACCTGGTCGCGGACAACCCCAAAATGACCCCGGGGGACCCTGCAACCCGCACGCGATGCTACGCAGGCCCCGGACCGGACGGCAAGGACCCGCGGCTGACCAACCACGTGCTGAACCGCCTGTTCACCTGCCAGAACATCACAATGGCGCAGTTCGGTGAGCACCTTCAGGCGATGGTGCAGGGGTACATCCATAGCACGGTGATCGACGACACGGGCTTGAAAGGGTCTTACAGTTTCACGCTGAGCTTCAGCGGAGGGGGTCAATTGCCAGGCGGCGTCAATGCAGGCGCGGCGGGGGCCGACCCGAACGGCGCTATCTCACTCTTCGACGCGGTGAAGAACACGCTGGGCGTGAAGCTGGAGAAGCAGACCCGGCCGGTGCATGTACTGGTGATCGACCACATCGAGGAGCAGCCGACGGAGAATTGAGGGTCGTGGTGGCCGATTAGGTTTTTGGGCAGTACGAATGTGGGGATTGTTCTCCCGCTTTGCGGGACTCAGAATGACAACGTCTACAGTTGATGGTGACAAAAAATGGCCGCCGCTTTGTGGGCGGCGGCCGGGAGACCATCGTTCGACGTTCGCTTACATGCCGGACTGGGAGGAGTCCGTGGGGTGAAGGACGCGGTAGGTGTCGCCGCCCTTGGACCGGACGAGGAGCAGGATGTCGTGGCCTGACGGAGTGGCGTGGACGGCGGAGACAAACTGCTCCGCCGAGGCGATGGGCTTACGGTTGACCTCGAGGACGACGTCGCCGGGCTGAAGGCCGGCGTCATCGGCGGGCGAGCCGGGGCGGACGTTGGCGACGGCTGCGCCCTTCAGGTCCGCAGGCAGCTGCAGCTGCTGACGCGCGTCCTGATCAAGGTCGTCGACTGCGAGGCCGAGCTTGCCGGTGTTGGCCTGGCTGTTCGGTCCACCGTTCGAGTTGTCGGCGAGCATCGTGCCGGGCTTGTGGTACTCCCCAACGTGAACCGAGACCTGCATGGGCGTGCCGTTGCGAACGACGCCGAGCTGGATGGTTGCACCGGGCGCGACCTCGCTGACAGCCATCTGCAGAGCACCGGAGTCGATGACCTTGTGGCCGTTGAGCTCGGTGATAACGTCACCGCGCTGCAGGCCGGCGTGCGCGGCGGGTGAGTCCGGGGTGACGTTGGAGACGATGGCGCCGGACGCGTCCTTGAGGTTGAAGAAGCTGGCGTTGGCGGGGGTCACGTTCTCGATGCCGACGCCGAGGTAGCCGTGCTCCACCTTGCCGTGCGCGATGATCTGGTCGGCGACGGTGCGCGCCTCCTGCGAGGGGATGGCGAAGCCGGCGCCGGCGAAGGAGCCGGTCTCGGAGATGATAAAGGTGTTGATGCCGATGAGCTCGCCGTGGGCGTTGACCAGCGCGCCGCCGGAGTTGCCGGGGTTGATGGCGGCGTCGGTCTGGATGTAGCCGCCGGGCTTACGGGCGTCATCAGAGTAGGGGTTTTGGCGGTTGACGGCGCTGACAATGCCGCGGGTGACCGAGTCCTGAAAGTAGCCGAAGGGGCTGCCGAAGGCGAGCACGGTCTGGCCGGGATGGAGTGAGGCGGAGTCGCCCCAGTTGAGCGAGGGGAGGTTCGTTGCGTTGACCTTGATGACGGCGAGGTCCGTCAGCGGATCGGTGCCGATGACCTTGGCGTCCATCACGCGGCGATCATTGAGCGTGACCTTGAGTGACACGGCGCCATCGACAACGTGGTTGTTGGTGACGATGTAGCCGTCGGGCGAGATGATGACGCCGGAGCCGATACCGTGCTCCAGCTGCTGTTGTGGCTGCTGCTGACGGAAGCGGCGCTGGCCATTGCCCTGAGGCTGGCCCTGGCCGTCATCGCCGCCGAAGCCGCCGAAAGGGCCGTTGGGCCCGAAGAACTGCGCGAAGCCGGGAGGCAGTTGCTGGTCGCCGCCCTGCTGCTGGAGCTGGGACTCCTCTTCGGCGTTGCCCTTGGAGGTGACCTGGACGTTGACGACGGCGGGCGCGACGCGGGAGGTGACCTGCTCCATGGCGTGGTCGAGGGCGGTGAGGGCGGCGACAGAGCTGTCGTCGATGGGCGACTGCACGCTGGCGGCGCGGCTGGTGGTGTCGTGGAAGATGAGGCTGACGGCGAGTGCTCCGGTGAGGAGAGCTCCTGCGGAGAAGCTGAGAGGCTTCTTACCGGCGGCCTTCACTGCGGCTACTAAATGATTAGTTACTTCGGACATAAGAACACTCCTTTGAGTTGGTTGAGGTGACTAGCTAAAGCTGGAAATCTACAGTTGAAAGACGAGCCAGCCGCCCGGAACCGGCACGGCTGCGTAGGGAGAATCTGGGTGAGAGGTCTGTTGGGCGCGCGGGGTGCGGGCGGGATTGTTACCGTCGACTTCAGTGCGGTCCTGGTCTGAATCCTGCGCTGTGGCTGGCGGTGCATCTGAGACCACCTCGCTAGTGCGAACGACGCGCATGCCTTCGGCGGACTGGAAGACAGCCCAGCGGGTGATGACGATTTCGGTTTGCGGTTCGGGCTGGCGGGCGGCGATCAGGCGCATTCCGGCGGAGGGCTGCTGGGTGTGCGCAGCGCGGAGGGTTGTGCTGACCGTGACAGCGCGAGGTTCGGTGGAAGGAGAGAAGGACGGCGCGAGGATGTGCGAGTGGGCAGTGGTGAGGTTCGGAGAGGCGTCGCCGATGGGCCTGGCATCTGCGGCGGCAGGGATGGTGATGCGAGCGGCGACAGCGCGATAGCCGGGGAGCAGTTCTGCGCGAGCGGATGGGGCGCTTGCGGCGGTGTCGGCACTTGCGAGTTGGGCATTTTGCGCCGGCGATGTGAAGGAGACCGGCGTAAAGGAAACGACCTGGGGGCTGCGCTCGAGCTCTGTCGTCGTGAGGACCAATACGGCGATGGCGGCGGCGGTGGCGAGGTGGACGTGCAGCGGCCTCATGCGGGCGGCGGGGCGAAGGATGCGCGCGATGCGGCGGCCCAGTTCGGATTCACGGGCAGATTTACTAGCAGCTGTGCCGAGTGCGCCAAGGGTGAGGGCGAGGTTGGGGATCAGGCCGTGGTGCTGCAGGCGGTGTTCGGCGAGGGTGGTGAGCGAGGAGGCGTAGCCGGTGGCAGCGCGCGCGGATTCCTCGCTGCGGGCGGATTCCTCGGATTCGTCGCCGCGCGAGGCCAGGATATTCAGGACACGCTCATCGCAGGCGAGTTCGCGCTCGAAGCAGAGGCGGCGCTCGACCCACGCCAGGGCGGGGTTGAGGGGAAAGAGGACGAGGGCGAGCTTCTGCAGAAGGTTGAGCCAGTCGTCAGCGCGGTTCAGGTGGCCCGACTCGTGGAGGACGATGTGGTCGAGCTCGGCGGGCGTGAGCTTTTCGAGCAGCCAGGCGGGGATGAGGATCTTCGGTGCGAAGAAGCCGATGACGGTGGGGCGGTCTATCTCTGTAGAAGCGCAAAGCTGGACATCAGTAGAGGAGCAGAGCTGGGCGCGGCGTGATTGGTTCGTTGAAAGATTTGCGGGAACGTCGATGGGGGTTGCGTTGCGCGCGAGGGTGCGGACGCGTTGGGCAGCCGCTATTAGCGTTATAGCGCGGAGCAGCGAGGCGGCGGCCCAGAGAGCGGCGATGAGGAGCGTCCAGCGCGAATCGAGCGAGAAGAATGCGTGTGTGGGCGCAGCCGCTGAGGTTGGAGAGACATTCCGCGGCGCGAGTTGAAGCAATGGGAGGGCTGCGATGAGTGAGAAGACGGCGAACCAGATGGCGAAGCGCGCGGCGGCGGGGATGCGCGGGTCGAGGCGCAGCGCGAGTGCGGCGATGAGCGCGAGAAGCGTTCCCTGCCAGATGGCGGCGATGAGCGCGGCCGACGAAAGGCGCGAGAGTTCGGCGAAGTGATTGAGGAGTGGGAGAGCGAGAGCGGCGTGCATTATTGAGCGGCCTCCTCTTCCCTGCCGGCATTTTTATTTACGGACGCGCTGGCGGTTTTGGGCGATGAAGCCCGGTCGGCTTTGGGCGATGAAGCACGCTGCGAGGCCTCGGCGATGGCCTGCTTCAGGCGGGCGAGTTCTTCCGGGTCGATCTCGTCGTCGCCAAGGACGGAGAGCAGCAGGCGCTCGCGCGAGTCGCCGAAGAAGCGGCGCATCATGTGGCGAACCTCGGAGCGGCTGGCGTCGTGCTCGGCGACGGAGGGGCTGTAGAGAAAGGCTCGGCCCTCCTGGCGATGATGCACGTAGCCCTTCTGCTCGAGGATGCGGATGGTGGTGAGGACGGAGGTGTAGGCGAGGGCTTCGGCCTCGGGGATGGCGGCGACCAGATCGGCGACGGCGGACTCGCCGCGCGCCCAGAGGAGCTTCATCAGCCGGAGTTCGGCCTCGGTGAGCGTGTTGGACTTGCGTGGCGGCATTGCTTCTGCTAAACCTCGCTGCCTGATCTGACCCGAAGGCGGGGGCGGTGTTGCGCAGAGGTGAGACGGAGCTACTAAGGAATTAGTTAGCAAAGGTTGTGGAAAAAATCGTTGCCCTATACTCAGCGAATATGGACACCCTTGCCTCCCTGGAACGAATGCCCACGGGCCAGACGTTGCTGATCGACGCCGACGACACGCTGTGGGAGAACAACATCTACTTTGAGCAGGCGATCTCGTCTTTTATCAGCTATCTCGACCACAGAGTGCATACGCCGGATGAGGTGCGCGAGCGGCTGAACGCGTGCGAGCGGAAGACGATCGCCGCGCAGGGGTATGGGCTGAAGAGCTTCAGGAAATCATTGGTCGATTGCTTTGAGCAGTTGTCGGACGCGCCAGTGACGGCGGAGCGGCATGAGCGGATCGTGAGCTTCGTGCAGGCCATCGCCGAGGCAGAGATCGACCTGCGGCCGGGCGTGGCCCAGACGCTGCCGGAGCTGGCGGCGCGGCACCGGTGCATCCTGGTGACCAAGGGCGACGATACGGAGCAGCGCGACAAGCTGGAGCGGTCCGGGCTGGCGCAGCATTTTGCAGCTGTGGAAGTGCTAGCGGAGAAGAATGAGGCGGCGTATCGGCGGATCGCTGCGCATCACGCGCTGGAGCCGGTCCGGACGTGGATGATCGGCAACAGCCCGAAATCGGACATCAATCCGGCGCTGGCGGCGGGGCTGCATGCGGTTTTTCTCTTCCACCACTCGACGTGGGCGTTGGAGCATGAGGAGCTGAGCGCGGCTCCCAAGGGACAGCGGCTGCTGGAGCTGGGAGAGTTTGGGGAGCTGGGACGGTATTTCTGACGCGGTTGTCCTTTGGTTGATCGAGAAGCGGATTCCTTCGCATTCGACCTGACGGTCGAACGCTGCGGAATGACAAATACAAATGCGGGGGTCCTTCAACTTCGTCACTCGCTGACGCGAGTTACTGTGCTCAGGATGACGGCATCCGTGGTTGATCGACCCTAGTTCGGCGGGCCGGTGTAGTAGCCATCACGAGTCTGGACGAAGCGGTCCTTGGGATCGCCCTTGAGCGAGACCTGGATGCGATGGTAGCCGTCGGCGGCGGCGTCCTGGTCGGGCGTGTAGCCGAGGCGATATTGCGCGCGGAGCTCGTCGCCGATCTGCTTGTAGATACCGGCGAGCGAGTCTTTCTTGTCCATCTCGAAGAGCCGGCCGCCGGTCTCGTCGGCGATGCGCTGAAGGATCTTTTTGCCGTCGGCGCTGGCCTCAGGCTGGCGATTGCCACCATTTCCGCCGCCATGCCCGCCTCCGGGATAACCGCCGGGATAACCGCCGGGGAACCCGCCGCCGTGACCGTAGCCGCCGTGGCCGTGGCTGTCCTGGGAGCCGCCGCCCTGATCGTGGCCTTTGAAGTAGATGGCGTAGACGATGGTGTCGGCGCGCTGTGCGGCCTCGATGGCCGAGGGGAGCGATTCCTTGGAGCCGTGGTCGACGCCGTCGGTGAGAATGACGAGGGCCTTGCGGCCGGTCTGCTTGCCCATCAGCTCGTCGGAGGAGAGGAAGAGCGCGTCGTAGAGCACGGTGCCGGCGTGGGCGTGGCCAACGTCGGGGGCGCCTCCGCGGCCATGGCGGCCGTAGCCACCGTTATTGCCGTCATTGCCGCCGTTATTGCTGCCGTCGTTGTCGCCGGAGTTGCCGTTATTACCGCTGCTGTTGCCGCCATTCTGGTCGCCGGAGTTGTCGGTGTGGTCGTTGGGACTGGGTGTGGCCAGCTGCTCGAGTCCCTCCTGCAGCTTTGGCTTGGAGGCGGTGAGGTCCTCAAGCAGATCGGCCTGGTGGGCGAACTGGATGACGAAGGCCTTGTCCGGGCCGGTGAGCATGTCATCGAGGAAGGCTGCGCTTGCCTTGCGCTCCTCGTCGAGGGCATCGCGCTGCGAGAGGCTGACGTCCACCAGCAGTCCGAGGGTCAGCGGCAGGTTGGTGTCCTGATTGAAGTAGCGGATGGTCGCGGGCTTATTGTCGACCCACAGATTGAAGCCGTCTTTGGTGAGGTTCTGTACCAGGGCGCCGTGCTTGTCATGGACGATGACGGGGATGTTGACGAGCCTGGCGTCGACGGTCAGCGTCGGCGTAGAGGGCTGAGTTGGAGGCGCAGTATGCAGGGCCGGGCCACTTCCCTGCTGGGCGGCGAGCGGAAGACCCAGGCTGAGCGAAAGCGCGAACAGGGCTACGGTGGCGGAGTGTGAAGATCGACTGCGAAATTCTGCGGCAAGAGCCATAGATCGAATAGACGGGTGCTGTGACGAACGGTTGCTGCGTGCCTAGTCGGGTGGGCCGGCGTAGTAGCCTTCGCGGGTCTGGACGAAGAGGTCCTTGGGGTCGCCTTTAAGCGAGACGTCGATGCGGTGGTAGCCGTCGGAGCTGGCGTCCTTGTCCGGCGTGTAGCCGAGGCGGTACTGCGCGCGCAGCTCATCGCTGATCTGTTTATAGATGTCGGCGAGGGTGGTCTTCTTGTCCAGCTCGAAGAGGCGGCCGCCGGTCTGGTCGACGATCCGCTGCAGCGTCTTGCGGCCGTCGCTCGATTCGACGGAACCGGTCGGACCCATGGGTGGAGTGCAGTTCTGGGGATAGCCGTAAGGAGGATACTCGCCTGGCCACCCGCCGGGCGGGCCGTAGGGGTCGCACTGGTTGGGGTCGCCGACGGAGAAGCCGCGGTCGCTGTGGTCGGGCTTGCCCTGCTCGCCCTTGAAGTAGATGGCGTAGACGATGGCGTCGGCGCGCTGCGCGGCTTCGATGGCGGAGGCGAGCGACTCCTTGGAGCCGTGGTCGAGGCCGTTGGAGAGGATGATGATGGCCTTGCGCCCGGTCTGCTTGCCGACTACCTCGTCGGTGGAGAGGAAGAGCGCGTCGTAGAGGACGGTGTTGGCGCGGGGCGCTGCGCCGACCACGGGAACGTTGCCCCCGCTGCTGCGACCACTGCCGCCACGGGCCCAGGGCGGTGTACTGCTGCCGGGGTTACTTCCGCCATTGCCGCCGTTACTTCCGCCGCTGCTTCCGCCATTGTTGCCGGTGTTGCTGCTGGTCTGGTTCGTGGAGTCAGAGGCGTCGTCATGGTCGTTCGGGCTGGCGGTGCCGATCTGCTGCAGGCCGTCCTGCAGCTGCGGCTTGGAGCCGGTGAGGTCCTGCAGCAGGTCGGTCTGGCGGGCGAACTGGACGACGAAGGCCTTGTCGGCGGCGGTGAGCATGTCGTCGAGGAAGGCGGCGCTGGCCTTGCGCTCGTCGCCGATGGCGTCGCGCTGCGAGGGGCTGACGTCGACCAGCAGGCCGAGGGTGAGGGGCAGGTCGGTGTCGCGGTTGAAGTAGCGGACGTCGACCTGCTTCTTGTCCACCCAGAGCTGGAACTGGTCCTTCGTGAGGTTCTGGACGAGGGCGCCGTGCTTGTCGTGCACGACGACCGGGATACTGACGAGCTTGGCGTCGACGCTGAGAGTGGTTGCGGGGGTTGAGTCCGGGGCCGGCGGGGGCGCGGTGTGCAGCGCAGGACCTGACTGGGCGGCAAGTGGCGCGGCGAGGCCAAGCGACAGAATGGCTGTGAGGCCATATTGCAGGCAGATCTCGCGCCGGAAGAGTGTGGAGGATGCCATCAGACGGTATAGACGGGCGTGGAGTGGAACAGTTGCGTGTGCCAGTGGGATTCCCTTACGCCAATTGTATGGATGCAGCTATGAATCCAGCGTATGCTGGCAGGCGTCATGAAACGGGCGTTCTCTGTTCTGTTTGTAATGCTTTTCTCCGAGGCAATGGGTCACGCGCAGACGGTGGGCGCGGTGAGCCGCGCGTTGGGCGTCGATGCTCCGCCGACGGGTTACAGCAAGGTGGTGAACCTGTGGCCAGGCGAAGCGCCGCTGGCCAAGGGGAACAAGCCGGAAGACGTTCCGAAGCTCTACTACTATCCGGCGACCGCGCCGGGGGTGCACTCGGCGGTGATTGTGATGCCCGGCGGCGGGTATGTGCATGAGGTGATGGAGAAAGAAGGCGCGACCGAGGCCAAGTGGCTGGCGGCGCGCGGGGTGGCGGCGTTTGTGCTGCAGTATCGGCTGGCGCCCGAGTATCGCTATCCGGCACCGATGCTGGACGGCGCGCGCGCGGTGCGGTTTGTGCGCAGCCATGCGGCGGAGTATGGGGTCGATCCGGGACGGATCGGAGTGTGGGGATTTTCTGCGGGCGGGCATCTGGCGGGATATCTGGCGACGGCAGCGATCGAGAGCGACAAGAAGAACCCCGACCCGGTAGAGCGGGTGAGCGCGCATCCGGACTTTGCGGTCTTCTCCTATGCCAGGCTGAGCATGGATGCGAGCATTCCGCGGCCGACCAGCATGGAGGCGCTGATCGGGCAGAATCCGCGTCCGGAGATGATCGATACCGTCTCGATCGCGCGACACGTGACGAAGGAGACCTCGCCGAGCTTCATCTATTCGACTACGGCCGACCAGACCGTCAATGCGATGAATGCGACGGCGTATTACGACGCGTGCAAGCGCGCGGGCATCCCGGTAGAGCTGCACATATTTGAGCAGGGGCAGCATGGGACCGGCATGGGGCAGAACCTGAAGGGGATGGCGGAGCTGGAGATCTGGCCGCTGCTTCTGGAGCACTGGATGCAGCTGCATGGGTGGATGGCGGCGACCGCTATCGAGAAGTAAAGACTCCGCTTACGCGCCGCGGGTCATAAGAGACGCGGCATTTTCTCCCACAAAGGTTGTAGTTACCGGCGCGGGCCGGGGGAGTTCAAGCGGCCACGCCGGATGCTAGCCTTCCTTCACGTTCGAACCTAAGCTGCTTCAGCAACTTGGACCAGAGATTAACGGGGAGACCGAGCCGGTTCGATGCCGGCGGTCGACGGAAGGGCGGCACGAGTGTTAAAGCAATGGTTACAGAGGTCCCGGCAGCGCCGGCTTTTCCGGCTCACGCTGGGGCTTGTAGCACTCGTACTGCTGGTGGCGCGGGTGAGCTGGGGGCACGACACACCTCCTCCCGCGGCATCGACGGTGATCTGGGCGACGGCGTTTCTGGCGACGGTGCTGCTGATCTGGCGGGAACGCAACCAGACCGTAGCGCACCATAAGACGCTGGAGGAACATGCGCGTTTTATCGCCGCAGCGGAGAGCAGCCCGGACGCTTTTTATATTCTGGATGCGGCGCGCGGCGCGACCGGCGATATTGTCGACTTCAATTTTGTGTATGTAAACGGGCATGCCGAGGCGCTGCTGGAGCGGCCGCGGCAGGAGCTTCTGCAACAGGGACTGTGCGCGATGTTCCCTATCAATCGGACGAACGGCAACCTGGACCGGTATTGCAAGGTAGTGGAGACGGGCCAGCCCTTGTCCGAGGACTCTTCGACGCGGCTGGCTGACGGCAACCAGCTGTGGCTGCGGCAGAGGGTGGACAAGCTGGGCGACGGTGTTGCGGTTCGCACCAGCGATACAACTGAGATGAAGGCGACCGAGGAGAAGTACCGGAGCCTCTCGGACTTCAATCATTCGGTCTTCGAGAACGCGCCCTACGGCATTATCGAGGTGGACCCCTCTGGCATCATCCAGACGATCAACGCGGCCGCGGAGCGGCTAACCGGCTACAAGCGGGATGAGATTGCGGGCAAGCTGCCGCTGACGGCGCTGTACGATCCGAACGATCTGGCGCGCACGCAGGAGTCGGGCGCGGCGACCGAGGCGCCGGCGGACGGCTTCAGCCTGCTGACCGCGCAGGCAAAGGATGGCCACGTCGATGAGCGCGAATGGACCTACGTGCGCAAGGACGGATCGACGCTGCCGGTGCATGTTGCGGTCACCGCGGTGCGGAACAGCACAGGCGAGATCACCGGTTTTGTTGCCATCGCGTCCGATATAACAGAGCGCAAGCAGCTGATGACCTATCTGAACCACATGGCGTCGCACGACCAGCTGACCGGCCTGCCCGGACGGACGTTGCTGCGCGAGCGCATCGCCGAGGCGATTGAGAAGGCGATCGTGCATGGACGCAAGGTGGCGGTGTTCGTCGTGGATCTGGACCACTTCAAGCGGCTGAACGATTCGCTGGGCCATCGCGCGGGCGATCAGGTGCTGGTGGGCATGGCGGAGCGGGTCAAATCCGCTCTGCGTCGCTCGGACACGCTGGGGCGGCTGGGCGGCGATGAGTTCATCGTCGTGATGCCGCATATCGCGCATTTGAGCGATGTGGAGCGATGCGCGCAGCGCCTGGTGGATCGCATCTCGAGCACGGCGCAGATCGGCGAGATGGAGGTCAGTATGACGGCCAGCGTAGGCGTGTGCGTGTATCCGGACTTCGCGGGGGACGTGGACAGCCTGCTGGAGCGTGCGGACGCGGCGACCTATGCGGCGAAGGCGAATGGGCGCAACCAGTATCAGCTCTTCTCCGAGACGATGCTGAAGGAGTCGCAGACCAGGCTTTCAATGGATACGGCGCTGCGCCATGCACTCACGCGCGATGAGCTGTTCCTGCACTATCAGCCGCTGGTCTCGCTGACGAGCGGGCAGGTGATCGGCATGGAGTCGCTGCTGCGCTGGCACCATCCGAAGCTGGGCGTGGTGTCGCCCTCGACGTTTATTCCACTGGCCGAGGACACGGGTCTGATCGTACCGATCGGCGAATGGGCGATGAAGCAGTCGTGCAAGCAGGCCAAGGCAATCTGCGATGACCTGGGCATGGAGTTTCATGTGTCGGTGAACCTGTCGCCGCGGCAATTTGAGCAGGAGAACCTGCTGGGCGTGATCCGGGAGGCGCTGGAGGAGAGCGGCTTGCCGGCGCGGCTGCTACAGGTGGAGCTGACGGAGAATACGCTGATGGTGAACTCGACCTCGAACCTGGAGAAGCTGCAGCAGATCCGGCAGATGGGCGCGCGGGTGGCGATCGACGACTTCGGGACCGGCTTCTCGAGCTTCTCGTATCTGTTGCAATACCCGGTGGACCGGCTGAAGATCGACCAGAGCTTTGTGCTGAAGGCGGTGACAGAGCGCAATGCGGCGACGGTAGTGCGCACGATTGTGGCGATGAGCCACCACCTGGGCATCAAGGTGATCGCCGAGGGCGTGGAGACGCTGGAGCATGTGCGGCTGCTGGCGCAGCGCCGCTGCGATGAGGCGCAGGGCTATTTCTTCTCGCGACCGGTGACAGCAGCCAGCTTTGGCGAGGCTGTGGCGTCGATCAAGCGGATGTTCGAGGAGCGCAGCCTGATGGAGGAGATGCGGATCGCCAACGGGGAGGCCGAACCGGACTCGTATGGCCCGGAGAACGGATCTGACGATCTCTTTATTCAGGAGCCCAGCAAACAGATTGTGATGTAGTTCAACTAAGGTCGGGGCCTTGCTGTCCTCCCGCGCTCAACGCGCCGGAGGACAGATTTTTTTGCGGGCCGTTGACGGTTATCCGAGGTACATCACGTGGATATACGTGCCGAGGCGCATGTTGTAGGCGAGATACCAGCCGGGGTGGTCGGGATCGTCGTAGATGACGATGTCGTCGGAGTCCCAGAGCCAGTCATTGCAGAAGGCAAGATCATAGGGTGCGACGGAGAAGTAGTTGCCGCCGAACCAGAAGCGATTCGGGCCGCCTCCCTGCAGGTGCCAGACGTGGGTGGGGCCGAAGCCGGCGGTGAAGTGGCCATTCTGAAAGGGATGGTCGAGGTGGTAGTTGGCATCGTTCTTGCCGGTGTCGTGGCCGACCCACTTGGTTCCATTGTCGACGTGGGGCACGTTGGGGTGTCCGGGCGCGTCACTGTAGTTGCGGGCGGGTTGTGGGGTGGGGTTGGGCGCGGTTGCATGGTTCTGTTGCGATCCGTCCGGGTGTGTGGGCGGAGTATGGAACGGCGCAGGGCCGCGGGACGGCGGCGAGGCAGGCGCGACGTGGCCGCCTCCGGCGGGCGCGCCGGCATGGCCGCCTCCGTTTCCTGGATGCTGCTGCGCAAAAACCGTTGTGGCCGCCGCGAGGGCGAGCGATGCGATAAGAGATCCATAACCAAACTTCATCGATAAGTCCTCCGGCACAAAAGGATACTCCCTGCGTTGGCTGAGATGCCTGGACAACGCATGCTTCGAAGCGGTTTTACCGAATTTCTGCGGAGTCGCCATTTATACTCATCCCTGTGCGTTGGAACGCCCGCGCCGATCTGCGGTGAACGGTGAAAGGCCAAGCCAGAACGTGAGAATCACCCGATGAGCCTTTCCAATACCCTTGAAGCCGGCAAAGAGCTGGACCACTTTCGTATTGATGCGCCCGTGGCCGAGAGCGGGATGGCGTCGATCTATCGCGCGACCGACCTGCGCGACGGCAAGCAGGTGGCGCTGAAGGTGCCGCACTTCGCCATGGAGGCGGACCCGGCGCTGTTCGACCGCTTCCAGCGCGAGGAGGCCATCGGGATCGCGCTCGACCATCCCAGCGTGATGAAGATCTATCCGGTCGAAGACCGCTCCCGCGTCTACATGGCGATGGAGTGGGTGGACGGCAAGCTGCTGCGCACGGTGATGTTCGAGCAGAAGAAGATGCCGGCCGAGCGGGCGATAAGGATTACGATGGGGATTCTCGATGCGCTCGATTACATCCACAAAAATGGCGTGGTGCACCGCGATCTGAAGCCGGAGAACATCATGCTGGACCCAATGGACCGGGTGAAGCTGATCGACTTCGGGATCGCTTCGCAGGCGGGGGCGAAGCGGCTGACCTATGCAGGCTTCACGCAGGCGCTGGGCAGTCCAGATTACATCTCCCCGGAGCAGGTGAAGGGCAAGCGCGGCGACGCGCGCAGCGACCTGTATGCCGTGGGCGTGATGCTGTACGAGATGCTTTCGGGCAGGACGCCGTTCTCCGGGCCGTCGCCGCTGGCAGTGATGAATGACCGGCTGATCAACCATCCGCTACCACCCCGCGAGGCCGAACCGACGATCACCCCGCAGCTGCAGGAGGTGATCTACCGGGCGCTGGAGCGGGAGCCGAAGAACCGCTATCCGTCGGCGCACTCGTTTGCGCATGACCTGGAGCACCTGGACCAGGTGGGCGTGGCACAGCGCAGCGAGCTGACGGACTGGACGCAGCGGAAGTCAGTGAATGCGCGCAAGGCGGTGTATTACGTTGCTCTGGCGCTGATTCCCTTCGCGCTGATTGCGGTGATGATGTTGCTGGCGCACCGGCGGTAGCGCAAGCAGTCCCTGCAAACGGCTGTGGAAAATCCTGTGGAAAGCCCGCTGATTTCTCAGACGGCGTCCCGCGCAATCTTTATGGATTCCTTATGCCCCCGCCACTACGGTGGATAGGCACCCCAAAAACTGTGTCCCGTAGCCGGGAGGAGATTCCTGTCACTATGACGAAATACAAGCTCGAATACATTTGGCTCGACGGCAAGAAACCTGTTCCCGGACTGCGCGGCAAGACGCTGGTGAAGTCCTTTGAGAAGCCGCCTACTCTCGCTGACGTCCCCCTGTGGGGCTTCGACGGCAGTTCCACCATGCAGGCCGAGGGCAAGAGTTCGGATTGCGTTCTGCACCCGGTGGCGCTCTATCCCGACGCCAGCCGCAAGGATGGCTTCATCGTCCTGAGCGAGGTGATGCACCCGGACGGCACGCCGCACTCGACCAACATGCGCGCGACCATCGAGAACGATCCGGACCTGTGGGTCGGCCTGGAGCAGGAGTACTTCCTCTACAAGGACGGGCGCCCGCTGGGCTTCCCCAAGGATGGCTATCCTTCGCCGCAGGGCCCCTACTATTGCGGCGTCGGCTACAAGTACATGGGTTCGATCGCGCGGCAGATTGTCGAGGAGCACCTGGAACTCTGTCTCGCGGCGGGCATCAACCACGAGGGCATCAACGCCGAGGTGGCGAAGGGCCAGTGGGAGTTCCAGATCTTCGCCAAGGGCTCGACCAAGGCGGCTGACGACGTGTGGGCAGCGCGCTACCTGATGATGCGTCTGTGCGAGAAGTATGAGGTGGACCTGGAGCTGCATTGCAAGCCGATCAAGGGCGACTGGAACGGATCCGGCATGCACGCCAACTTCTCCACCAAGTACCTGCGCGACGTGGGCGGCAAGGCGTATCTGGAAGCGCTGATGAAGGCGTTCAAGGACAACATCGCCGAGCACATCGCGGCATACGGTCCGGACAACCACCTGCGGCTGACCGGTCTGCACGAGACGGCTGCCATCGATCAGTTCAGCTATGGCCTGTCGGACCGCGGTGCATCGGTCCGGTTGCCGGTGAACTTTATCAAGAACGGCTACAAGGGCTATCTCGAAGACCGCCGCCCGAACTCGGAGGCCGATCCGTACCAGATCGTTTCGCGCATCCTGCATACGATCAACAGCGTGCCCAAGCCGTAGTCGTCACGCAGCACAACGGGTCCGGCAATTTTGCCGCATTGAAGGTGTGGGGAAGTGGAAGGCGCAAGTTGCTTTCCACTTCTCCATGCCGTTTTTTGTCGGCGGGATATGGATTCTTTCCATCAGCTTGAATGCAAGAGCCGCAGAAGCCGATGCGCAGCGGAATTTTAATTGGAGGACTTTTCCATGGCAGTCAAGGACAAGAAAAAGAAGAAAAAGGCGGTGTCCTTAAACGGAAGCAAGCCAAACGGCGTGCACCACCCGATTGAAATCGCGTCGCCTTTCACTGCGTCGCTGCGCCTGGGCAAGGACTGCGTTTACGAGAAGGAAGAGGCGCGCCTGCAGGTGGAGCTGGTAAAGCTGCAGGAGTGGGTGAAGCACGAGAAGCTGAAGGTGGTGGTGATCTTCGAGGGCCGGGACGCAGCGGGCAAGGGCGGCGCCATCAAGCGCATCACCGAGTCGCTGAACCCGCGCATCTGCCGGGTGGTGGCGCTGGGCACGCCGACCGAGCGGGAGAAGACGCAGTGGTACTTCCAGCGCTATGTTCCCCATCTGCCCGCTGCCGGAGAGATGGTGCTGCTGGACCGGAGCTGGTACAACCGCGCCGGGGTGGAACGCGTGATGGGCTTCTGCACGGACGCGCAGTATCAGGAGTTCATGCACAGCTGCCCGGACTTCGAGAATATGCTGGTCCGTTCGGGCATCATCCTCATCAAGTACTGGTTTTCCGTCAGCGACGAGGAGCAGGAGCGCCGCTTTCAGGAGCGCATCACCAACCCCACCAAGCGCTGGAAGATCAGCCCGATGGATCTGGAGTCGCGCAAGCACTGGGGCGACTACTCGCGCGCCAAGGACGAGATGTTTGCCGTCACCGACAGCAAGCACGCGCCCTGGTATGTGGTGAACTCCGAGGACAAGAAGTCGGCGCGGCTGAACGTCATCCGCCATTTTCTCTCGCTGATTCCCTACAAGGACCTCACGCCTGAGGCGCTGACGCTGCCGCCGCTGCACAAGTCCGACTACGTGCGCCCGCCGATGCAGAGCCAGAACTTCATCCCGGTGCACTACCACAGCAAGCCCAAGAAGCCGAAGCTGCCCAAGCTGCCGAGCCAGCAGCCGCTAAAGTCCACGCTGCCAGCGCGTGATTGCGCAGCCTGCATACCATCAACAGCGTGCCCAAGCCCTAGCCGCGCTACCCCGCAAACCTGAGGGCAGAGCCGCGGATGGGAAGGCCCGAGACGGGGCGCTGGGAGAGTGAAGAGCAGAGACTCTTCCCTTCCGGGCGCCTCGTTTCTACGTTTGGTGTGCGGATGCACGGGCTGAAACAGTTGAACCTGCTAGTTGGCTGTCGGGATCTTTTCTGCGTGGTCCACAACTAGGACCTCAATTGGCACTTTTTGGGCCTCCAGCTT
This sequence comes from uncultured Acidobacteriaceae bacterium, assembly GCA_963766975.1. Taxonomy (GTDB): domain Bacteria; phylum Acidobacteriota; class Terriglobia; order Terriglobales; family Acidobacteriaceae; genus Edaphobacter. The sequence goes on from CAVYCF010000007.1 coordinate 183,110, forward strand.
CAGTCCAAGTTGCTCCTGAACTGCCGTGAAAAGCGACGGACCCGAAACATTCGTCATCCTGCTGCCAATCCAGAGTGAAATTGTAGACGCCCTTGAGTCCGGTTAGATCAGAGACCGGCTCATGGAGTTGCTGCGATAGCCGCCGAGCAAGTCCCGACATTGATGCGGCTGTGAATGCAAGATGACCTACGTCGGCTGTAATTCTAGCACTGTCGTCACTCTCCGCTTCCGTTAGCTTCGGACCGTTCTTGCCCACTGTGAGCGCGTATACCGATCTGGTTGCCTCTTGCCGATGGAACACCAGTCCGAATCGATCGGCCAAGAGCGTCTGGAGCATCAGGCGTAGTTGGTCCTGACTCACTGGAGCGCCTGTTTTCGCAACGATGTCGTATTGTTCTGTGTTAAGCCAACTCGGTCCAGAGATTTGATAGTCCTGCACGTTGTAAGCGATGCGCATGCAGAAGAGCAAAGTCACATTTTTCGCAGTAAGACCATTCGGACCCGGTGTGATCCCGCCGCCGCTGCTTCCGGGCGTGCTTTGCTTTACTGACGCCACATCGAAGGCGGGACTTGCGGGTATAGCCTGCCCAGAGACACCGGATGGTACAAGCAAAATGAAAATGAACAGACTACGTCGTGTCACGCTGCTGCCTCCTCAGAATGTAATCACTGTGCTGTCAGCACCCCGTTTGGGCTGTCCGTCGCGACTTCAAGGCCAGTGCTCCAGCAGCCAGTGCGCCAAATAGCAGGTATGGCGGTGTATCGCCGTTCGTATGTTGAAGCATCATCATCGACCGGCCGTCAGAATGCGTCAGTATGCGGGAGAACGTCAGACCCTTGCCTTGGCCCTGGTCCGACACATCATCCGTGACCACCACTTGTATCCCGGGAAGGCGAAATGCGAAGCCCGCATCCTGGGCCAACAGATACTTCGCCCATGCCGACTCAACTGCCCGCTCTGCGATAGGCACCGCCAGCCCGAGAACGAAGAAAACTATCACCGTGCGCCGCCAACGATGCCACCTCCCAATCACTAAACATTCACGGCCAATGAGCCACGCGCTGAGTCCGCCGAGCCCAATGACCACTAGATAGGTGCCGGGGAAAAAGAAGCCCCACACCCCCATCTCCTCTGAGCGCCAGACCCAGAAGGCGTACAACAAAATAGCGGTGATCGGCGCTTCGAGTGACCATATCCACGGCTCTCCGCAGGACGACGCGGACTCCATCTGTGCGCCAAATGCATCCCATATCAATGCCGAGAGTTCCCGTAAAATAAAGGTGACTCGATAGATCGGCCCCCGTCGGGCCGCATCCGCTCTTGTCTGCTCGAAAACGGAAGTCATTTCCGGCCCAAACGTAGAGCGGTGGCTGTCCGGATATAGATGAAGGAGCAGTTTGTATACTCTGGCCAGCATCTTCTCACGCCTCCTTCGGGGTCGTTCGCAGAGCGGCAAGACGCGTAAGCTGCTTCATTCGGGTTACTTCGACCTGCAAAACATTTCGCCCATCAACAGTAAGTCGATATGCATGGCGGTCGCGGGACGCGTCGTCTTCCTCAAACCGCTCAATCCAGCCATCGCCCAGTAAACGCCTCAGAGCGCCATAGAGAGTACCTGTACTCAGGACGACCCTGCCTGCGCTCATCTCCTCAACGTCCTTGAGGATCGAATACCCGTGACGCGGCTGCTCGGCCAGGCTCAAGAGAATCAGCAACACCGCTTCTGTCAACGGCTCAGCGTTTCTGGGCAGATCGTTATGTCGCACTACGTCATGTCGCATGACGCCATATTGAACCGCTTCCCTTGGCGAGTCAAGAAAAATATTCCCGGCCTTTCTGCCTGCCTCCAGAGTGGGCGCGTTACCGGAAGGAATTATGATGGAATCCTTATCTGCATAGTCGGCAGCAACACCCAAGATTCCCAAAACCCTCCGGAGGAGACGCATGTCTGAGTACCGCAGTTTTCTTGCCCTGAGCTACGACGAGCTGGAGGAGATGAACCTGAAGGCCAAGGCCGACCGGCTGAACCGCGTGGACGCGGGCAAGATCCAGGAAGAGCGGCTGAAGTTTCTCACCGACCAGAAGCACATCAAGGCCGTGACGGTGATGTTCTCCGACCTCGAGGGCCGCATCCACCTGCTGGACTACGACAAGAAGTTTCTGGTGAAGAGCTATGACAACCTGACCTTCGACGGCTCGTCGATCCGCGGCTTTACCGCGCAGCATGAGAGCGACCTGCGGCTGGGCATCGACTGGAGCGCGTTCTACATGGGTGCCGGCGGACGTCTTCGGCACGGGCAAGGTGCTGGTCTTCGGCACGGTGATCGACAAGGGCGGCGAGCCGTACGCGGGCGACCTGCGCGGCGTGCTGAAGCGCTACTCCGACCAGCTGTACAAGGAGAAGGGCTGGACGCTGAACGCGGCCAATGAGATTGAAGGCTTCCTCTTCAACGGTAGGGACGCGGAGAAGAGCTACCACGAGACGGGCAAGTTCGAGTTTGTGAATACGGGCGGCTACTACCATGCGCTGCCGCTCGATCCGCTGCGCCAGTTCATCGACACCGCCGCCGAGGTGCAGCGCGCGATGGGCTTCGGCAACGAGAAGGACCACCCGGAGGTCGCGCCCAGCCAGTTCGAGATCAACTACGGCTACGGCGAGGTGGTGTCGGCGGCGGACCAGATCCAGCTCTACAAGCTGCTGTGCCGGCAGGTGGCGAACAACATGGGTTACACGGCGAGCTTCCTGCCCAAGCCGGTGGTCGGCGTGAACGGCAGCGGCATGCACACTAACATGTCGATCTCCGAGGGCAAGACGAACCTGTTCTGGGACGAGAAGGGGCAGGAGAAGCTCTCGAAGACGGGCTGGGATTACGTCGACCGCATCCTGACGCATGGTCTCGACCTTTGCCTGATGCTGAACCCAAGCGTGAATGCGTATCGCCGGCTCGACCCGCACTTTGAGGCGCCGAACCAGCTGAAGGCATCAGCGGTGGACCGCGGGTCGATGGTGCGCATCCCGATCGGCAATTCGAAGTCGATGCGCGTGGAGGTGCGGTCGGTGGCGCCGGACGCGAACCCGTACCTGGTGCTGTACTCGCTGTTCCGCACTGGCATTGAAGGCTCGACCTCGGACGTGAAGAACCTGCGCCAGGCGGAGCGCTACCTGCCGGACAACATCTACGACGCTATCGCGGACTTCCGCTCCGCCGAGTGGACCAGCACCATCCTGGGCGACGACGTGAAGGGCCGCTTCGCCGACCTGAAGCAGGCCGCCGCGGACCGCTGCGCGCGCCAGCTGGGGACGTTTGTGAAGGGACCCGAGGTGCAGTTCCACCACGAGGTCTATAACCAGGCGCTGTGGAATCTGTTCTAATTGCTGGTTGTTAGTTGTTAGTTCTCAGTAAAGACAGCGGGCCTGCCGGAGACGGCGGGCCTTCTGTTTGCCCGGCGTTCAAGCGTATCCTTGCTTCGAGGAGTTCATTAGAAATGCCAATGAAGAAATCCGGGTTTTCTCGTCGTAGTCTGCTGAAGGGTGTGGGAAGTCTGGGGCTGGCTGCTGCGAGCCCAAAGGCATTCGCCGCTGCCGCAGGCGCACAGTCCAGTCCATCCGCCCCATCCCCGGATCCAGTGCCGTCTCCGGTAACTCCGGCGGTGACTCCATTTGCTCTCGGCGATGTGGACCTGCTCGACGGCCCTTTTCTCAAAGCCCGTACGCTGGATCAGCAGTATCTGCTTAGCCTTGAGCCCGACCGCATGCTGCATTCGTTCCGCGTGAATGCCGGCCTGCCGCCCAAGGCCGAGATCTATGGCGGGTGGGAATCGGCGCCGACCTGGGCTGATATCCATTGCCAGGGCCACACGCTCGGGCACTATCTCTCAGCATGCGCTCTGATGTACGGCGCTACGGCTGATGCCCGCTTCAAGCAGCGCACCGACTATATCGTCGCAGACCTGCGCGATTGCCAGGCCGCAAGCCAGACCGGCCTGCTTACCGCGTTTCCCGAAGGCAATGGCCTGATGGACACCATGCTGAGCGGAAAACGATTCAGCGGGGTGCCGTGGTACACAACGCACAAGGTGCTCGCCGGTCTGCGCGATACAAAGCTTTATACGGACAGCCCTGTCGCGCTCGAGGTGCTGACCAAGTTCTGCGACTGGGCAGTCACTGCAACTGCTCCTCTGACCGACGATCAGTTTCAAAAGATGCTGGACGCAGAGCACGGCGGCATGAATGAAGTTCTTGCGGACGCATATGAGATGACCGGCGATGCACGCTATCTCGCGCTCTCCAGGCGCTTCTGCCATCAGTCCGTGCTCAATCCCCTATCCAGGTCGCAGGACCACCTCGACGGTCTTCATGCCAATACACAGATCCCCAAGATCATCGGGTTCAACCGGCTTTATCAGCTGACGGGGCAGAAGAACTACCTTACGGCCTCCGCATTCTTCTGGAAGACGGTCGCGAACACGCGTTCCTTTGTGAACGGCAATCATGGAGATGGCGAACACTTTTTCCCCGTGGCGGAGTTCAGCGAACATGTCTTCTCCGCGAAGGCGTCGGAGACCTGCTGCGAATACAACATGCTGAAGCTCACGCGCATGCTCTTCGAACTGGAGCCTTCCGCGGAGTATGCAGATTTCTATGAGCGTGCAATGTATAACGACATCCTCGCCTCGCAGGACCCCGACACCGGCATGATGACCTACTTCCAGGGAAATCGACCCGGATACATGAAGCTGTACTGCACGCCAGTGGACTCGTTCTGGTGCTGTACGGGCAGCGGCATGGAGAACCACGCGAAGTATAACGATTCGATCTATTTCAAAGGCGAGAATTCTGTCTACGTGAATCTCTTTATTCCGTCGGTCGTTCGCCTGCAGCCGGGTGTGTCCCTAACGCAGACGACTCAGTTCCCGGAGGTCCACACAACGAAGCTCCAATGGAAGACGGATCGCCCCATCGAGATGACGATGCAAATCCGCCATCCTCACTGGTGCCGGACCGCAAAGGTCAAGATCAACGGCAAGGCGGTTCTTGAGTCGAGACAGCCGAGCTCCTACATTGAGTTGAAACGCGAGTGGCACAGCGGCGACGTCGTGGAACTCGAGATGCCCATGGAGCTGCGTGCGGTGCCGCTACCCGGTAACGAACGCATCGTTGCCTTCGTGTATGGTCCCGTTGTGCTCGCAGGGGCGTTAGGCAATGAGGGCATCGCTGCTCCCCGCGCCGACCTTACGGTGAACGAGCGTCTCTACGGCTCTGTCCTCAACGCGCCGTTCACTCCGCCAATATTGACCGGCGATCCGGAAATGCTGGCCGCGCAGGCGAAGCCTACGGGAGCGCCGCTGACCTTCAGTATCCCGGCAAGCGGCACCGCAAGCAGCGTCAAGCTGATGCCGTACTACAAGATCGCGCATGAGCGTTACGCAACGTACTGGAAGCTTGCCCCGGAACCGGATCCACCCAGAGCGACGTAGAGGTATCGGTACATAGTTCACCGCCGCTGCGCGCGCCAGCTGCGCACGTTTGTGAAGGGGCCCGAGGTGCAGTTCCACCACGAGGTCTACAACCAGGCGCTGTGGAATTTGTTCTAGTTGCGGGTTGTTAGTTGTTGGCTGTTAAATACGAGGGCCTGCCGGAGATGGCAGGCCTTCTGTTTGCCGGGCCATCGAACAAGTACCGTCCAAGTCTTGGCGATAAGCCCCAGATGAATGAACTTGCGGTATATCTCCTTTTCGCCTTCAGGTTTGGCTCTTCCGCTTAATCGGACATGTAGACCGATACATTTCGAGGTAATCTATGGTCGATTGCCATACTTCATCATCATTCCGATTTGGCTGGTCGTGCTCGTACTATCGGCTGCGCTGGCCTTCATCCCAAACACTCGCCGAGTGGCCGCTTATATCGCGGTCTGCTCAACGTCAGGGCTACTTGTTTCTGTAGTTCTATCCACCGCGGCATTGATCCTTGTAGCAAAGCTGCCGTGGGCCGCGAACGGCTCTACCGCGGGCGGCGTGGCCCTGATCGCAAGCTATGTCGGAGGGATGATACTCGGCGGCATCATCGGAATTGTCCTGGGTTTCTGGTGCCTGTATCGGTTTATGGGTCGACGTGAGCCGATCACGCTGCAGTAATTCTTGCTACTGTCTCAGTTCACTACCTCGCCGGCCAACTCGGCGCTACTGCCGGCGATGGTCTCGGCGAAGCGGTAGCCGACGTAGGCGTCGGTGAGCAGGTAGCGCGGGTCGGAGGGGTCGGTCTCGATCTTTTTGCGCAGCTGGCGGATGAAGGTGCGCAGGTAGTCGACCTCCTGGCGGTAGTCCGGGCCCCAGACCGAGGTGAGCAGCTTGCCGTAGGTGACGGCGCGGCCGGCGTGGGTCATCAGGTAGAGCAGGATGTCGTATTCCTTGCGCGTGAGGTGGATGGGCTGGCCGGACTTGGTGACGAGGCGGCGCATGGGCTGCACCTGAATTTCCCCGATGGAGATGGGCGCGTCTTCATTGCGCTCGGGCGCCTGCGAGCGGCGGATGGCGGAGCGCATGCGCGCGATGACCTCGCGCACGCTGAAGGGCTTGGTGACGTAATCGTCGGCGCCGGCCTCGAGGGCTTCGATCTTTTCTTCTTCGCCGTCGACGACAGTGACCATGAGGATGGGCAGTCGCGGGGCGATGGAGCGAAGTTTGACGAGAGTCTTCATGCCACCCATGCCGGGCATGTTCATATCCAGCAGCACGACGTCGAAGGTCTGGGACTGGACGAGATGGATGGCCTCTTCGCCACGGGAGGCCTCGGTGGCGATAAAGCCCATCTCGGTAAGCGGGGCCCGAAGCGCACGACGAATGGCAGGCTCATCGTCGACGAGCAGGACGCGAAGCGCCGGGTTGATGGCAGGGGAACTCATGCGCGAAGGGCTCCCTGGCGCCGCGCGGCGGCTGCGTATCCGACTGAAGACGGCGGCACAGAGGGCAGTGAGGCGTAAAAGGTGGTCCCGCGTGCGGTCGTCGCTGGTGACCCAGACCCGGCCGCCCTGGGCCTGCGCGGTGCGCTTGGCGACGGAGAGGCCGATGCCGGTGCCGGGGGCCTTGTTGCCGGGCAGCGAGGCGCGGTAGTAACGATCGAAGATGCGTTCGAAGTCCGACGCAGGGATCGACGGGCCAATGGTGTGCACCGAGAAGACGACCTCGGCGGCGTGTTCGGCGGCGGCGATGGTGACCTGCGATCCGGCATCGCCATACTTGGCCGCGTTGTCGACGTATTGCGTCAGCAGGGCGACCAGCAGGCTGCGGTCGCAGCAGAGCGAGAGGTCGTCGGACGAGACGGCGATGCGGACCTGCACATGGGAGAGCTGGTCACGCAGGCTGGCGATGACATCTTCGAGCACTGCGAGGACGGCGACGTTTTCCGCCTGGGGGGTGATCTCATGCGACTGGAGGCGCGCGGTCTTGAGCAGCCGTGTCGTGAGCTGGTTGAGCAGTGCGGTCTGCTCATCGATCAACGCGACCATGCCGGCCTGCGCGGGGGTGAGACTGCCCATGGCGCTGAGCCCCTGGCTGGCCGTGCCAATGACGGTGAGCGGCGTCTTGTAGGCGTGGGCGAGGTTGTCGAGCACGGAGCTGCGCAGCAGTTCGGTCTGGCGGGCGCTCTCGGTGCGGCTCTCATTGGCGAGCGCGTGGTAGCGGTCGAAGGTGATGGCGATGATGGAGGCGATGGAAGTGGCCACGCGGCCGCGGGTCTCGCCGCGCAGCATGAGGGCGCCGATGGGCAGGTTGCCCATCTGGAGGACGCGCTTGCTCAGGCCGGTGTCGGGATCGTCGGCGTGGGTGGCGAAGGTGCAGATGTTCTGCAGCGCATTCTGGACGTCAGTGGACCACTCTCCAACGTGGTAGACCTCACGCAGGTCGGCGTCGAAGATGGCGACGGATTCAGTGGGGAAGATGGACTGGATCAGGGCCGCGAGGGTATGGCCGGGCTTGCGGTGCGGGTCGAGGCGGGTGGTCTCCTGGATGAAGGCACAGACTTGTTCGGCCTCGGCGGAGGCGGCGACTTCTTTTGTCCGGGGAAGGCCAAAGCGGGCCGCGAGGGTCGCGCCGGAGATGCCGGCGATGCGGACGCTCTTCTGCACGATGACCCAAAGGGCCGATGCCGCCAGCAGGGAGACTGTGATCAGAGCCTCCATCCAGCGCGGATATCCGGCGATGCCATACGTCACGACGACCATTCAGCGGCCTTATGTCCCAATGGGTCGGGCTTGCGTTAGGTTGAAGACATCTTTCTGCGGAAGCGCACGATATTTCCCTACGAGTTGTTATCGTTTGTGGGCGCTGTCTCTGCTTTTACGCCCTGCATAATCGCCCGGAGATGCCGTATGGCGAGGTGATGAGGCAACTTCCGGCCCTGTCTCGGTTAGCGGCGAACGTGGGACTCGAAAGCGCGCCGCTCTATAGCAAATAAGGAATGAAGTTTGCAGGGCTTATGGTGCAAATTTTACCACCAGGCCGGGCGGGGAACACCAGTTAAGAGATTCGGTCGAATCCTGAGGATATCTTTATGAATTCCTCATGACTTCCTTGAGTACATAGGGTCACCGGAAGAAAAACCATATCCCGGGCACGCCTGAGGCAGGCGGGCCGCAACTACCCAGGGGATAGTCAAGGCATGCAGATGCCGTGGCGCCTATCCGGTTGAGACGCACCACTGCAAGTCATTTTATGGAGGAATGGAAATCAATGGATCTCACACCGAAGAGCGTGTTGCAGGGTATGGCGGGAGCAGTTCTCACACTCGCAGTCACCGCCGCAGGAGCACAAGCCCCAGCTACCCCGCCAGCCGCACCGGCGCCCGCTGCGGCCCCGGCAGCTGCCCCAACCTGGAGCGTCGGGTCGGTCGACTTCAGCGGATATCTCGATGGCTACTTCAGCTGGAACAAGAACCGCCCGGCCGACGAGTTGAATGGCGGCTACAACTTCGACGACCAGGACCAGTTCAACCTGGAAGCTGCCAAGCTCACCATGAACCACGATCCGGACCCGATCGGCGCGCACGTCGACCTGCTGTTTGGCCGCACGAACGCGCTGGTGCAGAGCAATGGTCTGGGCGTGAACTACATCGAGCAGGCCTATATGTCGGTGAAGCCGCCCAAAGCCAAGGGCTTTGAGCTGGACTTTGGCCAGTTCACCACCTCCGCCGGCCAGGAAGTCATCGAGACGATGAACAACTGGAGCTATTCGCACGGCATTCTTTTCACCGACGCGATTCCCTACTACCACTTCGGCATCCGCACCTCGATGCCTGTGACCAAGAGCTGGACTGCAGGCGTCCAGATCGTGAATGGCTGGAACAACGTTACCGACAACAACGGTGGCGTCACCTTTGGCTTCACCAGCTCACTGGTGAAGACGAAGTACACATGGAACACCAACTACTACGTCGGCCCGGAGAACAGTGGAATCACGCCCCCGGTCAACTCTGAGTACTACTACTACTACACCAACGCCGGCACGCAGAGAGGGTATCGCAACCTGATCGATACCACCCTGCTGCTGACCCCCAACGCCAAATTCAACATGTACATCAACTACGACTACACGCAGAACCACACGCCGTCCTACCCGGCCTGCAACTCCTGCGAGTTAGCCGCGACCAAGGAGACCTCACGTCACGTACAAGGCCTTGCTGCTTCGGCTCGTGGTCAGATCACTGCGAACTCCGCACTGGTTGGACGCTACGAGTACTTCGCAGACCAGGGTCCCAACTATGTGTACTACGGGTCCTACACCGCTATCGGAACCGGGACCAAGCAGGACCTCCAGGAGTTTACGGGTACCTATGAGTACAAGTGGCCCGAGGGTCTCCTGCTGCGGGCGGAATATCGCTACGACTGGTCCGATCACAATGTCTTCAACTACGGCAACGATGCGAATATCTACCCGGGCAATCCCACCGTAAAGAGCCAGCAGACGGCAACGCTCGGCCTGATCGCTTTCTTCGGCCCGAAGCGGTAAACAAGCAAACCGGAAGGGCGCCGCTGGAGACCGAGGCCGGCGGCGCTCTCCAAACCAGATCAATCGGATCAAAGTGGGAACGAATACTCACGTGATCCTTATGCAAAGCAATTGAAAATCGACCTATCCTCACCAACCAGGAGACTGTTCATGGCAGACCAGAATTCCGCTCCACAAATGCAGGCCACGCTAGGCCTGACAGGCTTGACCAGCAATGCGATGGCCCTGATCGCCCCCGGGGCCTTCCTATGGCTGACCTTCTACCTCCAGGCAACCACAGGGAACACCTCTCCCTCCATGTGGATCGGAATTTTTGCCGCGTTGCTGCTATGCCTGGCGACGGCGGTCTCCTACGCCGAGATCTCCAAGCTCTATCCCGGCACCGGTTCCAGCTACTATTACGCCGAGCAGGCGATGCTCTCTAAAGACGCGTCGTTCAAGTATGCGCGTATCTCGAAGTTCATCGTCGGCTGGGGCTCGCACCTTTACTACTGGGTCTACCCGGGCGTGATGGTTGCTGTCACCGGCGTCTTTGTGGGTTACGTGGTCGGGTTCCTGTGGCCGAACTTCATGAGCGGCTCGAACCCCGGACCGATCTTCATGGCGTTGATCGCGGTTATCTTTACCTTCCTGGTGACGGCCATCGCACAGCGGGGCGCCAACGCCTCCACCGCGGTGAACCTGGCCATCAACGTAATTCAGATCTCCGCGCTGGTGCTGTTCAGCATTCTGGCGATCGGATATCGCGTGAACCACCCCCAGGGCGCCAAGGCGCTGAACTACGACTCCACCACGCAGCAGACGTTCACCTATAACTTTGCCACCAAGGCGGACGGCACGATCATCCGCGATGCCAGCAACAATCCTCAACCCCAGCTGGACGCGGCGGGCAAGCCGGTTCCATTCACCATCGACTACTCGCCGTATGACTCGACGGGCAAGCTGTTCCAGGCGCACCCCAACGCGAAGTCGGTTGTCTCCATTCATAACTTCGGCTGGATGATGGGCCAGGCCATGGTTGCCATTTTGATCCTGGTCGGATTCGAATCGGTGACGTCGATGGGCGGCGAGGCGAAGAACGCCAAACGGGACATCCCGCTGGCGGTCATCTTCTCCCTGCTGATCCAGGGGCTGGTGTGTTACCTGTTCGAGTACTTCGCGGCCAATTACTTCCTCAACTCGGGCTACACGATGCAGAGCGCGACAGGTTCTGCCGCGCCGATCGGCGACATGATGATCATCGTCGGCGACGCATTGCTGGGCCAGGGCCACGGCAAGTACTTCATGCTGGCGGAGGCGGTTACCGTGTTCCTCGCGCTGATCGGCACCACGCTGGCCTGCATGAACACCGCAGCCCGCGTGACCTACGCGATGGGCAAGGACGATGAGGCGCCGGAGCACTTCGGCATGCTGCATGCCAAGACGCTCTCGCCGCACCGTGCGCTGCGCACGCTGAGCTTCATCACGGCCGTCATCGGCGTGCTGGCGGTCTCGGTGGTGTTCGGCAACGGAGCAGCCCCAACCGACGCCACAATCGCTGCACTGCCCCATGGCGTCTTCTCCAGCATGGGCTATTTGCCGCATGACACGCTGGCCAAACTGCCCAACACGCTGCTGATGATCACCCTGGTCTCGAACTTCGGGACGTTCATCCTGTATGCGCTGAGCTGCATGCTGTGCCTGGTGGCGTACCACAACCGCGCGGACCACAGCTTCATCAAGCACAAGCTCATTCCGGGCTTTGGCCTGATCGCAAACCTGGGTTGCATGGCAGCATACCTGGCGCTTCCCTTCTTCGGCATCGGCACCAAGCTGGAGCCGTTCGGAGCGGTTGGAATCGCATGCATCTGGGGTCTGTATGGAGCCTTCTACTTCATGAAGTCCTCCAAGTCCAAGGGCAAGTCGGTGCTGCTGACCAAGGCCCAGGCTTAACCCGCGGGCGAGGACCGCGAGCATCGGGTCTCTCGCAAGCTGCAACTGAATTGTTGGAAGAAGCTCCGCCCCTCCGGAAGGCCGGAGGGGCGGTTCTCTTCCACGACGAATTGAACGCGGCAAACAAGCGACCGCTCAACCGCCAGGGTAGGACTTCGATGCTGGACGTAGTCTTCGGACAGGCAAGCGACGCAGGCAGGGTTCGCCCCCATAACGAAGATTCGGTAGCGTCCTTCGTTCCGCGGTCGCGCCAGGAGTCTCGATCGAGAGGCTGGCTGTTTGCGGTGGCGGACGGCGTGGGCGGGCGCGACCTGGGCGAGGTGGCATCAGCCCGGGCGGTGAAGGTAATTACCGAGAGCTTCTCCCAGGCCCCTGAGAACACCTCTTTGGCCACGGTGCTGCCGCGCATTATTCAACAGGCGAACTCTTCCGTGCATGACGAAGGGCTGAGCCCGGAGCGGCGCGGGCAGCATATGGCGACGACCATCGTGACCTGCGCGTTGCGGCATGATCAGGCGGTGATTGCGCATGTGGGCGATTCGCGGTGCTACCAGGTGCGCGACGGCAAGGCCACGCAACTGACGCGCGACCACACATGGGTGAACGAGCAGCGCAAGCTGGGCCTGATCACGGCGGCGGAGGCGGAGCAGTCCGAGAAGCGGCATGTGCTGACCCGCTGCCTGGGCCCGGAGCTTTTTGTCACGGTGGACACTACCACCGCGTCCCTCAAGCCGGGCGACACGCTGGTGCTGTGCAGCGACGGCCTCTACGGCGCCATGTACCCGGAGGACATCGTGCGCTTCACGTCGCAAAATAAGGACGCGGAGCAGATTGCCAAGGAGCTGGTGGCCTATGCGGTCGATGTGGACGGCTCAGACAATGCGACGGCCCAGGTGATCCAGGTAAAGTCGATCGAGGCGATGGGCATGTACCGCGGGCGGCTTTATCCGCTGCCGACGCGGGTGTAGGCACGGGACTGCGGAGTTCCCGCGCGATCGACGCCAATCCGGACGAGCAAGGGTGCCGGCAAACTCTAGCTATAAGGGACAGCGAAGCGGGAGTAGTTCAGTGGCAGAACGCTTGACACGGCACGAGCAAAACTAGATCAAAGCGTAAGCCGTTTGGAAAAGACGATGTGGGCCGTGGTCGCCATCGTCCGAAGTTGGCTTGGCTCACGGAGTACTGGTGACTGATCCGGTGTAGGTAGGGGTGAAGGTAGATGTGTCCATTCGAGGGTTAGAAAAGTGAAACAGAACCATCGTTACGAATGGCACGGTACGGTCCCCGATCTGGAGCGGCTTGAACTGCCACAGATAGCAGGCGTCGATGGCCGCCTGGGTAAGCATCGTCGTACGGCCGATTTGCATCACCCGGGATGGCTTCCCATCTACGCCCACAATGGCATACACCTTCACGTCATCCTCGACATGGGCGGCGACGGCGATGGGGGGATATCTCGGCATAGATTTGTTGGCGACCAGACGGGAGAGCGCCGCGGTGGAGAGCAAAGGCATGAAGTAATGCGCCGCATCGTCGTTCTCGTCGAGGAAGGTAACGTCGGTTGCGTCGGCATTCAGCAGTACAGACCATTCGCAGGAGACGCCTGCGTCCGGCACTGAGTAGATGAGCCGGACGCATGGGCCGCTTCCTGCTGGAACGCCGGCACACTGCGCAGGCGGCTGGTTCGCAATCGACCAATGGCCACCGGCAAGTGTTTGACCGGTCTTTGGCGCAGGCGTGGCCGGAATGAGATACAGGTGCTGCCTCAGCGCATGCGCAGCCTCGAGTCCGACGGATTGGGCGCTGGGAGCGGCCTGAGTGAGCGCGGGGGCGGAAGAGAGCGCGAGGCAGCAGAGGCTGAGGCGGAGAACTCTCGTCATGGGCGAGACAACGATATCATGCTTCCCAGCTGGTCGCAGCATCTCCGCAAGCCGGAACTGTACGGTTTGCCGCCGCCGCTTACTTGAGTTCCTACCGCACTTTAAGGCGCCCAACCACTCGCTCATACACTGCACGCGGAAATCCGCATAGACCGACGACACGCTGGTGCTCTGATGCGACGGCACAGGTGATCCAGGTGAAATCGATCGAGGCGATGGGCATGTATCGCGGGCGGCTGTATCCGCTACCGACGAGGGTCTAGCTGCGGCGAAGGCGCGCGCGCGAACGGGACAGGGCTGGTCGCCGACGAAGGCGCTCTACCACTCTGGCCATAATGGACAGCGGAGCGGGAGCACTCCGAGTGCGCCAATGCTGCCGTCGATCTGGAAATGGTTTCTGCGCAGGTTACCGGAAGCTGATGCCGAATCGAGGCCGCGGGCGGTGAACTACATTCGCCGCAGACGGCTGGCCGCCTTGAAGGCACTTCGTGGACTGGCCGAGTCTATTGGCCTCTCGGCGTTACGCCCGGGTATTTGATCAAGCAGGACCACATTCAGCAGCGACTTGTGAACCTTGATGCGACCGTTGTATTCGATAAAACCGAGCTTGCGAAATCGATTCATGAAGAAGCTGACACGGGAGCGTGTGGTGCCGATCATCTCCGCCAGGGTCTCTTGCGAGATCTTGGGAATAAATTGTTCCGCCTCGCCCGGCTTACCGAATTCCGCCATCAGCAGCAGAATCCTCGCCAGTCGCTTTTCACTGGAGTTGAAAAGCTGATCGACCAGGTCGGCTTGAACGCGCATGCTGCGCTCCAGCAGGTACTTCAGAAAGATATCTGAGAAGCTATGCTCCTCATGCATCACGCGGATCATCGCTGCCCGGCTGATTTTGAGAGCGGCGCAGGCGGTAACTGCGGTGGCTGTAGCCAAACGCACACCGGATATTGCCGCGAGTGCCTCTTCTCCCACAAAATCACCGGCGGCGAGCAGGGTGATGGTAGCTTCCTTCCCGGCGGCGGAAACGACGGTGACTCTTGCGCGGCCTTTCTGGAGATAGAAAACCGAGTCTGCGGGGTCTCCCTGCGAAAAGAAGGCGTCCTGCGGCACCAGTTGGACGATGGTTCGCCCCAGGCCTGCGCTCGCCAGAAAGGCGGCGGTATCGAATCCGGGCTTTTCGAGTTTAAACATTGAAGGGCCCTCTTCCGATTGCGGCCCTGGCAAGGATGACCGCCGGAGGAATGTCCGATTTTACCGGCAAAAAGATTCCGGTATTCCTTATTCCACAGAGCATCCACACCACTGTCTCGACTGCACACCTTATCCCGCAATTTAGCACAGGATTCTGGTCAATGTTGACCGCCTTTCCGGACATGTTTTCGCGCCCGCCCGGTTCCAATGACCCCACCATAGGGCCAGATATAGCGTCCCGGATACTGCCCCCAGGGCAATCGGCTTGAGCGTATCATTGCGGCAGACGCCTCAAGTTCAAGGCCAGCCTGGCACATTGAGAAAGAGCGGAATCGATGTCCCCTGCACGCAAGATGCGAGATCTAGCCTTGCGCCTCGTCGCTCGTGAGACCAACGCAAGTCCGACCTCCCTGCGTGCCGAACCTGCGACTGTGCGGGTGTATGAGAAGCTGCGCCGGCAACTCGGCGCGCCTGTGGGAACGGACGGTTTTCAAGTTCTCGCTTCCCGCGCTTTGGCTCTTGCCAAGTTGGAATCGTCCCGCCTCAGCGCGGTGCAGGTAACGGCGAATGGAGGGTTGCGCGGTCTGGGCGAAGTTGAATCCCGGACGGACTCGGACGAGAATGGCGAGGCCGGAATTGTTCTGATTGCGCACCTGCTCGGCCTCTTTCTTACCTTTCTTGGCGAGGCAACGACTCTGCGTTTGATAGAAGATTTACGCCTTCAGGTTGACGCCAGGGCAGAGCTGGCCACGACCCCAGAGGACACATTCGCCTCAGCGGCCGATGGACCGGTAATAGCTGCGGCTTTCGAGGACCTTCTGCGAGAGATTGATCGACTGAGAAGTGTCAGCAAGAATATTGAAATACTGGCGGACAAACACCCATCCATGGAAGATGGACTGGTGAGCGTTGCGGAAAACATTCGCAGTATTGCCACAGTTCTGGATATTTTCACGCTCATCCGAAGCAACGCCGGCGGCCCGCAGGACGAGACGCCTAACCTGCAAACGAATCTCTACATGAATTGAGTTTCGCCAGCTCTACATCCAACGCGGCTCTGGATGTCGAATACCCCCCACCGCAAAGGGCGCTTGCAAAAGGACATCATCGCCGCCCCTGTCCCTTGCACGAAACGCATAGCGGCGATTGGAAATCTGCCCTTGAACGATGCCGAGTTGAACATGACGGCTGCCCCGGGAATGCGAGAGTTAGCCCAACGCCTTCTCGAGTATGAAGCCGCTGCGGGCAAGGCCTCCGGCACAATGGAGTCTCCGACTCTTCGCGTCTATGACACGCTGCGCCAGAGCCTTGGTGAATTTGTTGGAGTCGCCGGTTTCCAATCTCTCGCCTCTCGTGCGTTGACGTTGGCCAGGCCGGAAGCTCCCAGTCTTGGCGCGGCGCGGGTTAGCTCGGATGGATCTTTAGAGGGCGTGGCTGATATTGAGACTCAAATCGACGACAAGGATCGGGCTGGCGAGGGGGGAATCATTCTCATCGCCCGCTTACTCGGACTACTTCGTATCTTCCTCGGCGAAGCCTTAACACGAAGCCTGCTGCGCAATGCGTGGCCAGTCGAAGTCTTTGACGATCGTAATGCGGAAAACGGGAGAAAAGCTTGAGCGCTCAAGACAAAGTGAAGATCAACCAACTACCCACCGGAGTTCCGGGCCTTGATGAGATTGTGGGTGGCGGCCTCCCGGAATTCTCATTCAATATCATCGCGGGAGCACCCGGAAGCGGGAAGACGACGCTCGCGCATCAGTTTGTATTTGCCAACGCCACCCCGGAGCGTCCTGCGCTCTATTTCACCGTCCTCGGCGAATCCTCGATAAAAATGCTGCGCTATCAGCAGCAATACACATTTTTCGATCCCTCCATGCTGCCCGGCTCCATTCGCTTTATCAACCTCAGTCAGGTTGTTCTGGAGAAGGACCTGGGCGCGGTCCTTGAGCAGATCACCAGAGAAGTTGAAAAATCCAATCCCGCCGTCGTAGTTGTTGACTCCTTCCGTACCATGGTTCGCAAGCCGGAAAGCGACATGGACCTGCAATCCTTCATTCAACGGCTGGCCCTGTTTTTGGCGAGCTGGCAAGCGACAACTTTCCTGATCGGCGAATATGCGGAAGAGGAGCTCCGCGACAATCCCATCTTTACCGTTGCCGATGGTCTGTTCTGGCTGCGCCAGACCGCGGAACGAAATTCGATTGTTCGCAAGCTGCAGATCATCAAGCTGCGCGGTCAGGATTCTGTGCCGGGACTCCACACATTCCGCATCACCGATGCCGGCGTGCAAGCCTTCTCACGCACCTTTGGGTTGACCGCACGGAAGAGAAATCCGCACAGCAGCCGACGTCTCTCTTTCGGCATTCCGGAGTTGGACAAGATGATGGATGGGGGCGTGCGCGAAGGCGATAGCCTCCTGGTAGCAGGGTCTTCGGGCACCGGCAAATCGGTGCTGGCGACCCAATTCATCGCGGACGGTCTGCGCCATGGCGAACCGGGAATCGTGGCAGTCTTTGAAGAACGCCCGGAGGCGTACGCGGAGCGGGCCACCAGCTTAGGTCTGGATCTGGAGACGCCGCAGAAAGATGGGAAACTCACGATCCTCTATCTGCGCCCTCTGGATCTCTCGGTGGATGAGACCATGCACTCGATTCTCGACGCAGTGCAGAAAATTGGCGCCAAGCGCCTCGTGATCGATTCTCTGGCGGGGTTTGAGATGGCTTTGTCGCCCGGCTTCCGCGCCGATTTTCGCGAATCGCTCTACCGCATGATCTTCGCTTTGACGGGAATTGGGGTGACAATTCTAAGCACCGTTGAAGTGGATGAGTCTTTCACTGAATTCCCGTTCAGTACCTACTCGATTTCATTCCTAACCGATGACATCATCCGGCTGCGCTACGTGTCCATCGATGGCCAGCTTCGTAAGATCATGGTGGTGATTAAGATGCGGGGCGGCAATCATGCCAAGGATATTCGCGAGTATGAAATCACATCCAACGGCGTGGTGATTCTCGGCAAACGGCTAACAAACTATCAAGGGCTTATCAGCGGAATTCCCGTCCGTTCGGCCCGGTCCGACTCGCCGGAAGAGGCCCCGCTGGATACGGGAACCGAGCACAAGAGCTAGTGCGCATGGAGGAACCCCGAAGCCGCGAGCAGTAACGCCTCGATTCGGATTGGAGTCTGTTAAGGCGCCGATGTCGCCTGTAGCGAGTGTCGATTCTGCTCAATGGCCACAGCGGAGCTTTGATTGAGTGCGGATCATGCGGCGATTCGCTGCGGATGATCCCCTCGCGAGAAGCGCCGCAGGTCGTCTCGATTTCGCGGCGTATAATTTTGAACAAAGCGGGAGTAGTTCAGTGGCAGAACGTCAGCTTCCCAAGCTGAATGTCGCCGGTTCGATCCCGGTCTCCCGCTCCAATCCCTCACGATAACTTTAGCTCGCCGCCGCACTTCGCCGTGTATCGGACCGCCGTCGTTATCGAACTCCAACACGCTCGCTCATCCAAGGCAGCAGGTGCATGCCGTTCAAGGCCGCCAGGAATGAGCGTTCAGGTTGCGCGACACCATCCACTTGAGCGTGAGCTTGTCGGATGCGGCGGTCAAACCATAGCCGACGCCGGCTTCGATATTGATGCCCCATAATTTGTTACCGGTATAGTCGCCCGTCGCCCAGACCTCGTGAAACTGCTGGTGCAGCGGCAAGAAGCCGTGCAACGGGCCAAAGCTGTCGTACTCTTCCGCCGCGGCGGCCCAGCGGTCGTTGAAGTTGTAGGCCACCCGGCCCGCCGGGTTGTACTGCAGATTGCCCAGCCCTCCGGTGTAGTCGGTGTCGACGATGGGATTGTAGATAAGGTCCCAGGGATGCAGGTGCAGTCCAATGATGGGCCTGATCTCGGACGAGATGGTGCGCGATTCCCAGTAGTGTCTGTTGACGCTGAACTCAAAATTCGCCGCGTAGAAAAAGGTATGGTCGTGAGCGTTGGGCCGGACGAAGAGTTCGCGAATTTTGAAGCCATTGATGGTGGAACCGTAATTCGTCGAATAAGGCGAGCTCACGGGCAGGTACAACCCTTGCTCCATCCATGGCTTTACTCCGTAGGCCCATTCAGCGGTGACCTGGTAGGAGTGATTGGCGATGATCGCGCCGGGATAGTCAGGGGCGGTGCGGCCCCTGGGGGTGAAATTGTTGTGGATCATCAGGTTGAAAATGCCCGGGGGAGCGATCTCTCCGTCATACACCTGGATCTCGTCGGTTTGCGCCATGACCGCTGCCGGTAGTCCGAGAAAAAGAAGAAAAGGCAAAACCAGAAAACGCAGTTTCATGTTCTTAGGGGGCCTCTCAAGCCAGGCTGATTGAGACTAATTCTAACGTCGTTATTTGTTTGTCAGCTCAGAAACCTAGGTCAGAAGGCCATTCTGAAGGCCTCACGGAGCGCGGCACGAGTCATTTTCCTCATGCAGGCGCTGCCGCTGAACCTCGGTGAACGACATCGCGTAAACTGTACTTTAGGCGTCTTACGCGCCGATGGATCCAGCAAAGGAACGAAGAGTTTTGTTCAATCAGGCATTAGCAAAGGTATTTGGCACCAGCAACGAGCGGGCGGTGAAGCGCATGCTGCCCACGGTGGAGCGCATCAACGCGCTGGAAGCGCAGACGAAGCAGCTCTCCGATGAGCAGTTGCGCGCGAAGACGATCGAGTTCCGGCAGCGGGTTCTGGACGCGGTGGCCGCGGAGGGGATCGATCCGACGGACGAGGACGCCGCGGATAAGGTCCGCGCGGCCGAGCAGCGGGCGCTGGACGAGATTCTGCCCGAAGCGTTCGCGGTGGTGCGCGAGGCCGGCCTGCGCGCGGTGGGCATGCGCCACTTCGATGTGCAGCTGATCGGCGGAATGGTGCTGCACTCCGGCAAGATCGCCGAGATGAAGACCGGCGAGGGCAAGACGCTGGTGGCGACGCTTCCCTGCTACCTGAATGCGCTGGCCGGCCACGGAGTGCACGTGGTCACGGTCAACGACTACCTGGCCAAGCGCGACGCAGAGTGGATGGGCAAGATTTACGGCTTCCTGGGCCTTTCGGTCGGCGTGATTGTGCATGACCTGAGCGATGAGCAGCGGCGCGCGGCGTACGGCGCGGACATCACCTACGGCACCAACAACGAGTTCGGCTTCGACTATCTGCGCGACAACATGAAGTTCGAGCTCAAGGATACCGTCCAGCGCGGACACTACTACTGCATCGTCGACGAGGTGGACTCGATCCTGATCGACGAGGCGCAGAACGCCGCTGATCATCTCCGGTCCGACCGACCAGACAACGGACAAGTATGCGCGCGTGAACGTGATCATCCCGCAGCTGGAGGCGGGCGAGCTGATTGAGAACTTCGACGCGCAGACGAAGACCTGGTCCGGCGACTTTGTGGTGGACGAGAAGGCGCGCGCCATCACCGTCACCGACGAGGGCTGGGAGAAGGTCGAGAAGCTGCTGGGCATCGGCAACATCGCCGACCCGGAGAACTGGGACCTGAAGCACCACGTCGAGGTCGCGATCAAGGCGCACAACCTTTACAAGCGCGACGTGGAGTACGTGGTGAAGGACGGCGAGGTCATCATCGTCGACGAGTTCACCGGGCGGCTGATGCCGGGACGGCGCTGGTCGGATGGCCTGCACCAGGCGGTTGAGGCGAAGGAGGGCGTCGCGATCCGCAAGGAAGACCAGACGCTGGCGACGATTACCTTCCAGAACTACTTCCGCATGTACAAGAAGCTCTCCGGCATGACGGGCACGGCGGAGACCGAGGCGACGGAGTTCGACAAGATTTACAAGCTCGAGATCACAGTGATTCCGACCAACCGGAAGATGCTGCGGATCGAAAACCAGGACGTGGTATACCGCACCACGAAGGAGAAGTACTTTGCGGTGGCCGATGAGATTTCGCGGCTGCACGAGTTGCGCCAGCCGGTGCTGGTGGGCACGACATCGATAGAGAAGTCGGAGCTGCTGAGCGAGATTCTGAAGCGCAAGGGCGTGCGGCACGTCGGTGCTGAATGCGAAGTTCCACGAGAAGGAAGCGGAGATCGTCGCCCAGGCGGGCCGGCTGGGGATGGTGACCATCGCGACCAATATGGCAGGACGCGGCACGGACATCCTGCTGGGCGGCAACTCGGAGTTCATGGCGCGGCAGGAGCTGGTGAAGAAGCAGCAGGCGCGCGCGGTCTCGGCGGCGGAGGGCGCGATCTCGCCCAATGCGGGGCCGGGGATGGTGCGGTTCTACTACTCCGGGCAGGAGTTTGAGACCAGCGAAGAGGCGTGGAACGCGACGCTGGCCTCGCACCAGGGAACGGCGGCCAAGGAGCACGACGCAGTCGTCGAAGCGGGCGGACTGCACATCATCGGCACGGAGCGGCATGAGTCCCGGCGCGTGGATAACCAGCTGCGCGGACGCGCGGGACGCCAGGGCGACCCGGGCGCATCGCGCTTCTTCCTCTCGCTCGAAGACGACCTGATGCGCATCTTCGCGCGGGAGTGGGTGAGCACGCTGCTGCAGCGGCTGGGCATGGAAGAGGGCGTGCCGATCGAGAGCAGCATGATCTCACGGCGGATTGAGGCCGCGCAGAAGGCAGTGGAGGCGCAGAACTTCGAGAGCCGCAAGCATGTGCTGGAGTACGACGACGTAATGAACAAGCAGCGCGAGGCGGTGTATGGCCTGCGGCGGCAGCTGATGGAGGGCGTCGACCAGAAGCAGTTGATCACTGAGGATTACGTGTCCAACATCCTCTCGAACATCCTCGACGAGCATGCGCCGGAGAAGGCGCATCCGGACCAGTGGACCACCGAAGCGATCTTCGAGAAGGTGTATGACACCTTCGGCGCGAAGCTGAACGTGTCGTCGAATACAGAAGGAAGCGCGATCGATGCTTCGGCACTGAACCGTCATGAGCTGGGCGAGGCGATCTATGAGAGGCTGCGCGCGCGGTACGACGTGAAGGAGCAGATCATCGGCGCGCCCAACATGCGCTATCACGAGCGCATCGTGATGTTGAGCGTGCTGGACGGGCTGTGGAAGGACCATCTGCTGGCGATGGACCACCTGAAGGAGGGCATCGGGCTGCGCGGCTATGCGCAGCAGGACCCGCTGGTGGCGTACAAGAAAGAGTCCTTCGAGATGTTCGAGGCGATGATGCTGGAGTTCCAGACCAACACGGTGCGGCACCTGTTCCGCATGCAGATCATCGGGCCGGACGGCAATCCGATCGAGAGCATGGAGCAGGCGGCGCAGTTCAACCGGCCTCCGGCCCTTGGGCCTACAACGGGCGGCCCTATATTAGAAGGCGGCCCGGCAAGGCCTGCGCAGCGGCAAGCGCCCGCACAGGCGAGCCTGCCACTCGATGGCGACGGGCGCGGCAATGCCCAGGTGCCTATCCAGACCAAGGCGCCGGCGACGACAATCGACGCGCTGGAACGCGAGTTCGAGCAGAAGAAGAAGCGCGAGCTGGAGGCGGCGCGCGCGGCCAGCACATCCAGCAGCAGCAATGGCAACTCGCCACGGGTGGCGGGCGAAAAGGTGGGACGCAACGATCCGTGCCCGTGCGGCTCCGGCAAGAAGTACAAGAAGTGCCATGGAGCGCAGGCGTAGCAATAAAATCCGGCGCATGCCACTGGCATAAAAACAAATGCGGGATGCTTGCCTGCGGCTCAGAATGACAGCCATCTAAGCCATGGCAGCTATTTCTTTTCCACGTCATCCATCAGCAGGTTGGCTTTGGTGGCGAGCGTGTTCGCGCCTTCGGCGTCGCCGGATTTGAGCGCCTTCTGCGCCTGATCGAGGAAGTTCCGCACCTGGCGAACCTCCGTCCGCTGGGCGGATGCGACCTCCGATGAGAGTGCAGAGACGCGCCTGAGCACGGAGTTGATGAGGTCCTGGACCTGCTGCGCGGTGTGGCTGGTATCGTCGCCGCCGGCGGAGAGCGCTCCGATGGCGAGTGCGGCCGAGGCATCATTGCCGGCCACCTGAGTTGGTTCATTTTCTTTGGGTGCCGGAGCGGGACGGCGGCGCGCAGGCGGCGGAGGCGGCGGAGGCAGCAGCGGGCCCAGATCGGGGGGCGGCAACTCCGCGATCAGCGGCGGGTTGTCCTGGGGAGGAGGCGCTTCCAGATCGATTGGAGCCAGCACACCGATGGGCAAAGGCGAGCGCACGGGCTTGTGGCGGCAGCCGGAGAGGACAAGGCTGAGCGCAATCGCGCAGCAGAGCGCACCCCCGCGCGATGCCAGAAGGCCGGTTGAGCGGAGCGACGTTCGGCAGCGCAGCCGGGCGATCAAAGCATCTCCTTCCCTTCCATCTTATTTGCCGCGAGGCCCAATGGGGCGGAAGGACGGTGGTCCACTGCGAACGCGGCAGCGGCTTCGTTGTTCCCGATGCCATCGGAGAGGTGCGCGGGAGACTTGCGCAGATCGCCGGAGGGGGTGGTGGAGAGCGGTATCTGCAGGGTGAAGGTGGTGCCGCGACTGGGCGAGGCAGGATCGGCGTTGGAGCGGACCTCCATCGACCCGCCGTGCAGCTGCAGGATGCGGTAGGTCATGGCGAGGCCGATGCCGGAGCCGCGCGGCTTGGTGGTGAAGTAGAGATCGAAGATGCGCGGCAGCAGCGACTCCGGGATGCCGACGCCGTTGTCGGCGATCTCGACGATCGCGGCACGCTGGTCGCGGCGCACGGAGACGCGCACGAGGCCGCCATTCTGCATGGCCTGCATGGCGTTGAGCAGCAGGTTCAGCAGCGCCTGGCGCATCAATTCGCTATCCACTCGCACCGGGACCGGGGATGAGGGAGCGCTGGATTCGACGGCGACGCCGTGCTCTTTCAGCTCTTCGCCGGCCAGCTCCACCGTCTGCTCCACCACGCGGCGCAGGTCGTGGTCCCGGAGCTCGAGATCCATGGGCCGCGAGAAGTCGGCGAGGGTCTGCACCACGCGGTCGAGGCGATGCATCTCGTCGGAGAGAATCTCGACGTGCTTCTGCGCGCCGTGCGCATCGGTGCTGCCGCCGGCGAGCTTACCGCGCAGCAGCTCCAGATGCACCACCATGGCGTTGATGGGGTTCTTGACCTCGTGGCCAACGTTGGCGGTCAGACGGCCGATGGCGGCCAGGCGGCGCGAGACCTCCAACTCCTGCTCCAGCTCGCGGGCGGAGCCTGTGTCGCGCAGGGTAAGCAGGGTGCCGAGGCCGCGGGTGGCAACGCCAGCCTGCGCGCCGGCAGCGGAGTCGCCGATGCGGTCCAGCGAGATCTGCACCTGACGGCTATCTTCAAGGACGACCGTCTCGGCGGAGACCTGCGTGCCGCGCCGGAATGCCGCGAGGACGGCGTCGCCCAACGCGGTGCCGGGAAGAAATATCTGCTCGATGGACATGCCAACCATCTCTTCGGACGGCGGGCCGCCGGGCCGGCTGAGGAAGTGGGCCACGGCGTCGGAGACCATGACAGCGCGGCCCTCCGGCGCGAAGAGCAGGACGCCGTCGCGCAAGGTATCGAGCATCTGGTTCAGGTTGGTCTGCAGTGCGGTGTAACCTTCTTCGCGACTGCGCAGCTCACGCCCGAGGCGATCGATGGAGCGCGTGACGCGTCCGATCGGGTCGCCTTCGCCTCCGGTTCGGGTGTCCAACAACAGAGGCTGTTCCAGCACCACGCTTTCGGCGGTCTCTCCACGGGTGAGCGTCAGTCGCTCCAACTGCTCACTGATGGACTGCATGGGGCGCAGCGCGACGGCGGAGAGCAGCGCGGCGACCACCGCCGATGCGATGGTGGCGAGCAGAGCGAACTCCAGCGCGGCGGCGAGCCAGGGCTTGTAGGCGTAATTGAGGAAAGAGGTGCTGACGCCGACGTGCACCACGAGGAACGGCTGCTCGTTGCGCTGGATGTCTTCGGAGATGTCGAGCACACGCGGTCGGCCGAAGAGCTCGCGGGCCTGGTCAAGGACGCTGCCCGAGAGCATGGTCCCGAAGCCGGCGCGGGGCGGGGCGTGCTGGTTGATGTCGTCGGGGTTGGTGGAGACCAGGATGAGGCCGGTGGTGTCCGTGATCCTGACGTCCTGAACATCCAGCGAAGAGCGGATGATGGAGTTCATGGTGCTGACCAGGTCTTCATTGCCGCGCAGGGCGTCGGCGACGGCAGCGTGGAAGGCCTCCTGCGGATCGGAGGTGTTGGGATCGGGCGGATGGGCGCGCAGACCTGTCTCCACCGCCTGGATGGCGGCAAGCTGCACTGCGCTCGCCAGCGTGTGATTGGAGTCGTAGGTATTCTCCACGCGCTGGTGCAGCAGCTCACCCAGAAAAATGATGGAGAGCACCAGCACGACGGCGAAGGTAAGGCCGCCGGCGGTAAGCACGAGCTTGGTTCGCAGGCGCATGGTGGACTCCGCTACTCCGCCACAGTCGAATCGGCGCTGGCGTATTCCTTCAGCTTGTTCTGCAGTGTTTTGGTGGTGATGCCGAGGATCTCCGCGGCGCGGGTCTTGTTGTTGTGCGTCGACTCCAGCGTCTTGATGATCAGGCGGCGCTCCGCCTCGTCAACCGTGGTGCCGACGGGTACGTTAACGCTGCGGCTGTTATCCACCGGCGTGGAAGCACCGGCACGATGCAAAGGCGTGCCTCCATCGTCGGCGCTGTGGCCAGCAGCGGTACGGGGCGAGGCTTCGCCGAAGTTCACCGGCAAGTGCTCGACCTTCAATAACCCAGAATGCGCCAGCACGGTGGCGCGCTCAATCGTGTTGCGCAGCTCGCGCGCATTGCCCGGCCAGTCCCACGCGAGCAGGCGGTCCATCAGAGCAGGCGCGATGCCTGTGACGGAACAGCCATGGCGCTGGTTCATGTCTTCAATCATCTTGGCCGCGATGGCGGGAATATCGGACAGGTGCTCGCGCAGGGACGGCATGCGGATGTTGAAGACGTTGAGCCGGTAGTAGAGATCGCCGCGCAGCTGGCCGTTGGCGACCGCCTGCTCGGGGTCCTTGTTGGTGGCGGCGACCACGCGCACGTCGACCGGCGTCTCCATCCTGCTGCCGAGCCGGCGCAGCTTGCGGTCCTCCAGCACGCGCAGCAGCTTCGCCTGCGTGGCCGCGGGCATCTCGCCAATCTCGTCGAGCAGTAACGTTCCCTCCTCGGCGAGCTCAAAACAGCCGGAGCGGCGTTCGATGGCCCCGGTAAAGGCGCCCTTCTCATGCCCGAAGATCTCGCTCTCGATCAGCGTCTCGGGGATGGCCGCGCAGTTGACGGCGACGAACGGCTTGTTGCGGCGCGAGCTGAGCTCATGCAGGCAGCGCGCGACGAGCTCCTTGCCAGTGCCGCTCTCGCCGGTCACGAGTACGGATACATTCGACGGCGCAACGCTCTCAATGATGCTGTAGATCGCCCGCATCTCCGGCGAGGTGCCGACCAGCGGGCCAAGACGCCCGTTCTCCGCGGCAGCACGGCGCGCGGGCGCCTGCGCTTCAGTCGCGATGTTGTCCTCGCGCTGCCGGCTGGCGCTCATCAGCACCGTGCGCAGGCGGGCGGGATCGACCGGCTTGGGGATGTAGTCATACGCGCCGATGCGCATGGCATCCACCGCCGACTCAATCGATCCCTGCGCGGTGAGCATCACCACAACCGTCTGCGGCTGCGACTCCTTGATGCGCGTCAGCAGCTCCATGCCATCCATGCGCGGCATCTTCAGGTCGGTGACGACGATGCCTGGTGACCACTGGCGCACGCGATCCAGGCCTTCGACGCCGTCGGCCGCGCACTCCGTGCGATAGCCCCAGGAGGCGACCAGTTCGGTCAGCCCGGTGCGGGCGTGGGCCTCGTCTTCTACAATCAGAACTTTTTCAGGCACTAAAAATCCTCTTCCGTTCTCGCAGCCCGGCAGGCGGGCGTAGCGGCTGGCGCAGATCCGCTTTAAGTATCAATTCTGATGGGATGCAGGAGCAAGCGGGCAGGCGTTGGCGGGAACGGTTCTTCGCTGCATTTAGTCTGGAGACATGGCTGAGGAGATGGTTTTCGATCCGGAGATCACGGTGCAGGCCTTCGCGGAGCTGCGTGCAGGCGCCGGTTCGGCGCAGGACGCGCCGGTGCTGCTGGATGTGCGCGAGCCCTGGGAGTTTGCCACGGCGCAGATCGCCGGCTCGCTGCTGATGCCGATGGGCGAGGTGCCGTCACGGGCCTACACGGAGCTCGATCCCGACGCGCACATCGTCGTGCTGTGCCACCACGGGCAGCGGTCGCTCTCGGTGGCAATGTGGCTGCGGCGCGAGGGCTTCGAGCGCGCGCAGTCGCTGGCCGGCGGAATCGAAGAGTGGTCGCGCGCCATCGATCCGAAGGTGCCACGGTATTAGCGCCGCTGCGAGGAAAAGTAACGCTATCGGGCCCTGGGGTGGGTTTCGTCATACACACGCTGCACCTGCCCAGTGGTGAGCTGCGTGTAGCGCTGTGTGGTGGAGAGCCGCTCGTGGCCCAGCATCTCCTGGATGGCGCGCAGGTCCGCGCCCTCCTCCAGCATGTGCGTGCCGAAGGCGTGGCGCAGCGTATGCGGATGCACATCAGCGGGCAGGCCGCGCGAGAGGGCAATCTGCTTGACGATTCTCCCAACGCTACGCGTCGTGAGCCGGGCTGTTCCGCGCGCGCGCAGGTTGGTCACCAGCGGGCCAGCATCGATCAACGCGGCCTTGCCGGCGGCCCGCAACCGCTGCTCGCGCAACGGCAGATAGGCGCGGATAGCGTGCGCGGCCTCATCGCCCAGCGGCACATAGCGCTGCTTGCGGCCTTTGCCGCGGACGAGGATGGCGTCGTTCTTCCAGTGGATGTCCGGCATGTCGATGCCCACCAGCTCCGAGTTGCGGATGCCGCAGCCGTAGAGCAGCTCGAAGATCATGCGGTCGCGCTCCGGCCACGCGGCAGCCGCATCGCCTGCCTTTTCTGCCGAATCTTTTTGCGTCAGGCCGTCGAGCGAGTTGAGCAGGCCGTTCACCTCCTCCATGCTGGGCACGCGGGGAAGATGCTGCGGCAGCTTCGGCGTGGAGACCAGCGCGGCGGGGTTCTGCGCGATGCGGTGCTCCTTGGCCAGCCAGCGGAACCATGACCGGATCGCAGCCAGCGCGCGCGCGGCGGAGGCCTTGGTCAGGCCGCGCTCATACAGCTGGCCGAGGTAGGCGCGGATGTGCAGATGATCAACCGAGGCGATGGGGGCGTCTTTGCCCAGCGCTTCGGCAAGGTACCCCGCGAAGGCGTGCAGCTCCCGCGCATAGGCGCGAACGGTGTGGGCCGAGGCGTTGCGTTCATTCTCCAGCGTGAAGAGAAACTGCGTAGCCAGCGCCTCGAACTCAGTAGGAGGGGCTTTTCTGTTCGAGGGCGCGATGTCTTTCGCTGCGCTCATCGCGGCACCGCCACGTGTTCAACTGCGGCTGTAGCTGTCTTCCCTGCCCCCTGTTCCTTGTTCCCCTCTTCCTGCCTTCGTCTTCCCCGCGGATGATGCTCGCGATGCACGCGCTTCAGGTGCTCCATGGCGACGTGGGTGTAAACCTGCGTGGTGGCGATGTCCGCATGGCCCAGCAGACGCTGCACGCTGCGCAGGTCCGCGCCGTGCTCCACCATGTGGGTGGCGCAGGAGTGGCGCAGCATGTGCGGAGAGACCTTGCGCGCGTTGCTGTCGCCGCTGCGCGCCGCACGACCGACCATCTGCCACACCCACTGCCGCGTCAGCGGCCTGCCACGCACACTGAGAAAGAGCGCGTGCGGCAGACCCGTGCGCACCAGCGAGGAACGAGACTGCATGTATCGCGCAAGAGCTTCTACAGCCCGCCGCCCCAGCGGAACGATGCGCTCCTTATCGCCTTTGCCTCGCACCTGCGCGCGGGCGACATCGAGATGCAGGTCCTCTTCGCGCAGGCTGACGATCTCGCCGACGCGCAGACCGCCGGCGTAAAGCAGCTCCAGGATGGCATGATCGCGCAACGCGATGGCAGCCGACGCGGGAGTTCGCGCGGCCTCGGGACTCTCGGTCGCCGCCGCCGCGCGGTCGAGCATCGCGGCGACCTCGCTCTCGGCGAGCGATTTGGGCAGCACCTTCCACGTCGCGGGCGTCTCGATATTCACCGTGGGATCGTGATCGATGCGTTTATCCAGCAGCAGCCAGCGAAAGAAGCCACGCAGGCAGCTCAGCTTGCGGGCGATGGAGCGGGAGTCGACGTGGTGTGCGCGCAGATGCGCAAGGAATGCGGTGAGATCGTCTTCTGAAGCGGTGACCAGCAGCGCGTCGCGGCCTTCCAGGTGCTCGGCCAGTTGGTCCAGATCGCGCGCGTAGGCCTCGCAGGTGGCGGGCCGCATTCCCTTCTCGACACGCAGATACGCTACATATTCGTGCACCATCCGCGCATTGCCGGGTGGCACGGCGTTGGTTGCTGCATGGGCCCGGATCTTCGGCTGCATGACCTGATTATCGGAGCGCGGGCGATGGCAAACCTCGACTTGAGCAAACTGCGAACCTAGCTCGCCAGCATCGGGTTAGATACATCGGATTTGACATTGCTGTTTTGTTAGCATCGGGGCAACAACCATCCTGGGAGTGGGAGTCAGCTATGGCGCTCTGCGAGCATCTGTTGCACAAAAAATATGTCGCACCCAAAACGCACGTCTGCGCGGAGTGCGTGGCGATGGGCGATACGTGGGTGCATCTACGCACCTGCCTGGAGTGCGGCAACGTGGGCTGCTGCGACTCCTCGAAGAACAAGCATGCGACGAAGCACTTCCACACCAGCGGCCACCCGGCGATCGCCTCCGCGCAGCCGCATGAGAAGTGGCTGTGGTGCTATATCGACGAGCTGTGGGTGGAGTAGACGTGGCGAAGATTTGATCTTTTCCGTCGCCGCGCGTTCGGCTATTGTTTTGCTATGCGAAAGACCAGAGTTTTCCCCGCCTTCGCGGCGGCCATGCTGATGTGCGGGGTTGCGCTCCATTCTCCGGCACAGGCGCATGTGCTGCACAAGATCACATTCGCCGGCGCGCCGCTGTATTCGCAGCAGGAACTGCTGGCCTTCACAGGATTGAAGCCCGGCAGCGAAGCGACCCAGCAGCAGATTGAGGAAGCAGCGCAGAAGCTGGGCGATACAGGCCTCTTTGAGGACGTGAGTTTCTCCGGCAACGATGAAGGATTGACCTACACGCTGAAGCCGGCTGCTGCCAGGGCGACGATGCCCGTCCGCTTTGCGAATTTCGTGTGGTGGGGTGACGACGAGATGGAGCAGGCGCTGGAGAACCAAGTGCCGCTGTATCACGGGGGAATCGTACCCATCTCCGGCACTATGCGAGAGACGATCGCGACTGCGCTGGCGGCTTTCGTTGCGCAGAAGGGGCTGGCGGGTGCGACGGTCAACTCGCGACTGGGCAGCTTGCAGCCAGGCGCTGCACCTGATCGGGTCGTGTTCGCGATCGATGCGCCGTCGGTGCTGGTTCACTCGGTGAGCTTTACAGGAGAATCTGCTGGGATGCAACCGAAACTGGAGCGCACCCGCAGCGAACTTGCTGGACAGCCATGGGACGAGGCGGAGACCTTCCTCAACGTCAGCGGCCGGGTCAGCGATGTGTATCGCAACGACGGTTACCTCGATATCGCTGTAGAGAAGCCGGAGCGGTCGACACCCAACGTGACCCCGACCGGCGTCGAGGTGAACCTGACGGCAGTGCTGAACGAGGGCGCGCAGTACCACGTCAAGCAGCTGGCGTGGGCTGGGTCGGAGATCCTTTCAGCGGAAGACTTCCGGAACCGCGCGCAGCTGCGGCCGGGCGATCCGGCCTCTCCGATTAAGCTCGCGGAGTCTCTGAAGCTGCTGCGTGACGCCTATGGATCGAAGGGCTACATCGACGCGATGATCGATGCGCCGGAGCAACTCGACCGGAGCGCCCATCAGGCGAGCTACACGATCAGCGTCGCCCAGGGACCGCAGTATCATCTGCGATCGGTACGTTTCCCGAACGTGAGCACCGACCAGGAAAAGCAGTTCAATTCCGAATGGAAGATGAAGCCGGGGGACGTATATGACGACACCTACCCGCTAAAGTTCATGGAGCAACACGCCGGGCTCGTCCAGCATGGCTACAGCATGTCGGTGCAGTTAGCCAAAGACTCGAGTGCGCTCGCGGTAGACCTTGCAATCGAGTTCAAGAAGCCCGGAGCGCCGGTCCAACCCTAGCGGCCGCAGGTTTATACCAGCGTGATGAGGCGCGGATGCGGCGGGTGGACGGAAGGGTGCAGCGCTGCGGCGATGCAGGCCAGGCCTTCGACGAGCGTGGGCGCGGGCGTGTTGAGGAACTCGTCCGGGATGACGAAGGCACGGCGCTCGCGCACCGCGCGCAGAGCCTGCCAGTCGCGCTGCTCGATCACGCGAGCGAGCGGGACGCGGTCGCCTGCACCGCACCAGGCAAAGAGCAGCACATCAGGATCGGCGGCGGCGATGGCTTCGGCAGTGGTGTGCGCGCCAGGCGTGCCGAGGAAGCGGCCGCCGGCAGCTTCCACCAGCTCGGCTACCCAATGTTGCGAGTGGATCAGCGGCTTGCCCCACTCCTCGCAATAAACAAGTGGCCGATCACGCTGTGAGATAGGAGCGCAACGAGTACGCGCATTCTCGATGGCGTGCTGCATCCGCGTGACGACTGGTTCCGGATCGGCGGTGACGTGCGCGGCGATCAGGCGGATGTCGGCGTATACGTCAGCCAGGCAATGCGGGGCCAGCGCCAGGAGTGGCACGCCGGATTTCAGGATCGCCGCCAGCGATTCCATGCGATACGGCACGCTGGCGATGACCAGATCCGGGCGCGATGCCAGCAGGACTTCGAGATTGCTGAGGCCGGCGGGACTAACCCGGTCGAACGACCAGGAATCGCTAAGGACAGGCAGATTGCGGGTAGCGAGTTCGGGGATGGCTTCGACGCAGAATTTCGTGATGGCGCAGAGCGCGCCGAGACGGCCAAGCGCGGCGAGCGTCAGGCTGACCGAGGGTTGTAGCGATGCGATGCGCATGGACGGCACATGCCATGTTCCCACACAGCGGCCGGCGCTATTCCACCGGGCGGCGGGCGTTATAGCCGTCGCGCGTGATGACGGAATACTTCAGAGGCTTGCCCTTCTCGTCCGCCATCTGCAAAGGGTGGCCCTCGTTGTCGACCAGTACCACCTGGATGCGGCGATAGGTGCCGTCGGAGGCGGCGTTGGTGGGCCGGTAGGTGAGGACATACTTGTTGCGGATGGAGTTGTTGATCGCGGCAAAGTCGTCGGCCATCTCACCCTGGAAGAGTGGCGAGAAGCTCATGCCGCCGGTCATGGAGGCAAAGGTCTTCAGCTGGTTCTGCGCCTGCAGGTAGTTCAACTCGCGCATGCCGCCGCCGCTGCCGGCCTCGTTGAGCAGCGCCCCGGTGCCGATGGTGAAGATGGTGACATTGGGTGTGGCCTTGATCTTGGCGAGGATTTTGTCGAGGGTAATCTTGGAAAATGTGTCGCGGCCGGTGCCGATGAGGATGACATACTTGCGGCCATCGACGCGGCTGAGCCGGTCGAGCGTCTCATACAGCGCGTCGAAGGTGTTGGTGTCGGAGAACGACGGAAACGTCAGCGACTGCATGGCCTCGGCGATGACCTGCTTGTTGCTGGTGAAGTCGGCGAGGATGTGGGTCTGCAGGTCATAGGTCATCAGGGCGATGTAGTCATCGGGTCGCAGGGAGCGGAAGAAGCTGACCGCGGCGTTTTCCATATCGTTGATGACGTACCAGTTGTTTGCCGCGAACTCCAGCAGCATGACTGCGGTGATCGGCGTCTGCGTGATGCGGACGGTATCGACCCTCTGTTCAACGCCGTCTTCGAGCACCAGGAAGTTGCTGGCCTTCAGACCGGGAATGAACTGGTGGTTCCTGTCCTGGATGACGGAGACGTCGAGATGGACCTCTGGGACGTTGACCTGGATGGAGTAGGTCTGGCCGTTGGGATTTCTGACCTTCGGCTCCTCGGGCGCGGGCGGCGGAGGCGGCTCTTCGGATTCCTTTTTCTTTGGCAGGATGATGGTGCCGTTGTCGATGTTGGGACCGCCCTGGTCGGTCTGATCGGGCGGCTGGTCCGGGGTCTGCTGGACCGCTGCGGATTGAGACGGGCTGGGCGCGGCCTGTGCGCGGGCGGCAAACGGGCTGGGAACAAGGAGAGCGGCGACGAAGGCGACACGCAGGGCGAAGGCAGACTGCCGAGAAAGAACCCGGCCGGCGGCGAGAGGCTTCAGGGTTAGGATCATGCGTCTCATGTGCGAATCGATGGCGCTGCTATCTGCAACTTTACTCTGGATTAGACGCGGCTGCGTCTATCTGGTGTAAGGGGATTGTCTGGTTTGTGCGACGCGGGAGGTTGGCGCAAAGGCCTGTCGGGCGCGCGGCGGTTCCTTTTCAGGTGCGTTTGGCGGCGGTTGGCAATAGGCTGGTGGGTATGAGGATCAAGGCGGGGACGATCTGGCGGCGTATGGGACTTGTGGCCGGTGCGGCCGCGGTCTGTGCTGGCTTGGCCACCGCGCAGACGCCAGCCATGGCGACCGCGGCGGCCATCCTTCCGGCCGCTCCGCCGGCAGGACCGGCGAAGTTTTTCCCTCTGGCCGAGGTGCGGCGCGGGCTGCATGGCGTGGCCTACACGGTGTTTGAAGGCGTCACGCCAGAGCCGATGGAGGTTGAGATCCTGGGCGTACTGACCGACGCCATCGGCCCGGGGCAGGACATGATCCTGGCGCGGCTGGGAGGCGCAAAGGCGGTTTACACCGGCGTTGTGGCCGGCATGAGCGGCAGCCCGGTGTATATCGACGGGCGGCTGGTGGGCGCGATCAGCTACCGCATCGGACAGTTTTCCAAGGAGCCTATCGCTGGCATCACGCCGATCGAACAGATGCTGGAGGTGCGGGACCGGCCGTCCGCCGGCGAGATGCGCGTGGCGCAGAAGAACGTCCCGGAGCCGAGCCAGAACGACGGGGCAGGCCCCAGTGCGTCCGGCGGAGCTCCTCCCTCCAACGCAATGGCGGCTGGCGGAGAGGTGCAGCCGATCGAGACGGCGCTGGTCTTCGGCGGCTTCTCGCAGGATGCCGTGGCGCGCTTCGGCGACCGCTTCCGCCAGATGGGCATGATGCCGGTGGCGGGGCTGGGAGGCGCGGCGGCCGCGGGAACCAGGCAGCCGGAGCCGCTGGTGCCAGGCTCGGCGGTCAGCGCGATCCTGGTGCGTGGCGACCTGTCGATCTCCGGGACCTGCACGGTGACTTATATCGATCCCACGCGGCTGCTGGCGTGCGGCCATCCCATCACGCAGTACGGTTCGGTGTCCATGCCGATGACCAAGGCTGAGGTGCTGGCCACGCTGGCCTCGCCGCTCAATTCGTTCAAGATCATCAACACCACGGAGACTGTAGGAGCGTTCACCGAAGACCGCGCATCGGCCATCCTGGGGCGTTTTGACCAGCAGGCGCGAATGATTCCCGTGTCGGTGGAGATAACGCCGGCAGTTGGCGGCGACAGGGCGGGCGCGCCGGGCGTCAAGCGCGTAGCGGATCCAATGTCCGGGCCGGATTCAATTCCGGGAGCGAAGCTGCCAGCTACGGATACCGGCGTATTGGCCGCACGCAAGGGCGGCATGCACTTTGAGGTGCTGGACAATCGGGAACTGACTCCGTCAGCGATGCTGGTGTCGATCTATCAGAGCCTCTCCGGTACCAACGAGTCCGCCAACGAGATCAGCTATCGCATGGCGGGCGAGGTGACGCTGAAGGGGCTGCCGCCGGTGAGGCTGGAGGGCATCATGTCGCCGAGCGAGTCGGACTCAGGCGCGGAGACGGCGGCGCTATACATCGGGGAGCGCTTCTCGCGGCTCTACGGCGGCGCGCTGGAGCAGCCTGAGGTGACGGGCGTGCGACTGACGATGGAGGAGATTCCCGAGCGGCGCACCGCGGTGCTGGAGGGCGCGCGGCTCTCCGCGACCGAGGCCCACGCGGGCGACACGCTGGATGTGGAAGCCACGCTGCACCCGTATGGTGAGGAGGCGCGCGTGGTGCGCACGCAGATCCATCTGCCGGAGACGTTGACAACCGGTACTCTGCGCATCGTCGTCGGCGATGGGGAGATGCTCGACCGGATCACATCGCTGGCGGGCGGCTCCGGCATGACGGAGGGCGCGCAGTCGCTGGCGGACGTTGTATCGCGCATGAACCGCTCCCACGCCAACGACCGCATCTACGTCGCCCTGCTGGAGCATGATCCTCAGGCGCAGCTGGAGTCGCAGTCGCTGCCCGGCATCCCGCTCTCCATGGCCAATGTGCTGGAGCCGCTGAAGGCTGCGCAGAAGGTGCAGCTGACGGGCGAGAGCGCGGTGGAGGCCGGTTCGATCGCGACGGACTACGCCGTCCACGGCTCACAGGTGCTGACGTTGACCATTCGCTAAGGCGCGGCGCGCGGGTGGATTGGCGGCATCGCAGACAGGTAGACTCGGGAGACGATGAGACGGACGATGGCAGCGGTACTGGCAGGCGCGGCGCTATGCGCCAGCGCGGCTGCGCAGGGCACGAAGCTGTGGACGACCTCAAGTTATGACGAGATGGAGCGCGGCACAACCGACGGGGTCGCGGTGCGCAGCGCTGGACGGATTGAGCCGGGACCGGCGACCTCCCTGCTCTACCAGACCAGCAGCAATTATGTGTGGTCTGTCGCCGCGGATTCGACAGGCAATGCCTACGTCGCGATGGCCGGGACAGCGGCCAATAGCGCCGCGGTGATGAAGGTTGCGCCGGACGGCAAGGCGACGAAGATATTTGAGGGCAAAGAGCTGGGCGTGCAGGCGGTGCGGATGGGCAGCGATGGACATGTCTATGCCGTCACCTCGCCCGACGGCAAGGTCTATCGGCTGGGCGCAACTCCGGCGGACGCAACGGCTGTCTTTGATCCTGCAACGACGGCTGAGAAGCCGAAGTATCTGTGGGACGTTGTGCAGGCACCAGAGGTGGCCGGCAGAGAAGGTGACCTGTATGTCGCCGCGGGAGCGCCGGCCATGGTGTATCGCGTGCCGGCGGATGGCGGCAAACCTGCAGTTGCATTCGGTGCACCCGCAGTTGCATTTAGGACGACAGACCAGCACATCCGCTGCCTGCTGCTGGCGCCCGACGGAACGCTGTGGGCGGGCAGCGACGGCAGCGGTGTGATCTATCGCTTCGATACGAAGTCTCCGGGTGCGCGGGCGATCGCCGCATACGACTCGGCGAAGACTGAGATCACGTCACTGGCGCGAGACGATGCCGGCAACATCTATGCCGTGGGCGTGGGGACTCGCCCGTCCGCCGGCTCGC
This sequence comes from uncultured Acidobacteriaceae bacterium, assembly GCA_963766975.1. Classification (GTDB taxonomy): domain Bacteria; phylum Acidobacteriota; class Terriglobia; order Terriglobales; family Acidobacteriaceae; genus Edaphobacter. The sequence goes on from CAVYCF010000007.1 coordinate 219,486, forward strand.
CGAGACCGGGACTGCCTCCGCTGCCGGTGACCGGCACTTTGGGTGTAACGATCACGTTCTCGCAGCCGGGCTCGGCGAATGCGGCGACGCAGAATACGTTGATCCCGGAGGGATCGGAGATCGACCGGATCGCGCCGGACGGAAGTCCGGAGAAGTTACTGGCGCTGAAGGATGATGTGGTCTACTCGCTGGCATGGCACAAAGGCCAGTTGCTCGCTGCGACCGGCAACCGCGGAAGGATCTATCGCGTGGATACGGCGACGGAAGGCAACTTCACCGATGAGGCGCATCTGGAGGCGGCGCAGGGCATGGCGTTCGCCGAGGCTCCGGGCGGACTGCTGATCGGGACGAGCAACAGCGGCAAGGTGTATCGGCTGGACGACAAACCGGCGGCGAACGCAACCTATACCAGCGAGGTCTACGACGCGGATGTGTTCTCGAAATGGGGACACGCGGAGGTTTTGCCAGAACCGGGTGGGGCTGCGAGCGGCGCACCCGTCAGCGCGAACTTCGATCTTTTTGTGCGCACGGGCAACGTGGAGAACCCACTGGGCGGTTGGAGCGATTGGGCTCCCGTGGCGCACGACGGCGCAGTGACGGTCCCCGGCGGGCGCTACGCACAGTGGAAGGCGGTGCTGCGAGCCGGAGGCGAAGTGCAATCGGTGGCGCTGAATTATCTGGAGAAGAACCTTGCGCCGGTGGTGGACGATATCGCCGTGGAAGAGGATGCGCGCGTGGCGGCGAGTACCACGGCGGCCGCTTCCACGGTGCAGATCAACTTCGCTGCACCGGCGAGCAATTCAATGGTGTTCCAGCCCGATGCGAATGCGCAGCCGCTGACGGCGCAGAAGGAGCGTGGCGCGATCACGGTGCGCTGGGCGGCGCACGACGACAACGGAGACGACCTGATGTATTCGGTGTGGTATCGCGGCGTGGGTGAGCAGAACTGGCGGCTGCTGAAGGACAAGATCAGCGACAAGTTCCTGAGCTTCGATTCCGCGATGCTGCCCGACGGCAGCTACGAGGTGAAGGTGGTCGCTAGCGACGCGCCGGACCACACCGATGCCGATACTCTGACCGGCGAACGAGCGAGCGATGCGTTCGTGGTCGATACCACGCCGCCCGTGCCGGGGCAGCTGACCGCCGCAGTGATCTCAGGCGCAGGAGCTGGAAGTACTACGAAGATTCACGCCACCTTCGACGCGAAGGATGCAGATTCGCCGATTACCCACGCCGAATACTCCGTCGATGCGGGCCCGTGGCAGTATCTCGAACCCGTCGGCAACGTCTCGGACTCCAAAGAAGAACACTACGACTTCACTGCCGCGATTCCCGCGGTCACCGGTGAGGCAGCCAGCGGCATCACCACCGCCAGCGAGCATGTGATCGCGATCCGCGTCTACGACCGCCATGAGAACGTCGCGACGGCGAAGGCCGTGGTGCGCTAGCCGATGCGCTTCGAACTCTTCATTGCGGCGCGGTATCTGCGGGCCAAACGGCGGCAAGCGGTGGTTGGCGTCATCACGCTGATCTCGGTGATCGGCGTGGCGGCCGGCGTGGCATCGCTGATTATCGCGCTGGCCATCACCAACGGCATGCGGCGCGATCTGCAGGAGCGGCTGGTCGGCTCGACCGCGCACGTCGAGCTGATGCGCATTGCAGCGGACGGCATCCGCGACTGGCAACCGCTGCTCCAGCGGCTGCGCGGCCTCCCGCATGTGACAGCCGCTGCTCCGGGGCTGTATGAGCAGGTGCTGATTGCGCACGGCGCGCGGGCAGGCGGGGCGGAGATCGCAGGCATCATCCCCAAAGACCATCGGATAGTGAGCGATCTGCTGAACGATGTGAAGCAAGGCAGCGCGGAAGAGCTGGAGCCATCACCGGATGCGTCCCAAGTCTCAGGATCGAGACGTGGGGCCCTCGACTCTGCGGCGGCGTCAGATGCCGTTCCGCCGATTGTGATCGGCAAAGACCTGGCGGATTCGATCGGCGCGTTGGTGGGCGACACGGTCGAGGTCATCAGCCCGCAGGGAGAGCTATCGCCGCTGGGGCTGGTGCCGCGCTATCGTGCGTTTCGCGTGACCGGCATCTTCGCGTCGGGCTTCTATCAATACGACTCGAGCTACGGCTTTGTGCGGCTGGCCGATGCGCAGCGGCTGTTCTCGGAGCCGGACCTGATCTCTGTCATCTGGTTCAAAGTGGACGACATGAACCGCGCGGACACGATCGGGCGCGAGATTGAGCAGGCAGCCGGGCCAGGCTTCCAGACTACGAACTGGATGGAGGAGAACCGCGAGCTGTTCCGCGCGCTGCACCTGGAGCAGATTGTGACCTTCATCATCCTGGCGCTGATCGTTTGCGTGGCCGCGCTCAACATCCTGATCGCGCTGACCATGATGGTGATGGAGAAGACCAAGGACATCGCGGTGCTGATGAGCTTCGGCGTGCGCGTGGACCAGGTGCGGCGGATCTTCCTGATGCAGGGGCTGCTGATCTCTGTAATCGGCACCGCGCTGGGGCTGGTGCTGGGTTATGCGCTGAGCTGGGTGGGCGGCCACTACCGCTATCCGCTGGACGCCAGCGTGTACTCGATCGACTACCTGCCGTTTGCCCCGCGCGCGATCTACGCCGTGATCGTCGGAGGTGTGTCAATCGGGGTAAGCCTGCTGGCGACGCTCTATCCCAGCTGGAGCGCGGCCAAGGTCCTGCCGGCCGAGGCGCTGCGCTATGAATAATGCGAGGATCTCGTAATGGCGGGACGATTGGACTACGTGAAGCTGGCGCCGGATGGGATTGAGAAGCTCCGCGAGCTGGGGCATACGCTTGCGACAACATCGGGGCTTGAGCCGGTGCTGCTGGAGCTGGTGCGTGTGCTGGCCTCGCGCAGAAACGGCTGCGCGAAATGCACGCATGTGCATGAGGCGGAGCTGCGTAAGATGCATGAGCCTGCGGACCGGATCGCGGGCGTGGTGGATTGGCGGGAGTCGAATGCGTACACGCAGCGGGAGCGCGCGGCGCTGGCATGGGCCGAGGCGGTGACAGACATCCAGGACGCCGGGCTGCGCGAGGCGGCGAAGGCCTCCGTGCGCGAGCACTTCACCGATGCGGAGATCGCGAACCTGACGCTCGCGATTGCAGCAATCAATGCATGGAACCGGATGGAGATCGCGACGGGTGCCTTCTCGACGCAGGAGGCGGCGACGGCGTGAGCGCAATCCTGAGAGCCGAAGGGCTGACCAAGATCTATCCGGCGGTAGCCGCACGCGGCGGCGCTGGCGACAGCGCGCCAGCCAAGAATGGCGCTCGCTGCGAGGTGGTGCTGTTTCGCGGGCTGAGCTTTGAGGTGCAGGCCGGCGAGATGGTGGCGATTGTGGGCGAGAGCGGCTCGGGCAAGAGTTCCCTGCTGCATCTGCTGGCGGCGCTCGACACGCCCACCGAAGGCGATGTGTGGGTAGGCGAGGCCGGCGCGGAGATTCGCCTGGGTTCGCTGAACCCACGGCAGGCGGCCGAGTTCCGCAACCGCGAGGTGGGCTACGTCTGGCAGTTCCACTACCTGCTGCCGGAGTTCACCGCGGAGGAGAATGTCGCGATGCCGCTGCTGGCGCGGGGCCAGAATAGATCCTCCGCCATGGCCAAGGCGCGGACGTGGCTGGGCGAGGTGGGCCTGGCCGACCGCGCGGAGCACCGCTCGGGCGAGTTGAGCGGCGGGGAGCAGCAGAGAGTGAGCCTGGCGCGTGCGCTGGTGACTGCACCGAAGCTCTTACTCGCCGACGAGCCGACCGGCGATCTGGACGGCAAGACAGGCGAGGCAGTCTTCGAGCTGGTGCAAAGGCTGCACAGCTCGCATCAGTTGACCAGCGTGCTGGTGACGCACAATATGGAGTTCGCGCACCGCTGCGGACGCGTGCTGCGGCTGAAAGATGGGCAGCTGGAAGAGATGCAAAGAAGCTGACATACGGCCGCAGCGAGCGTCTGTCGACGACCACGGAATGATCTGGCCGCAAGCAATGAAGGAGACCTATGCCACGCCACTGTCTCACGCTCGACCTCAGGGACGACCCCGTCAAGATCGCCGAGTATAAGCGCTATCACGAGAAGATCTGGCCGGAGATTCGCGACAGCATCCGCGACGCGGGCGTGACCGGCATGGAGATCTACCTGCTCGGCACGCGCATGTTCATGATCATGGACGTAACGGATGAGTTTTCCTTCGACCGCAAGGCAGCCATGGACCGCGCGAATCCCAAGGTGCAGGAGTGGGAGGCGCTGATGGCGCAGTTTCAGGCCGTGCCCGAGGGCGGCGACCCGGTGCAGAAGTGGCAGCCAATGGAAAAGGTCTTCGATTTATCGAAGCAGTAGCTTGACTCCGCATGTGCGGCGCCTGAAGCGGTACCAGGTACCTACTTCGCCATGCCGTAGCTGCAGGTGTCGAGGTCCTTCGGCCGCATGGTGATGATCAGCCTGCGTTTGGCCAGCAGCGAGGACTCGATCTTGATCGGCACGTTCGCCGGACACAACCCCTCCACGCGCGCCACCACCCGGTAGAGACCCTTCTCCACCTTATCGAAGCGGAACTTGCCTTCGCGATCGGCCTTAACGGTGGCCACAAGCGAATGCCCATCCTCGGTGAAAAGGGAGACGTCGGTCTGCGGCATTGAGTCACCGCCCAGGCCCACAACCTTGCCTTCGAGCTCGCGCAGGTTCAGCGGCGCGGGGTCTGTCCCGTTCTCGTCCACGTACGCCGTCGGCATGGTTGCTGCCTGCGCGGCGTTCGCGCCGATCGCCCCAGCTGCTAAAATCCCCGCCGCCAATATCACTGCACCAAGTCGTCTTGTCTTCATCGCGTTCACCAGGCACTCAAGTCTAGCGCAAGCCAGTATCCGGTCCGCAGAAAATTTTGCGCGGGTCATCGGGTCGCAACATCATCCATGCAGATCGGTCCATGCAATAGGATGGAGCTTCGCATCTTTTGGAGGCCTGCTTGGTCCTGACGTCGCTCGATTGGCTGGTGATCGCCGCATACTTCGCGGTCAATCTCGCCATCGGCTTCTTCTACATCAAGCGCGCCTCCGGCAATGTCGGCGAATTCTTCCTATCCGGCCGCGGCGTCAGCTGGTGGCTGGCCGGCACCTCCATGGTGGCCACCACCTTTGGCGCGGACACGCCGCTGGTGGTTACGGGCCTGATCTACACGCAGGGCATCGCCGGCAACTGGCTGTGGTGGTCGTTCCTGCTCTCCGGCATGCTGACGGTCTTCTTCTTTGCGCCGCTATGGCGCCGCGCGCAGGTGCTGACCGACATGGAGTTCGCCGAGCTGCGCTACTCCGGGCCGCCCGCAACCTTCCTGCGCGGGTTCCGCGCTGCCTACCTGGCCTTCCCGGTGAACACCATCATCATGGGCTGGGTGAACCTGGCCATGGCGAAGATCCTCGCCCTGACCCTCGGCCTCACCACGCCGCGCCAGCAGCTCACCGCCGTCTTCTGCTGCCTCGCCTTGACGCTGGCCTACAACGCCATCTCCGGCCTGTGGGCTGTGCTGTGGACCGACCTGCTGCAATTTGTCCTCAAGATGAGCATGGTCATCCTGCTGGCGTACTTCGCTGTGCACGCCGTGGGCGGGATGGGCGCACTGGCCACGCAGGTGCATGCCTTCGACGTGGCGCACTCCGCGCCCGGAGCCGCCCGCGACACGCTGGCGTTCATCCCCGCGCGAAGCTCGCCGTTCTTCCTGAGCTTTCTGGTGCTGCTCTCCATCAACTGGTGGGCCAGCTGGTATCCGGGCGCGGAGCCCGGCGGCGGCGGATACATCGCGCAGCGCATCTTCTCCGCGAAGAATGAGAAGCACTCGCTCGGCGCGACCCTGTGGTTCAACATCGCGCACTACGCGCTGCGCCCATGGCCATGGATCCTGACTGCGCTGGTGGCGCTGGTGCTGCTGCCCGCGCCCACTGCCGCGCAAGGCGGCATGGAGGGCGCCTACGTGTGGGTGATGGTGCACTACCTGCCGCCCAGCCTGCGCGGATTGATGCTCGCCGGCTTCGCCGCGGCCTACATGTCCACCATCGGCACGCACCTGAACCTCGGCGCGTCGTACATGATCAACGACCTCTATCGCCGCTTCCTCGCAACGGACAAGACGGAGCGCCACTATGTCGCCGCATCGCGCCTGGCTACGATTCTGGTCGCAGTGATGTCAGCGTGTGCGACCGGTTACATGCTGACCCACGGCGACTCCATCGCAACGGCATGGAAGTTTCTGCTGGCGCTGGGCGCGGGCGCGGGGCTGGTCTTCATCCTGCGCTGGTACTGGTGGCGCATCAATGCGTGGAGCGAGATCGCCGCCATGATCGCCGCGGCAACCATCTCGCTGACGCTCGAGAACAGTATCGGCCTGCCCATCGTCCGCCTGCTGCACCGGCTCGATCCGGCGCTGGCCCTTGCTCCTCTCAACCAGGACGATCCCCACGCCTTCGCCTGGCTGATGCTGACGACGACTACGCTGACCACCGCAGTCTGGCTCGTCACAACGCTGCTGACACGGCCGGAGAAGGACGCGACACTGCAGGCCTTCTTCGACCGCGTCCGCCCGGCTCCGCTCGGCTGGCGCAGGTTCGCGGACGCCGCCTACGCTCAGAGCATTGCCGACTCCGCCGCAGGAAACTCAAGCCTTGGCCCCGAGCACAACCAGGGTCCCGTATTTCTAGGCCACCTGGCCAACCCCGCCGACGACCACACCCTGCGCTGGAACTTCATCCACTGGGTGCTGGGCTTCACGCTGGTCTACGCGATGCTCTTCGGGCTGGGCGATGTGCTCTTCGGCCGGATGGGAACAGGCCTCAGCCTCATCGCCCTCAGCGGAGCCTGCCTCGCCGTCCTCTTCTGGAGCCTCAACCGGCGCGGCTGGTCGGTCTGGCGCTGACCCATGGATGCGACGCAACAGGCATCCATGCCCTCCTCGCTGCGCCGCCAGCAGACGGTTGTCCTGTCGCTGCTCTTCCTCGGCGGCATCGTCAACTTTCTCGACCGCTCTTCGCTCTCCATCGCCAACACCACCGTGCGCGCGGAGATGCACCTCAACGCCACGCAGATGGGCTGGCTGCTCACCGCCTTTTCGCTCGCCTATGGCCTGGCGCAGCTGCCGATGATCGGCCTGCTGGACCGCGCCGGCACACGCTTCACACTCGGCGGCGGACTTACACTGTGGTCGCTGGCGCAGATGCTCACCGGCCTGGTGCGCGGGCTGCCGTCGTTTCTCCTGCTGCGAGTTCTGCTGGGCGCGGGCGAGGCGCCATGGTGGCCCGGCGGCGTGCGCACGGTGCGCGTATGGTTCTCACCCCGGGCGCGCGGGCGGGCGACGGCGATCTTCAACTCGTCCAACCCGCTCGGCGTCGCGCTCGCTCCGCCTTTGCTGACCGGCCTGATGCTATGGCAAGGTTGGCGCGCCATGTTCGTCGTTCTGGGACTGGCAGGCGTGCTGGTGGCGGTAGTGTGGGTCTTGCTGCATCGCGAAGCGCCCAGAGAGCCGAGCTGGGAGATCACGCCTGAAAACCAGCCCGACGCTGTGCCGCAGATTACATCCGCCTGGCGCGTCCTGCTGCGCCGCCGCATGGTCTGGGGCATGATGCTCGGCTGGGGCGGCGTCAACTACACCGTCTGGCTCTATCTGGCATGGCTGCCCGGATACCTCGAGACCCAGCGCCATCTCTCCATCGCGCGTAGCGGCTGGGTGGCGGCGATTCCCTTCCTCGCCGGCGCGGCCGGCATGTATGTCAACGGCATCTTGTCCGACGGGCTCGCCCGGCTCGGCGTGGCTCTGGCGACAGTGCACCGGCGAAACATCGTCGGCGGAATGGTGGTGTCGGCCGTAGGCACGCTCTTCGTCGCGCACAGCGCCACCACGCCCCAGGCCGTCGCCGGATTGAGCCTCGCGCTCTTCTGCATTCACTACGCCGGTGTATCCGGCTGGGGATACGTGCAGGCGGTCAGCCCGCACGGCCTGGTCGCGTCACTGGCCGCGCTGCAAAACTTTGCCAGCTTCATGATCGCCTCAGCCGCGCCTGTGATCACCGGCTGGCTGCTCGACCGGACACATTCCTTCACCATCGCACTTGGCCTATGCAGCTCAGTCACCCTGGTGGGAGCGCTCAGCTATGCGACCCTGGCAAGGCCAGAGAGCGGGGGCTAAATCACCGGCTTGAAAGACACCAGGATGGTCACAAACGTGATGCCGAAGAGGATCACCAGCAGCGGCCACCAGGTGTCCAGCCAGAACTCTTTGTGGGTATGGTGCTGCTCGCTCATTGTTCTCTTCCCTCCGGTCTCGTTTTTCTCTCTTCAATATTAATCGACTCGTCCTCATCCCGACAAATCGCCAAGCTGTCTCACGCGAGTCCAACTACCGCCGTCTGCGGGCTCATGGTGACCGGCTGCATGGTCACATCGTGGAAGCCGGCAGCCTCGTACATCTGCTTCAGTTCGCGGAAGGTATAGGCGTCGCCCGAGGGCGTGGTGGCCAGCATGGTGATGCTGAAGGCCGCGGCCATGGGAGGAGTGATGCGGTCATCGTTGGGCACAAACTCCAGCGTCACCGCGCGGCCGCCCGGCTTTAGCGCCGCACGCACCTTCTTCAGCAGGCCGATGTTGGTCGGCACGTCGAAGTGGTGCAGGAAGTTGGTGAGCAGCACGACATCATACGGTCCTCCGTACTCGACATCGAAGGCCGAGCCGGGCAGCTTGCGAAAACGATCGGCCACGTCGGCCTTGTGCGCATTGCGCTCCGCCACCGCGAGCACCGGCGCCCAGTCGAGCGCGGTGATGCTTGCATCCGGGCTCTGCTGTGCGACCGCGATGCCGAACATCCCGTGTCCGGCAGCGATGTCCAGCACGCTCTGCGGACCGCTTCGGCCAGCCAGCGCGATAGACGCCAAATGCGGCGCGGCGGCAGCGGCCATTGGCGCCATCGACTCCGCGAACTCCACCCAGACCGGGTTCTCGGGCTCGACCGAGCCATCACCGTGCAGCGAGGTGTGCCCCTTGCGCACTACCTCGGCGAGAACGTTAAACGGCTCGCACACCTCCGGGTTGCCGAGGAAGCGAGCGATGGAGGCAAGCGACGCCGGAGAGCGCGAATCGAGGAACACGGCGCTGGTGGGCGTGTGTTTGTAGTGCCCGTCCTGCTTGGCCAGGATGCCATTGAGCGCGAGGAAGTCGCAGAGGATGCGCACCCCGCGCTCCGACGCCTCGCACTGCCTCGCGATCGAGGCCACGTCGCCGGGGCCTTCGCCCACGGCACGAAAGACGTCCAGTTCAACGGCAGCGCGCAGAGCAGCGGTGCGCTGGTAGGCCATCAGCATCTCAAAAACTACTCCGGGATTCGGCGCGGCTTCCTGCATGGGATCGCTTTCGTACAACCATGGATCTTGGAGATTTTTCGACCAACGAAGGCTACCACGCCGGCGTAAACCGCGGCGCGCGGCGCCAATCGACTAGACTCAGGCGATGCGGCTTACTCCCATCTTCCTGCTCTCGGCGACCAGCCCGGCGCACTTCCCTACCGAGGCAAAGACCTTCGGCGCGCCGGAGATTGCGTTCCTCGGCCGCTCCAACGTGGGCAAATCATCGCTGCTGAACGCGCTGGTCGGTGAGAAGGTCGCGCACACGTCATCCACGCCGGGGCGCACGCGCGCCATCAACTTCTTCGCACTGTATGAGGGGGTGGGGGAGAAGCGGAAGCAGCGGCCGGAGCTGATCTTCGCCGACCTGCCCGGCTACGGCTACGCGAAGATCTCGAAGTCGATAGCAGCGGAGTGGCCAAGCTTCATCGAGCCGTATCTCGCCGAACGCGAGACGCTGGCGCTGGCCGTCTGCCTGGTCGACACCAATATCCCGCCGCAGAAGAGCGACCGCACACTGATCGATTTCTTTCGCGAGACCGGGCGGCCGTTTCTTGTGGTCGGGACGAAGGGCGACCGGCTCTCCAACACCGCGCTGGCGAAGTCACTGGCCGCGTTGAAGCGCGAGCATGAGGTGGATGAGGTGTTGCCGGTCTCGGCAAAGACCAGCGCGGGCATCAAAGCGCTCTGGGGACGGCTGATGGACGTGGCGCAGGCGTAATCTTCAGCGCGGCGAATTCAGCCTCATCCAGCCAGATCCAGCGACCGCCGCTGCGCGCCTCGCGCAAAAACTGCGGCGCGTGTTGCAGCCAGCGCCGGCGAACCCGGTCCTCCTGAGGAAGAACCGCAGCCAGCCCGGTATCGATCTCGCGCAGAGCAGCCGCATCTTTTGTGGGGAAGAAGTGCTCATCGCCCCTCGGCGAAGCCTGCGCGCACCTTTCGGAATCGAGTCGCAGGTCCGGCGCGACGCCGCGCTCGCTCATCTCCGTGAGCGTCGCATTCACCTGCGCGATCAACCCCACGGCCAGCGGCCGCTTCTGGCGGACCTCATTTTTCAGCGCACGCAATGCTTCGTCCAGCGAGTTGACCACGAAGTCGAGATGGCCCTCGCGCATTGCCGCCTTCATGGCAGCAGCGTCAGCATCAAGCGCCAGACTTGTGCCGCCAGCGATGCTGACCGTGGATGCCGCGCCACTTTGCACGCACTCCACTCCGATCAGCAACACGAGCCTGCCGCCCCAATCGGGGCGCTGCTCCGTCAGCGCGCGATAGCGGCGCATGGCTTCGAGTTGCAGGTCGCGTGCAGCCATGGGGTCAGTATCCAAGGGAAAGGCCCTGCGGCGGTCTGCCGCAAGGCCGTTGAATTTTGCTTCGAGCCGGATTAGTCGCCGTAGTACTCCAGGCCCAGGTGCGTGATCAGGTCCTCGCCCATGATGTGGCGCAGTGTGTTCTTCAGCTTCATCGACTGGATGAAGAGGTCGTGCTCCGGGTAGACGCCCTTGGCCGAATCCGGCGCCTTGAAGTAGAAGCTCAGCCACTCCTGGATACCGAGGCCGCGCAGGCTTGGCGTGCGCGCGGCGAGGTCCATAAAGAGGCACAGATCGAGCGCCAGCGGCGCGGCCAGAATCGAGTCGCGGCAGAGGAAATCGACCTTCAGCTGCATGGGGTAGCCCAGCCATCCGAAGATATCGATGTTGTCCCAACCCTCTTTATTATCACCGCGTGGAGGGTAATAGTTGATGCGAACCTTGTGGTAGATTTCCTTGTAGAGGTCCGGGTAAAGCTCCGGCTGCAGGATGATGTCCAGCAGGCCCAGCTTCGACTCTTCCTTGGTCTTGAAGCTCTCGGGATCGTCCAGTACCTCGCCGTCGCGGTTTCCCAGGATGTTGGTCGAATACCACCCCGACACACCCAGCATGCGCGTCTTGAACATCGGCGCCAGCACGCTCTTGATCATCGTCTGCCCCGTCTTAAAGTCCTTGCCACAGATCGGCGCGTTCATCTTGCGCGAGAGCTCGTTCAGCGCCGGGATGTCGACCGTCAGGTTGGGCGCGCCGTTGATGAACGGGATGCCCTCCTTCAGCGCGGCCCACGCGTACATCTGCGAGGGTGCGATGCCGGGGTCGTTCTCGGTGAGTCCGCGCTCGAAGGCCTCGAGCGATTGATGGACTGCGGACTCCTCAAGGAAGATCTCGGTCGAGCCGGTCCAGATCAGCACCTGGCGGTCGGTCTTCGACTTGAACTCGGCGATGTCGTTGCGGATCTGGTTGGCGAGGTCACACTTGTTCTTGCCGGTTTTCGCCTTCTTGGCGGTCAGGCGCTTGACGTAGTGCTGGTCGAAGACCGCGGGCAGCGGCTCGATCGACTCCAGGAACGGCCGGATCTGCTCCAGCTGGTCGCGGTCCAGCACCTGCGCGGTGCGCGCGGCTTCGTACAAGTTGCCGCCGAAGATGTCCCAGCCGGTGAAGACCAGGTCCTCCAGTGGCGCCAGCGGAACAAAGTCCTTGATCAGCGGCGTCTTGTTGTCGGTGCGCTTGCCCAGGCGGATGGTGCCCATCTGCGTCAGCGATCCGATGGGCTTGGCAATCCCCTGGCGGACGGCTTCTACGCCGGCGATAAGCGTGGTGCACACCGCCCCCATTCCGGCGGTCATGATTCCTAGTTTTCCCTTAGCTGGCTGGATCGTGGCCGCATTTTGCGGCGCGGCGGGCTGGTTCGACATTCCTTACTACCCTTCTTACGCTTCAAGCGCTGGTTGCAGATGGTTCTTTGATATTCGAGTTGTCTGAGGCCGAAAGCCCAGTATAGCCCTCGGAGGAGGCGTTCGCCGTGTGCTCCAGCCAGTAGTCGAAGCCGTCGCAGATGGCCATCAGCGCGGCCTGATTCAGGTCGCTCGATACGCCGGCGGTGGTCCACGGCTTATGCCCATCGGCGTGGAAGCTGACGGTGACACGCACGTGCGCGGCGGTGTCATGCGCCGTCACATCGAGCGCGGTCACGCTGAAGGTGTCCAGCCGCATCTCCACCAGCGCGGGATACCACTTCTCCAGCTCCTGACGCATCGCACGCGAGAGCGCATCGACCGGACCCTCGCCCTCGGCACGGCTGGTGACAAGATGAGACGGCCCGATCGCGAGGTTCATCGCGGCCTGCACATAGCGGCTGCCGGAGAGGTCCGACTCATCCACGATGCGCCAGCTCTTCACGGCGAATCGGTCCTGCAACGTGCCCAGCACGCGCATGCAGGCCAGGCGGAAGGAGACCTCGCTGGCGGTAAAGCCGCCGCCGTCGATCATCGCCTGATTGGCGTCCAGCAGCGCCTGCGCCTGCGCGGAGTTGAGCGGCGAGCCCATGGTCTCCGAGAGCAGCATGATGTTGGCGCGGCCGGACTGCGCATTCACGCCAATCACCGGCGTCGCGCCGACGCGCGCAGGATCGGCCCACAGATAGGCGCCTGGGTTTTTGCGCTCGCTTGAGCCGTGCATCCCCGCCCATGTGCCAAAGGCCCCGGCGCCAACGATGGGCGCGCCGTGCGGCGCCTCCAGCCCGAAGGCCGAATAGGCGGACTGCGCGAGGGTGGTCAGGCCTGTGAGCGCGTTGGCGGAGACGAACTCCGCCTCGCCGCGCAGCTGCATGGAGCCGATCACAGTTGTCAGGTTGACGTTGCCGCAGCGCTCGCCTGTACCCACCAGCGTCCCCTGCACCTGGGCTGCTCCGGCTAGGATCGCCGCGCGTGAATTCGCCACGCCGAGACCGCGATCGGTATGGCCGTGGAAGCCGAACTTCGCGTTGGGATAGTTCAATCGCAAAATTCTCGGAAAGCTGCGGCCACTTCTTCCGGCGATGCGCCGCCGTTGGTATCACAGATCACCAGCCGGCTGACTTCCTGTTCAACGGACTGCGCGACCAGCTCATGCAGATACTCGCGCGATCGTGCCGCATCTTCAGCCGCCTCGCCGCTCTCGCGCCGGCCACACCACGCATCCATCGCATGCTCAAAGTCGAGAAAGACTTCGAGGCCATTCTGCTGCAAGTAGTCGACCGTCTCGCGCGCCATGCGCAGGTTTTCTTCGGGCGTTACGCCAAGCGAGTTGGCCACATCGAGCAGCCGCGACTTCACCACGATCACCGCAACGGGCACGCGCGTCTTGTGCCGCAGGATGAACTGGGTATCTGTCCAATCATCGACCCGCACGCCGCGCCCGCGCGAGCGGCCGAAGAGCGCCAGCTGCATCGCGCCGGTATCGACGTTGCCCAAAGCTGCCGTCAGGTCGCTGACGAACTGGTTCGCGCCGGCAAAGCCGATCTCCGCGTAATGCACGCCGAACTGGCCCATGCGCTCCAGCAGCGCCACCGCGTTGGGCACTGAGATCGCGAGGTTGGGCTGCTGCAGTCCGTCACGCAGACTGGTATCGAACAGCTCAACACGCACTGGGGCCTTCGCTGCCATAGGTCGATCTCTTCATTGTAAGTGGTTTGGGCGGTGCGGCGCACCTCTGTCGCTACGCCGTCTCCGTCCGGATGCGATTCTTCCAGTGCGAGACCACAAACAAGATAAAGCCGACCACGATCACCGCCTCCACCCCCAGATGGAAGCGATGGAAGACTGCCTTAAACTGCGGGTTCGAATCCCATGAAGCCCCCAGCCGCATCCCGATGTACGCCAGCACGTAGCACCACGGCCACGAGCCCACAAACGTATAGATGTGGAAGCGCGCCTGGTTCATCTTCGCCACGCCCGCGGGAAACGCGATGAACGTCCGCACAATCGGCAGCATGCGCCCGATCAGCACCGTGATCGACCCGTAGCGGGTGAAGAACTGGTCCACGCGGTCCAGATCCCGGCGGCTCAGCAGCAGCCAGCTTCCGTAGCGCTCCACCATCGGGCGTCCACCCTTGGCGCCAACCCAGTACGCCGGTATCGATCCCAGGTTCGAGGCCAGCGAGGCCACCGTGGCCAGCAGGATCAGCTGCGCCTGCGAGTGCGCCAGCGCGCAGCCCGCCAGCGGCATGATGACCTCGGACGGGATGGGAATGCAGGCCGACTGAACGGCCATCAGGAGGACAACGGCCAAGTAGCCGCCGCTGGCGATCAGGCCCACCAGAAGGGAAACAATCTTCTCAGACATGCAGGTTGAGTATATCCGCGATGTGGAAAATTCAGTCGCTCGGCGGCCACGCGCCCACATGCGAATGGTTACCTGCTGATCGAAAATTCCTGCGGGATGCCTAACTCCGCACAATCAGAGCGCTTATTCAAAATGCGCCTGTTGGTCTGCGCGCCAACCTTCTGTGACCAAAGATTGATGGTCGCGGCCGAGTTGTATGGGTCTAATAGATGGAGTAGCGCGAAAGTTGCAGCGGGTGGTTCGCGCACTGCATCTACATAATTGGGACCTCGTAAGCGTGAATGTTTTTCGCGGCTCCGCTTGAGCGAGATGAGGAGACGAGAGAGATGGAGACGATCGTTCTGTATATCTGCGGCCTGTGGTTCTGGATGACGCGCAGGTTTCGCATGGACTCCTACCGGGAGGCCGCGGAGACGCTGAAGACGGCGCGCGCCTACCTGGCGCAGGACTTTGCCGCGCGCGCCTCCACGCGCGACCGCGGCGGCCTGCTGCCCGACCAGATGGAAGCGCTCGCTCTGCTGGATCGCCACGGCAAGCTGGCCGCACGCAACGTCCGCCGGTTTCAGTCGCTCGGCGAGTGCTGCCGCTTCGTCATCGAGGAGCTGACCGGCGCGCCCGCCCGCCCAACCCCCATTGCCCTGCCCTCGCGTGAAGCCTTTACGCCCGGAGCCATGCGCACCGCGCTCAACGCTCTGGTTCCGGACACGCGCAGCGGCGCCGCGCGCATTGCTCCCTTCGTGCATGCGTCCACTGCAGAGCCGATCAAGCTGCAGGAGGCCGCGTAGCGAGTCTGCGGTTCGCAAACCCCTTACGGCCTTAGTTGCTTGACTACCGACTTGCTCCGGTTCTACTGCACTCCCAGCTCCAGCACCTGAATCGAATAGCCCGGCACCGTGCGCGTAATCGTCTGCGCCACTTTGATCGAGCTCTCCACCGGCACCACTCGCTTCGGATCGGTGATCGTGTTGGTCGCCGCCGTGGTCGCGGCGCTCAGCGTAATCAGCTTCGCTGACGCCTTCACGTCCTTCGCGCCGTCCAGCGTGATCTTCAGCTCCTGCGGCTCAGACGACGCATTCACCAGCTTCAGGTAGACCACACCCTTCGCCGCATCGCGCGTAACGGTATAGAAGAAGCGGTCGCCCACGCCCTCAAGATCCGACGCGACAATCTCCGTGCCGACGTGGCTCGGCGAACATCACCTGCGCATAGTAGCTGGGGCTGCCATACGCCGAGTTCGCGTCATAGCCGATCAGGTCCGACTGCCACTGCATCCCGCCCGGATTCACATTCACCAGCAGCGGCGCATAGCTCGTCATCACGATCAGGTCGCTGTTGCGCTCCATGCCCGTCATCCACGCGGCATCGCCCAGCGCCGCGCCCATGTTCGGTGTGGGAGTGCCCTCGCGCGTCGCCCACTCGCCCACAAAGATCTTCGGCCCGTTGCGGTCGGCCTTGTCGTAGTGGTGCGTGTCGGCGAAGAACTCCTCCGCGCGGCGGTAGTAGTGGTCGTCCATCACATCCGGCCGCATGGCTCTTCACCGCGCGTGCGTCGCGATGATCTGCAGCTGCGGATACTTCGCCTTGATCGCCTTGTAGAACTGCGCATAGCGGCCGTCGTAGCTCTTGCGAGCGGTCGAAGAAGTCCTCATTGCCGATCTCAACATACGTCAGCGGAAACGCCGCCGGATGCCCGTCCTTCGCGCGCTCCGCGCCCCATTTGGTCGACGCATCGCCGGTTACATATTCGATCTCGTCCAGCGCGTCCTGCACATACGGCTCCAGGTCCGCGCCCGGATTCACATGCTCCTGCTGCAGCGAGTAGCCCGCATACACCGCCAGCACCGGCTGCATCTTCAGGTCCTCGCACCACTCCAGAAACTCCAGCAGCCCCAACCCATCCGATAGACCGATACCCCCACGGACTGCGGATGGCCCGGCCGGTCCACCAGCGGGCCAATGGTCTTCTTCCAGTCGAAGCGCTCCGTGATGTGGTTGCCTTCCAGATAATTGCCGCCGGGCAGGCGCAGGAACTGCGGATGCATCGCCGCCAGCATCTCCATCAGGTCCGCGCGATTGCCGTTGGCGCGTGTCTTGTAGGTCGGCGGAAACATCGACAGCAGCTGCAGCCACACATTCCCCGGATGGTCGAAGCTGACCACAATCTGGTTGTCGGCGCGTCGCCGGAACGTCCGCGCCGGTCTTCATCGTAAAGCTGTACTGCTTCCAGTCCGCGCTCAGCGCCGGAGCGGTATAGCTCGCCAGCACCTTGCCGCGTCTCATTCGCGATCAGGCTCACGCGCAGGTGCCCGGGCATCGCCGCCGCATCGGCCTTCGCATATACCGAACCAGTGTAGGTCGTGTTCGCGCGCAGCGGCACGCCCCACCAGCCGCGGTTGCGCACGCCAAAGGTGTTGTGCTCATCGGCCTGGGTCACGGTGATCTTCGCGCTCGCGGGCAGCGCTGCGCTCGGCCCGGTTGCGGCATCATGCGCAAAGCTTGCCGCGGCCAGTTCCCTGCTCCACCGGCACCCAGTTCTCCGTATCGTCGCCCTTGGCCATGAAGTTGCGGTCCTGCACCAGCTCGCCGTACAGCCCGGCCTCGTAGGAGTAGTTGATCTCCTCGGTCATCAGGCCGTAGAGCGTCGGGCTCACCTTCGCCACCGGCTTGTCGACGTTGATGGTAAGCGTGGCCGGCCCCTGCGCCGACGCAGCCAGCGTGATGAGAGACACGGCAAATCCCGCAACGGCATAGCACTTCACACGTTTGAACATTTAAAAATTTCCTCGCAGAAAAACGATACACGATCCGCGGCAATCGTTTACCCGCCGGCGCTTGTCTTGCTTAAGGGCACGGCTTTAGAGCCTGCCCTGAGCGAAGTCGAACGGGTGCCGTAAACCTCTGTTTGTTGAGAGGGGGCTTTAGCCCCTGAGGGCAACTCTTCTCAAACTGCACACCTACCCGTGTTTGTATAGACTTGACGCACCTTCATTCCTTCGATGGAGAAAGTTATGTTCGCGCCCCTGCTTTTAGTGTTCGCCCTGGCATTTCAAACCAGCGCTGCTACCGCACCGCCTGCTGATGCAACTTCTCAGTCGCCAACGGTCTCGCCAACCCCGGCTCCCACCCCACCCACTCCCTCTCAGCCGGATGCGAATGACGTTGCTAAGGCTATGAGGGACATCACGCCGCCGCGATTAACCTACCAAGTTGAGCCTAAGTACACGAAGGATGCGCGCAAGTTAAAGTTTTCTGGGACGGTGGTCATAGGGCTCATCATCGATGTCCAAGGCAATCCGACGAAAGTCCACGTAGTGCGCTCGATGGACAGCGCAAATCTCGATTCCCAAGGCCACGCAGCCGCAATCTCATTGGATCAGGCAGCGCTTGACGCCGTCTCAAAGTACCGTTTCGTACCGGCCAGAAAAAATGGAACTCCCATCCCGGTCGAACTCAACGTAGAAGTTAACTTTCAGCCTTTTTAGCCGAGGCTAGTTGTCTGCTCCCGCCTTTGCAGGCTTCTCTGCAAACTCCTCATTCATCCATGCGCGAAACGCGTCGTAGCTCTGCGGACGGCCGAGAAAATCCCGCACCAGATCATTGGCCGACTTCGACCCGCCCGGCTCCATCACCATCCTGCGATAGCGCATCGCCGCCGGGCCATCCAGCAGATTGTCCTTGTCGAACTGGTTGAAGAAGTCCAGCGCAATCACCTTGCTCAGCGAATACGTGTAGTAGTTCGACGAGTAGCCCATCAGGTGCGTAAACGTCGCGTAGCCGCGATTACCCTCCACCCACGTCCACGGCCCGCCGCTGATCGATGCCGCCTTCCACATCCCGTCGATGTTCACCTTCTCCGGCGCGCGGTCATGCAACTCCAGCGCGTAGGTCGCCAGCGCGATCTGCCGCTCATATCCGATGCCGCGCCCGAAGGCGTCCGCGCGCAGCATCTTTGCGAACAGGTCGTCGGGGATCACCGCGCCGGTCTGGTAGTGCTTCGCAAATTCGTCGACGATGCGCTTGGAGCGGAAGAACTCCTCCAGCATCTGCGATGGCGCCTCCACAAAGTCCCACTCGATGTTGAACGACGACGCGCCCGCCCACTGCTGGTGCGAGCCCAGCACGGCGTGCATCATGTGGCCGAACTCATGGAAGAAGGTGACAACATCCGAGTACTGCATCAGGCCCGGGTCTGACGCGTCGCTGCCGCCGGCGAAGTTGCCATTCAGCCGCGCCTCCGGCAGCTGGCGATCACTCACGCCCGTCACCATCGTCCCCGCGTTGAACCACTTGTTCTTTCCCGTGCGCGGATGCATGTCGAGATAAATTCTGCCAAGCCTTTTTCCGTGACCGTCCAGCCCATCCATCACGTCAAACACATTCACCGACGCGTCCCACAGCTCCAGTCCCGTGACCGGCACAAACTTCACATGGAAGAGGCGCGCGGCGGTGTCCAGCACGCCCTGCTGGACTTCAGCAAATGGAAAATAGGCGCGCACCGCCTGCGAGTCGAAGTCATACGCGCTGCGCTGGTAGAGCTCCATCCAGTAGGCCGCGCTGTACGCGGGGATGGCCTTCAGCCCCGGCTGGCGCTGCTGCGCAAACGCGAGGATCTCGGCGTACTCCTTCTCGGCGACCGGCTTCGCGGCCTTGTCCAGCTCATTCAGCAGCGCGCGCACGTTGGCGGGACTCTGGATCAGCTTGTCGACCGTCGCCAGCTCGGCCCAGTTGCCAAAGCCCAGCGTCGTGGCCAGCTCGGCACGCGTCTTCAGTACCTGCGCCAGCAGCTCCTCGTTCGCGGGATACGCGCGTCCGTTATAGGCCAGATACATGCGATGCCGCAGGTCATCGCTCTTGGCATAGGTCATCACCGGGCGATAGTCCGGCTCGTCGGTCGTGATCGTGATCAGGCCGTCCGGCCCAGCCGGATGCCGCGCGATGTAGTCCGCGGGCAGGCCGTCGAGCTCGGCCACATCCTTCACCGTCACCTTGCCCTGGCTCTCGGCGATGTTGCGTTGGAAGTGCAGCGACTTCGGATGTTAGTTGGTCGCTGAGCTGACGCACCTTCTCGCGCGTCGCCGCGTCCTTGTCGATGCCGGAGAGCCGGTACTCGAGCAGCGTGCGGTTCAGGTAGTAGCGCGTCGCCGTATCGGCGTCCGTCTTCCCAAGACCGGACACATCGATCGCCTTCAGCGCCTGGTACACCTCGACATTCAGGCTCAGCGCGGTGGCCTGCGCAGAGACCTTCTGCGAGACCTCGTCGCCCACATCGCGCAGCTCTTTGTTGGGCGAAGCATTGGTCAGCAGACTCGCACCGCTGCCCGCAAGGTCGAGCTCGCGCGAGGCCTCATCGAAGGGACGCAGCGTGTTCTCCACCGTCCGGGTTCCCTTCACCGCCAGCAGTCCATCAATCTGCGCCTGCGCGGCGGCCATGTGCGCCTCGGCCCACGCCCGCGCCTTCGCCGCATCGGGATTGCCCACCCAGATATGCAGCGGATCGCCTTTCGGATACGTCGCTTTTCCCTGCCCCGCCGCCGCCACCGCACCTGCCGCCATTACACCTGCTGCCATCGCCTGCACCATCCTCCGCATCGCATCCGTCTCCCGGATACCTCAAAATTAGCAGGTCGCAGACACAGCGATACGGATGTTGAGGGCCGACGCTCGGAAATGGAGTTCTTGCGATCGCCGCGGCTTAGACAAGGCGGGAAGGCTGTTTAGCGACGGTTCTTTCGGTTAGCGATCATTGCCTGTGCTCCACCGATTATCGCCACGAAGCAGAACATCAGCGAGCCCCAATATCCTTTAACAATGTGCCGCTGCATTAGGAGCAGTGTAACGCTGGTCCCTACGAGCATCACCGGCGATCCCGATGCCAGATATTTATTTCCGTTGGCCCAATCTATCTTTCTCATTGGCCGCGTTTCCTTAGCTGGCCGTATCCATCACGTGCAGCTCTTTGCCGGGCTTGAAGCGCACAGCCTTGCCGGGCGCGATGCTCACCTCGGCGCCGGTGCGCGGATTGCGCCCAATGCCGGTCTTGCGCGGCTTCACGGTAAACACGCCAAAGCCCCGCAGCTCAATGCGGTCGCCGGAGATCAGCGCCTTCTTCATCGAGTCGAAGATGGCATCCACGGCGTCCTCTGCCTTGGTCCTGGGAAGTCCGGTCCGCTCCACTATACGTTGGATAAGGTCTTGCTTGATCAACCTGGGCCGCCTCTCGTTCCAACAGATTTGTCTGCTGCCGGGCGCGTGCTCCGCGATACCCCGTTCCGTTGATGGTAGGAACGCGGGGCTGGATTGTCAATGCGCAGAGCGTACCGTAAGATTTGGCATATCAACAGAAAATAGACCGGCGGCCGTTCCCTGCTGCCCTCAGACCTACCCGAAATCACCCCAGAAATCACCCCGAAGGATTGACCCAGGCATGGCCATCAAAAGCGACCGCTGGATCCGCCAGCAGGCACTCGACCACAAGATGATTGAACCCTTCAGCGAGAAGCAGGTGCGCGAGGGCGTCATCTCCTACGGACTCTCCTCCTACGGCTACGACCTGCGCGTCTCCGACGAGTTCAAGATCTTCACCAACGTCAACTCCGCCATCATCGACCCCAAGGCCTTCGACGAGCGCTCCTTCGTCAGCGTGCAGGCGCCCAGCGTCATCGTCCCGCCCAACTCCTTCGCGCTGGCGCGGTCGATCGAGTACTTCCGCATCCCGCGCGACGTGCTCACGATCTGCGTCGGCAAGTCCACCTACGCGCGCTGCGGCATCATCGTCAACGTCACGCCGTTTGAGCCGGAGTGGGAGGGCTTTGTCACGCTGGAGATATCCAACACCACCCCGCTGCCCGCGCGCATCTATGCCAACGAAGGCCTCTGCCAGATCCTCTTCTTCCAGTCCGACGAGGTCTGCGAGGTGAGCTACGCCGACCGCAAAGGCAAATACCAGCACCAGCAGGGCATCGTACTTCCCAAACTTTAGCCACTGCCCAAGCTTTAGTTCTTTGCTTCCGAGCAGGCAGAGCAGACGTCACGATCGCCGGAAAGCCGCAGAGAGCACTTGAGGCTTGAGACCAATGGGCCTGAGATCACCCAACGAAGCGCCTCTGAAACGCCCCATGGCGGCGCAGGACGACGCCGGCAATCAAGCCCGCATCGGCGTCGTCGCAACCGATCCTCTGCGTATCGCCGGCCTGAAAGCGATCTTCGCCGAGCTGCCCGGCGTGGAGATCGTCCCCCTCTCCATCCCTGGCGCGCTCAACGACGCGGGACTCTCGCTCGCCATCGTCGACTCCGACTGCACGCCGCATCTCTTTGAGTTGATCGCTGCATTCCATAAGGCGCGCCCGCTGCTCCGGCTGGTGGTGCTGGGCGCTGACACCACCTCGGAGCACATTGAGCGCGTCATCGGCGCCGGTGCGAAGGGCTACCTGCCCATCACCGCGCAGGAGAGCGAGGTGCGCATGGCCATTGAGACCGTGCGTGACGGCTCGGTCTGGGCGCCGCGCAAGGTGCTCTCGCGCCTCCTCGATGGCCCAAAAGACCCACCCGCTCCACGCTTCACCCCTCGCGAGCAGCAGATACTCCAACTGCTGCGCAACGGGCGCTCCAACCGTGAGATCGCCGCCGTGCTTCGCATCGATGAGAGCACCGTAAAGGCCCATCTCGGACGCCTGATGCGCAAGGTGGGCGTCACCAACCGCATCGCCCTCACCGTCCATCCACACACCCAGCCTGGGTAAGGTGTCGTGGCTGTTCCTCTTCGAAATTTGGGCGCGAACCCTGTTAACCATTCTGCTAACAGGCCGGGTTACGAAGGGCTCTATCCCTTCGTACCGTTGCCCGTTATCCCGCACAGACCCAAGATGGGAGTCGCAACACAGACCTGGGAGAGGGGCTGCAGGTGCCACCCGGCGGGGAGAATCCGCCATCCTGCAGCCCCATTTTTTGCGCCGTCTGCCCTCCGCACTCACAAGCTCTGACAAAAAACAGCTCACAATCAGGTATGTTGCTTGAGTACCCGCCACTCATGGGGCAACTTCACGCGCGCCAAATCCATCGTACGATGAGAGTGTGAGTAATCCGGGTTCGATTACCGCTCGATTGTTCGATCACGAAAGGCACAAAAAAATATGAAACTACTTTCAGGTTTTCTTTGCGGCGCTGTGCTCCTGGCTGCGTGCGTCCCCACCTTCGCGCAGAACGAAGAGGACAAGGCAAAGATCGCCGACCGCATCGCCGCTGCAACCGACGTGATGAATGAGATCATGGCCACGCCCGATAAGGGCATTCCGCGCAGCATTCTCTCCGGCGCCTCCTGTGTCGCCGTCATCCCCCACTACAAGAAAGGCGCATTCGTCGTCGGAGCGCAGTATGGTCAGGGCGTGGCCACCTGCCGCACTCCCCATGGCTGGAGTGCTCCGGTCTTCGTCCAACTCGCGGGCGGCAGCTTCGGCTGGCAGATCGGTGGCCAATCCACCGACCTGGTGCTGATTGCCATGAACCAGAACGGCATGCAGGACATGTTGAAGAACAAGGTCAAGCTGGGCGCGGACGCTGCAGCCTCTGCCGGACCTGTGGGCCGAAATGCCCAGGCAGGAACGGACTGGAAGCTCAACGCGGAGTTCCTCACCTACTCACGCTCCAAGGGCCTCTTCGCCGGTCTTGACCTCGATGGCACCGTCCTCTCGCAGAACTCCGACGACACCCGCACCGAGTATGGCAGCGACCTCGCCTCCTCGGACGTGCTTGCCGGCAACATTCCCGTACCGGACAACGCGCGTCCCTTCGTGCGCACTGTGGCCCGTTACTTCATCAGCACCAAGTAAGCGAACCGCTTCAGTCACCACGAACCGCCGGTAGGGCAACAAGCTCCTGCCGGCGGTTTTGTGTGTAGGCGACATGGCCGAAGAGAGCGTCTATTGAGTTGCCCGCCCGGATTCATCCGCGCGCACCGCACCCGATAGACTGATCTTCTTGGCCTCCGAAGCCCAACCCAGCGCCGAAGCTACTGCCCGGCCCTCCCTCCGCCACGCCGCCGAGTTCGCGCTGGCGTGGCTCTTCATCCATGCGCTCGGCGTGCTTCCCCGCTCCGCCGCGCGCGCAACCGGCACATTCATCACGCGCATCGCCTGGATCGTGGTTCCCCGCCTCCGCCGCGTCGGCTTGCGGAATCTCGAACTCGCCTTCCCGGACATGCCGCCCGCCGAGCGCGAGCGCATCCTGCGCACCGAATACCGCAATCTGGGCTGGCTGCTCGCCGAGTTCGCCAAGATGTCCGGCTACACCCGCGAATCCGCATCGCGCTTCATCCGCTACGAAGGCCTGGATAACTACCTCGCCGCGCGCGACCGCGGCAAAGGCGTGCTCGTCCTCACCGGGCACCTCGGCGCGTGGGAGCTTTCGAGCTTCTACCACTCGCTCGCCGGCTACCCCATGGGCATGGTCATCCGCCGCCTGGACAATCCGCTGGTCGACCGTATGGTCAACGCCATCCGCTGCAAACACGGCAACCGCGTCCTGCACAAAGACGACTTCGCCCGCGGCCTCATCGCCGCCATGCGCGCCGGCGAGACCGTCGGCATCCTGATGGACACCAACATGACGCCGCCGCAGGGCGTCTTCGTCCCCTTCTTCGACATTCCCGCTTGCACCGCCTCCGGCCTCGCCCGCGTCGCACTCCGGACCGGCGCAGCCGTTGTGCCTGGCTTCCTGCTCTGGAAGGAATCCGAACAGAAGTACGTCCTGCATTTTCTGCCGGAGATTGCGCTCGTCTCCACCGCAGACGCCGAGGCGGATTCCATCGAAAACACCGCGCGCTTCACTGCGATCCTTGAGGCGCAGATTCGCCGCTACCCCGGCCAGTGGCTCTGGATGCATCGCCGCTGGAAGACCCGCCCCGCAGGCGACCCGCCCATCTACTAGCCGGGGCATCCACAGGCCAGGTCCACAGCCAATTTACAATCGCCTCAGTGGACACCTCAACAATCGTCATTCTCGACTTCGGTTCGCAGTACACCCAGCTCATCGCGCGCCGCATCCGCGAGTTCAACGTCTTCTCCGTCGTGCTTCCCTGCACCGCGCCGCTCGATCAGCTCCGCGCGCTCAATCCGCTGGGCGTCATCCTCTCCGGCGGCCCGTGCTCGGTCTATGACGCCGATGCTCCCGCCGCCGATCCCGCCGTGCTCGCGCTCGGCGTCCCCATCCTCGGCATCTGCTACGGGCTGCAGTTCATCGTGCACCACCTCGGCGGCAAGGTCGAACCCGCGCCCGCCCGCGAGTACGGCCACGCCGAGGTCGATGTCGTCGACCAGACCCTCCTCTTCCACGGACTTCCCAGTCCTCTCGCCGTCTGGATGAGCCACGGCGACGAAGCGAAGGAGCTGCCCGACGGCTTCACCCTCACCGCGCGGACCTCCAACGCCCTCGCCGGCATCGCCGACGAAAAGCGCCGCATCTGGGCGGTGCAGTTCCACCCTGAGGTCGCGCACACCCGCCAGGGCATGGAGCTGCTGAAGAACTTCGTCATCGACCATCTGCGGCGCCAAGCCCGACTGGACCCCCGAACACTTCATCCACACCACCATCGAGCGCATCCGCGCGCAGGTCGGCACGGGCCACGCCATCTGCGGGCTCTCCGGCGGAGTCGACTCTTCGCGTCGCCGCCGTCCTCGTCGCCCGCGCCATCGGCGACCGCCTCACCTGCATCTTCGTCAACAACGGCGTGCTGCGCAAAGACGAGTTCGCCAAGGTGCAGAAGACCATGCGCGAGCAACTCGGCCTCAACGTCGTCGCCGTCGATTCAAGCGACCGCTTCCTCACGCGCCTCGCCGGCGTCACCGACCCGGAACAGAAGCGCAAGATCATCGGCAATGAGTTCATCGCCGTCTTCGACGACGAGGCGAAAAAAATCTTCGAGTCCGAACGGCATGAAGGCGAAGAGATCGCCTGGCTCGTCCAGGGCACCCTCTACCCCGACGTCATCGAATCATCCAGCGTCAAAGGCCCCTCGCAGACCATCAAGAGCCACCACAACGTCGGCGGCCTGCCCGCGGACATGAAGCTCAAACTCATCGAACCCCTGCGCGATCTCTTCAAGGATGAAGTCCGCCGCATCGGCCGCGACCTGCAGATGCCCGACGACATCCTCGAGCGCCAGCCCTTCCCCGGCCCCGGCCTCGCCGTGCGCATCCTCGGCGAGATCACCGCCGACCGCGTCGCACTCCTCCAGGAGGCCGACGAGATCGTCGTCGCCGAGATCAAGGCCGCCGGCCTCTACCGCAAGCTCTGGCAGTCCTTCGCGGTGCTTCTCCCAGTCAAGAGTGTCGGCGTGATGGGTGATCAGCGCACCTACGCCTACACCTGCTGCATCCGCGCCGTGGAGAGCGAAGACGGCATGACCGCCGACTGGGCCGCGCTGCCCTACGACGTGCTGCGCACCATCTCCAGCCGCATCGTCAGCGAGGTGCGCGGCATCAACCGCGTCGTCTACGACATCACCTCCAAGCCCCCCGGCACCATCGAGTGGGAGTAGCGCGCGGGCTTACTTCAGCTCGAAGAAATAGGCCCGGTCCGCGCCGGCGGTCTCTTCGCCGTGGTCCACGGTGCCTTTCGGAACCCAGGTGACCTTTGGCTTTCCATCGATGAAGGCAACGGCCACGGCATCCATCTCATGGTGCCGCACGATCGGCTGAGGATCCTGCGGGGGAAAGTCCTCCCAGATGATGATGCGGTCGCTTTCGCGGACGTTTTTGCCGAGCCCTGTCGAGGCGGTGGCAGGTGCGCCCTCGGCGGCGGGTTCCTTGAGCTCAAGGAAGACCGCCTTCAGCGGCTCGTCGCTGGCTCCTTCTTCGCTGTGCGTGACACCCTTGCGGATGAAGAAGGTATCCCAAGCGTTGGTGTGGGTTGGCCTGCGGGAGCCATCCAGATTGACGATGACCCGGTCGCCGCTGGCGTAATACACGCCGGTGTAATCGTACATATGGCGGTGTGTGGGGTAGGCGCGCTTCAGCCAGGAGACGTCCCAGACGATGACGCGGTCGTTCTCGAACACCTTGGTTGAGCCTTCACGGTCAAACGGCTGCGGATAAGTCTGTGCCTGAGGCTGCGGCGAAGCCTGGGCCTGAGGCGCCTGTTGCGGAGAGGGTCCACTGTTCTGCGCATAAGCTACGCCGGACAGAAGAATCATCGTCGTAATCAGCTTAATCATGCAAAACATGCTACTCCAAACCGGGCCGTACTGGCGCAGATGACTGGCTAACCAGAAACTCGCGCCCAGGCTTTACCCCCGCTCCAGAAATCCTCGTCCCGCATAGATCGCCGGCATCGCCTTCTCAATTCTTGCCGCCCGCGTCGCTGCCTGCTTCGCCTGCGCGAAATGATACAAATACCCCCGCTGCCGCCCCGGCGTCAGCGCCGCAAAGGCCTTCCTGAACTTCGCATCCGCGCGGAACCTCGCCGTCAGCTCCTCCGGCACAGGAAAATCCTCAGTCTTCTTCTTCTCCACGCGCAGCCCGGCCTTCTCCACCGCGATCGCCTCGCGCACATACGCCTGGATCGTCGCTGCCTTGGCAATAATCTCCTTCGCAGAGGTGAACTTCATCACCCGACCGGCCTGCGTCCGCCCCAGCTGGACTAAAAGCTTTTTGGAATCCTTCAGCAGCGCGCCCTGGAAGAACCCCAGCGCGAAATACTCCTTGAACCCTTGCAGGATGACGATATTCTTCCCATCCACCGTGTAGGTCGGCTTGCCCCACTTGCACTCTTCCCTCATGCCGAACCCGGCGAGGATCCGCTGCATCTCCGCAATCTCCGGCTCCCACTGCTTCCGATACCACATCTCCATCGCAACTTCCCTCCTTCACTGGATACTCGCCCATCTATTATGACCGCCTGATACCTCATTCCTGCCTGCGGACTGGCCGCGGCGCGCCTGCATCCGGTCCCGGCGATTACAATTCCGGAGACTTGATTTCGCCTCAGATGCAGGAGTTCAAAATTGTTCCGTCCTATCGACCGTCGCAACTTCGTAAAGCTTGGCGCTGCCGCAGCCGCCGCACCCTGGCTCTCGCTCCGCTCGCACGCACAGACGCCCGACCCCACCTGGCCGA
Organism: uncultured Acidobacteriaceae bacterium; assembly: GCA_963766975.1. Lineage (GTDB taxonomy): Bacteria > Acidobacteriota > Terriglobia > Terriglobales > Acidobacteriaceae > Edaphobacter. The sequence continues at coordinate 247,113 of CAVYCF010000007.1, forward strand.
CCCAGACCCTGCCTCCGTATGTCGAGGTCGAGATTGCCAGCGGAAAGCTTCGCGGCGGCCACAGCCGCGGAGCCCTCGCCTTCAAAGGCATCCCCTACGCCGGCTCCGTCTCCGGCAAGAATCGCTTCAAGGCGCCACCCAGGGTCGAGCCATGGACCGGTGTGCGCGACGCGCTGCTGCTCGGCCCACCTGCACTGCAGGCCTCCGGCGGCACCTACGGCGAGCATGAGCCCGCGCAGAGCGAAGACTGCCTCTTCCTCAACCTCTGGACTCCCGCCGTCGACCACAAGAAGCGACCCGTCATGGTCTACCTCCACGGCGGCGGCTTTACCACCGGCTCCGGCGGCCAGAACATCCAGGACGGCTCACATCTCGCCGCAAACTACGACGTCGTCGTCATCGCCACCAACCATCGCCTCGGCCTCTTCGGCTATCTCTACCTCGGCGAGCTGGGCGGCGAAGAGTACGCAACCTCCGGCAATCAGGGCATGATGGACGTCGTCGCCTCGCTCGACTGGATCAGGCAAAACATCCATGTCTTTGGCGGCGATCCCAACAACGTCTTCGTCTTCGGCGAGTCCGGCGGCGGCTCCAAAACCTGCGCGCTGATGGGCATGCCCGCCGCCCACGGCCTCTTCCACAAGGCCGGCGTGCAGAGCGGCCCCTTGCTGCGCGGCGCCAACAAAGATGCCGCCACCGAGACCGCGCGCCGCGTGCTGCACGGCCTCAACATCGCGCCCGGCGATCTCTCCAGGCTCGCCGACGTTCCCGCACAACAACTGCTCGACATCCAGCTCACAGGCCAGCGGCCCGGCGGCGCGCTCAGCGTTCCCTCACCGGAGTGGGCAGCCGCCCATCCCGCCGGAACTCCCGGCCCGCGCGGCGGCGCAGGCTGGGGCCCGGTCACCGACGGTAAGGTCCTCCCGCGCGACCCCTTCGATCCCGACGCCGCGCAGGTCTCCGCGCAAGTGCCGCTCCTCATCGGCAACATGCACGACGAGGCGGTCTTCAACCAGCGCAGCAACGCTGCCTTCTTCCATCAGGACGAGGCCGCCGTCGCTGCATCCGAGACGCGCCGCCTCGGCGCCAACGCGGCAAAGATCCTCGAAACCTACCGCAAGGCCATGCCCGACGCCACGCCCGTCGAGGTCGCTGTCGCCATTGAGACCGCGACCTTCAACGGCAATAACACCGTCACCCTCGCCGACCGCAAATCCCTTCAGCCCGCGGCCGTCTTCCGCTACCGCAACGACCACCGCTCCAACGTGCCCGTCGCCGGCACCGACTGGACCCTCCGCGCCTGCCACGCCAGCGACATCGCCCAGGTCTTCGACAACTACGAGATGCCCGACCTCCAAGGTACTGGCCCCGGCATCGCCGAGGTCTCCCATGCTATGAGCGCCTTCTTCGCAAGCTTCGCCCGCAGCGGCGTTCCGTCGGTCTCAGGTCTTCCCGCCTGGCCGCGCTACACCACGCAAACGCGCGCCACCATGATCCTCAACACCGAGTGCCGCGTCGAAGACGATCCAGACAGCGAGGTCCGCAAGATGTGGCAGTCCCTCAGCTCATAGAACTCATAAACCGCCGTCATCCCGAGCGAGCGCACAGCGCGAGTCGAGGGACCCCCGCATCTGCTTTGTCATTCCGCAGCGAAGCGGAGGAACCGCTTTTGTTTTGTCATTCTGAGGCGTAGCCGAAGAATCCCCGCATTTGCATTTCGGGTGCCCATTCATCGCGCGTATTTTCGCGATGAGTGGGGAACAGACGGGCTATCGATCCTTTGTGCAAGCGGGGTAGAACAGCCCGCCGGAAGGGCACGCCTTCAGGCGTGCCGAAAGATCATCCCTACTGAGTTGTCATCCTGAGCGAAGCCGACTGCGTCAGCAGTCGGCGGAGTCGAAGGACCTGCATGTCGCTCATCGCGCCACAACAGTTCGAGCCGTTCTAACCCAATCGCCGTTATGCGGAGCGAGCGCGTCAGCGCGAGTCGAAGGACCCCCGCATTTGCCTTTGCTTGTCATTCTGAGGCGTAGCCGAAGAATCACCGGCATTTGCTTTCTGCATCTCGATAAGGAAAACGAGTGCTGTGCTATTTGCCTTGACTCGCAGAGAAGTACGCAAGCGTGTTGCAGTAGGTATCAAGGTGCGTATCGACAATGCCAACCGTGCAAAGTCCGCTGTTTGGGTACACGATCATATATCGGCCAATAGGAACGCCAAGCAGCGCGCGGGCCATCATGACGCGTTCCAGCTCCCCCAGAGCGGGATCCGCGATCTGATCGACTGCCCTTCGCGTCACATCCAGATCGGCATTGACGCCTAGCGTGATTACCCGTCGATACGCCTCAGCGGATGGCCAAACCCCCTTCGGCAGCTTAGCTACGACACCGGAAGCCGAATCCCGATCATAGAGGGCATGGGCTGCTGCAAAGCCGCTCTGCACAACATCCGCGGCCGACTGACGATCGCCGAGGCGCAGATAAAGATCAGCGACCACGTCAAGGTAATCAAGACGATTTACTTCGGGAAGCTGCTCCAGCCCATCCACCTGATCATGCAGTGCAAGGCGTGCGCCAGCGGGATTGGAATAGAAGGTGCAGCGCTCCGCAAGCGCCTGGACCAGATCGGCGCGGGGAAAGTCATCCCGTTCGCTATAGCACCATGGATGGCTTAGCGGGCCGCCAAAGCTGCGGCATTCCTTACGAACAAGCGGCGCAGCCATGGCAAGTTCAAGTCGATGCGCAATGTCCGATGGGCACGATGCTGCCGGCTGCAGGATCGAAAACTCCTCGTCTGTCAGTGTATCGATTCTGAATTCGCTCGACTGGGTTACGTTGATGCGGCTAGTGCTGTCCCCGGAATCGGCGAACGGATTTACGAAACCGGTAACATGCAATGCATTGGTATCGCGCGGAATCGTGAACTCAAGCCCCAGATCCAGTGCAGAGAGGGTCTGCTGCGGATTTCCAATCGCGTTGTAAGCCTCTTGTCCCTCCGACATCGGGTGATAGCCTACGCGGTGGAACGGCCAGGAGAAATTTGGTTCGCTAAAGGCGAGCCCCGCCTCATCCAGCGAAACCAACCCCTTGGGATAGCGTTTGATCTCGGCGGCCACCTCCGTGTGCTCGGAGAGCAACTCAGCGGCTCGTGCAGGATCGAAACGCTGCAGCGCGGGGATGACAGCAAAAAGCTGGAAGTCATAGTTGGAATTGAACGCGATGCGTGTACCCTCTCCACGAGAGGCACTGAACGGCCCCGCAGGTGTGGGACTTTTCACTTGCTCAGATTGAGCAAGGGTCACATCGATCGCGTGAAGCACAAGGGCGGACGGGAGCTGCTGATAAGAGCCGGCGATGAGATTCGCAAGTCCCCAGTGATAAATCTGCGTATCGGGGTGTGCTTCGTAGTATTGCACTGCCGCGGCAAAGACATGTGCGGCGAGAGCATTGTCGGCGCGCAAATAGGCAAGATCCATCAAAGATGCATAGACTCTGCTTTGCGCCATCGGCTCGGCGTCGGGGAGAAGATCGAGGACCCTGATCGGAGCCAGCGGCAAAAGCTCATCGAGTATCTCGTCCTCCAGCACGACGCGAATTGCCGGATCGGCAGCACGGGCCGCATCGAAAGCATCGACATAGAGGCCCACAGAGTGCGGCCGATCCAGAGACAGCCACGCGCCGGCTATGCGATAGAGCAGCAGAGATCTAGAGCTTGGATCGAGAGTCGTGGAGAAGGCCTCGGAGTGAAGAAGAATGGGCCGCGCAAGTGCATCGCGTTGAGCAAGTGTCAACGGCGCACTGTCGTTCGCCCGAGTTTGTGGCTGAGCGCGTGAGATTGGAGCGACAACCGTCAGCAGTAGGAGAGCCAGGCGGTGAGGTGTGATTTTGAAGAAAGATCGATCCAATTCTTCCTCTATATGGCGATGCCGGTGTTGCACCAAAGCTCCGCTTGGACACGCAACCCTGTCAAGCAAAACCTTCCATCCCACACCATTCCAGCCACATACACACGCTTGGAATTCGCACCCGCTTGATAAAATAGAGGTAACTCAACGTGTCAAGAAGGCCCGGTAACCGCCGGGCCTTCTCTTTTCTGCGCGAAAGAAGGAGCAGGCGAATGAGCTGGAGCTGGCCAAAGACACCCCAATCACCTTCACCCGCAACCCTCTTGTTTTCAATGCGGAATTGCACTATTTTCGCGACATACATTCACAAGCTCCTCTCCTTCAACGAGTTGCGCGAGGACATAGGGGGAGGGGGTCAAGCACCGGTCTTGAGCAGCACCAGATCGACCCGGCGGTTCCGCGCCCGGCCCTCCTGGGTGTCATTCGCCGCCGCCGGATGGAACTCCGCGTACCCGGCCACCGACAAATTCTCCGGCCGGATGTTCGGATACTTCAGCAGCAGCCGCCCGATGCTGGAAGCCCTCGCGCTCGACAGCTCCCAGTTCGAGGCGAACTGGACCGTATGGATCGGCACGTTGTCCGTGTGCCCCTCCACCCGCAGCGGCGACACCGGCAGCACCGCCGCGATCCGCGCCAGCACCGGCAGCGCCGAGGGCCGTATGTCCGCTACGCCCGAGTTGAAAAAGCCGGCCTCCTGCAACGAGACCACCAGCCCGTTCGGCGTCTCGTGGATGCCGATGGTGCCCTTCGCAATCTCCGGCGCTGCCGCCTCGGCGATGCGCTGCTTCACATCCTTCAAAGGATCGCTCGGCTGGTTCTGCGCGGCGATCGACTTCAGCATCGAGTTCAGCTGCGGCGCTGCCCCGTTGCCGTCAGCTATGGGCAGCGGCGGCGCCTTGGTATGCGCCTCAAAGATGCCCATCTCCTGGAACGCCGACTGGATCGACGCCTCCAGCTGCACCTTCTTGCTCTTGTCCGACTGGCCGGTGGCGAAGAGCACCACGAAGAACGCGAACAGCAGCGTGATGAAGTCCGCATAGGAGACCAGCCAGCGCTCATGGCTCGCGCTCTTCTCACGCCTCTTCCTGCTCATCTCGTCTCCGGTTCAGCCGCTTCCCTGCTTCGGAACAGATACGTCCGCAGTTTGATCTCAATGGTGCGCGGGTTCATCCCCTCCTGGATCGAGGTGACCCCTTCGAGAATCATCTCCTTCAAGGTCTCGTCCTCCTGCTGGCGGATGCGCAGCTTGCCGGCCATCGGCAGGAAGATCAGATTGGCCATGCCCACGCCATATATGGTGGCGACGAACGCGACGGCGATGCCGCGGCCCACCTCATTGATGTCTTCGAGGTGCTGCATCACCTGGATCAGCCCGATCACCGCGCCGATGATGCCGATGGTCGGCGAGAATCCGCCGGCCGACTCAAAGACCTGCGGAATGCGCGCCTCGTTGTCGCCAGTGTTGTCGAGCTCCAGCTGCATAATGCGCCGCACCGCGGCGGGCTCCGTGCCATCAATCGCCAGCATCAGCGCCTGCCTGAAAAACGGATCGGAGACATCGGCGAGATCGGCATCCAGCGAAACGATGCCGCTGCGGCGGGCCTTGTTGGCGAAGCCCACCATCTGGGCCACGACCGCCTCGCCCTCCCTTCCCGACGAGCGGAAGACAGAGAAGAACCGGCGCGCGGCCGCGCCAAGCACGGCGACCGGATACTCCAGCATTACCGCGCCCAGCGTGCCGCCCAGCACGATCATCAGCGCCGTCGGCTGCGTAATCTGCCGAAGAGTGCCGCCCTCAAGGACCAGGCCGCCGAGAATTCCGGCAAGCGCGAGCAGGATGCCTGCAATGCTGGCGATGTCCATATCTTCTCTGCCGGTCCTTAGCCTTCGCTGTCGCTGGTTGGAGTGGTTGGCTTGAGCTGAGTGAACAATGCGCCCAGTGCAGCGGGAGCGTCCGGCCACGCAGCGCGCAGCAATTGCGAGCGCCAGGCACGCGTCAGCGAGATGACCTCCGCGCAGCTCTCGCGCACGACGATCTTCTCGCCCGAGATAAGAGTGAGGACCGTATCCGGCGACGTCTCCGCGGACTTCAACAGATCACAGTTGAGGTAGAGCTTCTGCCCGTTCAGCCTGGTAAGTTCGATCACGGTCTTTCCGCAGCCTCCAGTTGAGTTATCGGCGTGCCCAAGGCACAGGTTCAAGTGAGAAACATGACTAAAGTGTGACGGGACAAGCTAATGGCGGATGATCGAGCTTTCCACAGGGCCGATGAAGTGGGGGAACGCAACGCCTCCCGCTTACCGGCGGGCAACCGGCAGTACGGGCGGGCAGCGCGCTTGCAACTCAATTCGTCTTTTTACAGGAGCCCTTCCCATGTCTTTAGGCATTCTCAATAACATCGCTGCGCTGTATGCGGAGAACAATCTCAGCACGACCCAGTCGAGCCTGCAGAACACGCTGCAGCAGCTCTCTTCCGGTTCGCGCATCAACTCCGGCGCGGACGATGCCGCAGGCCTGGCTGTGGCAAACGGCCTGGGCGCGAATGAGGCCGCCCTCACCCAGTCCGCAGCGAATGCCACCGACGGCATCGGCCTGCTGCAGACCGCTGACGGCGCGCTTTCGCAGGTGACCAACCTGCTGGATCGCGCGGTTACGCTGGCCACCGAGGCGGCCAACGGCACCCTCACCACCGGCCAGGTCAGCTCGGCCAACCAGGAGTACCAGAACATCCTGACGCAGATCGGCAATATTGGCGCGACCACGAACTTCAACAGCTCGGCGGTCTTCAGCGCCAACGCGACGGACTTCGTCGTCACTGACGGAACGTCCAGCGGCCTGAACACCTACGCGGATACCGTCGGCGCCCTGAGCGCCTCCAGCGTGGGCACCACGGCGCCCTCTGCGGCCGTGACCACGGCAATCACCAACCCCACTCCGACCACACCGACCGCAAGCGTCGGCGCAATCGCAACCTTCACCCTGGGCGCCGCAACAGACACCGTCTCCGGCACGCTGAGCGTAGCGGTTGGCGGCGGCAGCGCAGTCAGCGTCACGCTGAACGCCGGCACCACGATCGCGCAGGCGGTCACGGCACTGAACGCCGACTCCGGCTTCCATGGCGCGAGCCTGGTCGCAAGCCAAGGCACGGGCGCCAACGCCGACCAGCTCATCATCACCGGGCCCGTAGCGGTTGCAAATACCCTGGCCCTCACCGGCACCTCGCTGAACCAGACCGTACCGGCAGGCGGCCCCGGCGCAGGCGCAGACTTGACGGCGACCTCGGTGGCCACGCTGACTGCGACCACCGCATCCACCGTGCTGACCACCGTGACCACGGCAATCGCCGACGTTGCCTTCCAGCGCGGCACCATCGGCGCGGACGTCAACGAGCTGACCTCGGCTTCGGCCGTGGCCAGTTCGGAAGAGGTGAACCTGGCCTCGGCGCAGAACTCCATCACGGCGACTGACTACGGTCAGGCAGCCTCCAACCTGTCCAAGTACCAGATCCTCTCGCAGACCGGCATCAGCGCTCTGGCCCAGGCCAACAGCGTGCAGCAGGAAGTGCTGAAGCTCCTCCAATAATTCGGCGGAGTTCTCTTCGGGCTGGGCGGTCCTAGACGGGGCCGTCCAGCCCACACTTCCAAGAGATTTCTAATCTGACGGCTCTAATCTGTCGCGGGCGCGAGTGGCACGGCGGATGCATTCTCTCTTTGCATCAACCCTCGCGAGGCGGACTTCCATGGGAACTGTAGGCATCAACTTCGGGTCGGCAACCAGCGGCACGGGATTCGATGTTGCAACTACCGTTAGTGCTATCGTTGCGAACCTGAAAGCGGTAGAGACTCCATGGCAAAACCAGCTCACCTCGCTCAAGTCTGACGATACCGCACTGACCTCGATCGGCAGCGACCTGGGCACGCTTAGCACGAATATCCAGGCACTCACCGATTTCCAGGGCGTGATGTCTTCCAAGCTGGGGTCGAGTTCCGACACGAACATTCTCACCCTCAGTTCGGCCGGATCAAGCGCCGTGGCGGGCAGCCACAGCATCATTGTCAGCCAACTGGCCCAGACTTCCTCTTATTACACGGACCCGGTCGGGGCGAGCGATACGTTGAGTGGCGCACTGACCATTCAGGTCGGCAGCGGCGCGGCGACAACCATCCCCGCCGTCTCCGGCAACAGCGACACACTGTCGACCTATGCGGCGGCGATCAACGCCGCGGGCATCGGCGTCAGCGCCAGCGTGATCAGTGATGTCTCAGGCTCGCGGCTCTCCATCGTCAGCGATACCAGCGGGGCTGTGGGGCAGCTGACCGTCAGCTCCGGGGGCACAGTGCCGGCCTCTACTGACGCGAATGGAAACACAATTGCTGCCGTCACATACGGCGCGCTGACCGATACAACGTCTTCTACAGCCGTGGGTCTCAACCAGGGCCCGGCAGGACAAGACGCGCTGTTGAGCGTCGATGGAGTGAACATTGACAGCGCTTCGAATACTGTCAGCACGGCCATCCCCGGCGTCACCTTCCAGCTTCTCTCCTCGGACCTGAACGAGACGGTTCAGGTACAGATCGCGAACGATAACAGCTCGATCGAAACCGCCTTTTCAAGCCTTGTCTCTGCGTACAACACGGTGGTGAAGGATTTGACCACGCAGGAGGGCAACACCGCTTCGGGCAGCCCGGAGCCGCTCTACGGCAACCCCATCATCTCGCAGTTGCAGAGCGGCCTCTCGCTGTCGCTCACATCGGGCGCCGCCAGCGGAGGTATCAATAACCTGGTGCAACTGGGCATCTCGGTCAATGACGACGGGACCCTCTCCCTCGATACCTCGACGCTGGATTCGGCACTCAACTCCAACTACTCCGGCGTGGTTGGCTTCCTGCAAAACAGCGGGAGCTTCGGCCAGACCCTGCAAAGCACGCTCGATAGCCTGGGCAACCAGAGTCCGACCGGCGCCTTGACGCTTGCGCTGGCGTCGGACTCTGCACAGGAGACCACGCTGAACGACAGCGTCACCTCACAGAACGCACTGATCGCCACGCAGCAGACCAACCTGACAAACGAACTGAACACGGCCAACCAGATTTTGCAGTCGATTCCACAGCAACTCGATGAGATCAACGAACTTTACAGCGCAATGACCGGCTACAACACAGGCAACGGAGGATAGAACTTATGGAAACCGCATATCAACAGCAGGCGCTGCGCAGCGCCAACGGAGTTGAACTGATCGTCGCCCTCTACGACGGCGCCATCCGCTTTCTTTATCGCGCGATCCGGGCGGTGGATGAGCGGGACCAGATTGACCGGCGTACCGCTGTCAAGCGCGCGATTGACATCATCATGTACCTGCAGGCCCGCCTGCGCACGGACATCGGCGGCAGCCCGGCAGCTGCTTTAGCCGACTTTTATACCGCCATGTTCACCCTGACGCTTGAGGCCTCGCATGCGGAATCGCGCGAGGGCTTCGAAGAGGTGATCGCCTGCCTGCGCAACGTGCGCGACGCGTGGCAGATTGTCGCACGCGATCCAGCCGTGCAACAGATCTCGCCGCGCGAGCTCCGTTCGCAGGAGGAGCGCTATTCGTCCATGCCGCTCCCCGTACCGACCCCGGAGGCGCACGAGCCGGTGGCATTCAACTGGACGGCGTAATCTCTTAGGGCTTCGAGGAGGTCATTTCGCCTTCGAGGATGTCTTCGCCACCGTCGTCTCGGCAACCCAAGGCAGCAGGATGTGCAGGCAGCCGTAGTAGCCGGCGTGCCACTCGGCCTTCAATTCGACGATAACGGAGGCAAACCAGACACCCCGCTTCGCATCCCAGTTCCAGCACAGCAAACCAGTGAGAGCGCCTCTCCGCAAGGACAAGAGATCGCAATCGAGCGCAGAATCTCGCTGGTTGGTTGAGCTGACAGGTAGCGAAGACGCAGTCGGGCCGCGCAAGAGACATCTCACACAGGACAACGATGATGAACGCTCAGCAATTGCGCGACGCGCAGGTGGATCTGTATATGGACAGCGAAGCGGCGGCGATGGTCATGGGCAACGCCGGGTGCTTCGTGCTTTTTGAGCGCGACACGAAGATAGCCGACCAGGGCGCGAAACTCGCCGAGGTGCAGTCAAAGGGGTACCATTTCAGTGGTGTCCTGGCGCTCAAGGACGGGCAGGTTGAAGGCAGATCCGAGTCAGACTTTGATTCTCAGTTGAACATGATGTGCGCGTTCCCTGAGTTTGGGCGCCTGCTCGCTACCCGGAGTATAGAGCGCGACGGCGATGCGGTGGAATGGCTGCAGCGATTGCACCGGCTTCCGGATTCGCGGCCGCAGAGCCAGCTGCCGGCTGCGTAAAAGGATCCGTGGACGTTCAGGTGGTCTGTCCCTGGGTGGCTACATTGCGTACGGCGTTCTCCCCAAGCCGATCGCGGAGCTGAGTCAGATAAAGGCTGCGCGGCGACACATGCGCGTCCAGCGATTCGATATAGCCGCCGTCCTTGGTGGGATCCTGGAACGCGATATTGAAGGCGATTGAATCCACTCCGATGTGGCCGAACGAGTAGTTCTGCGCCGTGGGCGGCTTCTGCACCAGGAACGGCCCCTCGCAGTTCCAGAACACAGTGTTGCCGCCCGCCCACCCGATGTTGATGTCCTTCCAGAAGCGGGCGGTCAGCGGCGCGTGGACATTGTCGTACAGATTGCCGGTGGCCCACTGCTCGTGCGTCTCGCTCGAGGAGTAGGGGGCGGTCGCCGTGCAGTCCAGATAGACGTTCGAGGTCGAGGTGGGCTGGCCGGTCATGAAGGAGTGGCGTCCCTTGTCGGAGTGGCAGCGCTGCACCAGCGTCAGCTCGCCGCGCAGGCCAAAGGTAAATCGACGAGCGCCCATGCGCCGCGAGACCGGCTCGCGCGAGACGCAGTCCTGCACCGTGATCCACTTGGAGCCGCGCTGCGTGCCCACCATGCTGTAGGCGAAGTGAAGCGCGGTGCAGTTGCGCACCCAGCCGTTGCGGATGTTGTCCAGGGTAATGAAGTTCCAGTAGTGGTCCTCGTCCGCGTAATACTCCTCGCCAAGGTAGTTCGGACGGTCCATGTTGCCGTATTCGCGCGTGCGTACCGTCGGGTTGAACTCCGACATCCCGCGCAGGTTTTCGACGCCCACCTTCTCAATCCGGCCGAGATCATCGTACTTCACGACCTCACCACCGCCCCAGCGCTTCTCAATGGCACAGGTGATGGGTGCGTCGATCAGAATTGTGTTTCCCTGCACATCAACTACGACGCGGTCCCACTCGACGTTGAACGGCCGCCACGTGCTGGCCGGGGTGGTCCCGTTCATGCCCATGGCGGCGATCCAGTCCGGGTTGCCGATCCGCCGCACGATCACGGTGTCGCCCGCCTTGAAGCCGCGCGCGTTGGCCACGCGGATACTCCGCGAGCCGACCGGGACGTAGTCGTCGGCAACTGTTTGCTTCGTTTCGTCCCGCGTGACCCAGCCGGCCTTTCCGGCGATCTTGACCAGCGTCGGCTGTCCGCCGCCAGGTCCCCGGCCTCCGCCCTGCGCGCCACCCGGAGCTGCACCAGGCCTGCCGCCAGCTGCCGCAATCGCAGGAGCGGGAGCAGCAGGCGCAGCAGCGGCGCGAGGATTGCCGGTGCCGATCAGGATGGTGCCGGTGTCTCCCATGCCTTCGCCGCGCAACACCACGCCGCTGGCCGCAATGGTGACGGGAGTGGCCATCGGGTAGTAGCCCATCCTGAGAAGGACCGCTCCGCGGAAGCCGCTCGCGTCCGCAGGCAGCGCAGACACGCGATCGATGGCCGCCTGCAGGTTTCCGGTGTTGTCTCCCGCGACCGGCCAGATCGTCTCTTTGACGGGCACCGTGGGGATGGGAACGCCACCGCCGCCGTATCCGGCGTGGGAGAAGTCCTGGATGGTGTTGCCCTGCTCGTCACTCGTGTAGGCGAGTTTGCCAGTCGGGTCGGAGTGGACGCGGGAGACGGTGGGGCGGAGGTCGCCTTCCGGCGCCTGCTGAACTTCCTGGGCCAGGCCCGAGTCTGCAACCAGGGCCGCCGGCGCCAGCGCCATGGTTATTTGCAGCATCTTGCGTCGCGATAGATTCATTGGATTCGCTCCGGCCCGCAACTATACCTGCACAAGATCCGAACTCGCAATGAGCAGGTTGCTCCCGCTGCGGTCTCGGCGCGTGAAGGAAGCTAAATCAATCCAGCCTGCCGCGGCTGGAGCTCAGCGAGGCTCACTGAGAGTGATGGTCAATCCGGGGATCGGCTTATCGTCTGCATCCAAAAATCGCGCGCAGAAGTCCGTTGCGCCCCCGCCGTTTACCACTGCGGCGCGCACTACGTTCGGCCCCTTCTTGAGGGTGAGCCGCTTGGACACGCCATCATCGATCACGGTCTGCCGGTCGTTGTAGATTCCGACCACCTCTTCACCGTTCAGCCACCAGACGGACGCGGCATTCGAACCGATCGCCAGCCGCACATCTTTCATCTCGCGCGGACTGTTGACGATGGTGACCGCCCAGAAGAGAACATTGCTGGTCGGCCTCTTTAAGGCGTATGCAAAGTGATACAGGTTCACGTTATACAGCCGTGTGTCTACCGCATGCCAGGTGAGGGTGGAATCGCCAACGGTCTCCGTCTGTCCATCTTTGGGGATGACGGTGTACTGGTCGGGGAACCACTGCTTCTTCACCATCGCCTGCACCGCGCTCTGGGTGAGTCCACTGACCGGGATCGGTTCGAGCAAGGTCCAGCGGGGGATAAAGCCGTCCGCGCCAGTGACGCGTGATGGAGTCGCCGGGGTGGTAAGCGTTGGACCCAGTGCGGTCGCAGCCACCGACGAAGCGGAAGGAACCAGTGCCAGGCCGGAGATGAGAGCTGCTGCGGTCAGAGATGTGCGAAGAATCTTCATAGATGAACCTGGGCTGGTCTTTCTGCTGGAGATTGCGTGCTGAGGTTACCCTGGTCGGAGACCTTAGGGAGTCTTCAAGAGCCAGTGCTGCATGTCGCTTTTCGGATTGAATTTAGACAGCGTGGGGAAGCTTGCGCCCACGGCCGAGAGCGCCATAGGCGTGTCAGACCCCGAGATCGCTTTCGGCATGATGCGCCAGCTTCCGTCCGCCAGTTGGTCCAGGCGCCACAGCTGCTCCGGAGCGCCGGTGAAGGATGCGGCCACTTTCAGTTCGCCCTCGGGCGTCGCCGTCAGCGCACGATCCGTTCCGGCGATCGTGATCTTGAAGTAGGGCGCGCCTGGATATCCGCCTGCATCCGGCACCGCGGTCAATTGCCATTTCTCCTGTGCCTGCAACTGATAGTTGTCCATTGCGACGTCAACGTCCCCTGCGGGCCAGTTTGCGTCCACGGAAGCCGCGGTCTGGTCAGGAATCGGTGTGCCTGTACCACCAAACATCCCACCACCCCCACCCGGGCGCGGGCCTGCTGCGCGCGCTGCTCCCGGCCCGCCGGCATTCGCCGGGGGCGGACCGCCTGGAGCCGCTCCGTTGCCGGGGGGTGTGTTTCCTGCACCGGCGGGACGCGTTGCTCCCGGGCGTGCTCCACCACCGCCCATGCCTGGTCCGGCACGCATCCTGCCACCGCCTACTGGCATGCCTTCCACCGCCATCGCCAGCGACGTGCTGGTATGGACCGATTGGATCTCATAGGTGCCAGCCGTCGGGTTTTCGCCGGCTACCGGCCAGCCGTCCTTCCAGAGCAGTGGCCGAATATCCAATACGCTGGCGCCACCACGGTCGAGGTCCGCCTCCCAGTGCATGGAGAACCTCTGCACACCGTCGCCCAGGTCGAGCAGGCCGAAGTGCCCGGGACCTACTTTTCTATCGCCCGATCCGATCAGCTGCGTGCCGCCGCCCTGGATCATGTCCACGCCTTCGGCATCGAGGAACGGGCCAGTAACCTTGCGCGACCGCCCCATCCGGATGTTGTAGCCGGAGCTGGTTCCCGCACAGCAGCTGCCATGCGTGGCCAGCAGGTAATACCAGCCATCGTGGTAGATCATGTCCGAGGCCTCGCAGTTGATGGCGAGGTTGATCGGCTTCGCCTTCGGGTCTTTGTCCAGGCCGGTCTTCGGATCAAGCTCCACCAGCCGGATATATCCGAAGTACGAACCATCTACCAGCCACAGGCGGCCCGTCGTGTGGTCCAGGAAGACACCGGGATCGATTGCGTTCGAGTCCTCTACACCATCTGAACTCGCAACCACGCCGCCGTCGTTCCATTTGTAGTCCGGCGAGTTCGGGTCCAGTGACTTGCTCCAGATCATGAACACATCGGCCTTGGGCTGCGCATATCCTCGCGCGATGTACATGAAGTATTTGTCGCCGATGTGGATCACGTCCGGCGCTGCTCCGGTGCGCGAAGGCACCGTTCCGCGATGCCAGGTCCAACCATCATCGGAGACGAGCGGAGATCCACCGGTGCCGTAGACGTAATACTTGCCGTCATCGTAGGTGACGGTCGAGGGGTCATGGATTCCGGGTTCGCCATTCAAAGCATAGAGACTTCCGGGAGCCAACAAGGCCAACCCGAACAGGGCAAACAGGAGCTTGCTCAGGATTGCCCTCAACATATCCGGCCTATTTCCGACACGCATACTCATTCTCCAACTCGCTCAGGAGCGATCTCGCCGAACGCTGATCTTGCCTTGCTCTGATGCCACAAACGCTAATCGCTCATCCAGTCAGTCGGACGCTTGAGATTAGCTGAGGATGATCTTGCGGGCCTCGCCCTCAGGATCGTTGACCATACGAGTGTTGTTGTCAAAGACCATGGTCTTGTTGGTGTCAGGATCGCTTGGCTCCCATGCGACGCCCGGAACGCTGGGCTTGCCGGTGGCGGCGAACTGCGCCCACGCGGAGGCCATCTTTTTGGCCAACGCCTGCGCCTCGAGCGTGTTGCCCGTGCCCTGCTCGCAGCGCTTGGTGTTGTCGAAGCAGAACTGAAGCTCCGAGGTGTGCCATGCGCCGGGCAGGCCATCGAGGATGGGTGTCTGCCAGGTGAAGTAGTAGGCGTAGGCGGGAGCGGCCTTGAGGTCGTGCTTCAGCTTGGCCATCTTCGCCACGTTGTTGCGCATGGAGAGACCGTTCAATCCGCCGGCGCCGCCGCACATGTAAGAGAGGGTTTGGATCGCCTTGTTGGGGTAGGACTTCTTGAGCGTAGTGATGATGGCCGTTGCCTTCTCGTCGCCGTAGGCGCGGGCGAGGCCGGCGTGCCACTGTTCTTCGGTGGGCTTCGAGGCCATGCGATTGCCTTCTTCGGAGACCGAGCCGACCAGCATAGGCACGTTCTTCGAGATATCCGGCGCCGCGTCAAAGAAGGAACGCATGTTGATGTTCTTGCCGTCGACGGAGGGTCCGAAGCCTGCGCGCGGTGTGCCTGCAGCTGCCGGTCCCGGCGCGCCAGGTCCTCCTCGTGGGTTGACTTTGGCTGCGGCGGCATTGGCGGCGGCGTTGAGCTTGGCCCACTCCATCTTCTGCAACGACTGGATGTCGTTGGCCGCGAGGCCGAGGTCCTTCATCAGCTGGCGCGCGATTTCGGACTGCTGCTCTTTGGTGGGGATGTTGCCGCCGCCGCCGGACTGCGCAGAGGCGCGATGGATGAGGCCGTTGGCCGCCGGCATGCCCATCAGCGTGGTGACCTTGGAGCCGCCGCCGGACTGGCCGTAGATCATGACGCGGTCGGGATCGCCGCCGAAGTTTTCGATGTTGTCATGCACCCACTTGAGCGCGGCAACCAGGTCGGTCATGCCGACGTTGACCGAGTCTTCGTAGGCCGAGCCGCCGATGACGGAGGCATCGAGGAAGCCGAGGACGTTGAGGCGGTGGTTGACGGAGATCTGAACGACATCGTGGTGGCGGGCCATCTGCGCGCCCTCGTGCGAGGGAAGCTCATACGAGGAGCCAAAGGTGAAGCCGCCGCCGTGGATGTAGAACATCACCGGACGCTTGCCAGTGAGCGAGGGCGTCCAGATGTTGAGCTTGAGCATGTCCTCGCTCTGCCAGCCGTCGTCCCAGTCCTGGATGAAGGTCTGCTCGGAGCCGGTCCAGGTGTGGAGGGTCTGCGGGCAGTTGGCGCCGTAGACAAGGGCGGGGAATTCATCATCCCATGGCTTGAGCGGCTGGGCGGGAAGCCAGCGGTTCTCGCCCGCGGTAGTGGCGCCGTAGGGAACGCCCTTGAAGGTGAAGACGCCCCCATCCAGGAAGCCGCGCACCTTGCCGTACTGCGTCTTCGCAACCGCCGAGCGGGGAGTGGAGCAGTAGCCCGGTTCCTGGTGAACGCCGGTCTTGATGCTGTCGGAGGCGAGCGCTGCACCACCGGTTGCGAGACCTACGCCAGCGGTTGCGGAGAGGAACAGCGCCTCACGCCGGTTGAGAACCATACGATCCTTCTTGGAATAAGCCATGGTAGTTCCTCTCTTTGGGGCTGCCCGCACAAACCATCCGGCGCGAGCTCGCAAACTTAAACCGCTGCGGCCGCAGTCAAAACGCCGGGGAGTAAGCGGTTTCTACGGCGACAACGATAAATTTGAATTGAGCATTCGTCAATAGAAGCAGAACACTCCAGTTCCCTTCATTTCCGGCCTGAGAACGATCTTCTCCCAGCTCGCACCTGCGACGTGCATCTCTCGGCCGCAATTCTCTCCGACTGCACCTCGTTTATGGCGTCCGGAAGTTCCAGCGGCTCTTGTCGCTCTTGGGATCGAACTTGGCCAGCGTCGGTGTGCTGTCACCAACGGCGGTCAGCACGACTTCCTCACCAGCGTGGGGCATAACCTTCGGCATGATGCGGTAGGTACCGTCGGTCAACTGATCGATCTGCCAGAGCTGCTCGGGCGCGTTGTTGAATTCGGGAACGGTGACGATCTCGCCGTCCGGAGTGGTGGAGAGCGCGCGATCGGTGCCGGCGATGGTGATCTTGAAGAACGGCTGGCCGAGATAGCCACCGACGTTGGCGACGGGTGTGATCGTCCACTTCTGGCTGGGGCGGACCATGTAGTCGCGCAGCTGGAGGGCGATATCCCCCTTGGGCCATGTGTCGACCACCTGGGCGAGTTCCACACCGGGGATGGGAGCGACCGGGCCGGGCGCGTTTCGTCCGCCGCCACCGCCGCCGGGACCACCAGGGCCACCTGCGGGACGCTGAGCGCCTGCTTGTGCTCCGGGTGCACCGGGAGCTGCGTTGGGAGCTCCGGGTGCGCCAGCGGGACGTGGTCCACCTTGGCCGCCGCCGGGGCCACCGAAGCCACCACCGCCGGCGCGGGCCAGTCGCGCGAAGTCGACGCCGAGTTCGAGGGCGAAGCCGCTGCGTTCGGACTCAATCTCGTAGGTTCCGCCCTGGAAGTTGTCGCCGCCGACTGGCCAGCCGTCCTTCCAGAGCAGCGGGCGAATCTCCAGCACGCTGCGACCGCTGCGGTCGAGGTCGGCCTCGTAGTGGCAGGAGAACTTCTCGACATCATCGTCGGCGACCACGCGGCCGAAGTGGCCGAGGCCGATGTGATGGCCGCTGGAGGTGACGACCAGGGTGCCGCCGCCGTGAAGCAAGGGAACGCCGTCTTTATCGATGTAGGGGCCTGTGACGGCCTTCGCGCGGCCCACGCGGATGTTGTAGGTGGAGTTGGCGCCGTCGCAGCATGTGCCGTGGGTGCCGAGCAGGTAGTACCAGCCGTCCTTGTAGATCAGGGCGGTGGCCTCCATGTCGATGGCGACGTCGGTGGGCTTGCTGGTGGGGAGCGCGTGGCCGGTCTTGGGATCAAGCTGCGACACGCGGATGTAGCCGAAGTAGGTGCCGTAGCTGATCCACAGCTGGCCGTTCTGATAGAGGAAGGAAGGGTCGATCGCGTCGGCATCTTCCACGCCGTTCGAGTGCGCGACCACGGTGTCGTCATGGAAGCCGAAGTCAGGCGAGCTGGGATCGAGGGTCTTGGCCCACATCACATGGACGTTCGAGGCGTGTCCGCCGGACATGCCGCCGCCGCCGGCCGCGTAGGCAACGTAGTAGCGGTCGCCGATGTGGATGATGTCCGCCGCGACGCCGCCGCCGGTACGCGAGACGCCGCCGTGCCAGGTCCAGCCACCGTCGTCGGAGACGAGGCCGCCGTTGCCGGTGCCGTAGACGTAGTACTTGCCGTGGTCCTCGGCGACAGTGGAGGGGTCGTGGATATAGGGATCGCCGTTGAGCGCCGATGCGTGCCGAGTTGCCGTAAGAGAGAGCAGCGTAACCACCGCCGCCGCGCAGAGAATCGATTTCATGCTAGCTCCAGAGATGAAGACCGAAGTGGATGACTTCGGGGGCGCCTATTCCAGGCTGGTTGTAATGTCCTTGACCGGGTTGCCGTTTTCGTCGATAAAGCGGACGCAGAAGTCGCTGAGGCCGGGGCCGTTGATGACCGCGCCGCGCAGGATGTTCTTGCCCTTCTTGAGCGTCAGGCGCTTGGAGATGACGTCATCCATCACCATGCGCCGGTCATCAAACAGCTCGTCGACGGTCTCGCCATTCAGCCACCAGATGGAGGCGGAGTTGGAGCCGACTGCCAGGCGGACGTCTTTCATCTCGCGCGGGCTGTTGACCACCGTGACGGCATAGAAGATGACGCCGTAGGTCTGCTTATTGAGGCCCCAGGCGAAGTTGAAGAGCTTGACGTCAAACATCGTCGAATCGATGGCGTGCCAGGCCAGGTCCTGGTCGGCGACCTTGACGTGGTCACCGTTCTTCGGGATGTCGGTGAACTGGCCGGGGAAGTATTCGTGGTTCAGGTTCTCGCGGACATAAGGGGCGAGAAAGACAGTGTTGCCGCGGTTGGGCTTGTTGATCGGCTCCAGCAGCAGCCAGCGCTGTAGAAAGCCGTCGGCGTCCGGCGCCTTGGCGCCCGGCAATGCGGGACGCAGATATGGCGCCATGGTACGCGGAGCAGCGGCCGCCTTGGCATCGACCGGCTGCCGGCCCATGCCGCCACCGAAGCCGGCCTGGCCGCCCTGTGGCGGCGCGCCGGCGGGAGCGGTTGCACCCGCAGGCGGCTGAGGAGCCTGGGCTGCAGAAGCAGACCCCGAAACGAATGGAACGGCGAGGAGAGCGAGTACGCCTGCCCCGAGCCTGACACTTCTGGAAATTTGATTCTTCATACGGCCCTGCGGGGGATCTCCGATCTCTTGCGAAGAAAACGGGAAATCGTTTTCTTTGGAATGGAAACGAATCATTGTAATCACAGGGACGTTCACCCTATCAATAAGTTTCAAGAAGCGGTGAGGCCGCGCGCATCCCAGCTGGACGGCGCGACCCACGGATTGATTTATGTGGCGATATGCGTTGATCTCTCCATCAATGACATGCCGCCTGAAAGCAGAGGTTCTCGCTGAAGAACGGCATCACGTGCTCCTGGAAGCGGACCGCCACCGCGCTGGTATGCGTGCCGTGGTAGATCTCGAAGCCATTCTTGATCCCGTAGCTGTCCAGGATGTCGTGCAGCTTGATCGCATCGAAGCGCAGCCCGTCCTGGTCGCCCACGTCCATCGAGATCGCCTTGTACTCCTTCAAGTTGTCGATGTACTGGTCCACAAACGCCAGCGGCGCATTCGCCGCCATCTTCGCCTCCACATCCGGCTGCGGAACGCCATCCTTGGTCGGCAGGTCCGCATACAGCGGCGGGTTCTTCGGATCGGGCGCCCACGCCGCCGCCGTCGCCAGCTGCGTCTGGAACATCGCAGGCAGCTTGGCAATGTCCTCCGGCGTCTTCGCCGCAGCCACGGCCGCCTCCATCCCGCCCGGCCCCATTCCCCCCGGCCCGCCCGCAGGCCTCGGCCCCGCCGGCGCTCCAGCTCCAGGCGCACCCGCCCCGGCTGTTGCAGGAGCTCCAGGCGCACCCGCCGCAGCTGCTCCCGGCGCGCCAGCAGCGCCTGCACCCGCTGGCCTGCCACCTCCGCCACCACCACCAATGCGCGCCGACATGCAGCACGGGCTCATGATGTACAGCGCGCCAAACACATCCGGATGCTTCATTCCAATCCGCGACGCACCATACCCGCCCATCGAGTGGCCCACTAGCCCGCGGCTCTCGCGCTTCGGGATCGTGCGGTAGTGCGTGTCCATATACTCCACCACGTCCTTGTAGATGTACTTCTCAAAATTTCCCGTCGTCATCGAGCTCGAATACATCGACCCGTTGTGGATCGTCTTCGAGTCCGGCAGCACCACGATCACTTCCTTCGCGCCCTTCGCCACCGCGCCCTCGATCGTCTGCGGTACGTGGATCTCATGCGTCCACTGCTCCGCGCCAATCGAGTAGCCATGCAGCGCATAGATCACCGGATACCGGCGCTTCTTGTCCTTCGCATAACTGGGCGGCAGAAACACGATCGCATCGCGGTCTACTGTGTCGCCTTCCAGATTGCCCTCCAGCGCCTCGCCGTGGATCTTGATGTGCTCCACCGCATACGGCTTCGCAGTCGGCTCAACGTCAGGCACTTCCGTCTTCACCTGGGCTGTAAGGGGAGCGGCGAGCATGACGGCAAGGGCGATGGCCGCATAATGCGAAAACTTTGCAGCCGAAGCTGCGTGAAAACGTAATTTACCTGTCATCAGTTTGTCATCCTGGATCAGCGTTTGGAGTTTTGCGGAAAGCGTTTTCTTCAACGCAATAACCTTATTCTGGGTGCCGCAAGACCGTCAACCCGCATCATGATTTGAAGGAGTGGCTCCTCAGGTAGGACTCGAACCTACAACCCTTCGGTTAACAGCCGAATGCTCTGCCATTGAGCTACTGAGGAATAAGGCATCGTGTGCCGCGTCCTGGAACTTCGCCGCACAACTTTCTGAGTCTAGCAAACTGGAAAGACAGGGTCAAAGACCCATTGGTGGGACAAAGCCGGTGCAGGGCTCACAAAGGAACGATCCCGGGGCCCAGTTTTCCCTGCGCGATTCGCACCTTCGCCACGGTTACCGGCAGATTGAACCGGCGGGGCCCGGCACTCCCGGGATTGAGATACAGCACACCATTGCGCTCTTCGATCGCAGGCTGGTGCGAATGTCCATAGACCACGGCCGCAACACCAGCCGCGCGCGGATCGATGTCCAGGTCCTCGATCGCATGCACCAGGTAAAAGGTCTGCCCGCCAAGCTCAACCGCTTCCGTGGCTGGCAGCTCCCCGCACCGCCCCACGGTATCAACGTTGCCGCGGATCGCTGTCAGCGGCGCGAGTGCACGCAGCCGGTCGAGAATCGCCGCATCGCCCACGTCACCTGCATGCAGAATATGATTGACCCCGGCGAGCGCGGCAACCGCCTCCGGCCGCAAGAGTCCATGCGTATCGGAGATCACTCCGATGACAAACTCTCCGTCCTGTTGCCGCCCCTGAGTATCCTTCATCAGGGGTTCACACTCATCCGCGTGCGCGGGTCGAGGTAGTCGCGCAACGCGTCGCCGATGAAGTTAAATGCCAGCACCGCCAGCATCACGGCAAGCGCGGGAAAGATCACCAGGTGGGGCGCATCGAAGAGATGCGAGCGACCGTCGTTCAGCATGGAGCCCCAGCTAGGCGCGGGTGGCGGCACTCCCAGTCCCAGAAAACTGAGCGTCGCCTCGGCCAGTACAGCGCCCGCCATCCCGATGGCTGCCTGGACCAGCACCGGCTGCACGATGTTCGGCAAAATGTGGCGCAGGACGATGCGCAGGTCCGGCGCTCCCAGCGCCCGCGCTGCCTCCACAAATTCCCGCTCCTTCACGGCCATCACCTGGGCGCGCACCAGCCGCGCATACCCCACCCACCCGGAGATGGAAAGCGCAAGAATCAGATTGAGCAGGCCTGCTCCGAGAAAGGCGACAAATGCGATCGCCAGCAGAATGCCCGGCAGCGCCAGGAATGCATTGGTCACGTAGACGTTCAGCACAGTATCGGCCCAACCGCCGTAGAAGCCCGCAACCAGTCCTGCGACCAAACCAAGCGCAAGCGAGATCGAGACAACCGAGAGAGAGACTGCGAGCGAGATGCGGGCGCCGTATACCGTTCGCGAAAGGATGTCGCGGCCCAGCTCGTCGGTGCCAAACCAATGACCATGCCCCGGCGTGAGCAGTCGCGCGCCAAGGTCGATCTGCGCCGGGTCCTGCGGCGCGAGCCAGGGCGCGAGCAGAGCACAGGTCACGAACACTGCCAGCAGGAGCGCACCGCCGAGGGCCAGGGGCTGTCGCCTGGCGAACGTTACCAGCGAGGAGCGTGCGGGCAAAAGCAGCGTGGCAGTCGGCATCTAACCCTGTTTATCATAGAGAATCACCACGGAACACTTTTACCTGGCAATTGTGCGGCGCCCCGGCCGTTTGAAAGGCACGTTTGCGAATCCTGATCTACGGACTCAACTACTCGCCGGAGCTGACGGGAATCGGCAAATACACCGGCGAGATGGCAGCCTGGCTTGCGGAGCGCGGCCATCAGGTGCGAGTTGTGACCGCGCCGCCCTACTATCCCGCCTGGCGCATTCGCGAGGACTACCGCGGCAAGTCGTATTGCACCGAGAGCGCGCCTGGCCAGCCGACCGTGTTGCGCACCCCGCTCTACGTTCCCGAGCAGCCCACCGGCATCAAGCGCATCCTTCATCTGTTCTCTTTCATGGTCAGCAGTATCCCCGTGATGCTGCGCGAGATGTTCCGTCGGCCGGAGCTGATCTTCACCGTGGAACCGACCTTCTTCTGCACTCCCATGACGCTCTTCACAGCGGCGTGCTCCGGCGCCGCCAGTTGGCTGCATGTGCAGGACTTTGAAGTGGACGCGGCCTTCGACCTCGGCCTGCTTCCCGCGCAGGGACCGATCCACGATGCTGCGTTGCGCGTCGAGAAGTTCTTCGTCTATGCATTCGATCGCGTCTCCGGCATCTCCGCGAGAATGGTCGACCGGGCGCTCTCCAAAGGCATTCCGCCGGAGCGCGTTATCCTCTTTCCCAACTGGGTTGACGTCGACGCAATCCGCCCGCTGGACCTGCCGCCGCGGGACAATCTCATTCGCCGCGACCTTGCCTCCCAGATTCCCGGCATCGAGGGCAAGATCATTCTGCTCTACTCCGGCAACATGGGCGCCAAACAGGGGCTGGAGGTTCTGCCGCGACTCGCTGAATCCTTTCGCGACGATCCCCGGGTCCACTTCCTCTTCTGCGGCGATGGCGCATTTCGCAAGCAGTTGGAGGAGCTCATCGCCGGCCTTTCCAATGTCACGATGCTGCCGCTGCAGCCGCTCAGCCGATTGAATGACCTGTTGAACGCGGCTGACATTCATCTGTTGCCCCAGCGCGCCAGCGCCGCCGACCTGGTCATGCCCTCCCGGCTGAGCGCGATGCTGGCCAGCGGCCGGCCGGTGATTGCCACCGCGCATCCCGGCACACAGGTGGCGCAGATGGTAGAGGGCCGCGGCCTTCCCATCCCCGCCGAAGATGCCCTCGCCCTCCACTCCGCCGTGCTGCTGCTGCTGGAGGACACCGAGCTGCGGCTGCGGCTTGGGCGCAGCGCTCGGGACTACGCCGTTAAGCATCTGGGCAAGCAGCAGGTGCTGGAGCGGTTCGAGAGCGACATGCTGGCCGTGGCTGGCCGCCACTGAATCCTCACGGCGCCAAACCCGCGCATCGGCCTCAAGTACCATGGAAGCGAGCGGGCCGGACCTCCAGGCGAGTCCGCGATGAGGGTGCGAAGGCTTGAAGAAGGCATTGATCACAGGGGTCACCGGACAGGACGGCGCGTACCTTGCGGAGTTTCTGCTCAATAAGGGATACGAGGTACACGGCATCAAGCGGCGGTCGTCACTCTTCAACACCGCCCGCATCGACCACCTCTACGAGGACCCGCACATCCCTTCGCCGCACTTCTTCCTGCACTATGGCGACATGACCGACTCCACCTCGCTCATCCACATCGTGCAGAAGGTGCAGCCGGATGAGATCTACAACCTGGCCGCGCAGTCGCACGTGCAGGTCTCATTTGAAGAGCCGGAGTATACGGCGAACTCCGACGCGCTGGGTGTGCTGCGGCTGCTCGAAGCGATCCGGATCCTCGGGCTTGAAAAGAAGACACGCTTCTACCAGGCCAGCACGTCCGAACTCTACGGCCTGGTGCAGGAGACGCCGCAGCGCGAGACTACGCCGTTCTATCCGCGCTCGCCCTATGGGGTGGCCAAGCTCTACGGCTACTGGATCGTGGTGAACTACCGCGAGGCCTACGGCATCTATGCCTGCAACGGCATCCTCTTCAATCACGAGTCTCCGATGCGCGGCGAGACCTTTGTCACACGCAAGATCACGCGCGGCCTGGCGCGCATCAAGGTCGGCCTGCAGTCCGAACTCTACCTGGGCAATCTCGACGCTAAGCGCGACTGGGGCCACGCGCGCGACTACATTGAGATGCAGTGGCTGATGCTGCAGCAGGAGAAGCCGCAGGATTACGTCATCGCCACCGGCCAGCAGTACAGCGTGCGGGAGTTTGTGCAGCGCTGCGCGAAGCTGCTGGAGATGGACCTTACATGGTCCGGCTCCGGCGTAGACGAGAAGGCCGTCGATAGCAACGGCAATGTTGTGGTCGCAGTCGATCCGCGCTACTTCCGCCCCACCGAGGTGGAGACGCTGCTGGGGGATGCAAGCAAGGCCAAGCGTGAACTTGGCTGGTCACCACAGCACCACCTTCGACGAACTGGTGAGCGAGATGGTCGAGTCCGACCTCAAGGCCGCGGAGCGCGATGCACTGGTGCGCCGCCACGGCTTTGAGGCCTACAACGTCCGCGAGACCTAATCGATGGCGACCATCACCAGTTCAGCATCCACCCCGGCGAACTTCATGCAGCACGACAGCCGCATCTACATCGCCGGTCACCGCGGCCTGGTGGGCTCGGCGATCCATCGCGACTCTCACACAGTCCGGCTATGGCAACGCTGTCGTGCGCACGCGCGCCGAGCTCGATCTGCTGCGACGCGAGCGCCGTCGAGCGCGTTCTTCGCCGACGAGCGGCCGGAGTTCGTCTTTCTCGCCGCGGCCAAGGTCGGCGGCATCCTCGCCAACAACACCTATCCTGCGGACTTCATCCGCGACAATCTCGCCATCCAGACCAACGTCATCGAAGCCAGCCGCAATCGCGCTGGAGTCGAAGCGTCTGCTCTTCCTCGGCTCCTCGTGCATCTATCCCAAGCTCTGCCCGCAGCCCATCAAAGAGGAGTATCTGCTCACCGGGCCGCTGGAGCCGACCAACCGCGCCTACGCCATCGCCAAGATCGCCGGCATCGAGATGTGCTGGAGCTACAACCGGCAATACGGCACACGCTATCTGGCAGCCATGCCAACCAACCTCTATGGTCCCGGCGATAACTTCGATCTGGCAAACTCACACGTGCTTCCGGCGCTGATCCGCAAGACCGCCGAAGCCATCCGGACCGGCGCAGAGGAGGTCGTCGTGTGGGGCACAGGAACGCCGCGGCGCGAGCTGCTCTACTCCGACGACCTCGCGCAGGCATGCATCTTCCTGATGAACCTTGACGAAGAGCGCTTTGGTTCGCTGCTGCGTGGAGGACTTCCCTCCCCTGATCAACATCGGCACCGGCGAGGATGTCACCATCCGCGAGCTGGCCGAGACCGTCGCTCGCGTGCTTGGTTTCCGCGGCAGGCTCGCCTTCGACGCCACGAAGCCCGACGGCACGCCGCGCAAGCTGATGGACGTCTCACGCCTGCACGCGCTCGGCTGGCGGCACACCACCGGCCTGGAAGACGGCATCTCTCGGACATGGGAGACGATGCACGGCCAGTTCCCTTCTGAATCGATCCCCCAAAAGTGATACGCAGAAGAGCGCGTCTCCCGGTTGCGTCTCGGGTTTAATCGAAGCGTGGCATCTCCGCGGACTTCAATCCGGTTGCTCGCAATTGCTGCCTTGCTGACCTCTGCCATCGCGCAGGCCGCGGGTGGCCCTGCCGACGCCGTCAGCGTGGCCGAGCAGTATCTGCTGGCTGCGGCCAACCAGGAGCGTGCGGCGCGCGGCCTCCAGCCGCTGCATCGTGACCCAGCGCTGGCGATCGCGGCGGCGCAGCATGCCGAGCAGATGGCGGAGCACGGCGGCATCTCGCACCAGTTCTCCGGGGAGCCTGAGCTCACCAGACGCGGCGCAGGCGCGGGCGCGGCCTTCAGCCTGATCGAGGAGAACGTTGCCGAGGCCCCCGACGCGTCCGAGATCCACGAGATGTGGATGAACTCGGAGCATCATCGGGCCAACCTGCTGGATCCGTCGATCGACGCGGCGGGAATCAGCGTGGTCCGGCGTGGCGGGGAGTTCTACGCGGTGGAGGACTTCGCACGAACCACTCGCGCCCTCGGTCTCGCCGATCAGGAGGCTGCAGTGGCGGCGCTGGTGCGCAGGAAGGCTCCTGTCGCGATCGCAGGCAGTGCAAGCGATGTTGCGGTCGCGCGAGAGACATGCGCCATGGATACAGGCTACGCAGGCACGCGGAAGCCGTGGTTCATCATGCGGTTTACAGCGGCCAGTCTGGACCGGCTGCCGGAAGAACTGAACTCACGCCTGGCGACGGGAAAGTATCACCAGGCTTCGGTGGGCGCGTGCGCCGGCGATGCAAGCAGTCCGTTCACTTCGTACAACGTCGCCGTGCTGCTCTATCCCTAACGAACCTTGGCCTTAGCGCGCGGCGGCGGGAACTCCCACGCCGGCCTCGGCGAGTTCTTCGGCGGAGGCGGGCTGCGTTGGCTCCATCTCCAGGACATCGTTGAAGCGGTTGAAGTAGTTGAAGAGGCCGATGGCGGCCATCAATTCAACTACCTCACCTTCGGAGTAGAAGCTGCGCAGGCGCTGGAAGTCCTCTTCGGTGTAGCCGTGGGGGTAGAGGGTCATGGTCTCGGCGAGATGGATGGCGGCCTTCTCGGCGTCGGTGAAGGTGGCGCTATTGCCGGCGGTATCCTTCAGCGCTTCGAGCTGTGCATCACTCCAGCCGAGGCGCTTGCAGATGGCGGTGTGCGAGGCCAGGCAGTAGGGCGTGCGGTTGCACTGCGAGGTGCGAACGATGACCAGCTCCTTGAGCGCCTTCGAGAGGGTGCCGGTGTTGAGCACCGCGTCCATGTGGGCGATGATGGTCTCGAAGATCTCCGGCCGGTGGGCCATGGTGCGGAACATGTTGGGTACGTTGCCGCGGTCGCGGAGGGTGCGGTCGTAGATCTCGACCGAGGAGGGACGAACTTCGCTGCGTTTGAGGCGTGAGATGCGTGGCATGTGTACCCCCCTCCCCCTATAGAAATTCCTACTTATTTGAAACGAAACGACTTAAAAATCGTACCTGATACTAAACGAGTTAGCTGCATCTTGTTGATTCTTAGCGTGCTCCGGGGAGCGAGATTTGCGACGGCTTGAAGTCCATTCGGCTCCCCCTGCTGTAGGACTCAACCGCATCGAAACGCCCTCGTGCTCGCTTCCTCTCCGCGGAAAAAACACTGAAAAAACACTGCTTGCGCTCGCTTCCCTCTTCTTTAATTGTACGGCGGGTGTCAAGCGCCTGATCGCAATATCGGGGATCGCAGTGATGCCCTGACCGGGCCGCGATGTTTGAAACCCCACACCGCTTTTACAAGAGCTGCGCTATATTCATGGGATAGTGAGCAGACATTCAACTTCGCGGAGACGGACGTTACGCGTTCTTCTCGCGGTGTTGTGTCTTGCGCTGGTGATGGTTGGCGGCATGATCTCCGCCGTCCACAATCATGCCCAGGACAATCTCTCCCATCAGGACTGCGGCCTCTGCGTCACCGCGCACATGGCGGTGCAGGTTGCAGTCGCGGTCACGCCGGTCTGTGTCGCACGGGTGTACACCCGGTACGAGACAGCCAGTCCGCTTCCATCGCACCAGTTCACTCCAGAGTTCGCGCTCTTCTCACGCCCTCCTCCTGCTGACCTGACCCGCTCTTAACCGCGCTTCACAGTCAGGCTCTAACCCAGGAGGTAGTGTCATGCACTCGCTTATGCAGCGGGCGTCCTTGGCGACGTCTTTAATGCTCTTTTTCTTCAGCTTTTCAACGATTCTGGCGCAGTCGGCCGGCAACTCCGGCACCATCCATGGCACTGTCACCGATGCAAACGGGGCATTGATTGGCGGAGCGAGCGTCTCGATCGATAACCCCGTCAGCGGACTCAGCCGCCGTACAACAACCGACGGTTCCGGCCGCTACCAGTTCACCAATCTGCCCTTAAACCCATACCACCTCACCGTCTCTGCCCCGAACTTCACCACAATATCGCAGGATGCGGATGTGCGATCGACCGTTCCGATCACGGTCGATGCCTCGCTGAAGCCGGGCGCAATCTCCACAACAATCGAGGTAACGACCGGGGGTGACTTGCTTGAGAGTGACCCGGTCGGCCACACCGACGTGGACCGCGATCTGTTCCAGAAGCTTCCATTGGAGAGCGCGTCGTCTTCTCTGAGCTCTCTGGTTACGCTGGCTTCGCCGGGCATCGCGGCCGATTCGAACGGCCTCTTCCACGGCCTCGGCGACCATGCGTCGAACTCTTTCTCCATCGACGGCCAGCCCATTACCGACCAGCAGAGCAAGGTCTTCAGCAATCAGCTGCCATCCAACTCCGTCCAGTCGCTGGAGGTGATCGACGGCGCGCCGCCGGCTGAGTTTGGCGGCAAGACCAGCGTGGTCATCGAAGTCACAAGCCGCTCCGGACAGGGCGTTACCACCCCCACCGGCACGGTCGCCACCTCCTTCGGCACCTTTGGCACGGCGACCGCCTCCGTCGATCTCAGCTACGGCAACAAGGACTGGGGCAACTTCATCGAGCTGGACGGCCTGAATACCGGCCGCTTCCTCGATCCACCCGAATTCTCTGTGTTCCACGACAAAGGAAATGAGTTCAACATCTTCGACCGGATCGACCGCCAACTTACCTCGACAGACTCTATCCACCTCAACCTTGGCATCAGCCGCTCCTGGTTTCAGACCCCCAACTCATTCGATAACCTGAACGTGCAGAACGTGATTAGCGGGGGCACCAGCGCGGACCCTGTCTTCGGCAGCGTGGGCAATGCAGACCAGCGCTCCAAGATCGACACTTTTAATATCGCTCCCACCTATACCCATACCGTGAGTGTGGATTCGGTCTTCAGCGTCACAGGCTATGTTCGCCGCGATGCCTACAACTACTATCCGAGCGGCAATCCACTCGCCGACGTTGGCCCGATCCAGAACCAGACCATCAGCCAGTCGCGTTCGCTTACCGATGCGGGCGCCCACGCCAGCATCTCCTATGTGAAAGGCATCCACAACATCAAGCTGGGCGCGGAATACTCGCAGACCTTCCTGCGGGAGAACGATCCGCTGGCCATCGTGAACTCCACATTCAATTCCCCTTGCGTGGACCAGAGCGGCAACCCGCTGCCTGGCTTTACCAGCCCGACGCAGTGCGCCGGGGCGGGCGATGTCTCCAACGATCCCGAGGACGGCGGCACGTTCGACCCAGACCTGTTGCCCTATGACCTGACGCGCGGCGGCGGCTACTACACCTTCAACGGCCATACCGACGTCAAGGAACTCGGCCTCTACGCCGAGGACCAGATCACCGCCGGCAACTGGACCATCAACGCGGGTATTCGCGGCGACCTGTACAACGGGCTGGCCATTGCGCGGCAGGCGGAGCCGCGCGTGGGCGTGTCCTACAAGCTGAAGCAGACGAACACGGTGCTGCGTGTGTCGTACGCGCGCACACTGGAGTCGCCGTTCAACGAAAACCTAGTTCTTTCCAGCCAGGGCTGCGGCAGCGCTGTTCTGGCTCCATTGCTGCTGTGCAGTCCAGGTGTCGGCACGACGCTCGAGCCCGGATTCCGCAACGAGTTCCATGCGGGCCTGCAGCAGGCCATCGGAACGGAACTTCGTTCTCTCCGGCGACTACATCTGGAAGTACACCCATAACGCCTTCGATTTCTCTGTGCTGGGCAATACTCCGATTACCTTCCCCATCGACTGGCACAACTCGAAGATTCCCGGCTTCGATCTGCGGGCGGATGTACCCCACTTCCACGGAGTGTCCGCCTTCGTCGTCATGTCTTCGGTGGCCGCGCGTTTCTTCCCACCGCAGATCGCGGGAGCGGGAGCAACGGTCGCCCAGGGAAGCCTTTATCCGTTCCGTATCGATCACGACGAAAAATACAACGAGACCACCAACGTGCAATACCAGATCCCCGGCAAGTTCAGCCCGTGGATCTCGTTCAACTGGCGACTGGACAGCGGCCTGACTGCTGGATCCGTGCCCTGCTACAACGTGATCGATCCCAACAGCCTATGCGCAGCAACCTCGATTACGATCAACAGCCAGCCTGGCATCGACCTCAGCGGGCTCTCCTTCGACCAGCAGTTCGAGGCGGGCTTCGCCTGCAACGGAGTCAAGGCGACCCCCTACTCGGGATTTAGCCAGTGCCTCGCCTCGCAACTGACCTCCAATCTGGTCTCGATTCCCGCCGTAAACACCGAGGATGACGACCATAATCCTCCCCGCATCAAGGAACGCAGTGTCTTCGACGCCTCGGTGGGCGACGATGATCTTTTCAAGGGCGACAAATACAAATGGAGCATTCATCTCACCGCGGTAAATCTAGCCAACAAGTACGCGCTCTATAACTTTCTTTCCACCTTCTCGGGGACGCACTACCTGACGCCGCGCGCCCTCACCGCCGAACTCGGATTTCACTTCTAGCTCAACTCAACCTGGGATGCCCGGAGGACGCTTCGCTCCTCCGGGCATCCGCATTCCGCAAGGAGGAGCTGTGGCCGAAGTTCCGAAGTGGGGCCGCAGCAGCAAGCGGCGCATGCGAATGATTCGGTGGACGCGGTGGGAGATCGCGAGCATCGTGCTCCTGGGTTCCCTTATGTCAATTCTTTCTATACTGCTGGCGCAATTGCTGGCAACCCATACATTTGAGTAGAGAGGCAATTCATGCGATGGAAAATCGTACGAATTCAAATTTTTGTCCTCGCGCTGGCAGGCGCTTTTCTGTCGGCGTTGCCTGTCCGCAGCCAAACTTCGCCGGACCATACACCTCAGACTTTGGAAGGAATCTCCGAAGAAAAAGAGCCGGCCGCCATCCTCGAAATTGGCGCTGCTACAAGCTGGAATCTGACGGGAGGAGCAGCCGCCTTTGCACCAAACTTTGCAGTTGAAACGACACCCATAAAGGACCGGCTGGAGGTTGAAGCGGGCGTCTCACCTTTCTTAACCTGGAAGACGACAGAATGGGACACCGACCTTTTGTTCAAGAAACCGTGGACGATCTCACGCAAAGCGGAATTTATGCTCGGGGTCGGCCCCGAGTGGGCGTACCTCCGGCAGAATGGCAGTACAAGCAACTCAATAGCAGGCGAGGTGGCCGGTGACTTCATGTTCTGGCCGGCACGTAAGCATCACTTCGGCTGGTTCCTTGAACCCGCCTATGACTACAGCTTTGCGCGTGGTCATCAACAATCCGTCGGAATGAGTGCGGGATTGCTTATTACGATCCATTGACGCCTGGACATCGTTCTTGAATACAAAAAATGGTAGCGCACGTGAATATTCCACCGGGCGCGGGGTAGAATCGACGCCGTAGCAAATAGTTCAATTTTGGAGATGCATAAACAATGAAGAAACTGCTTGCAGCAACTCTGTTCTTCGCACTCAGCACCGCAGCCGCGCTGGCCGCCGACTTCAACGGCAAGTGGACGGCTGAGGTTCCGGGCCGCGACGGCGCGACGATGACCACAACCTTTACCCTGAAGGTCGACGGCGGCACGGTGACCGGCACCATGGGTGGCGGCCAGATGGGCGACGCGGCGATCTCAAACGGCAAGACGGACGGCGACACCATCAGCTTTGATGTCGTACGCGAGTTCAACGACAACAAGATCACACTGAGCTACGCGGGCAAGGCCCAGGCAGATGGCACCGTGAAGTTCACACGCACCATCAGCGGCTTCCCCGGCGGCGGGGACGGACAGGGCCCTCCTCCGCAGGAGTTCACAGCGAAGAAGGCGATGTAAGTTTTCTGCGGAAGGAAATTGTGCCCCTGCCTCGCGAATGTCTGCGGCGCAGGGGCATAGTTTTTAATGGCGATCGCGGAACGGGCTAATGCTTTGCAGACTTTGCGTCGGTGGAGAACGCGAAGATGGTGGTGGAGTGAAGCTTCTGGCCGGGCTGCAGGATGACGGTCGGGTACTCCGGGTGGTTGGGGCTGTCGGGCAGGTGCTGGGTCTCAAAGGCGATGGAGGGGACGCGGACGAAGGGCTTGCCGGCATCGCTGATGAGCGTGGGCTCCATGGCGAATGGGGTGAAGACGTGAACGGAGAGCTCGGTGGTGCGCAGCTCCATGATGCGGCCGCTGGCGGGGTCATGCAGGCGCGCGGCGACACGATCGAGCCGACGATCTTCATCGTGCAGGATGAAGGGCTCGTTGAAGGAACGGGTCATGCCGGCGGGCATGGGCGGAGGCGGTGTGCGAGGAGCGCCGGGCTGCGCGGGCGGCTGGGAGAGCTGGGAGCAGATGGAGAGCCGTTCTTTGAGCGCGGTGGGCTTAGTGAAGTCGAAGGGCGTGCCGATGACTGAGCCGATCTCGCCGTTGGCGCCGGGCCTCTCCTGCACCTGGTTGGCGGCCTGATCGGTCATCACCTGCATGTCTTCGTCGCAGACGGATGTGGTGCTGTTGCCGTTGAGGTTGAGGTAGAGGTGGTTGGTCAAGTTGACGGGGCTGGCCTTGTCGACGGTTGCGGTCCAGTCGAGCTGCAGCTCGTCCTGATTGTTGAAGGTGTAGGTGACTCTGACGATGGCGTGGCCAGGGAAGCCCTGATCGCCGTCTGGCGAGTCCATCATGAGGGTAAGGGATGCGCCGTCTTTTGGTTGGATGGGTTCGGCGATCCAGATGCGCCGCGCCCAGGTCTCAGGGCCGCTGTGCATGGTGGTGCCGCGCGCGTCCTGGGCCAGAGGGTATTTGACGCCGTCCAGGGTGAAGCCATGGAGAATGACGTTGGCGTAGCGGCCGATGTCGGCGTTGGTCCAGTGATTGGGCGCCTCGAAGCCGCTGAGGTCGGCAAAGCTCATGACGACGTTGCCGATTTTGCCGGTGCGGTCAGGCACGCGGATGGCGGCGATGGTGCCCCCGTAGTCGAGCACGGTGACGCTGGCGCCCTTGTCGTTGAAGAGGGTGAAGGCGTTGACCGGACGCCCGTCTTTTGTGGTGCCGTAGGGCGCGACCTTTACGCCGGATGCGACGGCCAGGTTGGCAACGGTGCTGAGGATGAGGGCGCTGACAAACGAGACGGACCAACGGCGCAAAGGTTTCTCCTGGATGGCACGGATGATGGGCAACGACTCACGATGATAGACCGACGGTGGAATCTTTGGCTGGCGGTCTCTTGGGATTGCCGGGGACTGGATCATCGGCTCACCGGAGACTGCGGGTTCCAGGTCGAGGCCGAGACGGTTACTTCGGGTCGAAGCGGAGGGTGGAGAGGATAGCGAAGAGGCGAGAGCGGACGTCCTCGAGCTGCTTTACGGAGATGTCGCGGACGCCCGAGACCTCGCCGCCGCAGAAGTTGTTGATGGCGAGGTCGAAGCGCAGGCAGGAGCCGGCGCGGTAGGTGGTGTAGACGTCGTCATGCTGGGTGAGGCAGACGTCGCGCTGTTCATCGCGGCCATGGGTGAAGGGGATGCCGGCGATCTGGAGCTTGTCGGGCTTTGCGGTGAGGACTATGGTGGGCGCGGCGGGAGACTTCCCTGCTGAGTCACTGGGGTCGGAGTCGGGGTTGGGATCGGGATCTGGATGCGAGGCGCGGAACTCTGCGGCGCGGTGCGCCGCCTCGCCTGCAGTGATGCGCGGCGGGACGGCCTGGCGCGCGCAGGCCGAGGCGGTAATGCCGCGCGTGACGGAGTAGTAGAGATAGGCGCCGGAGAAGGTGGAGTCCGGGAAGGGGTTCTGCGGGATGGCGACGACGGCGCGCAGGCGGGTGGAATGCGGCGCGGTGCGCGCGTCGAGATGGAAGGTGCTGATCTGGTGGTCCTGCTCTGCGAAGGTCCAGCTGGCGGGGTAGTCGAAGGCGGCGCGAGTGGTGCGGTCGTGGAAGGTGTGGGTGGGCTGGTCTTTTGTTGACTGAGCAGTGAGCGAAAGGCAAAGGGAGAAAGGTACGAGCAGCAATACGACTGCAATACAAATGCGGGGGTCCCTCGACTTCGGCCGCGATGCGGCCTTCGCTCGGGATGACGGCATCGTGGTTTGAGGTGAAACTGACCGGCCCGATCCAAACAAAAGCAGATTCCTCCGCGGCCCAGCCGCTGCGGAATGACAGATACGTCTCTAGATTCTCATGCGTGGGTTGGCGAAGGTATACGCCATATCGGTGAGGAGGTTGACGGCGACGTAGGTCAGCCCAACCGCGAGGATGCAGCCCTGGACCAGGGCGTAGTCGCGGTTGGAGATGGCGGAGAGAGTGAGGCGGCCGATGCCGGGCCAGGAGAAGACCGTCTCGGTGACGACGGCGCCGGAGAGCAGGCTGCCGAACTGCAGGCCGATGACCGTGATGACCGGGATGAGCGCGTTGGCGAGGGCGTGGCGGTAGACGACGGTGCGCTCGGGCAGGCCTTTGGCGCGGGCGGTGCGGATGTAGTCCTGCGAGAGCTCTTCGAGCATGGCGGTGCGCACCATGCGGGTAAGGACGCCGGCGAGTCCGGCGCCGAGAGTGACGGCGGGCAGCACAAGGTAGAGCCAGAAGCCGCCGCCGAAGATGGGCCCGGCGCCGGCACCGGAGACAGGCGTCCAGCCGAGGTAGATGGAAAAGATAAGGATGAGGACGGGGCCGAGGGCGAAGTTGGGAAACGAGAGGCCGCCCAGCGAGACCACCCCGAGCACACGGTCCTGCCAGCGGCCGCGGTGCAGCGCGGACCAGACGCCTGCGGGGATGGAGATGGCAACGCCGATCGCCAGAGCGGCGACGGTGAGGGCGAGCGTGTAGGGATAACGCTGGAGCACGAGGTGGGTGACGGAGTCATGCAGGCGCAGCGACTGGCCGAGGTCGCCGTGGAGGACGCCGCGCCAGTAGCGCAGATACTGCGTGTGGATGGGAAGGTCGAGGCCGAGCGAATGGCGCAGGCCGGAGATGTCGGCGGCGGTGGCGCCGTCGCCCAGCATCTGCGCGATGGGGTCGCCGGGGACGAGATGGATCAGGAGAAAGACGACTGATACCACTACCCAGAGCACAGGCAGGGTGATGAGGACGCGGCGAACGGGTTTGGGCAGGGTGATCAGAGGCTGGCGTCTCCGCGTTGCCTCAGGATATCCATTTCAGCAGGCGAATGACACCCATGGACGCAGACTTGCGATGGGCAGAGACATTGGTGCGGGCGGCGATCTCCGCGCGGTGGTCGGAATAATACTTGTAGGCCTTCAGCAGCATCTGCTCGTTGGTGAGCGTGGGCTGCCAGCCGAGGCGCTGCTTGATGCGCGTGGTGTCGAAGAGGAAGCTCTCGGCGATCATCTTGTAGTGGTAGGGGCCGAGCGGCGAGACGCGCAGTTTGTGCGCGAGCATCATGGCGGCGATGGTGGGGCCCTGGGGCAGAGAGCGCACATGGGATCTGCTGCCCGCGGCCTGGATGACGTTCTCGTACATCTCGCGCATGGAGACCACATTGTCCGAGCCGATGTGGAAGAGGTCGGACTTGCCGTACGCGGCAGACTGGATGCATGCGGTGGCGAGATCGTCGGCATAGATGAACTGGTAGTGGTTGGCGCCAGAGCCGACGACCCAGACGGTCTTGTTGTCGTCGATGAACTCATAGAGGATGGCGAGCAGACCGAGGCGGCCGGCGTCCATGATGGTGGGGCAGCGAAGGGTGACCACGTCGAGGTCGCCAGTGAACTCTTCGAGGAGCTTCTCGCCGGCCAGCTTGGACTGGCCATAGAGCTCGACCGGCGCGGGGGTGTCGTGCTCCTCGTTGACGGGATGGCCGAGGTTCGCGGCCCATAGGCAGTTCGAGGAGATGAAGATGAATGGACGGACGCCGGCGGAGCGCGCGGTCTCGGCGAGAAGGCGCGTGGCGTCGACGTTCGAGGTCCAGAGGAGATCCTTGTCGAGCTTCATGCCGTGGGCGAGCTGAGCGGCGGCGTGGTAGACGGCGTCGAAGCGATGCTGAGAGAAGGTGCGCTGCACGAGCTCAGCGTCGCGCAGGTCGCCCTGGATGCTGGTGAGTCCGGGGAGGGTATCCTCGTCCGGCTCGAGGTCGATCGAGACGACAGTGTTGCCCTCGCGCAGCAGTCTGCGCTTGAGGACACCGCCAAAGAAGCCCGAGCCGCCGGTAACCAGAACATGCGCCATAGCCATTCCTATCCTAAACAGCCGGGCGTGGCGCGGGAGAGGGATCGCTATGACACTTCGGTCTGCGGAGGCTAGAGTCCGAGCTTCATCTGCGGATCGGGGCTGATGATGGAGGATGGGAGAGCGATGGTTTCCACACGGATGCGGGCGATGCGGCGGCCTGTCATCTGCTCGACAATGTAGCGGCGGCCGGAGTGGAGGACGCTCTCACCGGGCTGAGGCAGGTGGCCGAGCTGCGCGAGCACAAAGCCGGCGAGGGTCTCGACGCCGGCCTCACGGGGAAAGGTCCAGCCGAGTTGGGTGCCGAGGTCGCGCAGGGTGGTGTTGCCGTCGAGCTCGAGGACGCCCTCCGAGTCCGGCCCGGCGGCGCGCGGGGCGATGTCGAACTCATCCTCCAGCTCGCCGACGACCTGCTCGAGGACGTCTTCGGCGGTGACGATGCCGACGGTGGAACCGAACTCGTCGACGACGACGGCGATCTGGCGGCGGCGCAGCTGGAACTCCTGCAGCAGGTCGACGGCGAGCTTGGTCTCGGGGACGACGAAGACATCGCGCATGACCTGGCGCAGGGTGAGCGAGGAGTTGGCGGAATTGATGGCGCCGCCGAGGGCGAGGGTGACGGCGCGGAAGTGCATCAGGCGGGAGATGTCCTTGGAGTAGACGACGCCGATGATGCGGTCGGGGTCGGCGAGCGGTGCGTTGGTGTTCTGCAAGTCGGTGCCATCGGAGCCGGGGTGCGGGCGGTCTTCGTAGACCGGTACGCGGGAGTGCTGCTCCTCGATGATGCGGGCGCTGGCGCGCTCGACGGTCATACCGGCGGGGAGCGAGAAGATACGGCGGCGCGGGGTCATGATCTCGCGCACGGTGACGTGGTTGAGCTCGATGGCGCGGTGGATGATCTCTTCCTGGTAAGGCGGCAGCAGGCCCATGCGGCGCGTGGCAGTAGCGATCAGCTTGATCTCCTCCGGCGAGTGCACGGAGCCTTCGCCGGCGGGCGGCGCGCGGAAGATACGCAGGACGAAGGTGGCGGAGGCGTTCATCACGCGGATGGCGGGGCGGGTGAGGCGGATGAAGACGTCCATGGGGCCGGCGACGGCAAGCGCGATGCGCTCGGTGCGGGCAAGGGCGAGCGATTTGGGGACAAGTTCGCCGAGCAGGACCTCAAAATAGATGATGGCCGCGAAGGAGACGGCGATGGCAGCGGCGTGCGCGTAGACGACGGCGTGCGGAGGGAGCTGGGTGAACCAGCGCGCGGCGAGCGAGAGCAGCATTCCGGCGACAGCGGGCTCGCCCAGCCAGCCGAGGGCGAGCGAGGCCAGGGTGACGCCGAACTGCACGGCGGGGAGGAACTCGTCGATCGAGTGTTTGAGGCCAAGGGCGGTGCGCGCGCCGGGGCGGTTGAGCGCGACCAGCTGCTGCATGCGGGTCTCGCGCACGCTGACGATGGCAAACTCCGCGGCCACGAAGAAGCTGTTGGCCAGGATGAAGAAGGCCACCATCAGCACGCGTAGGATCACCAGTTCCAGCATTCAGAGTGTGAGTCTAGAGCATTTTGGCAGCACGCGCCCAACAACTCGGCCCGCGATTGCGGGTCGAAGTTCCTATCTGTAGTGTTAATCCGCGCCCCAAAGGAGATCACGGTGGTTCGTGGACAGAGATTCCTGATGATGCGGATTGTGCCGCTGATGGTGGCGCAGGCGCTTTTGCTGGGTGGTCTCGCGGCATCGGCGCAGACAGCCGCTGATGCCGGGCCGGTTCCCACGCTTCACGTGTCGACGGCCTTGATCGAGATACCGCTGCTGATTCGCGACCACAACGGCGAGCTGCCTACTCCGTCGCTGCCTGCCGGCAGCATTGAGGTGAAACTCGGGGACGGCGCCTGGCTTCGGCCTAATTTTGTGCGCCAGGAAGGCCGCGACCCCATCGACCTCGCCATCCTGCTTGACCAGAACAGTCCGGTCTCCGACCTTTCGCGCCCGTTGACTCAGGCCCTTTCTTCGCTCGGTTCCCTCTCCCTCACATCCGTCGACCACGTCTCGCTGTTCGTGATGGATTGCGAGTCGGTCCGTGTGACGAGTATTCCCGCCGATCCAGCGCAGGTCAGCGATGCCATTCAGAGTGCCGTCGACCCTCCCGGACAGACTGGCAAACACACCTGCAGAGAGGGCGGCCGTCTGTGGGACACGCTTGCAGTCGTGGCGCGCACATTGAAGCAGTCCCCAAGCCGCCGTGCCATCCTCGCCATCACCGAGGGCAAAGATCACGGGAGCGTGGTCACCCAAAAAGATCTCGCCGATCGCGCGCAGAGCAATGCGGTTGCGATCTTCCAACTGGATCCCGTAAACAACTCTTTCGGCCCTCAGGTCAATCAAGGCCTGC
This sequence comes from uncultured Acidobacteriaceae bacterium, assembly GCA_963766975.1. Classification (GTDB taxonomy): domain Bacteria; phylum Acidobacteriota; class Terriglobia; order Terriglobales; family Acidobacteriaceae; genus Edaphobacter. The sequence continues at coordinate 285,764 of CAVYCF010000007.1, forward strand.
CCTTGATTGCTGAATCGACTGGAGGACTAGCGCTTGGGATAGAGTCTGGCAGTCTCAAGCAGGGGTTTCAACGAATCATCACCATGCTGCGCGGCCGGTATATTGTGCAGCTTCGCGTGCCCGACGATGCAAAGCCAGGACACCTTTCGATTTTGGCCCGCGTCAGCGAGCTTACGTCCCAGACGTACAGCGTACGGATCACAGGAAATTCTGCGCCTCTGGCGAATTCGGCGGAAGCAGGCGAGGCCCCTGCCGAGGTTGCGAAGGCGGATGCAGCGCCGAAGACAGAGCCAGTCCAGCCGGTTGCGGCGGCAACTGCGGAACCGGCGGCGCCTGTTGTCGCCGCTCCCGTTGCAGCAGATCAGAGCCAGCAAGAGCCTTCACCGGCTTCGAATCCCGCAGCACAAACTGCGGCGGCAGCTGCGCCGGCTCCGGCTGACGAGCAATGGACCGCTCGTGCAGACGCGGCGATGCTGGCAAGGTCTTCCATGCCTGACTCGTCCGTTCCCACGCTGAAGGTCAGCACGCGGCTGACGCTGGTGGACGTGACGGTGACGGACGCGAAGGGCCATCCGGTGCATGGGCTGACGCAGGCCGACTTCACGGTGAAGGAAGACGGCAAGCCGCAGCCGATCAAGAACTTTGAGGCGTTCGGCAGGGACAAGCTATTGAATGCATCCTCCGCTCCGCCGCTGCCGCCCGATGTCTACAGCAATCAGCAGATCTCGCAGCCCGGCTCGGCGGCCGTAAACATCCTGCTCTTCGATCAGGTGTCGACCGGCATCTCGCGCGGCCTGCAACCCTCACCCGAGGCGCTGAAGCTCGCCAAGGACGCCGCAACGCAATATCTGAAGACCATGCCAGCAGGGACGCGGGGCGCTGTGATAACGATGGATGGCAGTGGGCTGCACGTGCTGCAGGAATTCACCACAGACCAAGACCTGCTGGTGGCCGCGGTGAATTCGATCACGTACCACCTTATTCCTGATGCCCGTTGGGATCCCGCTCCGGGAGGAGCAGGTCCGCCCCCGTGTCCAGCGGCGAATTTCCAAAGCCAGCAGGCGCTGAACGCTTTGAACCAGACGGCCCTCTTCGTCGCGGCCATTCCAGGACGAAAGAACCTGATGTGGTTTACGCCGGGAATCCCCTGGCTGACCGACTATCCACCCTTCAGCAACGTCACGTCGTGTCTGGTGATCGACTACACGACGCAGCTGCAGCAGGTCTACGGGCGGCTGACAGCTGCGCGCGTCGCGCTGTATCCAATTGACGCGCGCGGGCTGTACGGCAATCCAGCCGGGGAGGCTGTGGCGTCGGGTCGGCCTCGTAACAATCCGATCGGGTTCAATAACGTAGTCAATGCCGACAGAGACTCACTGGACGCAACTGCCAAGGCGACCGGCGGCAAGGCCTATGCGGGCGGGAACGATCTGCTGGGAGCTCTGCAAGAGGATACTGCGACGGGAGGGGACTACTATGCGCTCTCCTATGTTCCGCCGCTCTCGAAGTACGACGGCAAATATCACACCATCGAGGTAAAGGTGGACCGGCCGGGTCTTCAGCTGGAGTATCGGCGGGGCTATACCTCACTGGATCTGAGTGGGCCGGTTCGCACTCCGGCCAAGGGTGATCTCAAAAGCGCCGAAAGCGCTCCTCCGCGCGACCCTTTCCACGCGGCCATGGATTATGGCGCGCCGGCTGCGACGCAGGTGACGTTCGCAGTTCGTGCGCTGCCGGCGACTGACTCCGCGAAGCCGGGCGATGCGACGGTGGTCGGATCGCTGAATCCTGAGCTGAAGGGCAAGCCGCTGGTGCGCTACAGCTTTGCCTTCGATCTGCCTCGCGACAAGATCACGCTGGAGGCGCAGCCGGATGGATCGCGCAAGGCATCGTTTGAGGTTGCGATTGCCGCCTATGATGTGCAGGGGCGGGTGCTGAACTCGCTGGACGAGAAGCGCAGTTTGACCCTGAACCCGGATGCAGTGGCCGGGTTCCTACAGAAGCCGTTCCTGGTTCCTGTCGAGATCGATCTACCGGCGGGCGCGCTCTCTGTTCGCGTGGGTGTGCTGGACCAGCCGTCGCAGCAGATGGGCGTGGTGGAGGTTCCGCTTGCAGTGAAGACGCCATAGGCACCGGCACAGGTGAGAGGAGAACGATGCGGACTTTGGTCGCAGTTTGTCTTATCGCAGGCGCCCTCTCGGGCGCCCATGCAATGGCGCAAATGGCGCAGGCGCCGTCGACCGCGTCCGGCGCCGCCACGCCGACGCTGACGGTCTCGACGCGGCTGACGTTAGTGGATGTCACGGTGACGGACTCAAAGGGCCACCCGGTGCATGGGCTTACCGAAGCCGACTTCACGGTGAAGGAAGACGGCAAGGCGCAGCCAATTAAAGACTTTGAGGAGTTGGGCGCGGGTGACAGCGCTCCACCGGCGCTGCCGCCCAACGTCTACAGCAATCGCCAGACGCCCACCGCGGGCGCGGCGAATATTCTGATGCTGGACATGGTGACGCTCGGCATCGTAGACGACTTTATGCACCGTCCCGCGGCGTTTAAGGATGCCAAGGAAGCGTCCTTGAACTTCGTGAAGACCATGCCCGACGGAACCCGGGTTGCCGTAATGGAGATGGATGGCAGCGGGCTGCATACGCTGCAGGGATTTACCGCCGACCGGGAGCTGCTCGAGGCGGCGGTGAATTCCGCCACCTATCAGCGGGTCGCCGATAGTAAATGGGACCCGCCCGACGCACCTACTCTGCCGGGGGTTCCCCCTGAAAAGCCGAACTTCACGATGCTGTGCAATGCCATGAACTTCCAGAGCGCGCAGGCGCTGAACGCGCTGAACCAGATGACTCTCTTCGTCTCCGGCATCCCAGGACGAAAGAACCTGATGTGGTTCACGGTTGGAGTTCCCTGGCTGACCAACCATGTGGCTTTCAGCGGGTCCGCGAACCTCTCCTGCGTCAGCGATTTCACTCCGCAACTGCAGGCGGTATACGGACGGCTTACTACGGAACGCGTGGCGCTCTATCCGATCGACCCGCGTGGCGTGCTTCTGAGGCCAGATTTGGATGGTAACGTTTCGCTCGACGACATGGCCAAGGCGACGGGCGGCAAGCCACATTACGGTAACAACGATCTTGCCGGGCTTCTGCGAGACGATGCTACTGCGGGCGCGGATTACTACGCGCTCTCCTACGTGCCGCCGCTCTCAAAATATGACGGCAAATATCACAAGATCGAGGTGGCAGTAGATCGGCCCGGCGTGCAACTGGAGTATCGCCGGGGCTATACCTCGCTCGATATCAATGGGCCACTCCTCGAGCAGGAAAAGATCCACGGCAAGCCTGCTCCGCCGAAGGACGCGTTCCAGACTGCCATGGGCTATGGCGCACCGGCTACGACTCAGCTGCTCCTCGCAGTGCGCGTGACGCCGTCCGCCGGGCCAGCGAAGCCCGGAGTGATTGGATCGGTCAATCCTGAGCTGAAGGGCAAGCCGCTGGTGCGGTACAGCTTTGCGTTCGATCTGCCGCGCGACAAGATCACGCTGGAGGTGCAGCCGGATGGATTGCAGAGAGGTTCGTTCGAAGTTGCGATTGCAGCGTATGACGTCCAGGGACGCGTGCTGAACTCGCTGGATGAGAAGCGCAGCTTCACGCTGAAGCCCGACGCAGTGGCGGCGTTTCTACAGAAGCCGTTCGTCGTGCCGATGGAGATCGACCTGCCGCCAGGCCCGCTCTCTGTCCGGGCGGGCGTGCTCGACCAGCCGTCGCAGGCGATGGGAGTGGTAGAGATTCCGTTGAGCATAGTGAAGTAAGGGGGCGAAATAGGCCACACGCGAAGACGCCCGGCAGTGTAGGGCCACCGCCGGGCGTCTCTCGCAGGCAAACTTTTTATGTCGCGCGTTTCTTTTCGCGCGTCTCTGAACTAGACCAGGACCTTGTTGATGGTCTTGTCGATGGTGTCCTTGGGGACGTAGCCGACGATCTGCTCGGCCACCTTACCGCCCTTGAAGAGCAGCAGAGCGGGGATGCCGCGGATGCCGTAACGCATGGGGGTGGCGGTGTTGGCGTCGACGTCCATCTTCATCACCTTCAGCCGGCCGTTGTAGTGCGAGGCCACCTCGTCCACCACGGGCGCCAGCGCGCGGCACGGACCGCACCACGCGGCCCAGAAATCGACGAGCACCGGCTGCTCGGACTGAAGAACTTCCTTTTCGAACTCGGCGTCGTTGACCGCTGTTACAAACTCGCTTGCCATGGGTCCAATTTCCTCCCGCTACTGTGCCGGGAGGCACGTAGGCGTTGCATTACAGCTTCCATAATAGATGCGAATGGGGATGTGGAGGACTCAGCGGGCGGGATGGGCGCGGTTTGCGCCTAAGTCATTAAGGGGCTGCCTTAACGTTTAACGCCCGCCGTTAGCCGTTGGGCTATTCGGCGGGCGGCGTAGCAGCCCTCCCCAGAACTGCACACGCGACGATAGTATCCGGAGGCCCCGCGCAAAGTAAAGAGGCTTGAGGGGTGACTACGGTAATTTTTGGCGCACGTTGCCCGGTGGGTGAAAAGTGGCTGATTTTCCGCAAGTTTTGAGTGATCAATACCGTGCAAACTATTGCAATGTTTACGCTTCGATAACGGCCTGCGAGGCGCCGGTGCGGATTGCCGTCTCGACGACTTCGAGATCCGGGTCGGCGGCGGCGGCGCGGATGCGGGCGATCAGACGGGTGGCATCGGCCTCTGGCGAAGCGATGAGGAGAACGCTGGGGCCGGCACCGGAGAGGGCTACGCCCAGCACGCCGGGTTCGCCGGAGAGCGGAAGCAGGCGCGGCAGCAGCGGGCAGGCCTCCATGCGGTAGGGCTGGTGCAGGCGGTCCTGCATGGCGATGCGGAGCAGGTCGCCACGCCCCTGTGCGAAGGCGGCGACCAGCAGGGCGACACGCTGCAGGTTGGCGACGGCGTCCGCCCGGCTGTAGGCGGAGGGCAGCAGGGCACGGGCGCGCTCGGTGGCGAGCGAGGTAGAGGGCAGGGCGAGCAAGAGCTTCCAGGGAAGATCCGTGCCGGAGGTGGCGGCGACGACCGCGCCGGACTCATCCACGGCAGAGACGGTAAAGCCGCCGAGCGCGGAGGCGGCGACGTTGTCCGGGTGGCCTTCCCTACGGGAGGCTTCATCGATGCAGGCGCCGAGCGACCAGCCGAGCGCGCCGAAGTGGTTGGCGAGCATCACGCCGGCAAGCAAGGCCGCGGCAGATGATCCGCAGCCCATGCCGAGGGGAATCTCGTTCTGGATGCGCAGGTGCAGCGGCAGGACCGGGCGGCCTGCGTGTTGGAGCACGTCGCGGCAGGTCTCGAAGATCATATTGTTGCTGGTGCGGGAGACGCGGTCGGCGTTGCGACCAGTGGCCTGGATGGTGAGCGGCGGCGCGTTGGGCGCGGAGCTTACTTCGGCATCGATAGTCAGTGTCAGCGCGAGGGCGAGGCCGACGGTGTCAAAGCCCGGGCCGAGGTTGGCCGAGGTCGCGGGCAGAATGAGGCGGATGGGCGCAGGCTGTCCGTGCATTGGTGAGATTGTCTGCGCGCGATCCAGAAGAATGACCTCAGCGGCTGAAGCCGCGATGAATTTGGCAGGGCTGTTACGGCACCCTTCTCTTCGCTCTGAAGCCGCGCCCTTATGCAAGACTATTTCAAAATTAGCGGTGGTGCAGTTACCGGATGAGCGACCGCCACGTCCGCGACAGTGCATTCGCAGCCATACGCCGACTTCCGAGGAGTAATAGGAGTCGGAGTAACCCGGCGAATTAGCGCCGTTGAGACCGCAACCTTCGGCAACCCAGATTTGTGTTTGCCATCGAGCTGACAAGTAATAGCGTCCTTTATCACTCGCTATTTGGGCCGGCAAGCCTACAATGGCAGCCATGAGCAAGCCAGGCATCCAGCCTTGAGCAATTGCGGGCATATCTTGGGCAGGAAGGAGACGAAAGGGCATGCGATTGGCAGAGATCGGAAAGACCGCAGCCAGAGTTGCAGTGGGAGCGCTTGCGCTCGTGAGTTTGCTGGGCATCCCTGCGAGCACGCGGGCACAGGCGGCAGAGAGGCCTTATCCGAAGATGCTGCCGCTTGCGCAGTATTTAATGGAGCGGGATGCGGCCATCGCGCTGGCGCGAAGCGCCGCTCCGCAGGGCATCTCAAAGGACGCGTCCGTTCTGGTGCTGACGCCCAAAGGCTGGGAGACAGCCGTCCAAGGCACAAACGGTTTTGTGTGCATGGCGGGGCCGGCATGGACGGCCAGCATTGACTTTTACGACGTCTGGAGCCCGAAGCAGAGAGGGGCCATCTGCCTCAATCCAGCGGCTGTTCGGTCGATCCTGCCGATTTTTCGCAAACTGACACAAATGACGCTGGCTGGAGTGACCTCTGTCGATGGGCGCATCGCGGGTATTCAGGAGGCGTACGCAAAGAAGGAGATTCCGCCGGTGGAGCCGGGGGCGATGAGCTACATGATGTCCAAGGATGCGTACCTTAGCCATCTGGGCATGCACAATCTATGCCACGTGATGTTTTTCCTGCCGATCAAAGATTCTGCTGAATTGAACGCCAATGATGCGGACGCACCCATCTCTTCCACGTCGATGTGGTTCTCGGACCCTGACAAGCCGGACAGTCCCCTGAACAAAGAGCTGCCGCCGCTGCGGGTCGTCCCAATCGAAGTGCCCTATTGGTCCGATGGCACTCCGGCGTTCCACTAAATAAGGCCGTATAAGCCGATTTCTCGCACTATCCAGAAGATGACCTCGGCGGCTAAAGTCGCGCGATTTGATAAAGCCGTTACGGCACCTGCGACTTCGCTCAGGACAGTCTCTAAAGCCGTGCCCTTAAGATCGATAATTCCGAAAGTCCGCTATCGAGGGACTTGCTTGAATCCGTCGTCAGCGGGTGGCTTTTCTTCCGACGATCGCCTTGTACATGACTCTCGCGCCACCGGCAGCAATGACTAGAGGAGGTATAAGAAAAAGCCTCGCCCCAAGCTGGTAGAGAACGCTCGCTGCCGCCAACCCGCCCAAGACAAGTGTTCCACCGATAAGGATCCCGCCCGCCCTTTGGATGCGTGACTTCGACCGTGGCCCATTCCACAGAACATCATCAACATAGCGATCATTCGCAATTAGGTCAGGCGGCAGGATGTTGCTCTGTCTTTTTACTAAGTCGTCATCAAAGTTTGGCATCTTCAAATTCTCAGAAATCGTCTTGTACAGATTACGCTCTCCACAGAGACCGTAATCTGTAATTTGAGGCGATTTCGGGCGGATTACTGTCAACCGGACGTTATGAACGTAGCCGAGATTCCCATCGTCATGCGGGGACGACGGATTCGTTCGCGGCGGCCATCTGGGCCTCGAGCGTGCGCAGGACGACGGCCTCGTCGGCTTCAAGCACGATGGGGGCCTTGCGCAACTCGGCGTGGCGGGCGCGCTCGGCGGGCGTGGCTGCGGCCATCTCGGCCTCGGTGAGCAGTTCGCCGCGGTGGTAGTCGATGGTGTACTGCGAGTCCTTGAGCGTGTGGCCGGTGAGAATGAGCACGACGCGCTCGCCCTTGGCCACGCGGCCGCCGCGCGACCAGCTTCTTGAGGCCGGCGAGCGTGACGGCCGACGCAGGCTCGCAGCCGATGCCTTCGGCGCCGATCTCCGCCTTGGCGAGGGCGATCTCCTGCTCGGAGACCTCTTCGCACCAGCCGCCCATGGTCTCGATCACGTTGGCGGCTTTGCGCCAGCTTGCCGGGTTGCCGATGCGGATGGCGGTGGCGCGCGTCTCGGCGACGACGGGCTTCATCTCATGGTTCGCGTCGTTGAACCAGCGGTAGAGCGGGTTGGCGCCCTCGGCCTGGATGATGCTGATCTTCGGCACGCGCGAGATGAGGCCGATGTGCTTCATCTCCTGGAAGCCCTTGCCCAGGGCGGAGGAGTTGGCGAGGTTGCCGCCGGGGACGACGATGTGCTCCGGCACCTGCCACTCGAGCTGTTCGACGAATCTCCATGGCGGGGGTCTTCTGGCCTTCGAGGCGATAGGGGTTGACGGAGTTGAGCAGGTAGATGGGGAAGCGGCGGACGAGCTCAGTCAGAAGACGCACGCAGCCGTCGAAGTCGGTCTTCAGCTGCACGGTCATGCGCGCCGTAGTCCATGGACTGCGAGAGCTTGCCCCAGGCGATCTTGCCCTCGGGGATGAAGACGATGGACCTGAGCCCGGCGCGCGCGGCGTAGGCAGCCATCGCAGCCGAAGTGTTCCCTGTAGAGGCGCAGGCGACCCACTGGAAGCCGCGCTCGACCGCGACCGAGATCGCGGCGGTCATGCCGGTGTCCTTGAACGAAGCAGTGGGGTTCATGCCCTGGTGCTTGGCCAGCAGCCAATCGACGCCTGCGCGTTCGGCCGCGCGGGGCATCTCATAGAGCGGGGTGTTGCCTTCGCGCAGGGTGACGACGTGGTCGAGATTGTTGACGATGGGCAGCAGGTCGCGGAAGCGCCAGACGCCGGACTGGTCAATGGGCAAGGTGGAGGTGCGGAGCTCCTGCCAGCGGGAGCGCAGGCCCATGGGGTTGGGCAGGCGGACGGGAGCGGACGGTGTTGGGGCCGCACCCGAAGACTGTGCTCCGGGCGACCAGGGATAGAGGACTTCATACAGGCCGCCGCAGTCCGGACAGCGAAAATCGCTGGGGCTGGCGGCGGGATCGATCCGCGCACCGCAGCCGGTGCATCGTAGTTGGTGTGTGGAACTCATCAGGGCTTCTCTTTAGCCTATTGTATGCGGCGCAAGAAAGTGCCGGGTGCTAGCATTTCCGGCATGCCGTTCAAGAGGTCAAGCACATGAGGTCAAGGAGGGGTGGTCCATGACAGACTGGTTCGCGCGGCCCGTCCTGCACGTCAGGGACGTGGAGGCCTCGGTTCGCTTTTACGTTAACCAGCTCGGCTTCACGAGCCCCTGGCGCCACAACGAGGACGGCCGGGCGGATGTCGCACAGGTCGATAGGCAGGGCTGCGCGCTTATTCTGGCCGACTCATGGCCGGAGAAGATTGGCAAAGGGCTGGTCTTCATCTCTCTGAACGTCGAGCCGGAGGCACAGGTGGCTGCGTTGGACGCTCTGCGCACGGAACTCGAGGCCAAGGGAGTTCCGGTCAAGGAGGGTCGGTGGGGCTACCGGCTTTTGGTGGTCGATGATCCTGACGGCAATCAGCTTTTCTTCAACTATCCCAACGAGGCAAAGGACTGATGATGACTCCAATACAACCGTGGCGAGGAGTAGTTCTGGGAGCGGCATTGCTGGGTGCGACGTTGCTGGGGACGATGGCCGCATTGCTTCCCTGCTCTGCTCAAACTGCGGCGCAGCACGAGACGCAGGCGCACGAGATACGGGTGCTTGCGGCGTCGGACCTGCAACCGGTGCTGCCGGCGCTGGCCGAGCAGTTCGAGCATGAGAGCGGCATCAAGATCGTCGCGAGCTATGGCTCCTCCGCCACGCTGGCCACGCAGATCATCAACGGCGCGCCGGCGGACCTGTTTCTCGCCGCGGACTACAGCTTCCCGGAGCAGATCGTCGCCGCGAACCTGGCCGACGCGCCAGCCCCGGTGCCATATGCGCGTGGCGCCCTGGTGCTGTGGGCGCGGAAAGACTCCCCGCTGCAACCGCTGACGCAGAACACGCTGCGCGAGGCGAAGTTCGTCTCGTTGGCCATCGCCAATCCCGACCATGCACCCTACGGCCGCGCCGCCGTTGCCGCGCTGACATGGATGAAGCTCTACGATTCGCTGAAGCCGAAGATTGTCGAGGCGGAGAACATCACGCAGACGGCGCAGTTTGTGGAGTCGGGCAATGCGCAGCTGGGCCTGATCTCGCTGACCTCGGCCTCGACCTCGCACCTGCAGCAGGTGGGATCGTTCGTTCGTATTCCGCCCGAGACCTATCCCGAGATTCGCCAGTGCGCGGTGGTGATGCTGAAGTCGCAGCACGCCTCGGACGCACACCAGTTCCTGGACTGGCTGCGCTCGCCGGCGGTGCAGTCACAGCTGCCGAAGATGGGGCTGGATCCGGTGCTATAAGCCGCACTTTAGAAGTGCCTGCGCAAAAATGCGCGTGCGACCCAGACTGGCTGGCCACATTCCTTACTGGCCGTTCGGGTGACCTGGTGGCACCTCTTTGTAGTCTGCGGGTACCTCGAACAACGCTGGATCGGGATCTCCAGGATGAATTCCGGTCAATTTTGTTTCTGTCGTCAAATCGGGCGATGTTTGCTTTGTCTTGCCCTCGATCGTTTCATCCAGCGACGGCGAGTACCAGGTCTCGGTGTACGTGACGCGCGCGCTGGGACAAGACCAGGACCATCCAAATGTCTCGAACCCTTCAATGGTCCGTTGTCCGAGAGCCGCTAGCTCGCAATCTCCGTTCTCATGCTTTTCTCCGGGCGTCGGTTGCACACTACTTTTATAGAGTTGCACGTATTCCGGGGGCAGAGAGTGGGGAGGTGGGTGGGCCACCAGCACGACTTCTGGGCGAATGGTGTAGGTATGGAACGTGGGGTAGAGTGTGATGTACTGGCGCCGCGCGACATCGTGGATTGTGACATAGGGGATGACGACGTCCGGATCAGTCACGGCCTCATAGGTGCTCCCGTCAGACGTGCGGGCGATGGTTCTGGAACGCGTCGTTATCTTCCCATCTTGGGTCTCCGTCCGCGTCCTGGTCGCGGTATATGGAGCGTTTGGAGTCCATAAGACAGACTGGCCTCTACCAGCACCGCACAACGCAATAGCCGCAGCAAATAGTGCGAAGTGTATTCGCTGCATATAGCCTCCCGGGGAACGTCCACGAATTCCGCAAAAATACTACGCCCCTCCTTACAGGCAGTAAAGCGCCGGTACGACGATTGTCCGCAGGCGAGACTGCGATGTCCTATGTGGTGCGCACGAGCGGAGAAGCAGTAGCAGCTACACTTGAGCGCAATGGATTCTCAGGCATTGTGGCTGACGCTGCGCCTCGCGCTGACGACGACCGCGCTGCTGCTCGCCATTGCGCTGCCGCTGGCGTGGTGGATCGCGAGCGGCACGGGTGCGGCGCGGGCGCTGGTGCAGGCGGTGGTTGCTCTGCCTTTAGTCCTGCCGCCGACAGTGCTGGGCTTTTATCTGCTCGTGGCTCTCGGCCCGCTGACCGCGCCGGGCCGGCTGATCATCCGGCTGCTGGGGCATCCGCTGGCGTTTTCTTTCTCGGGATTGGTCGTCGGATCGGTGCTCTACAGCCTACCGTTTGCGGTGCAGCCGATGGTCGCGGGCTTTCGCGCCATCGATCCGGCACTGGCTGAAGTTGCGTCGACGCTGGGCGCTTCCCCGCTGCGCATCTTTCGGACCATTACGCTGCCGCTGGCGAAGCCGTCGGTTATCGCGGCGGCGGTACTGACGTTCACGCACACGGTCGGTGAGTTTGGCGTAGTGCTGATGCTGGGTGGCAATATTCCCGGCGCCACGCGCACGCTCTCCATCGCGCTCTATGACCAGGTGCAGGACTTCAACTATGCCGCGGCCAACCGCACCGCGGGCGTGCTGCTGGTCTTCAGCCTGCTGACGCTGCTGGCGATCTACTGGCGCGGCACGGCAAGGAGGTCGCTTGTCTCCTGAGAGGGTTAAAAGCACTTTGCCGGAATGGCGTGCTCCTCATATGCATGTCCGTTTTGGCCATCGGGTCGGCAAATTGGAGATGGATATCGAGTTCACCCTGAAGCACCAATGGACGGTGCTGTTTGGTTCATCAGGTTCCGGCAAGACGACCATTCTGCGCGTGATCGCGGGTCTGATCAAGCCTGAAGATGTGTCGATTTCTTATATCCCGCAGACGATAATGCCGCCTCGAACGGAACCAGCGGATCCAACAGTCCTAGCTGATTCTGCCGCTGGCATATGGATCCCGCCACACGAGCGCCGGATGGCGATTGCGCCACAGTCGACTGCCCTGTTTCCTCATCTCACCGTATTACAAAACGTGCAATATGCTCCCGTCCCACTCCGCGGCGATTCAGAGGAATGGCGTCTCCGGAATGAACAAGTAGCGGAAACAATGGACCGCTTTCGCATTTTGCATCTGGCCGACAAGTTTCCGGTGACGCTCTCGGGCGGAGAGGCGCGCCGTGTCAGCCTTGCTCGCGCTGCCCTTGCAATCCGGCGGTACCTGCTCCTTGACGAACCATTCGTGGGATTACAGGTGGAGCTCCGGGATGTACTAATTGCACGCCTCCACGAGAGCCAAGGATGGAAAGGATGGGCTTCCGCGCCAATTCTTTCTGTCACACATGACGTTGCGGAAGCTTTCCAGCTGGGCGCGGAGGTGATCAAGATCGCCGACGGCAAGGTCGTCGCGCAGGGGCCGGTGGGGGTGGTGCTTGCGGAAGAGCGCGAACGGCTGCTGCGGCAGTTGCAGACTAACGAGCAACCGGGATAGAAGCAGATTCCTTCGTCCCGCGGGGCGGGACTGCGGAATGACAATACGTTCTCGCGATGGCTAGCTGCGATTGATGAGAACGCGATTGCCTAGAAGCCGATGGCGACTGGCTCCTGCTCAAGCCGAATGCCGGTCCTGGCGTGGACGGCTTCGACGACGGCGTCGCGCAGGGCGACGATCTCGGCAGCAGTGGCTCCGCCGCGGTTGACGATGGCCAGCACATGTTTCGTCGAGAGCGCAACGCGATCCATAGTGTGGCCGCGATGGAAGCCGGCGAGTTCGATGAGCCATGCCGCCGAGAGTTTGACGGACGTATTTGCGCCGGCTTTTCCCGCGGGTACGGAGTCGGCTGCGAAGTCAACGCTCGACTTGAGAGATTTGCGAGAGCGGGTCGGAGCTTCCGCGTTTGCGGGAAACTGCGGGACCTCATCGACGGAGCAGCCTTTGGCGGCAGCCACTTTGGCGAGGACCGTTTTGCGCACGATGGGGTTCTTGAAGAAGGAGCCCGCGCTGCGCGAGTCGGGGTCGCGGGGCGAGAGCAGCATGCCCTTGGCCGCGCGCACGCTGCGGACCGCCGATGCAGTCTCGAGCAAGCTGGGCGCGGGCTTGCCGGCGAAGTGCTGCTTCAGATCGCGGTATTCGATGCGGGGTGCGCCGCCTGGCGTCAGCTCATAGTCAACGCGCGTGATGGCGTAACGGCCGCGCCGCGTGGTGTTGAAGATGCTGCGACGATAGGCGAAGCCGCACTGGGCGGCGGTGAACTCGACGGACTTCTCTGTGTCGAGATCGAGGGCGTAGACGCGATGGATGGAGCTGGCGACCTCCTGGCCGTAGGCGCCGACGTTCTGCACGGGAGTACCGCCGACGAGGCCGGGGATTCCGGCGAGGCACTCGATGCCGGCGAGTTCGCGGGTGACGGCCAGCAGGACGATTGCGTCCCACTCCACGCCGGCGTCGGCCTCGACATGCGTTTTGGATTTGCGGTTGCGGATCTCGATGCGGCCCGAGCCGGCGTAACGGATGGCCGCGCCGGGAAAGCCCTGGTCGGAGACGAGCAGGTTACTGCCGCCGCCCAGCAGGAAGAAGGGCACATTGCGCCAGCGCGCGAAGCGGACCGCGGCCAGCAGCTCGTCAGGGTTGCCGACTTCGATGAGCCAGCGCGCGGAACCGCCCACACCCAGCGTGGTGTAAGGGGCCAGCGGCACATCGCTGCGGATGATCACGCCTCTACAGTATTCCATCGGGACCGCAATGTAGTTCCCCCAAAGGAGCTACGGCGTTAACCCGATGGTGTCGCGGGGTGGGCAGGCGTTCCATGGCGCGACGACCCGCGATGCTGGCGCGGCGCAGCAGTGGCCGCGTACAATCGATTTGTGGCGTTTACGCGCTCGGCGCGGCCCCGGTTATCTAAAAGGAGATTTCCCCATGTATCCAGAGATCATGCTGATTCCCATGCGCGAGGAGCTGACCCGCGCCGGTTTTGAAGAGGCGCGCTCGGCCGAAGAGGTCGACGCAGCGCTGGCTAAGCCGGGCACGACCATGCTGGTGGTGAACTCGGTGTGCGGCTGCGCGGCCGGCAAGATGCGTCCTGCAGTGCGCATGGCGATGCAGCACGGCACCAAGCCGACCCATGCCGTCACCGTCTTCGCCGGCCAGGACCGCGAGGCGACCGACAAGGCGCGCGGCTACTTCGCCGGCCATCCGCCGACCTCGCCCGCGATTGCGATCCTGCGCGACGGGCAGCTGGTGTACCTGATGCAGCGTTCGGCGATTGAGACCTCGACGGCGCCGGCCATCGCGGAAGAGCTGGCGCGGGCCTTTGACGCCTACTGTGCGACGACGACGGCGTAGAGTTGGTTGACGCAGACCGCCGGAGGGAGCTCGATGCTTCGAGACAGAGACCCGCAACATTGGAGATTGGGGTTGATCTACTACAACCCCGACATACCGCGCTTGTTCGTGGCGAAGCGGTACGGCCCGCCCATGACGCTCAATTTCGCCAGGCCTGCTGCGTGGGTAATCTCAGCGGCGCCCATTGCGATAGGGATTGCGGGAGCAACCCTCGCTCATTTTCATCTCATCCGCTAGATTTCAAGCGGCGCACGCCGTTGTGCTTTCCGCACGCGGTCGCGGTCTAACATGAATCTATGTCTGACCGGCTTACCCTTACCACCGCGCGCTTGGCGCTTGCCGCCGCTCTCCTCCTCACAATTCCCTTCCTTTCCACCCATGGCCAGACGCCTGCTGCTCCGGCCACCGTTTCCGGCGATGCGGCATCCAGTTCGCTTGAGCTGGCGCGGCTGCTCGATGAGATATGGCAGACCAAGCTGAAGCATGATCCGGAGTATGCGACCTTTCTCGGCGACAAGCGCTACGACACGGAGCTGGATGACCACTCGCCGCGCGAGGTGAACGATGCGCTGGCGCGCGGGCGGGATTACATTGCGCGGCTCTCGGCGATCGATACCACGGACCTCTCGCACCAGGAGCAGCTCTCGGTCGAGCTGCAACTGCGCGAGCTGATCGAAGACCAGGAGGCGGCAAAGTTCAAAGAGTGGGAGATGCCGGTGACGCAGTACGACGGCATTCAGCTGGACTTGCCGCAGCTGGCCGAGCACACGCAGTTCGACAGTTCCGATGACTACGACCACTACGTCACGCGGCTGGGCAAGGTGCCGCTGGCATTTTCGCAGGTGATGACCAATATGCAGTCCGGCGTGGACGATCGGCGCACGCCGCCGGCCTACCTGATGGAGAAGGTGCTGGCGCAGGTGCAGGCCATCGCGGCGGAGAAGCCAGCTGACACTCCGTTCGCCGAGCCGCTGAAGAGTTTTCCGAAGACCATTTCAGCGGCAGACCAGAAGCGGATCAGCGATGCCGTGCTGAACGAGATTGCCACCGACGTGCTGCCGATGTATCAACGCTTCGCGAAGTTTCTCTCTGCCGTGTACATCCCCGAATGCCGCAAGGACCCCGGCGTGTGGTCGCTGCCCGAGGGCGACGCCTACTATGCATTCACCGTGCGGCGCAGCACTACGCTGGACAAGACGCCGGCGGAGATCCATCAGATCGGTTTGGATGAGGTCAAGCGCGACGAAGCGGAGATGCTGGCCATCGCGAAGAAGATGGGCTACGCGGACCTGAAGAGCTTTGGCGCGGCCATCAAGGCGGACCCCAAGCTGCATCCGGCCTCGGCCGATGCTCTGCTGGCCGTCTATCGCGGTTACATCGCGCAGATGGAGCCGAAGCTGCCGCAGCTCTTCGGCACGCTGCCCAAGGCGAAGCTGGAGGTGGTGGCGATCCCGGCGTACATGGCGCCCAACCAGCCGCAGGCCTACTACGACCAGGGCACGCCTGATGGCAAACGCCCCGGACGCGTGGACGTCAACACCTACAACTTCGCCGACCGCTCGCTGACCGACGCCGAGACGGTTGCGTACCACGAAGGTATTCCCGGACATCACCTGCAGATCTCCATCCAGCAGGAGCTCAAAGACCTGCCGCCCTTCCGCCAGCAGGCGTATTACACGGCCTACACCGAGGGCTGGGGGCTCTATGCGGAGCGGCTGGGCAAGGAGGTCGGCTTCTATCAGGACCCGTACTCGGACTACGGACGGCTGGAGGCGGACATGTGGCGGGCGATCCGCCTGGTGGTCGATACCGGCGTGCACTCGCGACCACTGGACGCGGCAGCAGATGGTGGACTTCTTCCACGAGCATTCCACGCTGGACGAGACGAATATCCAGTCCGAGGTGGACCGCTACATCGCCTGGCCGGCGCAGGCGCTGGGCTACAAGATGGGGCAGCTGGAGATTCTTACGCTGCGCGACAAGGCGCAGAAGGCGCTGGGAGCGAAGTTCGACCTGCGGGCGTTCCACGATGTGGTGATCGACTCCGGCGCACTGCCGATGGATGTGTTGGAAAAGCAGGTGGATGCGTGGATCGCTGCACAGGGTGGGACGGCGACGCAACCGCACGTCAATTAGGCGATCGCTGCAGGAAGCGGTCTACAGCTGCGGACGTTCCAATCGCGCTCGGCTCAGGCAGCGTGCACGGCTCTTTGAGCATCGTAACCAGCTAAGGCGCTGTATACAGAGCGAGCCGCCCAACCATTCAAGCCTGACACATTTGGAATCATTCTTGAGGAGCATAGCCTTGCCGGACTTTCCGCCCATCTCCCTCCAGGAACGGTCGCGCGGTCGCCTCCTGCACATCCTCGCCACAAGTGCTCTTGCTGGCGACGAGGTTCTGGTCCACTTTTCAGATGGCAGCTCTGCAATCTACGAGATGGAGGAGCTGGAGAAGCTCCGGCCGACGCCGAAGAAGGTCTACGCCGCGGGTGCACCGGAGCGGCCGGCGGATCTTGCGGATGTTGCCTGAAGGGAAGACGCGATCCGGCCCCAGCTACTTCTTCCCCAGTGACCGGACGTAGATGACAAGATTCCACAGATCGTCGTCCTTGGCGCGGGCACCCTCCGGCGGCATCCTGTCCTTGCCATTCTTGATCGTCGAGAAGATCTCGCCGTCCTTCATTCCGTCCAGGACTGAGGGCGAGGCGGTCCAGTCCTTCATGCTCAGCTTCATATCGGCGACCACATCGCCTTTGCCGTCCCCGTGTTCACCGTGGCACATTGCGCAGTCGATGCCGTACATCAGCTTCGCATGGGCCTGCGACTCAGCCGTGGCCCGCACCGGGTTGACCATGGCAGCGGCGTCGGCCGGTGCCGAGCTGGCAGTCGGCGCCGCGCTCTGGGGCGCCATGGCCAGAAGAAACAACGGAAGTACGACGAGGGGCCGGATCATGCGTGTCCTCCATCTCTGATCTTTCGAGGGCGACGAACCGCCGCAAGGCAATCCAGTGCATGCCTCGATTCGAAGCCCAGCAGCCTTGTCATCCCGCTGCTCAATTGCAGCGAACGCTGCGGGGCAGCGAGTGACTGGGCGGGGCCAGTCTATGCCCCTGCGGGCGCATAGAGCGGGGAAAATCGCCGGCGACCGCGGCGACATTCCCGAAGCAAGACTAGCGCCGGGCGCATGACGCGTCCGTGACGGGAATCACCCCAGAAACGTGCTGGCCGTCGGCAGACGCCGGTCCAGGCCTTCGACCCTTCTCGCTTCGGGCGGGGCGGCTCCGAGCACCCCCTCTGGTAGCCTGTTGGGATGAGCACGGAGACCTACGAACTTCCTGTACCCGCAGCCGGGCTCCCGGACCTCCGCGTGGCCATCCTGGGCGCGGGCAAGATGGGCGGCATCCTGCTGCAGGCCTTCCTGAAGAACAACCTGCTGCATGCCGACCAGCTGGTCGCGACGGTGCAGCATGCCGACCGCGCGCAGGCGCTCTCCGCGCAGTTCGGCGTGGAGGTGGACACGGACAACCTCGCGGCAGCCAAACAGGCTGACGTGATCCTGCTGGGGGTGAAGCCGACGCAGGTGCCGGTGGTCGTCAATGAGATTGCTCCGGCGCTGACGCCGGAGAAGATGCTGCTCTCCTTCGCGGCGTCGGTGAAGACGCGCGACATTGAAGACGCCGCGGGCTGCAACCTGGCCGTGGTCCGCGCCATGCCCAACACGCCGGCCATGCTGGCCGCGGGCATTACCGCGCTGTGCCCGGGGCGCTTCGTCTCCCCAGAGCAGATGGGCATCGCGCAGAGGATCTTTTCTACCGTCGGGCGGACGGTGGTGGTCGACGAGAAGCACATGGACGCGGTCACGGGGCTCTCCGGCTCCGGGCCGGCGTTTATCTACATCGTGATTGAGGCGCTGGCGGAGGCCGGCGTGAACGTGGGCCTGCCGCGCGACGTGGCCACGCTGCTGGCGGCGCAGACGGTCTACGGCTCGGCGCGCATGGTGCTGGAGACCGGCTACCACCCGGCGCTGCTGAAGGACCAGGTGACTACGCCGGCCGGCTGCACCGTGGACGGCATCCTGGAGCTGGAGGCCGGCGGGCTGCGCGTCACGCTGATTAAAGCGGTGAAGCGGGCGACCATGCGGGCCAAGGAATTGGCCGCCGGATAAACCAAAGTTGTACCCCGGCGGATTCCACTGTTGCCGATTGCTGCATGAATAGAGTTAAATAAGTTCGCTTGAAAACGCAGCGCCACGCCGCGCGCAAAATTAGCCTGAAGGATTCCCCGAGATGAAGTTCCCCCAGAAGCAGACATTGATTGGTCTCTCCATTGCCGCACTTTGCCTCTGTGCTGCAGCCCCGGCTGCGCGCGCGCAGCAGATGGTCCACGCGATGGCAGGCACGGTTGCATCCGTGATGCCCAACCTGAAAATGATCGAGATCACCACCAACGACGGCGGCGACAGCCACTTCCAGTGGGTCCACTCCGACAAAGATCACCTGAACTTCGATAAGAACGTCAGCGCCGATGCTGCACCGGTGAATGCCTCGGCAGTCAAAGGCAATCACATCATCCTCTACTACATCGGCGACGGAGACCCTCGGGTCGCGATTGCGCTGCGGGACCTGGGCAGCGCCGATGTGCAGGACGTCAGCGGCACCGTGGTCAAGTTTGACAAGCATGAGCATATGCTGACGGTAAAGAACAGTGACGGCGGCGCGGAGGTCACCTTCCATCTCGACCCCAAGACAGTGGGCGATACGTCCAATGGCGTCACGGAGAACTTCAAGTTCGACTTCGACAAGGGGCAGTGGGTGCACGTGACCGCGACCCTGGTGGATGGCGCTTCGACGGCGTGGCTGGTCGCAACCACGTTCTGAGATCGCAATAGAATGGGTCCATGGACCGTGAAGCAGCTGCGCGCGTGAGACTCGACTGGCTGACGCGGTTTGCGTGGTTCGCCGTCTTCTATAACGTGGCGGTGGTGGTGTGGGGTGCGCTGGTCCGCGCCACCGGCTCTGGCGCCGGCTGCGGCAATCACTGGCCGCTCTGCAACGGCCAGGTGATTCCGTCTTTCTTTAGCATCCATACCGTCATCGAGTTCACCCATCGAATCATGTCGGGCGGTGTGGACGGATTTGTTGTTCTCGGGCTGGTTGTGTGGACGTTTCGCGCAACCAGCAAATGGGACGCAGCCCGCATCTTTGCAGTCGCCACTACGGTGCTGCTGTTTACAGAGGCCTTTCTCGGTGCGCTGCTGGTGAAGCTCGGCTACGTGACCGACAACCAGTCCGTCGGGAGGATGGTTGTGCTTTCCATCCATTTCAGCAACACGCTGCTGCTGCTGGCCGCGCTCACACTGACCGCGCGATCACTCTCACTGGCGCTGCGTGGGACGCCGCAGGCGTGGCCGGGGCTGCAACGCGCGCGTGGCTTTGGCTGGGCGGTTGCGGGAATCGCGGCGACCATCCTGGTCGGCGTCAGCGGTTCGATGGCCGCGCTGGGCGACACGCTCTTCCCTGCTGCCTCCCTCAGCGACGCACTGGCGCAGGACGGGGCGGCGGGATCTCCGCTGCTGATCCGCCTGCGTATCCTGCATCCGGTGAGCGCGATCGCGGCGGCGATCTATGTGATCTGGCTCATCGTTCAGTCGCGCGGGCCGCTGGGCACGGCTGCGGAATTGAGTTCAGGCGAGCGCGCACGACTGGCCCGCTCCACGGGCCTCGTAAACCTGGTCGTGGGTCTGCTGGTGCTGCAGTTCGCGCTGGGCGTTGCCGATCTTGTGCTGCTGACTCCGGCCTGGATGCAGCTGCTGCACCTGCTCGGCGCGGATCTCTACTGGATTGCGCTCATCTTGCTGGCCGCAGACACAGTCTGGCCGTGGCAGACGCGCGCGACGAACATCAATGCCTCACACTCCGCTGCGGCCAGTACGGTCTGAAGCCGAACCGGCCCCGATCCCGGACCGAATGCTTGAGCTTCAGTGCTGCTCCGGCTTGCCGGCGATCGCGTCCCCGGCATTCTCCGTGCGGTGGCCGGTCTCCTTCGCAGCTTCCTTGGTGTCATGTCCGGCGGTCTTGGTGACGTCGGCGGTCTTGTGGTAGGCCGTCTTCGTGCCTCTCTTGGTCTTGTGATAGGCCGTCTTTGTGGTCCGCTTGGTGGCGTGGCCGGTGTCCTTGGCGGCGTTCTTGGTGTCGTGGCCGGCGTCTTTCATGTCCTGCCCGGCGGTCTGTGCGAACGCCATGCCGCTGCTCAGCCCGATCGCAAGACCTGCGATGAGCAGCTTCCCGCTCCAGTGCGTGCTTCCTACCCGATTCGTCATCTTCATCCGTCCAATCCTCCGGCCCCGCTTCGCCGGCAGATCCCGGCCTCGTTGGAGCGTCTTTAGGTAGATTCGCGTTGCGCGGGGTAAGATGTACGCGGCCCCGGCTGGCCGGTCGATTCGATGGCCAAAGCCGGCCCGCGACCGGTATATTACTTCGGTTGCGAAAAATGTAAGTCTGAAGTCCGGACTACCGGCAGAGATGGATGCCCGGTCCACCGGCAGAAATGGATTATGACCACCATTCCGCTCGCCACATCGTTCCACCCCGCCCTGGTTCCCGCAATCTTCACCGGCACACAGCTCACCCACCTCAGCCCGGTGGACCTGGTCATCCTGCTGCTCTACTTCGTGATGGTCATCTTCATCGGCTTCTATGTGAAGGGCTCGACCAACACCAGTGAGGAGTTCTTCCTCGCAGGCCGCGAGATGACCGCATGGATTGCCGGCCTCAGCTTCGTCTCCGCCAACCTGGGCTCGCTGGAGCTGATGGGCTGGGCAGGCTCGGCCTACCAGTACGGCATCCTGGCCGCGCACTGGTACTGGGTGGGCGCCATCCCGGCGATGCTCTTCCTCGGCATCGTGATGATGCCCTTCTACTACATCTCGAAGACCCACTCCGTGCCCGGCTATCTGCAGCTTCGCTTCGGCGAGGGCGCGCGCGGGCTCGCCGCCATCTCCTTCGGGGCCATGACCATCCTGATGTCCGGCGTGAATATGTACGCCATGGCCGTGGTGATGCAGACGGTGCTGGGCTGGAACATGACCGTCTCCATCTGGGTGGGCGCGGCGACGGTGGCCATCTACGTGATGCTCGGCGGTCTGCGCTCGGCCATTATCAATGAGGTGCTGCAGTTCATCCTGATCTGGGCGGGCGCCGCGCTGATCCCCATCCTCGGCCTGATCGAAGCCGGCGGCTGGACACAGTTGAAGGCCAACATCGCCATCAACATGCAGAGCGATCAGTACACTCACATGTGGTCCACGCTCGGCCACTTCAAAGACAATCCGATGGGCATCAACTGGGTGGGCATCGTCTTCGGCCTGGGCGCGGTCATTTCGTTTGGATATTGGACCACGGACTTCCTCGTCGTCCAGCGCGTGCTCTCCGCGCACAACCTGCGCGCCGCCAAGATGGCGCCGGTGATCGGCGCGGCCTTCAAGATGGCGGTGCCGCTGATCGTCATTCTCCCCGGCCTCATCTGCCTCGGTCTGATGCAGAACGGCCATCCGCTCTTCCATCTGGTGCCGGCCGACGTCGCCGCGGGCAATCCCGCGCTGCACAGCTATGACCAGGTGCTGCCGCTGATGCTGATCCGCTACTGCGGCCCGGGACTGCTGGGTCTGGGCATCACTGCTCTGGTCGCCGGCTTCATGTCCGGCATGGCCGGCAACGTCAGCGCCTTCTCCACCGTTTGGACGTATGACATCTACGGCGCCTACATGAACAAGAAGGCCACCGACGCGCACTACGTCTGGATGGGCCGGATGTCCACCATCGTCGGCATGGTGGTTTCCATCGGTGCAGCGTATATCCTGCAGCACTTCGCCTCCATCATGGACTACGTGCAGGCGCTCTTCAGCTTCTTCATCGCGCCGCTCTTCGGCACGGTCATCCTTGGGATGCTGTGGAAGCGCGCCACCAACTGGGGTGGCTTCCTCGGACTGCTGGCTGGCACGGTCTCCTCCATCGGTATGTTCATCTATACCCATACGGGCGGCCCGCAGGCGTTGGCGCGCATTGCGCTCTCGGCCGATGCGCAGCCCCAGGCGGAGAACATGTTCCGCGCGCTTTGGAGCTGGCTGATCTGCGTGGGCGTTACGGTGATAGTCAGCCTGGTGACCAAGCCGCGGCCGGAGTCGGAGCTCGATGGCCTGGTCTACGGAGCTACAGTGATCCCGCACGACGGAGCGACAACGCTGTTCCAGAAGCCGATCTTCTGGGCCTGCGTGGTTGCGGTGGGCTTCTGCATTCTGCAGGTCATATTCTGGTAGAGCCAAGACGGGTTCTGGTAAGACAACCCAGGGTTCTGGTAACAAACGTAGGTTTTTGTGGCACCTGAAACACCGCGCTGACGGCGCGGGGATTTTGAAGGGACGGATTTTATGGCAGAAGGAACGGGACGCGGAGAGGCTCTCTCCATCTGGTTTTTTGTGGGCATTATGACGCTGGCGTACGGCCTTGTGTTGCTGCCGTACGGCGCGTACGCGTGGTTCGGCAATCATGAAGCGCCAACAGTGCTGAACAACCTGCACCCCACGTTCTGGTGGGGATTGCTGCTGTTTATCTTCGGCCTCTTCTATACGTTGCGATTTCGCCCGCGCTCCGGCGACAAGAACAAGGTGTAGCGCGGGGAGTCTGCCACCGGGCGCATCGGCATCGCCATGCGCAGTAGGAATGTGTCACCCTAAGAATGCACCCGCCTAACCCGGTTACCCTTCACACGGGACAAATCACCCCTCGACAAGCGGCAGAGACCGCAAGGAGTTTTACGAACAATGCCTAAGCAAATGACCATGGGAGTGCTCGTCGGCAACCGCGGCTTCTTCCCCTCGCACCTCGCCACCTCGGGCCGTCTTGAGATCATTGCCGCGCTCGAAGCCGCCGGCATCAAGCCGATCGTGCTGCACCCCGACGTCACCGCGCACGGAGCTGTCGAGACCTACGAGGACGCCAAGAAGTGCGCTGCGCTCTTCAAGCAGCACGCCCATGAGATCGACGGCCTGATCATCACTCTGCCCAACTTCGGCGAAGAGCGCGGCCTGGCCGACGCCATCCGCCTGGCTGACCTGCGCGTGCCAGTGCTGATCCAGGCCACGCCCGGACAACCCGAGCAAGATGACCATCGCCTTCCGCCGAGACAGCTTCTGCGGCAAGATGTCGATCTGTAACAACCTCAAGCAATACGGCATCCCGTACACGCTGACCACGCTACACACCGAGGCGGTCGACTCGCCGGAGTTCAAGAGCGACCTCGCGCAGTTCTCCGCCGTCTGCCGCATTGTGCGCGGGCTGAAGAACGTGCGCTTCGGCGCCATCGGCGCGCGGCCCACGGCCTTCAACACCGTCCGCTACTCGGAGAAGCTGCTGGAGCGCTCGGGCATCACGGTCGAGACCCTGGACCTCTCTGAAGTAATGGGCCGCATCAACCGCATGAAGGACAACGACGACGCGGCGCAGGCCAAGCTCGCTGCGATCAAGAAGTACATCCCCGTCGGCGACACGCCCGAGGCCGCGCTGATGAAGATGGCGAAGCTCGGCGCCGTGATCGACGGCTGGATGAAGGCGAGCGAGCTGCACGTCTCCGCCGTCCAGTGCTGGACCTCGATGGAAGAGTTCCTCGGCATCGTACCCTGCACCGTGATGTCCATGATGAGCGAAAGCCTGCTGCCCTCGGCCTGCGAGGTGGACGTGCTGGGCACGCTCTCCATGTACGCGCTCACTCTGGCCAGCGAGACGCCCTCCGCGCTGCTGGACTGGAACAACAACTACGGCGACGACCCCAACAAGGCAGTCTGCTTCCACTGCTCCAACCTGCCCAAGCACTTCTTCAAGCAGGGCGTGAAGATGGACTACCAGCTGATCATCGCAGGCACGGTCGGCAAGGAGAACACGCACGGCACGCTCGATGGCACGGTGAAGGCCGGGCCGATGAGCTTCGCGCGCTTTTCTACCGATGACTTTGGCGGCACCATCCGCGGTTATGTGGGCGAGGGCGCCTTCACCGACGATCCGCTCAACACCTTCGGCGGCGCCGGCGTCGTCCAAATCCCCAACATGCAGAATCTGCTGCACTACATCTGCGAGAACGGCTTTGAGCACCATGTCGCCGCCAACTTCGCCACCGTGGCCGGCTCGGTCAACGAGGCCGCGAGCAAGTACCTCAACTGGCCAATGCACTGGCACAAGTAACCGGATGCAGTACAAATTCCGGAAACGAATAAATCCGATCCGACGCCCCGGACGTACTCGATATGTCTGGGGCGTCTCCATTTTGCGTTGCGAAATCTCGTTGTCTCCGTCATACTTAGGTGTTGGCAGATTTTGAGCGGTGGGTCCAGCCTGCACTGCGGCGGGCCATGCGCATATGCCGGCTTCGCCCACAAGAGAACTTTTTTGAGAGGACTTACCAAGTGTTAATGATTCGTCTGGCGCGCGTTGGCGCCCGCAAACAGCCCCACTACCGCATCGTCGTCATCGAGAAGGACCGCGCCCGCAATGGCCGCTCCGTCGAGGTGGTCGGCACGTACAATCCGCGTACCGCACCGGCATCGCTCGAACTGAAGCGCGACCGGATCGACTACTGGGTTGGCAACGGCGCCCAGCTCTCGGACCGTGTCGAGAAGCTGCTGGGTCAGCCCGCACCGGCCGCAGCCGCCGTCGCTGCCTAGTTACGATCTGGGAATGCAGTAACCAGTTTCAAGTACTAAAAGTTAGCTTGCACGCGGCTTTCCGGCGGTGAGTTTCTGATTTCCTGACGTAGACTCAATTCACGGTCTCTCCCCAACAAGAGAGATTCGACTGGCCCCTCGCAGAGCTGATCCGAGGCCATGACGCTGCACCGGCGGCGAGTCGTTCCGCCCCTAAGACCTCACCCAGATGAGGCGACGGGGAGCGGGAAGGTTCCGGGGCGGCATACTCTAAGAGGTGTTTGGAATGACTCAAGGTACCCCTACCGCCGCCAAGCCGGCGGAGTTGATGAAGCAGCTGATGCTGGATATCGTGAATGCGCTGGTCGACCAGCCTGAAGCGGTCGTGATCGAGACTATCGACGATCATGAGTCGACTGTGATCCGCCTGCGCGTGGCCCACCAGGACATCGGCAAGGTGATCGGCAAGCAGGGCCGCACAGCGCGCTCGCTCCGCACCATCCTCGGCGCGGCCAGCATGAAGCTGCACCACCGCTTCGCGCTCGACATCGTCGAGGACCGCGAAGGACAGTAGCAGCGCGGCCACCGTCCAGGCTGCGTGGAGAGGGCCTTCGTTCCCCTGATGCTACACACCCGGCAATGGACCATGCTCGCGAGCGTTTTGCGCCCTCAGGGACGCAAGGGCGAAGTGCTCGCCGAGCTATTCACTGACTTCCCTGCCCGCTTCGCAGAGCGCCCACACGTCCAGCTTGCGCCACCGGGCTTCGCTGAGACTGAGTCGGCTGAGGCTGAGGCTGACGATAAGCTCCAACCGGCCGAGATTGTCTCCTACTGGCTACCTACCGGACGCAACGCCGGCCGCGTCGTTCTGCACTTCGCCGGAGTGGATTCCATCCCGCAAGCCGAGGCCCTGGCCGGCAAAGAGGTCATCGTCCCGCTGGAAGAGCGAATGCCGCTCGAAGAAGGTGCAAGCTACGTCGCTGACCTGATCGGCTGCACTGTCATCGACCGCGACACCGAGCTTGGCGTGGTGGACTCGGTCGACTTCCCCACCACACCAGACGGATCGCGCAGACTCGAAGAGGCCGCCCCACTGCTCTCTGTCCTCACGCCGGAGGGGGACGAGATCCTCATTCCCTTTGTGAAGAGCTATCTGGTCGCCATCGATCCTGCAAGTCGGACCATCCGCATGGATCTGCCCGAAGGCCTGGCGAACATCAATCGCAGCGCCAACGCGGACAAGCCGGTCGGCGATTAAATGAGGCTGGCAGTTAAAAATAAAGCAGGAGATTAAGTGAGACGGGGCGCGCAGACAACGATCATCTGCACGCCCCATGTCACTTTATTCAAACGATCTTCTAGAAGCGATACGCCACGCCGGTGGTGAGAATCGGATAGACCTGGATCCGCTTCAGGTCCTCGTTGATCTTCGTCTGCTGTGCCTGCACATTTGCCTGGAAATCGGGGTCACTGGCGTCACCGCAACCCTGGCCCTGCTGGCAGACGCCGCCCTGCATGTTGATGGCGATGGTGTTCTGCCCCGTATACGCCGCGCCCAGCTCCACCGGGAAGCTGAGGTGGTGGCTCTCGCGACGCGGGATCATGTTGCCGAAACCGATTGTCAGCATCGGCATGTTGGTGCGGCCAAACGTGATCAAACCGGTGCCGTTCACAGGATTGCTCGGATCGCTGGTGTAGTCCACATCGCCCACGGTGAAGTCGTTGCCGCCGGGGACATTCAGCGACGCAGTCAGGCTGTTGCGGAAGATCATGACGCCCGGGCTGATGTGGAAGCTGCCATGGGCGAAGGGATAGATGTCCGCCTGGATAGTGCCCGACTTCAGGTGCGCGGAGGCGTAGTAGTTGGTGCCGTCGCTGGTGAGGCCATAGCCCATGTTGAAGATGTCCACGCCGCCGCGCAGGTTGATGCGGCGCGCGATGGGAGTGGCGATCTGTCCGCCCCAGCCCAGCGTGCCCAGCTTACTGCCGATGGCAACACGCGAGAACGGCCGGATGTGGATCTCCTGATTTGGGACGCGCGGCGCCGCTGGGGGCGTGGCCATAATTTCAGCGGGATCGCCGGCGGCGCTGGAAGACGACGAGCTGGACGCAGTGCTGGCGGGGCTGGCGGCATCGCCATAACCGGCGGAGGCGACCTGCGTGCTCTGCGCAACCGCTGCGCCTGCGCACACCACGGCAAGAAAGCTGGACAAGACAACTCTGCGATTCAACATTTTGGAAGCTCCGGTTCGCGGCCCGGCATTGTTGTCTGCCGGTTGCGCGCTCAATAGGTAATCGGAGGATATCCGGCAATCGTGAGCGGCAGAATTCCCCCAAAGTCGTACCGTGACGGTGGCTATTCGGCTTCGCAGTCTGCGAACTGGCGACGCGTGCCGTGCGAAGCCATCGGTTCGCTCTACACTGGAGGTTCGGCACCGCCATGCGATTCGACATCGTCACCATCTTTCCCGGCTTCTTCGCCGGGCCACTCGACCACGGCATCCTGAGCCGCGCCATCGCGGAAGACATCGTGCAAGTAGTGACAAATGACCTGCGCGCCTTCACGCAGGACCGGCACCGCACCGTCGACGACCGCCCCTTCGGCGGCGGCGAGGGCATGGTGCTGAAGGCGCAACCGATTGCGGAATGCGTGGAATCACTCGGCATCGCGCCGAAGCCGGAGCGCGATAGAGCGCGCGAATCTGTCATCCTGCTCTCCGCGCAGGGCCGGCCTTTCACCCAGGCCACCGCGCACCGTCTGGCCAAGCTCGAGCGCGTGGTGCTGATCTGCGGACGCTACGAGGGCGTCGACGAGCGCGTGAACGATCTGCTGGCCGATGGGGAGCTCTCCATCGGCGACTACGTGCTCTCCGGCGGAGAGCTTGCCGCCGCAGTCATCATCGATGCCACCGTACGCCTGCTGCCCGGCGTGCTGGGCCACGAGGACTCCGCGCGCTATGAGAGCTTCGGGTTGGCGGATGCGGAGCTACACGGCGGCGCCAATGACGCAGATGCGAAATCTCCCGGCCCAGAGCAGAGCGCTCCAAAGCCAGCCGGCGTTCCCCGCTCCACCCACGGCGCGGGCGGCATCCTCGACTACCCGCATTACACCCGTCCCGCAGACTTCCGCGGCTTAGCGGTACCGGAAGTGCTTGCCGGGGGCGACCACCTCGCCATCCGCCGCTGGCGTAGACAGCAAGCCCTTGCCAAGACCCTGCGCAACCGGCCCGATCTGCTGGCCAACGCCGCGCTGAGTGACGACGACCGCGAGTACCTGGCGTCTCTGGGTACGCAACGGTCTTAGGTGCGAATCGGCAGCTCAAATTCGCAGTGGTTTCATGTAAACTAGAAGTTCGAATCTTTGAACAGGAAATCATCATGTCGATTCATCCCATCATGCAGAAACTGGCCGCCAAACTGGAGCGGACCGACCTTCCCGCCTTCGCGCCCGGCGACACCGTCCGCGTGCAGGTCAAGATCCGCGAGGGCGAGAAAGAGCGCCTCCAGGCCTTTGAGGGCATGGTCATCGCCACGCGCAAGGGCCCGCAAGGCACCTTCACCGTACGCAAGATGAGCTTTGGCCAGGGTGTCGAGCGCATCTTCCCGTACAACTCCCGCGTGGTCGACAAGGTGGAGAAGGTGCGCAGCTACCAGGTGCGCCGCTCCAAGCTCTTCTACCTGCGTGGACTGCGTGGCAAGGCCGCCCGTCTGCAGGAAGTCGCCCGCCCCTCCTAATTCGTCTTCTCTGAAACTCAGCCTCAGCGAAGGAACGCAACCTTGAAGTCCACGTCTGGAACCCGTAAAGCAACCACGGGAACCGGCGGGAAGACGAAGGTTGCGCCTTCGCGCGTCTCGAAGCCAGCGTCGAAGTCTGCGCCGGGCAAATCCTTGAAGGCTGGCACGAAGCCGACGGCCCAGCAGCTTGCCAAGGCTACCGCGCTTTTTTCAATCGCGCCCACCGGTGCCAGGGCGCGGAAGATCGCCGCCTCGGAGCCGGTCTCGCGCAAAGCAAAGCCGGGCGAGACTGCCAATCCCCTCGCGCCAGAGCGGATCGCGGCCATCTTAGACGCGCTTGAAAAAGCCTACCCACACGCGGTCTGCGCGCTGAACCATCGCAACGCCTGGGAGCTGCTGATAGCGACTATCCTCTCCGCGCAGTGCACCGACGTGCGTGTGAACCTCGCCACGCCCGCACTCTTCGCCGCCTATCCCACGCCCAGGGCTATGGCCGAAGCTCCCCTGCCTGCGCTGGAAGAGCTGGTGCGCACCACGGGCTTCTTCCGCAACAAGGCCAAATCGATTAAAGGCGCGGGCCGCATCATCACAGAAGAGTTCGGCGGCGAGGTGCCGAAGACGATGGAGGAGCTGCTGCGCGTTCCCGGCGCCGCGCGCAAGACCGCCAACGTCGTGCTGGGTTCCTGGTACGGCATCGCGGTTGGCGTGGTGGTGGACACACATGTTCTGCGCATCTCACGCCGGCTGGAGCTGACCCAGGAAACAACGCCCGAGAAAGTCGAGCGCGACCTGATGCAGATCCTGCCGCAGAAGAAGTGGATCGAGTTCTCGCACCAAGTGATCTACCACGGCCGGCAGATCTGCTATGCGCGCAAGCCGCGTTGCGCCGACTGCACGCTCGAACGGCTGTGCAACTCCGCCGACAAGACGTGGTCCTCGCACTGATGTGAATTGCGAGTCGAGCGCCTCAGTGCGCGATTGCGCCCGCCAAAGCCGCGGGATGCTCACCGGCAACCGTAGCGCGGGCCGGCTCGAGCACTTCCCTCACCTGGTTCAATCCCCACTCGAGATCGGCCTTGTCGATCATCAGCGGAGGCGCCAGGCGAATCACGTTCGCGTGGGTCTCCTTGCACAGCAGGCCGCGGCGCATCAACTCCTCGCAGTAGGGCCGCGCGGGACGGTCGAGCTCAATGCCGATGAAGAGACCCTTGCCGCGAATCTCCTTGATGTGCGGGCTGCGGATGCGCTGGATGAAGTCCATCGCATAGGCGCCCAGCTCTGCTGATCGCTCACTCAGCTTCTCATCGATGATCACGCGCAGCGCGGCGCGCGCCACCGCGCAGGCCAGCGGATTGCCGCCGAAGGTTGATGCCATGGTCGCCCGGCTTGATCAGACCCAGCACCTCGCGCGAGGCGAGCACGGCGGAGACGGGATAGAAGCCGCCGGCCAGCGCCTTGCCGACGATCAGCACATCGGGCGTTACGTCCTCATGCATGTAGGCGAAGAGCTTGCCGGTGCGGCCCAGGCCGGACTGGATCTCATCCAGCATCAGCAGGACATTGTTCTCTTTGCAGATGGCCGCCACCTCGCGCAGGTAGCCATCCGGCGGCACGAAGATGCCGGCCTCGCCCTGGATCGGCTCGACGAGGAAGGCGCAGGTCTTCGGCGTGATCGCCTTGCGCAGCGCCTCGGCATCGCCGAAGGGAACGACGCGGAAGCCGGCGGGGAACGGCCCGAAGTCTTTGCGGTACTGGTCTTCGGTGGAGAAGCCCACAATCGTAATCGTCCGGCCATGGAAGTTGTTGGTTGCGACAATAATCTCCGCCTCATCGTCCGCGATGCCCTTCACCTCATAGCCCCACTTGCGCGCCAGCTTGATCGAGCTCTCAACGGCCTCGGTGCCGGAGTTCATCATCAGCGCCATCTCAAAGCCGGTGATCTCGTGGAGGTCGCGGAAGAGCAGCGGAAGCTGGTCATTGCGGAAGGCGCGCGAGGTCAGCGTCACGCGTGTGGCCTGGGCTTGCAGCGCTTCGAGAATCTTCGGGTGGCAGTGGCCCTGGTTGACGGCGGAATAGGCCGCCAGAAAGTCGAGATAGCGGCGGCCGTCGATGTCCGTTACCCACGCGCCCTGGGCGCGTTCGACCACGATGTCGAGGGGGTGGTAATTATGCGCGCCGTAGCGGTCTTCGAGGGCGATCAGGGCGTTCGAATCGAGCGGAAGCATGGGTAAGCCTGTACCTTTGCGGGGCCATCCCGCAGGCGCTATAAGGCTCAGCTGCCCGCTCGTGGTTCTCCCACTTACCCCATGATACTAAGTTGCATAATCATGCAGAAGAGCCCTGCATCTATATGCATTTGCGGCGCATGACTGGAGAGACAGGTTCATATCCTGCGCTCTGTCGAGTAAGATCGTGACGAATATAGCCACAGGCTGAGAGCGGAGTTGAGTCCTATGGTCAGACGATGTATGTGTGCGGCTTTGCTGGGAGGGCTTGTGGTTGCTGGCGCTTGGGGACAAGGGAGCGCCGCGGCAAGCGTCACCGATCCAAAGACCGAGGAGGTACTTCTTCCCAGCGCCGCCTACGATGTGGCGACGTTCAAACTAAGCGACCCGAACGCGCGGTGGGGCGGTGGTGGCCCGAAGCCGAACGGAACCCTCAACGTTCAGAATATGCCGCTGAAAAGCATCATTTGTAGCGCATACGATGTGCCGGGCCTTCGGTGTGAGGGTGGCCCGGCGTGGCTTCAGTCGGACCGATACGATATTGACGCCAAACCCGACAGCGCCACGGCGGAGCAGCTGCTGAAGTTAGCCCCGAAGGAACGTGAGTCTGTGCAGCAGCGCATGCAGCAGGCATTGCTGGCCGATCGTTTGAAGCTGAAGGTGCACTTCGAAACCAAGGAGATGACAATTCTTGCGCTGGTGATCGCGAAGAGTGGCCTGAAGATCCATGAGGCGAAGCCGGGCGATACGTATGCGAACGGGTTGAAGGGACCCGACGGCAAACCATTTGGCAGAGCCGGGGCGGGGACGTTTGGCAGCGGATATATGGCCGGTCAAGGCATGACGCTCGGCAATGTGGTGGGGAACCTACCAAACATAACCGGCTTCCTGGTTGAGGACAGGACGGGACTGACCGGCGTCTACGACTTCACGCTGCACTACTCACCCGTAGAACCGCCGCCGCCGGACTCCACTGAGCCTTCGATCTACACCGCGGTGGAGCAGCAACTGGGGCTGAAGCTGGAACCGACTAAGGAACAGGTACAAGTATTGGTGATCGATCAAGCGGAGCGGCCGTCGGAGAACTAACCGAGGCGAACGACCGAGATACGGGGCAGAAGTATCCTGATCTCGGTCGAATCACCTGCTATGCGGAAACTGCACCATCCGCAACGACCTCCAGCTGGTCGCCGACCTGGGTCTGGCTGGCGTTGATGGCTCCGCAGGGCAGCTCAACTACGCTTTGTATCTTGAGGCTTACGGAGGTGACGCGCCACGGCGCCAGGCAGCGCCACAGCTTCACCACCTTGCGATCGCGGTCGAGTCCGATGACGTCGATGCGAAAGCGCATAAAAAAAGTATGGACGCCGGAGGAGGGCTTGATCCATAACCCTCCTCCCGCGTCCAATCCACTTTTGCCGAGCAAGCCGAACATCCTGGTAAGGGACGTGTCCGCAAGCTCGACACGATCTCCCACTGAGCTTCCCCGGGTTAGGTTTTTCACTCTGTACATGGGATTGAGTCGGCCAAATGGCCAGTTGAATTAAGCGGTCTTCTGCTTCCGGCGGTAGACGATGATCCCCAGCACGATAGCTGCGAGAGCTCCGGCGGCGACCTGAACGGTGTGTGCACCAGTCATTTTGCGCATCCTCCTTTCCCTTGAAACTCGGCATACGTGCGGTGGCAACCGGCCCGAAACATCGTTGCGCCCACGCATTTAGAACTTGGTCTTATGTTGCTCTACACCCTGGGAATACACCATCCAACCATCGTGGGATGTGCCCGGCTGTTTACTCATCGTGCTCATTCCGCATGTGATCTATCTTCGGCACGCCGCTACATGCCCTTCAGTCCGGCCATAATGTTCAGCACCGCGGGCGCCAGCAGGACGATGAAGAGGCACGGAAAGATGCAGAGCACCAGGGGGAAGATGATCTTGATCTTCGTCTTGGAGGCGGCCTCTTCCGCGCGCTGGCGGCGCTTGGAGCGTATCTCCTCCGAGAAGCGTGACAGCGCCTTGGCGATCGGCGTTCCGAAGCGGTCGGTCTGGGTGAGCATGCCGACAAACTGGTTGAACTCCTCGATCTCGGTGCGGTCCGCCAGGTTCTGCCATGCCTCCAGGCGCGGCCTGCCGGCGCGCTGCTCTCTGTTTACCTGCATGAACTCGGTGTGGATGTCCCCGTGGCTGACGGCAAGCTCGCCGCCGACCCGCAACAGCGCCTGGTCCAGGCCCAGTCCGGCGTCCACGCAGATCACCATCAGGTCGAGGGCATCGGGAATGCTTTTGCGAATGCGTTTGCGGCGGCGGTTCATCTTCCAGTTCAGCCAGAAGTCCGGTGCCATATAGCCGACGACCCCGAAAGCAACCACGCAGAGCACGCTGTTGGA
The DNA here is from genome assembly GCA_963766975.1 of uncultured Acidobacteriaceae bacterium. Classification (GTDB taxonomy): domain Bacteria; phylum Acidobacteriota; class Terriglobia; order Terriglobales; family Acidobacteriaceae; genus Edaphobacter. The sequence goes on from CAVYCF010000007.1 coordinate 319,127, forward strand.
GGGCATCAGGGTGCCCGCGACGACCCCAGCCAGTGGCATCAGGAACTGAGACGCGAAGAAGATGTCCGAGTAGGCTTTGCCGTTGAGGCCGGCCATGGTGAGTTTTGCGCGCAGCTTGGGATTTTCCGCGAGGCCCAGACGCATGCGCAGTTCGGTGGCGGCGCCCAGCAGCTTGTTCTGCATCTGCTCCCGTCCGCCGATGATGCGCTGGTCGGGCCGCTGGGTCTCGGTCTTGACGACGTCGAAGAAGCGCTGCGCCTCCGGCGACGGGCGGAAGAGGTTTGGCGTCATCAGCAGCGCCACCACCGCAGAAGATAATCACCCCGAGGACGATGTAAAAGATCAGCATTGTGCCTTACACCTCGATCCCGTTGATGATGGCGCGAATAATCAGGCCGCCCATGATCAGCAGCGTGATGCCGATGTAGCAGATCATGTGCCCGGTGGGCGTATCCACCAGCACATCCGAATAGCCGGGATTGATCCAGTTGATGAGCAGCAGCATCACCACCGGCAGCGCGCACAGGATGTATCCGGTGAGCCGGCCCTGCGCCGTGTGGGTGCGGATCTCGCCCTGGATCTTCAGCCTCTCGCGAATGGTGTGCGCGGTGCGGTCGAGTATCTCGGCGAGGTTGCCGCCCGTCTCCTTCTGCACCAGGATGCCCGTCACCACCACCCGCAGGTCGGGCGAGGGCACGCGCTCCAGCATCTGCTGCATGGCGTCGCGGATGGGCAGACCGAAGTTCTGCTGCTTGAACACCTCGGCGAACTCGGAGCGGATCGGCTCCATGCTCTGCTCCGCGACCACGTTGATCGCAGCCGTCATCGCGTGCCCGGCGCGCAGCGCCCGGGACATCATGTCCATCAGCATCGGCCAGGCAGTTGTCGAACTTCTTCAGCCGCCGCGAACGCTTGAAGGCCAGATATCCAAACGGCATATAGCCAAAGACAAGCGCGACCCCGATCTGCACCAGCGGGACCTGCACCCAGATGGAGACCACGATTCCGCCCGCGACCATCATGGCTGCGGAGATGCCGATGAACTTCGTAGGCGAGCCTTTTATATCGGCCTGCACAATCTGCTTTTCGAGGGAACGGATGATCTGGAAGCGCTGCAGGAGCGCGTCGATGCCTTCGGCGGTGCTCACCGGTTCCAGCTTCAGCAGGACAGCGGCATTTTGGCTGCCGGCGTTCTCTCCGCCGGACGCGCGAATGCCCAGGTAGCGCCGCTCGATAACCCGCTGGCTGCCCGAAGTGGCGGACACCAGGCTGACCGCGCCGAAGGTCACGGCCAGGATGCCCCCGAATGCAATGAAGAGAAGCATCGCCGTTCCTTATCCGATCTCGACCGAGTGGTCGGCCATACCTGTCTGCACTGGAACACCAGCGGCCGCCAGCTTGTCCGCGCACTTGGGCACGATGCCCGTGGCGTAGAAGCGGCCTTTGACCTTGCCGTTTGCGCCAATTCCCTTCTTCTCAAACAGGAAGATGTCCTGCATGCTGACGACGTCGGAGAACGCGCCGGTGAGCTCGGTGATGTGGGTGATGCGGCGCGAGCCATCGCTCATGCGCTGACGCCTGAATGATGATGTGCACGGCGGAGGATATCTGCGAACGCACCGCCTTCTCCGCGATGCGCACCTCGCCCATCATGGCCATGGTCTCCAGACGGGAGAGCGCGTCGCGCGGCGTGTTGGAGTGGATGGTGGTGAGTGAGCCATCGTGGCCGGTGTTCATGGCCTGCAGCATGTCCAGGGTCTCTTCGCCGCGGACCTCGCCCAGCACCACGCGGTCGGGCCGCATACGCAGAGCGTTGATCACCAGCTCGCGCTGCCGGATTGCGCCGCGGCCTTCCACGTTGGGCGGCCGGGTCTCCAGGCGGACGACGTGCTCCTGACGAAGTTGAAGTTCGGCGGAGTCTTCGATGGTGACGATGCGCTCGCGCTCGGAGATGAAGCTGGAGAGCGTGTTGAGCAAAGTCGTTTTACCGGAGCCGGTGCCGCCGGAGATGACGATGTTCAGGCGGGCCTTCACGCAGCCCTTCAGGAAGTCCAGCATTGGCGGAGTCAGCGCCTGGAAGCGCAGCAGGTCCTCGGCGCCGAGAGGGTTGGAGCCGAAGCGGCGGATGGAGAGGATAGGCCCGTCGACCGCCAGCGGAGGAATGATGGCGTTGACACGCGACCCGTCCGGCAGGCGGGCGTCCACCATTGGCGAAGACTCATCCACGCGTCGTCCCACACCGGAGACGATCTTGTCGATGATGTGCATCAGGTGGCGATTGTCCTGAAAGGTCAGCGTCGTCTTCTCCAGAACGCCGCGGCGTTCCACATAGATGGAGCTGAACGTGTTCACCAGAATGTCCGAGATCGTGTCGTCCTTAAGCAGCGGCTCCAGTGGGCCGAAGCCAAAGACCTCGTCGACCACCTCCTGCGCCAGCTTGTCGCGCTCATTGGCGCTCAGCGGCACACCCTGCTCGTTGATGATGGTCTGGATGACGGAGAACAGCTGCGCCTGCGCGCCTGGCGTCTCCTGCAACTCGCCCAGCTTGTCCAGGTCAACGCGCTGGATCAGCTCTTTATGGACTGAGGTCTTGATGCGCTGCTGCACACCGTCGCCTACAGGCTTTTGCGGCATCATCCGCCCCGGTCGCTCGGGACGGGCATTGCCATTGCTCGGTGCTGAATGAAGGTCCGACATATTTTCGATTCACCCTGCGTGATTCAGTGCGCTGGTCTATCCCCTGGCTAAGACCGCAGGCCAGGTCTGCTTACTTCCATAATGAGAAGCCGGACTTCTTCGTGCCCACCGGCTCCATGCCGATCGCGGGCCCTGCAATGCTGGTCACCCACTTCAGCATCTGCGCCGGGAACTCACCCTTTTCCTTCGCGCCGATCGGCTGACCCACAATGCCGGCGCGCACCACTTCTGCGTAGCTGTTGGGCAGGCGCACCGACGCCGGCAGACGGATCGCCTTCTCGATCTGCTCGATATTCACGCCGTGCTGCGAGGAGAACCGGTTGATGACCGCCTTGATGCGCTCACCGTTCTGTTCGTTCTGGGTCAGGTTGTCGATCATGCGCGAGAGGTCGCGGATGGCGCCGATCTCCGGCGTTGCAATCAGGAAGACATGGTTTGAAGCATCGATTACGGCCTGGTTGGTCTCGTCCAGCACGCTCGCGCAATCGACAATCACGTAGTCATACTCGCCGCGCAGGAAGTCGAGGGTCTGCGCCATGTCCTCGGCTTCCACCACCTTCCTCGCCCCCACCAGGTCGGGCGACGAAAGCACGTCCAGACCGCTGGGATGGCTGGCGATATAACCGCGCAGCAGTTCGCTGTCCAGCCGGTTGAGGTTGCGCACTAGTTCGTGGAAGTAGTAGCTGGTACCGTCGATGCCGAGATAGACGCAGACGTGGCCGAGCTGCGGATGATGGTCGATCAGCAGCACCTTCTTCTTGTGGCACTGCGCCAGGTAGAACGCGAAATGAACGGCCAGCGTCGTAGTGCCTACTCCGCCCTTGGCTCCCAGAAAGGTAAGCACCGATCCGCGCGCAAAATTGCTGGTCGCGCGGATGGTCCACTGCTGCGCGATCCGCTTCAGCGTCTCGTCGAACGCAGCGGCGTCGAAGGCGCCGCCGATAAAGTCATTGCAGCCGGCGCGCATGGAGCGCAGCAGAATGTCGGGATCGCGGCTGGTGGAGCGCGCAATCAGCGCCGCTTTACCTGAATAGAGCTCCTGAATGAACGCGATCGACTCCAGCGCCTGATCGAGGTCGCGGTCAAAGTCAACGATGGCGATGCAGTGGTGCGCCAGCTTGACGGACTGCGGAAGCGGCGGCCGCTTGGACGGCGAGACATAGCTCTCAAGGTCAGCGCGAAAGACGTTCCACGGCATCTCGCCCGCGCTGTAAGCCACCTCTTCGGCAAGCTCATGCTCCAGCCCGACGGTGATGATCGCAACGTTCGGGGTTCCCGCGTTGTATTGTGCGTCAGCCACTGTTTTGTTCCTCACTGCAAAATTTTTCATTGCGCCACTGGCGGCGCCCTACGATTTACCGCAACGTCGCGTCGTAACCGTCCTGGACCAGCCGCTGGCGCACGGCCTCGGCCTCGGTTCTGGACGGAAATGGGCCAAGGTCGAGATGCAGCAACGAGTCCTGGGTGTCATGGTTCACGCTCGGGTTATAGCCGTGCCTGCGCAGCGCGCTTACCATCGCGTCGGCATCGGACTCATGGGACAGGGCCATGATCTCCACGACGGTTGTGTTCGCGGCCGCAGCGAGCTTAGCCGGCTGCGAAGCGGCCACTGCATCGGCCGATGGAGCAGGGACCGACGGAGCAGCGACCGGCGCGGCGGCGGCGGATGGCGGCGGCGCATCCTGCCGCTTTGCAATGGCCGGCGCCGGAGCCTGAGTGCTGGGAGCCGCGACAGTCTGAGCCGGGCCCGCAGCTGGAGCCGGCTGCGCCGCAGGGGATGGCGTCTCAACCTTGGCCGGAACCGGCGCCGAGGGCTGCGCAGCCACCGGCTGCGGTCTTACAGGCAGCGCAAGCTCGTTCTTCGTGGCCGGCGCGGTCGCAGTTGCCGAAGGTGTGTCTACAGGCTGCGCGGGAGCGCCCAGTTCCTGCGGCGCCGCATCGCCCACAATCTTTGCATCCGGCGAATTCGGATTGGCCGGCAACGGAGCAGGCACCGCATCGCCGTATGGAGGACGATTGGGGTCCAGCGACGGCGCTGCGGGGCGGGGGTTGAGGTTCTTGCCCAGCGATTTGTCGAAGCCGGGACGGTCGAGCGTCGGGATCGGAAGGTCCGGCTGAACGGGCGTCTCAGAATCCGTCAGTGGGTCCACAACCGTCGGAGTCACCACAACCACCAGCTCGGTGGCCTGGTGATTGACGTTCTTCGACTTGAAGAGTTCGCCAAGGATCGGAATGCTGGCGATGCCGGGGTTCTTGTCGAAGAGATCGGAGGTCCGCTGGTCCAGCAGTCCGGAGATCGCAAAGCTCTGGTCGCTGCGCAGCTCCACCTGGGTCGATGCCCTGCGCGTCGACAGCGCCGGAATGGTGAAGCCGCTGATCGAAACGGCATTGGAGTAGTCCAGTGCACTGACCTCCGGAGAGACGGTCAGGCGGATGGTGCCGTCGGGGTTCACAATCGGGGTGAACTCGACCTTGACGCCGAAGGGGCGGAACTGCACCGTAATCACCGGCGCAGTGCCTCCGCTGCCAGGCTGGGCGATCGGAACCGGGAATTCGCCGCCGGAGAGGAAGTCGGCCTTCTCTCCGCTGATGGTGGTGATCGTGGGTTCGGCCAGGATCTGCAGCACCTGCTTCGTCTGTAGGTCCTGGATGGTCGCGCCCAAATTGGCGCGCGCGCTGTACAGGAAGAAGTTCAGCGGATTGGAGGCGACAACCGAGATGGCCTGGCCGGCGAGGCTGCCTCCCGAGGCCGTAGCCGAGGATGGAAACTGCGTAGTTGTGGCCGCCGCAAGGAAGCTGGTGTTGCCGCCGGGGTTGAAGAGGTTGATGCCGTACTGCTGCGCCTTGGAGCGGTCCACCTCAAGGATGCGCACCTGCAGCCGCACCTGCTTGGGATGTCCGGCAACTATATTCAGCGCATTGACTACGTCCTTCGCATACAGCCCGGCGAGCTTCGCCGCGGTGTCGGAGTCCGCCTGCGTGGGAACGGTGCCGGTCAGCACAACGCGTCCGCCGCTCCCCTCCACTGCAATCTGATCGCTGCTGAGGGCCGCCTGCATCGCTCCGCGAAGGCTGGTCATGTCCAGGTCGGACGAGATCATGTACGACTGGGCCCGGCCGATCTCATCCAGCAGTGTCAGCGAGCTGATGCCCGGTCCGATCGCCGTCACCACAAGCTGGTTTGGGGTAAGCGTCACCGAGTTCAGGACACCAGGGTCCGCCACATACACCCGGCGCAGGCGGCTCTTCGTATCGATGAACACCTGATGGCCCACCATGATGTGCATCATATTGTTGTCGTTCGGAACGCGACTGATCGCGGAGAAAGATCCCGGCAATTGAGCGCCTGTCGTCACCAGGGCCTGGATCGGTCCGGCCGAGGCCGGAGGCGTGCGCAGCGGTTGCGTCTCTTCTTCTGCAGGAGGCAGCGCGACCGGCGGCGGAGTGGCAGCAGTAGCAGCAGCAGGCGGCTTCGCCCCATTGCCCAGCTGCGCGCCCTCCGTGATGGTCTGCGCACCGCACAACGGAGACAACACTGCAGCCAGCATGGCCGCTGCCAAAAGGGGCGTCATGCTCTTCCGGCAGCCCGCCGGTCCGTACGCGAATTGGATCGTCATCGTTTTCACTGGAAGTTGTCCGTCTTCACCGCTCCGCCCATGAACGTCTCAACGACGTAGGGCTTCGGGGCCTGATGTTCCGGCTTGATTACCGGCTTGCCCTGAGCGTTGGTCATGCCTGAGAGCTCGGCGAACTGCGCCGGCGGCCCCTTGAACTCTTCTTTGTCGACGCCATTGCGCAGCACGAAGTGCACAATGCCCTGCGTACTCGCAAGGTCGACCTTCTCCGCCTGTTCCGGTGACACCAGCAAGGTCACCACGGTCGCCGTCACCGGCTTGCCCTCGGGATCCGGCTCGGTCTTCTGGCCGCTAGTGAGTACTTCCACGTTCTGCAGCACCGTGTTGGTCACCGGGTCGGGTTCGCCAGGCGGATGTATGGTCACCAGCACGTCAACGTGGGTGCCAGGCAACAGGAAGCCCGCGACGCCGACTACGTCATCGGAGTGGAGCGAGATAGCGCGCATGCCGTCGGGAATCTTCACCGTCAGGCCGCTGGACGAGCCCGCAGCTGCCAGTTGGCTGTCGCGTATCGGCTCGCCTGCCGCGAGCGGATAGAGCACTACGCGGCCGATCAACGGCTGCGGCGTCGTCGAAGCACCCGCCAGCGGCATCGATGCCGGCCAGTCTACCAGGCGCAGGTTCTCCGCTTTTAGCGTCTGCCCGGCATCAATGTCTGCAACTGCGGCGACATACTGGCTCTTCGGCGGAGGTGGCGCTGTGTGCGATCTCTGGAACCTTTGGCTGAGCCAATAGGTGAAGACGCCCGCGACTACAAGGGCGATGATGAATGCGGAGGCGAGCCGACGGTTCAACACAGGACACCTCTACTGAAACTGGAAGTACAACGTCAGCACGCTGCCGCCGGCAATGGCCAGCGCGTACGGCAGGCGCAGCGTCTGAACGTTCTTCACGTTGAGGTCCGGGTGCGGTTGCAGGCCGGACTGCTTATGGTGCTGGGCGATCTCGCCTACGTTCATCAGCGTCTGCTTCAACCTGCCGCGCGCCAACGCAAGGATCACCGCCATCACTCCGCCGGAGATCGCGGTCAGCACAAGAATGTAGGCAATGTGCGAAAGCCCGGCGATCGCGCCGACCGCGGTGATGAGCTTTACGTCTCCGGCGCCCATGCCACCTGCGATGTAAAAGACGAGAAAGATGACGCCGCAGATCAGCCCTGCAGCGAGCGAGGTAAGCATCTGCTTCCAGCCGCCGAGGAACAGGTGCAGCAGCAGGCCAAAGAAGAATGCCGGAATTGTAATCAGATTGGGAATGCGCCGGCTCTTGACGTCGGTGACGGAGCCGATCAGCGCGCAGGCCGCCGCCGCCGCAGGATACGTCAATTGTGATTGCATGAATGTCATTGATCGTTCCTGGTGAAGATGGGTCGTGCGGGGCCCAATATCTTTTCGGTTGTGTGCGGTATGGGGTCCGTCCGCGGCAGTGGGGCCGCGCATGGACCCCATCCGGATTACGCAGTGGCGTTGGTGAGTGAATTGCCGATGCTGTTGAAGGTGTTGGAAATGTTGTTGGCGAGGCTGCCCATGGCGGCAACCGAGGCCAGACCGACGAGGGCCGCGACCAGCGCATACTCAATCAGGTCCTGACCGGACTCTTCCGTCATCAGGTTCTTCAGAAGCTGCTTCATGTTTGTTTCTCCTTGAGTGCAGAAAGTTGGCAGATAATCAGTCCCGGGCCGGTCTGACGATCAAACGTGCCCCGAAGGACACGCACAGACGGGGAAATGCGGGCTTATGCGAGCCCCGACGTCTCGCACTCGCATAAGCCCGCCGGTTATTACGCGGTGGCGTTGGTCAGCGAGTTGCCGATGCTGTTGAAGGTGTTGCCAATGTTGTTGGACAGGCCCTTCATCGCAGCGACTGCACCCAGACCAACCAGAGCCGCAACCAACGCGTACTCGATCAGGTCCTGGCCGGACTCTTCAACCATCAGGTTCGTGAACAACTGCTTCATGTTCTTCATTGTGTTTCTCCTAAGTTCGGGTTTATCCACGGCACTCCGGGTTTGCGAGTTCCACGGGATGAAGTGAGAGTAGGGTCTGCCGATAACAATCTAAATCCCCTATAGGTGGGAGCCGGTAACACAAAAGTCTGTCCCAGTTCCAATTTATGTCCTTGTCTTTGATGCACTTAGCTCGCATTTCCGGGTTAGAATCTCAGAACGGCGAACCGGCGGTTTGCCCCAGAAAGTCCGGCCAACCGGCGGCATTTCACACAATCTCTATCGGCAACTGACAAAGATGACCACAGACGCACCCCAGCCCGATCCGCAAAAAGGCAGTTCCACCGCGCTCAGCCCGCGCGAGCGTCTCTGGTTCTGCGCGGTCCTTGCGGTTGCACTGCTGATGCGTGTGGCGGTCGTCAGCTTCGAGCTGCACCAGCCCGTCATGCAGTTCTATTCGCATCCCTGGGAGATGGGCCTGCTGGGCAGCTCGCTGGTCCACGGTCTCGGCTACAGCTCGCCGTTTGGAGTGCCCACTGGCCCGACGGCTTTCATCGCGCCCGGCTATCCGGCCATCGTTGCCGGAATCTTTCTTCTCTTCGGCGTCTACACGTTCAAGTCCGCGCTGGCCATCATCCTGCTGAACGTCGCCGCCGCGCTGGCCACCATCGCACTGATGATGAGGCTTGCGCGCAGCCTCTTCGGCGCGTCCGCAGCCTGGTCCGCAGGCATCTTCTGGGCTGTCTCGCTCCCTGTGCTCTGGCTGCCGGTCATCTTCTGGGAGTCCAGCCTCTCCGCGCTCTTCTTCGTCACTATGCTGACACTGGCGCTGCGCACGCGTCGCGCGCCCACACGCGCCAACTGGATTTTGCTGGGTGCGTTCACCGGCATCGCCGCGCTCATCAACCCCGCGCTCATCTTCTCCTTCGTCGCGATCATGGGCTGGGTCGCATGCCAGGTGTGGAGAGACGCTGCGGCAACCGGTACTGCGATTGCACGCTTCGCCTCGTGGAAGTCCCCCGCCCTCGGCGCGCTCGCCCTCGTTGCGGTCTTCATCGCGTGGCCCATCCGCAATGCCGTCCGCTTCCACGCCTTTATCCCGCTGCGCTCGACCGTCGGCTTTGAGATGTGGATGGGCAACCGTCCCGGCGCGACCGGGCGGCTGGATGAATCGATCTACCCGATGACCAACCATCAGGAACTGGCCGCCTATATCGCCCAGGGCGAGGTCGCGTACGTCCACGCCAAGTCTGCCGCCGCGTGGAGCTACATCAGTTCGCATCCGGCCTGGTTTGCGCAGATGACCGCGCGCCGCATCTTCCGCTTCTGGTCGGGCACAGGCAACGTCGACGGCTCAGTGCTTTACGAAGTACACGCACTTACTACGACGCTGCTTGGCTTGGTTGGCCTGGTGCTGCTCTTCCGCCGCGACCGCTCGCTAGCCGCACTCTTCGCGCTGCCGCTGCTCTTCTTTCCTGTGCCCTATTACATAACCCACGCTGAGTTCCGCTATCGCCTGAACCTCGACCCGGTGCTGACCCTGCTTGCCGCCTACGCAGCCGTGGAGATCGTTACGGCGCTCGCAGCTCGCAAGGCGTCTGCAAGGACGGTGTCGCACCCAACCGGCCTGAGCGCTTCACCAACGCGATAAACCGGCGACTACGCCACCACCAGCCCGCTCTTCACCGTGGCCACAAACTCCATCGCCGTCTTCGCGATAAAGTCGAGCATCGGACGTGTCAGCCCGGGAAACACGCCGATCCAGAAGACCTGGTTCATCACAAAATCAGTGTTGGTCAGATCGCCCACCACGCGATGCTCCCAGCCTTCGTATGCCGGCTGGCGCAACAGATTCCCAGCAAACAGCAGCCGCGTGCCAATCTTCTTCGCCTCCAGCGCGCCGGTGAGCTGGTCGCGCTTGAACGGCGCGTCCGTCTTCACTCCGATGGGAAAGCCGAACCAGCTGGGGTCGGCATTCGGCGTGGCCTCCGGCAGGATCAGAAATTCGCTCAGCGGCTCAAGCGCCTTGTGCAGATACGCGAAATTCTCTTTGCGCCGCGCGATGAACCCCTCCAGCTTGCCAATCTGCGAAAGCCCCAAGCGCCGCCTGCATGTCGGTCGCCTTCAGGTTGTAGCCCACATGCGAGTAGGTGTACTTGTGGTCGTACCCGCACGGCAGCGTCCCCAGCTGCCAGTCGAAGCGCTTGCCGCAGGTGTTGTCCTGCCCCGGCTCGCACCAGCAATCGCGTCCCCAGTCGCGGAAGCTGTCGATCAGCACCTGCAGCAGCGGCTTGTCCGTCATCACCGCGCCGCCCTCGCCCATGGTGATGTGGTGCGCGGGATAGAAGCTCACGGTAGAGATGTCGCCGAAGGTGCCCACGCGGCGGCCTTTCCATGTGGAGCCCAGCGCATCGCAGCAGTCCTCCACGAGCCACAGGTTGTACTTGCGGCAGAACGCCGTAATCGCGTCCAGATCGAACACATTGCCCAGCGTGTGGGCAATCATTACCGCCTTCATCTTTGGGCTGTAAGCAGCTTCAAGCTTCGCCACATCAATCTCGTACGTCGGCAGCGTCACATCGACAAATACCGGCACCAGCCGGTTCTGGAAGATTGGATTCACCGTCGTCGGAAAACCAGCCGCAACCGTCAGTACCTCGTCGCCCGGCTTCAGCCTCCGCTCGCCCAACTTCGGCGAGGTCAGCGCGCTCAGCGCCACCAAGTTCGCGCTGGAGCCTGAGTTCACCAGGCTCGCCGAGCGCACACCCACAAACCGCGCCAGCTTGCGCTCGAACTCCTTCGCCCAGCGTCCCGTCGTAAACCAGCCATCCAGCGCCGAGTCCACCACCGACGCCATGTCGCCCGCGTCGATCACCTTGCCGGAGACCGGCACCACCGACTCGCCCGGCACAAACTCCTTTGGCGCAAACTTTGCCGCGTGATATTCCGCCGTCAACGCAAGAATCTGTTGCCGCAGCTCTTCTGCCTTATCGTCCTGAATGTCGCCCGCCATATCCTAACGATACACACCTGCCTTGCTCCGGGCCGCGGCGCGAATCACGGCCATCACTCCGCGCGTGGCGTGAAGCCATACCACTCCGCCGTGCGCCGAATCTGCTCTTCGAGGCCGACTGTCTCGCGCAGCCCCAGCAGTTGGCGCGCCCGCTCCACGCTCGGCACATAGCGCGACGGCAGCGCGCCCGCGACGGCCTGCTTTGCAACCTGAATCTCCGTCAACGGCCGCAGCGTCTTCGCCACCGTCTCAGCCAGCTCGCGAATGCTCAGGTCCTCGCCGGAACCAACGTTGATCGGTACCAGCGCGGGCGCGCGGAACAGCATCGTCCACAGCCACGCCGCCAGGTCCGCCGCATACAGGTACGAGCGCCGCGGCGTGCCGTCACCGCCGATCGCAATCGGCCGCCCGGCCATGACGTCTCCGATAAAATTGCCGACCGCGAAGTGTGCGTCCAGCGCCAGATGCGGCCCGCAGAAGGCCCAGCAGCGCGCGATCGCCGCCTCGATACCCGTCCCGCGCGTCATCTCCACACAGAGCGCCTCCGCCCGGCGCTTCCCCTCGGAGTACGCATTTACCGCATCGACCGCCTCATGGGCGGGTGTGTACGTCTCCGGCACGTGGGTCACCTCCGCCGGCTGCCGCCCGTAGACCGCTCCCGAGCTGGTCAGCAGAAATCTCCGCGCCCCGCACGCCTGCGCAAACTCCAGCGCCCGTCGTGTTCCATCCACGGAGGTCGCCAGCATCTCCTCCGCAGTAGGCTGCACGACTGCCTCTGTCGCCGCGTGCAACACATAGCGGAACTCACCCGCTGGGAAATGCAAAGCTCGCACGCATCGCCGGCCAGCAGCGCGACCGCCTGATCGCTCGCAAGATGCGGACACTTCGCGGCAAACCTCGCAGGGTCGCGCGTCAGCACCGTTGCGCTTGCGCCCAATCCAAGCTCGCGATTGATATGGCAGAAGCTCTCCAACAGCCAGCAGCCGAAAAAGCCCGTGCCGCCGGTGATGAAGATGCGCTGCCCACGCGCCTCGTCCCACAGTTCGCGGGTCAGCGACAGCACCAGATCGAGATCGCGCCTCGCCAGCGGCGGCGCTGCCTTCGCAGTCATCCGCTACTTCGCCTCGCTGCCTGCATCTGTGCCAAAGCCTGGCCCGAAGTAGCAGCGCTCCACCACCATGCAGAAGATATGCTCCAGCGCCAGGTGCGACTCCTGAATGTTCATCGTCACCTTCGACGGCACGATCACGTTGATCTCCGACAGCTCCTTCATCGCCCCGCCGCCGTTGCCGGTGAAGCTGACCGTATGCATCCCCAGCGCGCGCGCCTTCTCAAGCGCCAGCACACAGTTCTTCGAGTTGCCGCTGGTCGAGATCGCGAGCAGCACGTCGCCCTTCACCCCCAGCGCCTCCACCTGCCGCTCGAAGACATGCTCATAGCCGTAGTCATTTCCGGTCGCGGTCATAATGCTGGAATCCGTGGTCAGCGCGATCGCACGCAACGCCGGCCGGTCCCGCTCCAGCCGCACCACAAACTCCGCGACGAGATGCTGCGCGTCCGCCGCCGAGCCGCCATTGCCGCAGACCATCAGCTTGTGCCCGGCCCGCATCGCCTCCGCGGTAACGCGGCCGGCCTCGAGCACCGCGTGATGGATCGACTCATCGCGCAGCACCGCCTGTAGCGTGGCCGCAGACTGCTCAAGTCGACTTCTCACAAGATCTCGAATGGCCACTCCTCCTGTTTCGCTACGCGCCCGGCTCACACATTCGCCGACGCTGCGGCGAGTTCCAGCGCGGCCTGCTTCGGGGGCGCCGGCGGATACTCAAAGTTGATCCGCTCCAGCTCCACCGTGTACGGCCGCTTCTGCACCGCCGTATAGATCGATCCTACGTACTCTCCCATCACGCCCAGGAAGAGCAGTTGCAGCGACGAGATGAAGAACACGCCGATCAGCATCGGCGCCAGACCAAAGCTGAAGGTAGACCACGCCACCAGCTTCAGCACCAGGTAGGTAAGGCCGATAAGAAACGAGAAGCAGGCGCCCACAAACCCCGCGAACGCAGCCAGGCGCAGCGGCACTTTGGAGTTGCTGATGATGCCCAGCATTCCCATGTCGTAGAGCGTGTACCAGTTGTTTTTGGTGATTCCGAACTTGCGATCCGGCTGGTCGTACAGCAGCTTCACCGTCGGCAGGCCGATCTCCGCAATCATCCCGCGGAAGTAAGGATAAGGATCGTCAAAGGTCTTCACCAGTTCCATTACCTTGCGGTCATAGAGGCCGAAGCCGGTGAAGTTCTGGATGGTCTCGATTGAGCTGAGCTTCTCCACAATCCGGTAGTACTGCTTGCGCATCCAGAACATCAGCGAGTTCTCCTCACTGGTCCGCTTGATGCCGATCACGCAGTAGGCGCCCTTCTCCCACTCGCGCACCAGGTCCGCGATCATCGCAGGCGGATCCTGCAGATCGGCGACGATACTCACGACCGCGTCTCCGCGCGCCTGCAGCATGGCATGGATAGGCGAACGGATGTGCCCGAAGTTGCGCGAGTTCACGATGATCTTGACGTTCGTATCCTCGGCCGCAATCATCTTCAGGATCGCTACCGTATTGTCGTGCGAGGAGTTGTCGATGAAGATGTGCTCGTACTCGTAGCGCCCAAGGCCGGCCATCACCTCGCGCACCTGGTTGTACACGCTCAGGACGTTTTCCTCTTCGTTGTAGCAGGCCGTCACAATCGAGATCGTCTTTCGCGTCAAAGCAATGCGCTCCTCAATCTCGTCAAAGTCTAGCTTAACGTCATCCCGCCACAGGAACCATCACAAGTACCGCAATACCTTCGCTTCCGTCTCCGCATCCAGGTCCGGAGTCATGCGATGCAGCGGATTGGACTCCATGCCGCCGGAGGCCGTCACTCTGCTCGATATCTTGGGGAAGTACGTTTGCAGCGGGTCGATCTTCACAATGAATCCGCGCGGCCCCACCGCGTTGAACTCCTTCAGAAACTCCGGGTCCTGCTCAAATCCCGGCCCGATGCGCATCACAGGAATATCGTACGCAGCGAACAGCGGCTCCCACTTCGGCATGCCCAGTCCCGTCTCCGTGTCGCAGCCGACGTACCGCCCTCCGAAGTAATTTCTCTGCGTCATTCGGATCGATGCATATCCGTGGTCATCGAAGATGAATATCTTCATATTCAGGTTCTGCGCGCGTACCGTGCCCAGCTCCTGCAGGTTCTGCGTGAAGCCGCCATCGCCTTCGACCAGAAGCGTGCGCCTGCCTGCGGCGGCAATCGCCGCGCCGATCGCTCCGCTCAGTCCATATCCCATGGCAGCAAGGCCTTTGTTGGACACAATGCGCTGCCCGAACTTCTGCGCGAAGGTCTGCATGATGGTCGTAAAAGCGCCGCCGCTGCTGCACGGGATCACCACGTCATTGCCTGCCGCCAACTCCGACAGCTTCTCCGCAAAGACATACGGCGAGAGGTAGCCTTCCCTGGTATCGTTCACCGGTTCGACCAGCGGTAGAGCTGTCTTCACTTCACGGCAGAACTCGAGCCACTGCGTGTGCTTGCCGAGATCGGCCTGCACCAACGCACGCAGCACCACATTGGCATCGCCGCATAGAGCCATGGCGAGCTTTGGGTGTCCCTTGGTCAGCTCCGCCCGGTCGCAATCCACCTGAATCACCTCACCGGCGGGAACGAACTGCTGCCAGTTGAAGCCGGTCTGCTGCAGGCTGAGCCGCGTGCCCAGCGCCAGCAGCACGTCTGCCTGCTGCAGAAGAATGTTCGAGTAGCGCATGCCCCAGGTATTCGGCCGGCCAAAATACAGCGGGTGGTCCGCGCCCACACGGTCCATCGCGTTCCACGTCAACATCAGGGGAATACTGAGTCCGCCGAGGCTGCCTCTCAGTTCGTCTGCGGTCTCGCGCGATACGCCGGCGCCCAGCAGAATCACGGGCCTCTCTGCCCCGCGCAGCCTGGCGATGATCTGCTCGATCTCGGCGCCCTCGATGCCTGCGTATTCCGGCTGGGATGGCGGCAACGGTCCACCAAGCTCCGCCTCGTCCACCTTCGCGCCCTGCACGTCGAGCGGCAGCTCCAGAAACACCGGGCCATGCCTTCCGTTCGCGCCCGAGCGGATCATCTCGGCAAATGTCGCCTTATCGACCGGGCTCTCCATCAGGATGGACTTGCTCGCAATCGGCCTTGCGATGGCCACGCCGTCAATCTCCTGGATCCCGCGCTGGCGCACCTCACCGCGCGCCAGGTCCGGAACCTTCACCTGGCCGCCCAGCACCAGCAGTTCCCTGCTCTCCAGCCACGCACCCGCGATCGCGGTAACAATGTTCGACAGCCCGGGCCCAGCCGTAACCATGGCAAACGCCTTCTTGCCGGTGTGCAGCTCATTGAAGTACTCCGCGGCAATTCCTGCAGCCACCTCGTGAACCACCGGAATGCAAGTCATGGTGTGGCTGCAGCTCTCCAGCAGATGCATAATGTTGCCGCCGGCCACAAAAAAGCAGTGCGTATAGCCCAGCTCTGCAAGCCATCCTGCGAGCACGTCGCTGTATTTCTTCATGCGTACCTCTTGATCACGTTGGTCACAGCGCGTTCCACCCCGCGGATAGACTCTTTGCTCTTGTCGATCTTTCGCATCACCACATCGCCATTCTCAGCCACCAGAATCAAGGTGCAATGCTCGCGGCCATGCTTCTTGTCGGAGTTGAAGCGCTCCATCACATCGTCCACATTCATGGCTGTGAGATGCGTCTTCAGGTCCGGCACCTGCGCAATCATGGCCTGTAAATGCTCTTCGAGGGTCTTCACCCGCGCCACACCCGCATAGCTCACGCCGCGCAGGCGCTCAAACTCCAGCGCGCAGAGAATTCCCAACCCAACTGCGATACCATGCGACACCGCAAAGTGCGTCGCCCCCTCCATCGCGTGGCCGAAGGTATGCCCGAAGTTCAGCAGCAGCCGCTCCTTCTTGTCGAACTCATCGATCTCAATGAACCACTTCTTCGCCTGCAGGCTGTTGACGATCACCTTCTCCAGCGCCGCCGTATCCATCTGCACCGACGGCCCGTAGGCTACGTGCTGCGCAAACGACTCCTCGCCGCGGCAGAAGCATATCTTCGCCGCCTCGATCAGTCCGCTGGCCCGCTGGTCCGCCGGCAGCGTCTCCGCCAGCGCAGGGTCGATCAGCACGCGCTGCGGCGGATGGAACGTGCCGACCAGATTTTTGTACGGCCCGACGTTGATCGAGGACTTACCTCCAATGCACGAATCCACCATCGCCAGCACCGTCGTCGGCACATAGCTCCAGCGCAGGCCACGCATGTATACCGACGCGATAAACGCCGACAGATCCTGGATAATCCCGCCGCCCACGGCCACCAGCTCCGTCTGCCGGTTCGCGCCCTTCCCGCGCATCTGTTCGATCAGCGCCGGCGACGCTTCCAGTGATTTGTTGGTCTCCGTTGCCTCAACCAGCACGGCGTCCATTCCCGCGCGCGCGAATGTGTCAGCAAAAAATCGGTCCGCAACAATCGCCGCCGCGTCAAACTCCTTCAGGACACGCGCGAACGAGCCGCACTCTGTCCCGACGGAATAGCGCCCGGTCGAGCTCTCGATGCTGAACTGCGTCGCCAGATCAAACGATTCGGACACTGCTGTACCCCAGATCCACTGCAATAAACTGGCCGGACACTCCCGTGTTCTCCGCCGAGCACAGGTGACAGACCATCGCTGCCACATCCTGTAACCGTGGCAGCGCGCCGAACAGCGTCCCGCCTTCGATGCGCGCGAGCTGCTCCGCGGTAAGATTCTTCCGTGTCATCGGCGTATCCAGTGCGCCGGGCAGCACCGCGTTGATCCGGTGCCCATCCTTCGCCAGGTCAGCCGCTGCTGAAAGCACCAATCCCTGCAGCGCCGCCTTGCTCATGCAGTAGGAGAGCTTGTTCTGGCGGGCCATCTCCTGCCATATCGAGCTGACAACACACAGGCGCGAGCCATGCTCCAGCATCTCCCCCGCAAGCAGCGCATGCAGCGTCACCAGAATGTAGGTGCAGTTGGCGTTGTAAATCTCCAGGTGCCGTGCCGCATCCAGGTCGTACACGCTGTCGTTGCAGTTTGCGCCCTGCGCCCAGCAGACCGACGTGTAAGGCTCGTCGCCTCGCAGCGAATCCGCACGAAATCCAGTCGCCAGTGGGTCCGCAGCGATCCAGCGGACTTCAGGATGTGTACCGCCCTCACCAGCTGCGCCCTTCCGGCTCACCGCAGTCACCCGCCAGCCGCGGGCCCGAGCAGTCTCTAAAATAGAGCCGCCAATAGCGCCGCTGGCGCCAAACAACAACAGCCGTTCGGGCGCGGCTTCCATCAGCTGTTCAACACCTGCCAGCGCTTCTCCAGCATGTCGATCCGTTTGGCGTCCTCGTTCTGCAGGGTCGCATAGTAATCACGCTTGTTCAGCAGCCACAGCAGCTCAAAGTGGACCGCGTTCAGCAGCCCCTGCTCAATGTGGGAAGCCTTGGCCGCCTGCGCGTCAAAGATCACCTTGCGCGTCTCGAACCGCGTCAGGTGCACATCGACCATCTGCCGCAGCACAGGAATCGAATCGCTGGACACGCCGCCACCAACCACCAGATCCAAACCAAGCGCTTTGCACTTGGCAGCGGTCTTCAGCACATAGTCCGTCACTTCCTTGCCGTTGATCGCGTCGCGCCCCAGCCCGGCGGAGAGAGAAAAGTCCACCCGCCCGAAGACGATGCCGGCCAGCTCCTTGGCCTTCGCGGTGGCCTCGGCCATCTCATCCAGCTGGCGAAACGCGGAGATCGTCTCCAGGTTGAACAGGAAGTCCGTCTCCTCCTGCTCTTCCGCGGAATAGACCTTATCCACGGCCTCGGCGAACTTGCTCAGCGCATAAGTGCTCTCAATCATCGGCGCGATAATGTACTCCACACCGATCTGCTTGGCCTCGATCAGGTCGCGCATGGCCTCGCAGCCGCCCACCTTCAGCGCAAAGTTCAGGCCCGCCTTGCGGCAGATCTCCACTAGCCGCAGCAGTTCATCCACCCGCGTGCCTTCCGCTTCGAACTCCGCCTTGACGGCCAGGTAGCCATATTTCTCTTTGCCTGCCTTCAGCAGGTCCAGCATCTTGCGCTCTCTAGCGTTCATGCACCGTCCTCAAAATGTTCGGTAAGCTTTCGTAAAAAGGCATCTCGCCTGGCCCTGATAGTCTGCGCCAGGCTAAGCACAGCTTATACGCCGGTTTCTGTCTTCCCTATGCACAATGGCATACTTGTTTCCGGGTCCGCAACTCAATCATATATACCAACGAGAAACCTCGCATGAAAGCTGTCATCCTCGCCGGTGGTCTCGGCACCCGCCTCAGTGAAGAGACCACCCTCCGCCCCAAGCCCATGGTTGAGATCGGCGGCCGCCCTATCCTCTGGCACATCCTCAAGATCTACTCGCAGCAAGGCATCAACGACTTCATCATCTGCCTGGGCTACAAGGGCTACATCATCAAGGAGTACTTCGCCAACTACTTCCTGCACACCTCCGATGTCACCTTCGACGTCGCCAACAACAAGATGACCGTGCATGACTCCGTCGCCGAGCCCTGGCATGTCACCCTCGTCGACACCGGCGACGACTCCGGCACCGGCGGCCGCCTCCGCCGTGTCGCGAAATACGTGGAGAACGACGAGGCCTTCTGCATGACCTACGGTGACGGCGTCGCCAACGTGGACGTCCAGGCCTCCATCGCCTTCCACAAGCAGCACGGCAAGCAGGTCACCCTCACCAGCGTGCAGCCGGTCGCGCGCTTCGGCGCCCTCGGCCTCAAGGACTCCCACGTCTACGCCTTCCAGGAGAAGCCTCAGGACGAGGGGGGCTGGATCAACGGCGGCTTCTTCGTCCTCTCGCCCAAGGCCATCGCCGAGGTGAAGGACGACCGCTGGATGTTCGAGCGCCAGCCCATCGAAGCCCTGGTCGCCCGCGGTGAGGTGCAGGCCTATCTGCATCACGGCTTCTGGCAGGCCATGGACACCCTGCGCGACAAGCAGCAGCTCGAAGAGCTCTGGGCCTCCGGCAAAGCGCCCTGGAAGACGTGGTGAGCGCGATGGCTGACTCAACTACATTCTCCTGGCGCGGCAAGCGCGTCTTCCTCACCGGACACACCGGCTTCAAGGGCGGATGGCTCGCGCTCTGGCTCGCCTCCAAGGGCGCCATCGTTCGCGGCTACGCGCTCGACCCAAACACCGATCCCAACCTCTTCACCTCAGCCCACATTGGTAGCGACATTGAAGACATCCGGGGCGACATCCGCAATCCCGCCGCGCTCGAGCCTGCCCTGCGCGACTTCGCGCCGGAGGTCGTCTTCCACATGGCCGCGCAGCCGCTGGTGCGCGCCTCCTACGCCGACCCCATCGGCACCTATGAGACCAACGTCATCGGCACCGCGCGCGTGCTTGAGGCTGTGCGCCGCACGCCGTCCGTCCGCGCCGTCGTCTCCGTCACCACCGACAAATGCTACGAGAACAAGGAGACCCTCCGTCCCTACGTCGAGACCGACCCCCTCGGCGGATACGACCCCTACTCCTCCTCCAAGGCCTGCGCGGAGATCGTCTCCGCCGCATACCGCCAGAGCTACTTCCCGATCGAAAAACTTATGCGCGAGGGCAAGCCCGGCTCGCACTCCGTCGCCCTCGCCACCGCGCGCGCCGGCAACGTCATCGGCGGCGGCGACTGGTCCGCCGACCGCCTGATCCCCGACCTCGTCCGCGGCTTCCTCGCCGGTGAACCAGTCCGGATCCGACGGCCCGACGCCATCCGCCCTTGGCAGCATGTGCTCGAGCCGCTCGCCGGCTACATCGCCCTCGCCGAACATCTGCTCTCCCCCGATGCCGCGCGCTACGCCACCGCCTTCAACTTCGGTCCCGCCGAGGAAGATGCCCAGCCCGTCTCATGGATTGCAGAAAAGATGACCGCCTTCTGGGGCGACGGCGCGCGCTGGGTGCTCGATCCCGACCCCGGCGTGCATGAGGCCGGATACCTGAAGCTTGACGCCAGTCGGGCCCGAAATGCTCTCAACTGGCAACCCCACCTGAACCTCGAAACCGCCCTCCACTGGCTCGTCGACTGGTATCGCGCCTGGCAGTCCGGCCAGGACATGCACGCCTTCACCCTCGCCCAGATCGCCGCCTACGAAAAACTCAGCTGAATCCCTCCAGCTGCTCACAGCTTAAGGCTGCAAGCTTACAGCTCGAGATACATACCCCTCGCAGATACGTACTCCTCGTTCAGTCCACGTGCCTGCCGGCGTGCCTCTGCCTCCATCTTCATCACCCAGCCACCGCGCAGCGGATACAATCCGCCTATGCCGCCGCGCACGTCCTCGCCGCTGAAATCTCTCGCCCTGTTTGCTCTCTGCTGCTCGCTCTTCTGCGCGCATCTCAACGCGCAATCCGCAGGTCCCGCCGCGCGCGCGACCATCCCCGCGCTCTTCCTCTCCGACATCCACTTCGATCCCTTCCTCGATCCCGCCAAGGCCGCCGCCCTCAACTCCGCGCCCGCCGCCGACTGGCCGCGCATCCTCGCCGTGCCCTCGACCCAGACGCTCACCGCTGCCCAGCAGTCCGCCTTCGCCGCCTGCGCCTCGGACAAGGACCCCGGCACCGATACCTCCTACGCGCTCTGGCAATCCACCCTCGCCGAGCTGAAGCAGACCGCGTCTTCCTCGCGCTTCGTTGTCCTCTCCGGCGACCTGCTCGCGCATAAGTTCGACTGCAAGTACCAGGCCCTCATCCCCGCGGCCACCAAGGAAAGCTATCTCATCTTCGCCTTCAAGACCGCCTACTACGTCCTCACCACGCTGCATGCTGATCTCCCCGGCGTTCCCGTCTATACTGCGCTCGGCAACAACGACTCCGGCTGTGTCGACTACGCGCTCGACGCCGACCACGACCTCTTCCTCGCCGCGCTCGCGCCGCTCATCGCCGACGCCGCAAATGCTTCATCAGCCAACCGCGACGCCGCCGAACATGACTTCGCCGCCATCGGCGCCTTCAACGCGCCGCTCACTGCGCTGCCCCACACCCGCATCATCTCGTTGGACGACCTCTATCTCTCCGGCAAATACGTCACCTGCTCCACCGGCAAGAGCGATCCCGCACCCGCAGCAGCAGCCATCGCCTGGCTCAAGACGCAGCTCGATGCCGCCCGTACCGCGCATGATCGCGTCTGGTTCGTCGGCCACATCCCCCCCGGCGTCGATCTCTACGCCACCGCGCGCAAGCTCACCAACGTCTGCGGCGGCGCCAAGTCCACCCTCTTCCTCGGCTCCAATGCTCTCTCCGATACCCTCGCCGAATACTCTGACGTCGTCCGCCTCGCCATCTTCGGCCACACCCACGACGACGAGCTGCGCCTGCTGACACCGGAAAAGGACGGCCCGAACAACTCCGGCGTCCCCGTCAAGATCGTCGGCTCCATCGCGCCCATCCATGGCAACCGTCCCACCTTCACCCTCGCGCGCGTCAACCCCGCCGCCGCTACGCTCGCCGACTACTCCGTGATGATGGCTTCCGATCCGACGGTAGCCCCCATCACCTGGTCGCAGGAGTACACCTACTCCACCACCTACCACCAGCCGGCCTTCGATCCCGCCTCGCTCACTGCCCTCATCGCGGATTTCCAGGCCGACCCCGGCGACAAAGCCGCCACCAGCCAGGCCTACACCCGCTTCTACTATCCCGCCGCATCCGACATGGCCACCGCCAACGCTGCCATCATCTCCGCCGCATGGCAGCCCTACGCCTGCTCGCTCAGCCACATGTCATCGAAGTCCTTCGCGGCCTGCGCCTGCGGCAAATAACTTCGGCTACTTTTTCACCAGCCCCCGATACAGCTCGGCCGTCTGCTTGGCGATCGCCTCCCACGCGAAGGTCTCCTCCACGCGCTTGCGCCCCGCCGCGCCGAACTTTGCGCACAACGACGGATCGGCCATCAGCTCCGTAAGCCGCGCAGCAAGCGCGCGCGAGAACCTGTCGCCGTCTACAGGAAATCCCGTCACCGGGTCCGCATCGAACGGCACCAGATACCCCGTCTCGCCGTCCTTCACCACTTCCAGAATCCCGCCCGTCGCGCTCGCCACCACCGGCGCGCCACAGGCCATCGCCTCCAGGTTGATGATCCCGAACGGCTCATACACGCTGGGGCAACAGAAGACGCGGCAGTTCGAATACAGCTCAATCGCCTCCGCCTTCGTCACCATCTTTTCAATCCATACGATGTTTCCCCCCGCCGCCCGCGCCGCCTCCACCTTCTCGCGCATCTCCGCCGCGATCTCCGGCGTGTCCGGCGCGCCCGCGCACAGCACCACCTGCGTACCTTTCGGCAGGTATTCGATCGCATCCACTAAATGCGTCACGCCCTTCTGCCGCGTGATGCGCCCCACGAACAGGACATACGGCACGGCCGGATCCACGCCATACTTCACCAGCGCATCTGTCGCACTCGTCTTCTGATACTCCTTCAGGTCGATGCCGTTGTAGATCACGTGCACTCGCTTGGCATCCACCTCCGGGTACGCGCGCAGGATGTCAGCCTTCGTACCGTTCGACACCGCGATAATGGCATCCGCGTCCAGAATCGCCGTCTTTTCCATCCACGAGCTCATCGCATAGCCCGAGCCCAGCTGCTCCGCCTTCCACGCCCTCAGCGGCTCCAAGGAATGTGTGGTGAGCACAAATGGAATGTTATACAGCTTCTTCGCCAGAAACCCCGCCATCGACGCATACCACGTATGCGTGTGCACGATATCGATCGCGCCCAGCTCCTTCATCTGCGTCAGATTCAGCGCCAGCGCGTCCACCGCTGTCTTGAACTTGGCTTCCGATCCGGCGGTGACCTCCGCCGGCGGTTCATCGCCCCTCACATGCAGATTGCCTTCGTCCGCACGCTGCTGCCCCCAGCAGTGGACTTCTACTTCGATGAGCTTCGCCAGTTCCCTGCTCAGATACTCCACATGCACGCCTGCCCCGCCATACACATGCGGCGGATACTCCCGCGTCATCAGCCCAACCCGCATCATCACCTCTCGCGCTCCAGCATACGCGAACGACACGAGGCACACGGGCCGCCTTAGTTCTCTCCCGGCTTCTCCGCATGGTCGATCACCATCACCGGCACCATGGTCTTCATCCGCTCAATCTTCAGCCCCAGCTGCTGCTCCGCCGCTTCATTCAGCGCGGGCTCGGCGGACATGCCATCCGGCGATACCGGCATCGCCGCTCCATTCTGCCGCATCCGCGGGAACTGCGTTTCATCCGGCGTCCACTTCAACGTGAAGTCGTAATAGCCCGTCAGCCCCGTCCGGTCGATCACTGGCCGGTCCAGCACGTCCGTCTGAAACCACTTGGCAAAGTTGGCCACCGTCATGTTCTGGATGGTCGCGTCACCATAGCCAGGATTGATCCGGCCCGAATCGGTGGGGCCCGATGCCGTGGGCTGCAGCTTCGGGCCGCCCTTCGCAATCGTGATTACGTATGCCGAGAGCTCCCGCTGCTCCATGTGGAACTGCATCCCGAAGCGCGTCGCCAGCAGATCGTGCGACAACTCGTCGAACTGCGCTGGGGCGGGACGTCCCGGCGTGTCCGGTATTCCCACCACGTCCCATCGGTCCGTCCTGAACCAGTCTGGCTCGTTGGCGAGCTGGCTCGTATGCAGCCCATAGCCCAGACCGATGATGGCCTCCACCGTGAAGCCCGTCCACTTGGTCTCGCGTCCGCTGAAGTTCGGGCCATACCTTCCCTCATCCGGCGGGGTTGGCTTCACTGTCAGCACATCGAACTTTGGGTGCGCATCCTTCGCCATGAGCGGCGCAAACTGGACGATCGGCCACGCGGCCTCCTCCGGAACATGGCTCAGAATTAACGGGATCGCCGCGCCACCCGGCGCACTCAGCGCGCCGGTCATCGTCTTGCCCTCCGCGTCCAGCGTGCCGGCATACGTCATCCCGGACCACAGCGTGGGAATCGCAAAACTGATCTTCGCTCCCTGCACCGCGATCGCAGGCGCAGCCATCGCTCGTCCGTTGAGTCCCAGATCTACCTGGTAAAGCGTCCCCTTGTACGGAGCGCCCTGCGCGCCGTCCTTCGTCACCTTCATCTCAATGCGCGTGCCTTGGGCATTGGGACCCTGTGGTGCGATCGTCCCCTGCCAGCTCCCCGTCAGGTCGCCCGCCGCCTGCGCCGCAGCAGCACTCGGCGCGGCAGGAGCAGCAGCGCTCTGCGCCCGCACACCTGTAGCACCGCTCAACATCGCCACCGCCATCATCCAACCCATCATTCGCTTCATTCCAAAGCTCCTCGTTGCTGCAACTCGCGCGATTTGTCTCGAAGACCTATCTCTTCTCCCACCGACTCCGACGCGCCCGGTTCCTCCGTTCATGATCACGCGCTAATTCGCCCCCGGCTTCTCCGCGTGGTCGATCACCATCACCGGCACCATCGTCTTCATCCGCTCGATCTTCAGCCCCAGCTGTTGCTCGAACGCCTCGTTCAGCGCGGGTTGCGCAGCAATCTCGTCGGGCAGTGGCGGACGCGGAGGCGCTCCCGCCGGGCGTGGAAACTGCGAATCGTCCGGCGCCCACTTCAACGTAAAGTCGTAGTACCCGGTCAGCCCCGTCCGGTCAACCACCGGCCGATCCAGAACATACGTCTGGAACCACTTCGCAAAGTTCGTGATCGTTATGTTGTGCATGGTCGCATTGCCCAACCCCAGGCTCACTCCCGTCGGGTCATCTGGACCAGAAGCCGTCGGCATCAGCTTTGGGCCGCCCTTGGCAACTGTGATCACGTAAGCCGAAAGCTCCCGCTGCTCCATGTGGAACTTCATCCCGTAGCGCGTCGCCAGCACGTCATGCGTCAACTCCTCGGCCTGCGGATTGGTGGGCCGCCCCGGCGTGTCCGGCACGCAAACAATGTCCCAAAGGTCGGTATGGAACCAATCCGGCGCACCTGCAATCTGGTCGATATGCAGGTCATACGCGAGGCCGATCATGGAATCCACCGTATAACCCATTTGAACGAACTCGCGCCCCTGGAAACCGATCGTGCCACGGCCGCCCGGCGGGTGCGGCTTCACCGTCACCACCTCACACTTCGGGTGTGCATCCTTCGCCATCATTGCCCCAAATTGGGGGATGGGCCACGCGGCGTCCTCCGGCACGTGGCTCAGAATCAACGGAATCGCCGGCCCATTCGGCGCGCTCAGCGCGCCGGTCATCGTCTTGCCCTCCGCGTCCAGCGTCCCGGCGTACGTCATCCCGGAACCCAGCGTGGGAATCGCAAAGCTCACTTTCGTGCCTTGGATCGCAATCGCCGGCGCTGCCATCGCCCGTCCACCCAGCCCCAGGTCCACCGGGTAAAGCGTTCCCTTGTACGGAGCGCCCTGTGCGCCGTCCTTCGTGACCTTGATCAGGATGCGCTGGCCGTTGCCATTGCTGCCGGCGGGCGTAATCGTTCCCTGCCAGCTTCCCGTCAGGTCGCCCGCCTGTGCTTGCGCACCGGAGGCTGGTGCTGCCGCGGGCTTCTCCTGCGCCCCAGCTCTTGCCGCTCCTAGGAACAACGCCAGCACAGCCGCACACACCACTGCTCGTCTCATCGCACCACTCCTCAACCCTTCGCAGATGATGTTCCAGGAAACGCATCCATCCTACGCCGGTTTGGACGGATCGATCCCCTTTTCCTCGCGGCTGGTTCCCAGGGAACTCCTCTACAATCTCTGCATGAAGCTCGCCGACCTCGCCGCGCATCTGGGCGCAACCCTCTCACGGCGACCCCGACGCCGAGGTCACCTCCGCCGCCGGCCTCGAAGACGCCCAGCCCGGCCAGCTCGCCTTCGTCGCCAATCCCAAATACACCTCGCTCGCCCGCACCACGCGCGCCACCGCCGTCGTCGTCGAGCCCGCCTTCGAACAAATCGCCGCCGCGACCCTCCGCATCGCCAACCCTTACCTCGCCTTCGCCCGCGCGCTCGAACTCTTCTACCAGCCGCCCGCCTACCCGCCCGGAATCCATCCCACCGCCGTCATCGCGCCCACCGCGCTTGATCGGTCCCGGCGCGCACATCGGCGCCTACGCCGTCGTCGGCGACCACGTCGTCCTCGGCGCAAACGCCACCCTGCTGCCCCACGTCGTCATCTACCCCCACGCCAAAATCGGCAGCCACTTCTTCGCCCACGCCCACGCTGTCGTCCGCGAGCACTGCCAGCTCGGCGACCACGTCACTCTGCAGAATGGCGCCGTCATCGGCGCGGACGGCTTCGGCTTCGCCCGCCAGATCCCCTCCGAAACCGGCACACGGCCTGGTACAAGATCCTCCAGACCGGCCCCGCCGTCCTCGAGGACCACGTCGAGGTCCAGGCCAACGCCACCGTCGACCGCGCCTCTGTCGGCGAGACCCGCATCCGCGCTGGCGCCAAGATCGACAACCTCGTCCAGGTCGGCCACGGCTCGACCGTCGGTGAGGACACGCTGCTCTGCGCGCAGGTCGGCCTCGCCGGATCGACCCATGTGGGCCGCAACGTCATCTTCGCCGGACAGGCCGCTTCGCCGGCCACAACACACATCGGCGACGGCGTGGTCGTCACCGCGCAGTCCGGCGTCGGCGGCGACGTCGCTCGCGGGACTTACCGTCAGCGGCAGCCCCGCCTTCGACAACGTCAAGTGGCTGCGCGCCACGGCCATGTTCCAAAAACTTCCCGGTCTGCTACGCGAACTGAAAAAGATCAATTCATCGAACAATAGCCGGGAGTAAGATTGCCATCGAGCGCGCCGGGCGCATCTAAATCTTCGTGTCGACTGAGCCACCCATCTCCGCTGGACTCGAACTCGTCCGCTCTCCGAACGTCAACGTCCTCCTGCTCGACGACGATCCCGTCAATCTCCATCTCCGCGGGGCCATCCTGCGTCAGCATGGCTACGCCTCTGTCTCCGCCATGACCATCGAGGAGGCCAACCAGCTGCTCGACCAGATCGACATCGCCGTGCTCGACTACCACCTCGGCCACGGCAAGTTCGGCACCGAGGTCGCGTTGAAGCTGCGCAAGCGCCGCCCCGAGGTCCCCATCATCATCATGTCCGCCACACTGGAGCGCCACTTCGGCGGCGTGGAAGACATGCATCTGCTCAAGGGCCAAAGCTCGGTCGAAGACCTGCTCGCCGCGCTGCGCTCCTTTGAGGCCCGCCGCCGCGGCGCGCCAGTCGTGGTGGACGCACGCGACTTCTTCTACTCCCGCATCGCGCGCGCCATCGGCGTCCGACATGCTGGTGCAAATCCTCGATGAAGATGGCAACTGGATGTACTGCAACGACACCGCCGCCGAATACATCGGCCAGCCGCGCGAATGGTTTCCCGGCCGCAACCTCTTCAAGGAAGTCCCGACCTCGCCCGCTGACTGGCATGACATCCTGCGCAACGTCGCCCGCACCCGCGAGACCTACATCGACCGCACCCGCCGCGGCCTCTTCTTCGCCGCCAGCGCCAGCCCCAGCCCCAGCTGGAGCGTTCTCGCCTTCCCCATCACCCTGCATGACCGCCGCGCCGGCGTCGTCCTCACCGCCCGCATCCTGGAAAAAGCCCCCACTGCATTCTTCGCGTAAAGCAGCGCGTCTCATCTCCAGCGCTGACCGGCTCCGCCGCCTGATACCCTGAACTTCGGATGCGACTCTTCCCTGCCGCCGCTGTCTTCGCAGTTCTTGCGCTCACCGGCTGCCACTCCCGCTACATCGCCGCGACCGTCACCAACAACACCGGTGGCCCGCTCTCCCCCGTCGAAGTCGACTACCCCTCCGCCAGCTTCGGCACCAACACCCTCGCTCCCGGCGCAACCTACAGCTACCGCTTCAAGATCATCGGCAGCGGTCCCACTGCCGTCCTCTGGACCGACGCCACCCACCACGACCACAAGGCCGCCGGGCCTGAGCTCCGCGAAGACGACGAGGGATCTCTCGCCGTCGCCATCGGCCCGGATGCCCAGCCCCACTGGCAGCTCCAGCTCGTCAACCGCCGCCCCGCCGGCAATTAGAAGCCCTGCGTTACACTTCCCTGAACCGGTCGCAGAAACAACCTTGCTTTACGCGAGCCCAGAGTGGAATCCGCCGTCGAAGCGGATTCCATGCAGCCGGCGAGTCGCCTATGCTATCTTCTGTGACCGGTTCCATGCCGCGCGGCTATTTCATTACGTTCGAAGGCCTCGACGGCTCCGGCAAGACCACCCAGCTCCGCAAGCTGGCCGCACACCTCACCTCCGCCGGCCGCACCGTCGTCACCCTCCGCCAGCCCGGCTCCACCCCGCTCGGCGACCGCCTCCGCTCCGTGCTGCTCGACTCACGCTCCGAGTCCTCGCTCGGCGCCATCGCCCCGCTCGCCGAGATGGCCCTCATGTTCGCCGACCGCGCCCAGGCCATCGCACAGATCATTCTTCCCGCGCTTGCGTCCGGTGCCATCGTCCTCTGCGACCGCTTCACCGATTCATCCGAGGCCTACCAGGGCTTCGGCCGCGAACTCGGCAGCGAGCGCATCCTCGCCATGCACGCCGCCGTCTGCAACAACCTCCAGCCCGACCTCACCCTCCTGCTGCTGCCGCCGCTCGATGCCTCGCTCAAGCGCGCCCGCCATCGCAACCACCACGCCTCACAGAAAGACGGCACAGACGAAGGACGCTTCGAGCGCGAGTCCAGCGAGTTCTACACCCGCGTGCACGCCGGCTACCAGCACATCGCCGCGCGCGAGCCCCAGCGCGTCGTCACCCTCGGCGAAGGCTCCATCGACGACGTCGCCACCCGCATCGCCACCATCGTCGACGAGCGCGTAGCACGTCACACCGGCTGATAGTACCTCGCCTTCACGTCCGCGCATCCCCGGCACAATACTCGCCGCACGATCTCACCCTCCGCCCGCTCCTCCTCCTCCGCCTCGCGGTCATAGCTGATGCCCTCGCCGCACACAGTGCGGTTCTTCCCCCGCATTGCCTCATACATGCGACATATGCAACCCGTTGCGTTCCGTTTTGTTCAAGGCGTGGAAATCTCACGAAATAATGTCTCGTCCGCAATTGACTCCTATCGTCCGAGTCGGCAATAATTCACGCTCCAAGCTGCTGGGAGGTGTTCCATGAGCGAGATGACCACGACCGTAGGCGCAGTGCTCCGGCAGAAGGCAGGATGATGTCCTGTGGATCGCACCCGACGCCTCCGTCTACGACGCCATCGACCTGATGGCCGACAAAGGGGTCGGCGCGTTGCTGGTCATGGAGCGCGGCGAGTTGCTCGGCATCGTCTCCGAGCGCGACTACGCCCGCAAAATCGTCCTCCAGGGCCGCCACGTCCAAGGAGACCCCCGTCTCCGAGATCATGTGCAGCCCCGTCGTCACCGTCTCCCGCCAGCACACCGTCGGCGAGTGCCTGCGCATCATCACCGACCGCCACTTCCGCCACCTCGTCGTCACCGAGGCCGGCCGCGTCGTCGGCGTCGTCTCCATCGGCGACCTGGTCAACTGCGTCATCACCGAGCAGGAGCAGACCATCCGCCACCTCCACGCCTACATCTCCGGCACCATGCACTGATCACTGGTCGTCGCTCGCGTCCCCCTCCTCCACCAGCGAAGTCGCTCCCACTACCTCAAACGTCATCGGCCCGCCGCCCGTGGGCTGGAAGGTCACGCGCATCGGATCGCGCTGCCACACCGCGTCTCTGCACACCGGACTCGCGGGTGACTCCTGCGGCCACTTGCTCATCGGCTGCTGCACAACTGCCCGTCGCGCCCCCAGCTGCGCCACGATCGCGAACAGCCCACCCTTCGCCGTCGTTCCCACACCGCAGTACGCCGCATAGTCGCGGAACCACACCGCATCGGACACCGCATCGTCAAAGTCCGGCAGATGCAGCGCCGCCACATGCCCTGTCGTCCGGTCCACCAGCAGCCACGGCCCCGGCTGCCAGCTCCACTTCGCCTGGGCGTCGCCCGGCAGAGCATCGTTCACCCGCATCACCCGCCGCACCGTAAAGCTGCGGTCGGTCACATCATGCGCGTCGCCTGTCACCCACTCCTTCTGCCGCCCATCCACCATCAGCGCGCGCACCTTCAGCATCGCCGCGTCGTTTCCAGGTACGGCCGTCGCGCCCGCCGGCGCATACGCCACCTTCTTCACCGGGCCCAGTACCACCACATGCACCTTGGGCGGCGCGGCGAAGCCAGTTTGTGTTATCAGAATGAGAACGCCGGCAACCGCAATCATCGGCAGTCGCGCACGATCGATCAGCAGCCGCACAGCAGCGGAGGAGAAGTTCTGCATGGCTCGCAGCCTACTCGCCCCTTCACCTCTGGCGCAACAGCTTTCCTTTCTTCCCTGAAATCCACACTGGATTCCCTGCACCATCGCTTGGGCAAATTGCCCTAACTATCACTACCCATTACCCCAACCCCGATAACCCTTTCGGTTCCTCCCCGCTTTAACGGAAGTGCTATTTCCTCCACTCCGACCGGCAGTAGTATGGTGTCTGAAAAGGGCGCATCCAGACTGCCCGCAGTCTCCTTGGTTTTGCCCAGATATTGCGGCTGTCGCGAGAAGTCCCGGCCGACCACAGAATTGCACGCGAACCTCCCAGGCACCTCCCCGAAAGGAACTGACTCGCCCCATGTGGAAACCCAACCAGACTGGTCCCGCCTCTCCCGCAACCCCTGAGCCGGCCCGCCCCACTCCCCCCACCTCGACCCCTGGCTCGTTCGAGGCCTCGCGGCCCGCCGCAGCAGCCGCATCCGCCGCGACCGGCGAGCAGGCCACCATCGGCAAGTCGCTCGTCATCAAGGGCGAGGTCACCGGCTCCGAATCGCTCTTCGTCGACGGCAAGATCGAAGGCGCCATCAACCTGCCCGGCAACCGCGTCACCGTCGGCCGCAACGGACAGGTCGCCGCCAACATCACCGCGCGCGAGGTCGTCGTGCTCGGCAAGGTCCGCGGCAACATCTCCGCCAGCGATCGCGTCGACATCCGCAGCGAAGGCTCGCTCACCGGCGACGTCGCCGCCGCGCGCATCGCCATCGAGGATGGCGCCTACTTCAAGGGCGGCATCGACATCAAGAAGCCCGGCGACTCCCCCAAGAGCAGCAGTTCGTCCTCTTCTTCGACTCCCGAGCCCGTCGCCGTCGAAGCCAAGGCGTAGCTCACTTCTCTATCGATCTACCTTCGTACGACACCCATGGCACGGCACCCGCCGCGTCATGGGTGTTTTGCATTTGCTGCGAAATTGCCCGCGCTGTTGCCGGTCCGCTCTCCTCTTCACTACACTCGTAACTTCTCAGCCTTGACCGGTAAAACCGCGCCCATCGTGCGCCCAGGAGCTCCTCCATGTCCGACCAGCCCACCGCCCCGCCGCAGCAGCTTGCCACCCTCGCCCTCCACGCCGGCCAGGTCGTCGACCCCACCACCAACTCCCGCGCCGTCCCCATCTACCAGACCACCTCCTACGTCTTCAACGACTCCGACCACGCCGCCCGCCTCTTCGGCCTGCAGGAGTTCGGCAACATCTACACCCGCATCATGAACCCCACCACCGACGTCTTCGAGAAGCGCGTCGCCGCGCTCGAAGGCGGAGTCGCCGCGCTCGCCACCGCCTCCGGCCAGGCCGCCGAGACCCTCGCCATCCTCACCCTCGCCCAGGCCGGCGACGAGATCGTCTCCACCACCTCGCTCTACGGCGGCACCTACAACCTCTTCCACTACACCCTGCCCAAGCTCGGCATCACCGTCCGCTTCGTCGACGCCGACGACTTCGCCGGCCTGCGCGCCGCCATCAACCCCAAAACCCGCGCCGTCTACACCGAGACCCTCGGCAACCCCAAGCTCGACATCGTCGACATCGACAAGCTCGCCGCCATCGCCCACGAGAACGGCCTGCCCCTCATCATCGACAACACCGCCGCCATCGCCCATGCTCACCCGCCCCATCGAGCACGGCGCCGACATCGTCATCAACTCCGCCACCAAGTTCATCGGCGGCCACGGCACCTCCATCGGCGGAATCATCGTCGACGCCGGCAAGTTCGACTGGAAGGCCTCCGGCCGCTTCCGCCGACTTCGTCGAGCCCGACCCCTCCTACCACGGCCTCTCCTACGTCGACGCCTTCGGCCCCATCGCCTTCATCCTCAAGGCCCGCGTCCAGGGCCTGCGCGACACCGGCGCCGCCATCTCCCCGTTCAGCTCCTTCCTCTTCCTCCAGGGCTCGAGACCCTCCACCTGCGCATGGAGCGCCACTCGCAGAACGCCCTCGCCGTCGCCAAGCACCTCGAATCGCACCCCGGCGTCGAGTGGGTCAACTATCCCGGCCTCGCCTCCAGCAAATACTTCGCCCGCGCGCAGAAGTACATGCCCACCGGCCAGAGCGCGCTGCTCACCTTCGGCATCAAGGGCGGCTCAGCTGGTTCGCCCTTCGACGCCGGCAAGAAGTTCATCAACTCGCTCAAGCTCTTCTCCCACGTCGCCAACATCGGCGACTCCAAATCGCTCGTCATCCATCCCGCCTCCACCACCCACTCGCAGCTCACCGTCGCCGAGCAGGCCGTCGACCGGCGTCACCCCCGAGATGGTCCGCCTCTCCGTCGGCACCGAGGACATCCGCGACATCCTCGCCGACCTCAACCAGGCCCTCCTCGCCGCCAACGCCATCGCCAAATAGCGCGGCCATTGAACGCCAGTTTTGAACTATCATGAGCGCTTTGTAGAGGAATCATGATGAGACGGCTTGCATTAGTCTGCTTTTCCATGCTTCTTGCTGCTCCGTTCTGCGTTTCGCAGTCTCAGCAGGAACCTAGTACATCTATCGCGGTTAAATTCGAAGTCGATGGCAAGCCTTTGGCGTGCGATAACCCCAAAGTCACACTTTCACTTGGGGCCGAGGAGATTACTCCCGTGCCCGTGCCGGGTGGCTTCTTAGTTCCTAAAGAGATTCTCGACGCTTACGCATCCGAGTCCCAGCGCATTCAGAACAACATTTCAGCGGAAGTCACGTGCGCTGAGCGAACAGTTGCGTTATCAGGTTTGTACCCGGCTCAAGTGCTTCCGGGGCACTGGACAGCAGGAATTGCATACCCGACGACGTGGCTTGACGGCCCGTCGGGCGCGCCAGAGCACGGCACTTGGATCAGCTACATCATCGCGGAATGCAATGAATGTGATCCGGGGATAGTAGTCACTCAAGTCCATTCAGACGTTCCCGGGACAGAAACCCTCCAGCTTCAGAATGAACATGGCAAGAGCGCCGGGCGCGAGAGAGACGTTGCGTACGCACTTGCGGTCTTCGGTTCTGACTACAAGGGCAATCGCGACCGGCTTGTAAAAACACTGAATGACTGTCTTAGCCGCGCACCGAACTCTCCAGAAGACGACGTGTGTGATGAGAGACTCGTGCAATACATCGCAAATCTTTACTGGCGGGGCGATGACGAATTGCTGCATCGTATTTTTGATGTAGCCCAGCGACGAGAAGACGTTGTCGATGGAGCCGGAGACTTCTACGCGGACCTTCTCGACCGCCGCACCGACATCGCTCTACATGAATTGAGTTCCATCTCAGCTGATAAGCAACAAATCGTCTGCGCAATGGCCTTCGACAATGACTTGCGCTTTGATGGTCCTAAGCTAGACCGGATCGAGTCAAAACTGCAGCAGGACGGGACCGAAGTCGCGCAGAGATGCCTCAACGCACTTCGCAGTGACAAACCGAAATTGCGGTTCTGAGCCGATCACCGGCTGACCGGCTCCCACGCGACCGCGCACGGAACTCACCAAATCGCGCTAATCTTAACCCACCCCCCGATGACCGAAGAAGATCCGATACCCATCCCCGCGCCCAGCTTTGAGGGCGACTTCCATCTCAACGAGACCCTCCAGCTCGAGTCCGGCGAGGTCCTCGTCAACCCCATCCTCCACTACGCCATCTACGGCGAGCTCAACGCCGCGCGCGACAACGCCGTGCTCGTCGCCCATGCGCTCTCCGGCTCCGCGTCCGTCGGCACCTGGTGGCCGCAGCTCTTCCTGCCCGGCGACCTCGGCCTGCTCGATCTCTAGCGCGACTGCGTCATCGGCATCAACATCTTCGGCTCCTGTTACGGTTCCACCGGCCCCGGCTCCATCGACCCCGCCACCGGCAAGCCCTACGGCCCCACCTTCCCCCTCATCGGCATCCGCGACATCGTCAACGCCCAGGTCAAGCTCATCGACTCGCTCGGCATCGACCGCCTCAAGCTCGCCATCGGCGCCTCCATCGGCGGCATGCAGGTGCTCGAGTGGGCCATCCTCTATCCCGAGCGCGTCGCCCGCGCCGTCTCCATCGGCGTGCGCGCCGCTCGGAGCCATGGGCCTCGGCCTCAACCACCTCCAGCGCCAGGCCATCATGCTGGACCCCGCATGGCAGGGCGGCTGCTACGCACCCGGCCACGGCCCCACCAGCGGCCTCGCGCTCGCCCGCGCACTGGGCATGATCAGCTACAAATCCGTCCCGCTGCTCGAGGAGCGCTTCGCCCGCAAGCCCAACCGCTACGGCGACGAGAACCCCTACCTCTCCACCGCCGCCGGCCAGAACGGCCGCTTCGACATCGCCGGCTACCTCGACTACCAGGGCCGCATCTTCATCCCGCGCTTCGACGCCAACTCCTACATCTCCATCACCCGCACCATGGACATCTTCGATCCCGTCCGCGCGCACGAGACCCCCTACGTCGCCTACTCGCGCATCACCGCCCACCTCACCCTGGTCGGCATCTCTACCGACTGGCTCTTCCCGCCCGAAGACGTCCGCTCCCTCGCCGCCATCATCCGCGCCGCCGGCGCCCGCTGCGACTACCGCGAGATGGCCTCCAACCACGGCCACGACGCCTTCCTCGCCGAACCCGACCAGCTCGTCCGCCTCCTCACCCCCGTCTTCGAGTAGCCCCAATCAATCGCATGTTTGTCGATGATCTAATTCGAGCATTATGGAAATGGTGGCAGCGCTATCGACGCGTAAAGCGATTTCAAACATGGAATCGCATGAATGCTACGGTCGTCACTTGCAAAGTGATCGATGATGTTTTTGGGGAGCGTCTTCAATTGACATTCCGTTACGAAATAGACGGTGAAGGCTTTGAAGGATTGATTCTCAGCACGAAGCGTCCGTCCGGCACTACGCTGCATCTCGAAGACGACGTCCTAGAGGGGCATACTCTGATCGTCCGAGTTAGTCCAGCTGATCCAGGCGCAAGCGGAGTCCTCAATGCGGACAACCCGAAATGGCCTTGGGAAATAGAGGAATAGAACACCGCACCAGGCGGGTGTATCCTCTCTCCATGGAACTGCTCACCCAGGACGAGCTCGCGCGGCTGACACCCCCGGAGCGCCTTGCGCTCATCTCCCAGCTCTGGGACAGCCTGGAAGACGATCAGCTTCCACTCACTGCCGCACAACGCGCCGAGCTCGACAACCGGCTGGCAACTCTCGATCAGGATCGCCGCGAAGGCATCACCTGGGCCGCATTAAAAGCCGAGCTTGAGCAGCGCTGCCCCTAATGCCGACACCTATCTAACTTCAATCCAAATCAATCTAGGAAATCGGTGTAAATCGGTGTTAAGCCTTTAGCCTTTCCCCGCACCCTTCGCGATCAGCCCCGTCGTCGAGAAGCCCTCCACCGTCGGCACAATCTTCACCTGCCCGCCCCACGCTCATCACTTCCTTCGCGCCCACCACCGTGTCCACGTTGTAGTCGCCGCCCTTCACGATCACGTCCGGCCGCGCCGCCACAATCAGCTCCAGCGGCGTCTCCTCGCCAAACACCACCACCGCATCCACCGCCGCCAGCGCCGCCAGCACCCGCGCCCGGTCCGTCTCGCCCACCACCGGCCGCGTCGGCCCCTTCAGCACCTGCACCGATGCATCGCTATTGATCGCCACAATCAGCCGGTCGCCAAACCGCCGCGCCTGCTCCAGCACCGTGATGTGCCCCACGTGCAGCAGGTCGAAGCAGCCATTGGTAAACACCACGCGCTCGCCATTCGCCTTCCACAGCGCCGACTCGCTGCACCAGCTCTTCGCGCGACACCACCTTGTCCTCGGCATGCAGCGCAATCTCCGGCGCCAGCGCCGCCAGCAGCTCATGCTTCTCCACCGGCACCGTGCCCACCTTGCCCACCACGATCCCCGCCGCCATATTCGCCAGCTGCACCGCCGTCTCCGGCTTCAGCCCCGACGCCAGGCACAGCGCCAGCACCGCAATCACCGTATCGCCCGCGCCCGACACATCGAACACCTGCCGCGCCACCGCCGGCGCCACCATCCGGTTGCCCGGCCGCACCAGCGCAATGCCCTTCTCGCCCAGCGTCGCCGTCAGAAACTCCAGATCGAACTCCTTGACCATCCCCTCCGCCGCATCCAGCAGCGCATTCACGTCGCGCGAGTCCAGCCCCACCGCCGTCGCCAGCTCGCCCAGGTTCGGACACACCGTCGTCGCGCCGCGATAGCGCGCAAAGTCCGCGCTCTTCGGGTCCACCAGCACCGGAATCCCCTTCGCCCGCGCCGCCGCAATAATCTTCTGGCAGACCTCCGGCGTCAGCACGCCCTTCGCATAGTCCGACAGCACCACCGCATCGCACCATCGGCAGCCGCTCCAGCACGCGCGCCGCCAGCCGCTCGCAATCCTCCTGCGCCGCGCGCGCCCGGCCGCTCGCTGTCCAGCCGCAGCATCTGCTGCCGCCCGCCCAGGATGCGCAGCTTGGTGATCGTCGGAAACCCATCGCACTTCACAAACCCCGGCACGATCCCGCTCTCGCGCAGGCACGCCGCCAGCAGCTGCTCGTCGTCATCGCCGCCGGCAAAGCCGATCACCTCCACCTGCGCGCCCAGCTTCGCGATGTTCATCGCCACATTCGCCGCGCCGCCCGGCTGATGGCTCTGGTGCGTCGCCCGCACCACCGGCACCGGCGCCTCCGGCGAGATCCGCCCCACCTCGCCCCAGATGTACCGGTCGAGCATCACGTCGCCCACCACCAGCAGGCGCTTGGTCCGCCCAACGCGTCTCAATCTCGCCGAATCGCCTCGTGCAGCTGCTCGATCACGTACATCCTCCAGACGCGCTTCTGCACTGTTGCTATCCCCGCGGAGCCTGTTGCTATCATAGCCGCGTGCCCTCACCCGCAAGCTTTCTGAAAGCTCCACACGCACCCCGCTGCGCACCATCTTTCTCGACCGCGACGGCGTCCTCAACCAAAAGCCGCCCGAAGGCGAATACGTCTCGGATTGGAGCCAGCTTCCATCTGCTGCCCGGCGTCACCCGAAGCCATCGCCCGCCTCAACCGTGCCGGCCTGAGCGTCATCGTCGTCTCCAATCAGCGCGGCATCGCCCTCGGCCTCTACACCGCCGCCGACGTCAACGCCATCCACGCCGAACTTGCAGCGCACCCTCGCCGCATCCGGCGCACACATCGACGCCTTCTACTTCTGCCCTCACAATAAAAATGAATGCGACTGCCGCAAGCCCGGCCCCGGCCTCTACGATCAGGCCCTCGCGCAGTTCCCCGGCATCACACCAGAATCCAGCCTCATGATCGGCGACTCCTTCTCCGACATCGAGTTCGGCCACCGCCTCGGCATGGCCACCATCTTCATCGAAGGCGATCCCACCCGCCAGAAGCCTGGCGCAGAAAAGGCCCGCGCACTTGCGGATCGGTCATTTGCCTCGCTCGCCGAAGTAGTGGACTCAATCCTCAGCAATCATCCTGCGAACCAAAACTGACACCAGATCCACACGGATGCACTGCTCAATGCTAGTCGAATCCGTAGAACTCTTTAGGGGGCATCGGAGCCACAGTTCCGTCCCGATATTTATAGAAGCCGTCCAAGGCGACATGTTTACCAGGTATAAATCGGGCGTTCATGAAGCCCTGGACAACAACCCGAAGACTGCCCGCTGGCAATGGTTGCACAATGATTCCAATCGTTGCCGGACGCCCTTCTACGGTGAGATGCTCAACCGGCTTCGCCGCCGACTCTTCAAGCTCCTCAAAAGCGAGTTCTCGAAGCCCTGCGCCACGCTCATTAACAATTTTCCGGAATGTCGCAAGGGATTTTGGAAATGTTCGCATCGAACAACTCTCTTAAACGTGTCAACTATACGTCAGGCCGCGAGCAAAGCGGTTTCAAGCATTCGCATTTAGAGCCTTCACCGTCTCCGCCACGCCCGCTTCCAGCTCCGTCATCTTGATATCGCAGCCCAGTGCCCGCAGTCCCGTCAGGTCCGCTTCGGTGAAGTGTTGGTAACGTCCGTCAAGATCTTTCGGAAACGGCACATACTCCGTCGTCGCCGGCCCCAGCACCGCCGTCAGCGACTTCACCACATCATTGAAGCTCCGCGCCTTCCCTGACCCCGCATTCGCCACGCCGCGATAGGTCTTCCGCTCGTCGTCCGCCTTCGGCGCATACGGCCCCAGCCCGGCAAAGAACATATTCAGCCGCGCCAGGTCCCGCACATACACAAAATCTCTGCGCTGCTCCCCGTTCGCAAAGCCACCCGTGCCTTCAAACAGCTTTACCTTACCCGTCTCTTTGATCTGCTTGCCGAAGTGGTGAATCACGCTCGCCATGCGCCCCTTGTGCTGCTCCCGCGGCCCATACACGTTGAAGTACCGCAGCCCCACCGCTGTAATCGGCACCGTCCCCAACTCCAGCTGATGCCGGAAGTAGTGATCGAACGCCAGCTTCGAGAAGCCATACACATTCAGCGGCCGCTCATTCTCCAGCTTCTCCACAAACTTTCCCGGCCCCGACAGCCCATACACCGCCGCCGTCGATGCAAACACCAGCGGCGCGCCCTCGCGCACCGCAAATCCCAGTACTTCCTTCGTGTACGTGAAGTTGTTGTCCATCATGTACACGCCGTCGTCTTCGAGCGTGTTCGAGCACGCGCCCTGGTGCAGCACCGCCTCCACGCGCCCCGTGCCCAGCGCATGTTCATGGATCGCGCGCCGGAACTCGCGCTTGTCCATGTAGTCCGTATAGCGCGCGCCATGCAGGTTCTCAAACTTCTTCGCGTTCGCCAGGTTGTCGACGATCAAAATATCCGTCAGCCCATGCGCATTCAGCTCATGCACAAGATTGCTGCCGATAAATCCCGCGCCGCCCGTCACAATCAACATACCCGCACCAATCTCACTCGATCTCCCTGCTTCCACTCTAAACGCGCCCCTGCGGCTTTGGATCAAGCCCGCCCCAGCACCCGCCCCACCGCCTGCTCCATCTCATCCACGCTGATCGACGTCAGGCATCGCTTCTTCTCCACCACGCACGTCTCCAACTCGCAGCCTGCGCACGGCGGCGCGTGATAGATAATCTCGTGCCGGTCGCCCGCCGGATACCATACGCCCTTCTGCCCGCGTGCCGAAAACGCAATCACGCACGGCACGCCCACGCTGGCCGCCAGATGCATCGGCCCGGAGTCCGGCCCCAGAAACACCTGCGCCTGCTCAATCACCGCCGCCGTCTCGCGTGGCGTCAGCCTTCCGCACAGATTCACCTTCGCCCCCGTCCACTCCTGCGCCGCAAACTCGCTCACCTCGGCATCTTCCGCCGCGCCCACCAGCGCCAGCCCATGCTCCGGATACCGTCGCGCCACCCGGCCCAGCAGCGCACGCCAGTTCTCCTTGCCCCAGTCCTTGGCCTGCATCTTCGTCGCTGGCCCGCAGACAATCAGCGGCCGTCCACGCAACTCGCCCAAAGCCTCACTGGCCGACCGCCGCTCGGCATCCGTCAGCCGCAGGTCCCAGCTCGCCGGATCCTCCGGCCGCGCATCGCCCAGCTCGCCAATCTGCCGCGCCAGCCTCTGCGCCTCGGACTCCCACAGGCCCGTCCCGGCATCGAACCGCCGCTCCATCTCGCGCTCGCTGCCTGCGCCCACCGCCCGCCGCACCCCGCACAGGCGGAAGAAAACCAGGTCGCGCCGCACCAGCCTCCACGGCCGCAGGTCGGTCAGCAGCACCAGCAGATCGGGGCGGAACCGCCTCACCTCGCGCGCCACGTGCAGCAGCTCGCCCGCCCGCCGCGTCCCCACCGTGTAGCTCAGATACCCGTGCACCAGCCCCGAGTCGCCCAGCACCGCGGCCGCCGCAGGAGCCTTCGCGCTCACCGGAAAGTTTGTCAGCAGCAGCCGCTCCGCATCCGGGAAACGCCGCGCGATCAGATGCAGGCACGGCAGCGCAACCACCATATCTCCCAGGCTGCCCAGCCGGTAGATCAGCACTCGCTCGATCGGCGCCTCAGCCGGCAATCTGCCTCCCACCCGCTTCTACTCTGCTTATTCCCTTCGGTACATCCATCTTAACTGCTTTCGCAGGCTGAAGTTGCTCTCGACCCATGTGCAGTCACTTGCGCAGCCTCACCTGCGATACTGTTCAGCAGCCCCGACTTCATGCTCGACGCCTCCCATATCACCGGCCTCCAGGACCAGGCAACCACGCGCTGGCACATCGAACCGGACTGGCACGCCGACCCGCAGGCCGAATCTGCGGTCCCAGCCGGCGAAACACTGCATACCCTCCTGCTCGCCCATCACCGCGCCAACTTCGACCTCTGGCACGAGGAGGACAAGGCCCGCGAACCCGGCGCCGACGACTCCCGCATCGCCCAGGTCAAACATGCCATCGATACCCTCAACCAGCGCCGCAACGATCTCGTCGAGGCCATCGACCGCACCCTGCTCGAATCCGCCGGCAGCCAGAACCCTACCGCACCCCTCCACTCCGAGTCCCCCGGCCTGATGATCGACCGCCTCTCCATCCTCGCCCTCAAGCTCTACCACACCGGCGAAGAGACCCGTCGCGCTACTGCCTCCCAGACCCATCACGAGAAAAACCGCGCCCGCCTCGCTCTGCTCCACGAGCAGCGCAGCGACCTCGCCCATTGCCTGGACGAGCTATGGGAGCAGGCCCAAACCGGCACACGCCGCTTCAAACTCTACCGCCAGATGAAGATGTACAACGACCCCGACCTCAATCCCGCCATCTACTCCCACTCGGCTCCAAGGAAGCCGAGTTGACCTTCTCGCTAACTCTGCGTATAAAACCGGAATCGAGACCAATCGACCGGATTCGCATGTTGAGACCTTCTGTCCGCAGCGAAATCCAGCCGTGCGAGGTTTGCCTGCTCTGAACTCGTTCCTCTGAATCCACGGAACACTCATTCTCTCCTGCCCATTTCTTTGTCCTACAGGATCTACACCCGATGAAG
Source organism: uncultured Acidobacteriaceae bacterium (assembly GCA_963766975.1). Taxonomy (GTDB): domain Bacteria; phylum Acidobacteriota; class Terriglobia; order Terriglobales; family Acidobacteriaceae; genus Edaphobacter. The sequence continues at coordinate 360,730 of CAVYCF010000007.1, forward strand.
AACGCCCCCAAGAAGCCGCGCACCCTGGCTGGAAAACAGCCCGCGGACGCCGCACGCAACCAGGCTCTCGGCCACTACGAGACCGCCCTGCGCCTCCTCCAGGAAGGCAAGTACGACAAGGCCCACGCCGCTTTCAACAACATGCTCGCGTCCGCTCCGGCCGAGCTCGCCGACCGCATCCGCATGTACATCGCCGCCTGCGTGCAGCAGCAGGCCGCCAAGGCGAACCCCGCGTCCAAGTTCTCCTCCACCGAGGAGCGCTACGACTATGCCGTCTCCCTGCTGAACGAGGGCAACTATGAGGACGCGCGCGGCGAGCTCAAACACATCATCGCCTCCAACTCCAAAGCCGACTATGCCTTCTACGGCCTCGCCGTACTCGCCAGCATGACCAGCGATCCGCATACCTGCCTCGAGCAGCTCACCGAAGCCATCCGCCTCAATCCGCAGAACCGCATCCAGGCCCGCGCCGACTCCGACTTCCAGGACATGGCCGACGACCCCCGCTTCACCGAGCTCCTCTACCCCGAGAGCTAGGCTTTCGCCATTTACACTGGCCTCTAAGCCTGTGTCCTCTTCGTCTCAGTCCGAACTGCCGCCGCTCCGCACTCTGCGCGTCGTCGCCATCGGCGGAGGCACCGGCCTCTCCACCCTTCTTCGCGGCCTCAAGCTCTACGTGCCCGCCCCCACCGGCGCACGCCGCGCCACAGATCTTCGGGCGCCAGACCCGGCCGGCCGCACCCTCGCCGGCGCTCCGGCTCCCGCCGCAAAGCGCGCCTCACGCCGCCCCGATCCCTGCGTCATCCATCCCTGCCTCATCCGCGACCTCGCCGCCATCGTCACTGTTACAGACGACGGCGGTTCCTCCGGCCGCCTGCGCGAGGACCTCAACATCCTTCCCCCCGGCGACGTCCGCAACTGCATGGTCGCCCTCTCTGAGGACGAAGCCCTCCTCGCGCGCCTCTTCCAGTACCGCTTTCATCAGGGCGACCTCGAAGGCCACTCCTTCGGCAATCTCTTTCTCGCCGCGCTCTCCGGCATCACCGGAGACTTCGCCCAGGCCGTGCAGGTCTCCTCGCAGATCCTCGCCACCCGTGGCCGCATCTATCCTGCCACCAACTCCAACGTCACCCTCGCCGCGCAGATGGACTCGGGCTCCATCGTCCTCGGCGAGACCGCCATCACCGCCAGCCCGCACTCCATCGTCGAGCTCCGCCTCGAACCCGCCGGCGCCGAGCCCCTGCCCGCCGCGCTCGAAGCCATCGCCAACGCCGACCTCATCACCCTCGGTCCCGGCTCGCTCTACACCTCGCTCATCACCAACCTGCTCGTCCGCGGCATCCCCGAAGCCATCGCACAATCGAAGGCCGTCCGCGTCTACATCGGCAACCTCATGACCCAGGCCAACGAGTCCCTCGGCCTCACCCACTCCCAGCACATTGAAAAAATCATGCAGCACTGCGCCGTAAGCAGCGGCTCAAAGTCAAAACCCTCTTCGCCCAAACTCTTCGACTACGCACTCATCAACACCGCGCCCATCTCGCCCGCCCTGCTTGACCGCTACGCGCGCGAGGGCCAGACCCCCATCGAGCCCGACCTCGACCGCATCCGCGCCCTCGGCGTCGAACCCATCACCGGCAGCTTCGTCCACGAGGGAGACGTCCTGCGCCACGACCACGACCGCCTTACCGACGCCCTGCTCCAGATCGCCCACACCCGCTCGCCACTCACCCCCGCGCACTTCTAGGCACTCCTACCGCGCCGCCGTCTCCGCCCCAACCTCGCTCTTCAACGCGCCATAGTTCCGCGCCGCGCCGCCAACGTCTCCATCCGTTCCCAGCCCCAGATACCACGGGATATTGACCACCACGATGCGCTGCTTCCCCTTCACCAGCAGCGCGAGCTTCAGCAGTTGCACCCGCTGGTTGTGCAGGAAGTACTCCCACCACCGTCGCACCACCAGCTCCGGCAGGATCACCGCGATCTTCACATGCGGATATCGCTCCTCCAGCTGCAGCACCACGTCGATCAGCGGGGAAATGATCGTCCGATAGCTGCTCTTCACCGTGATCAGCTCCGGCTCCGGCAGCCCCGCCGCGCGCAGCGGAGTCAGCACCATGTCCTGCCACATCCGGTCCACCGCGTCCGCGTCCTCGTCGTCCGAGTCCACGTGCACAACCTTCACCGTCGGACTCAGCGTCATCCCAAAGCGCAGCGCCTTCTCCGCGATCTTGTTCCATCGAGCCATCGGGATCACCACGATCGGCGCCTCCAGGTTCGCCGTCCGCATGGGACACGGCTCCTCCACCTCCACCGCCACGCTCTCGTAGTGCCGCTTGATCGCCAGCATCATCGCAATCAGCAGCGGCACCAGGATCGCTGTCATCCATGCGCCCGCGGCAAACTTCGCCACCAGCACCACCAGCAGCGTAATACCCGTTGCCACCGCGCCCAGCCCGTTCAGAAACATCTTCACGTGCCGGTGCGGATCATCGCAGTGCATCCAGTGCCGCACCATCCCCGCCTGGCTCAGCGTGAACGCCAGAAACGCGCCAATCGCATACAGCGGGATCAGCCGGTCCGTCACGCCATCAAACACAATCAGCAGCACCGCCGTCAGTCCGGCCAGCACGTAGATGCCATAGGTGAACAGCAGCCTTCGTCCGCGCACCAGGAACACATGCGGAAAATAATCGCGCATCGCAATCGCCCGCGCCAGCCGCGGAAATCCCGCAAACGCCGTGTTCGCGCTGAATGCCAGTGCCGCCAGCACGCTGCCCATGGTCAGGAAGTAGAACCATCCCCGCCCAAACACCGCCGCCACCTCAATCGACAGCACGCTCTGATAGTTGTGCGCGTCCGGGTCCGGCATCGCCGAGACGCCATACACCTTCGCCACATACGACAGCCCCCACAGCAGCACCACCAGCACGCCAATAATCACGCTCAGAGCGCGGTTCGCATTCGCCGACTTCGGCTCCTTGAACGCCGTCACCCCGTTCGACACCGCCTCCACGCCCGTCATCGCCGCGCAGCCGCCGGCAAACGCCTTCATCAGCAGCCACGTTGTCAGCAGCGCCATCGTCTTCGACGGCGCCGGCGGCGGCGTGGCCACCGCCACTGGATGCCCATGCGCCGCAACCGAATGCAGAATCCCTACCACTACCGTTGCCAGCAGTGTCCCCACAAACAAAAACGTCGGCAGCATAAACGCCGCGCCCGACTCCTTCACTCCCCGCAGGTTCACCCCGACGATGATCGCCAGGATCAGCAGGCACAGCCCCACCTGGTGCCGATGCAGCTCCGGCATCGCGCTCACCAGCGCCGTCACGCCGGCAGACACACCCACCGCAGCCGTCAGGATGTAGTCGATCATCAGCGCTGCCGCCGCAAACAGCCCGGCCATGTCGCCCAGGTTCTCGCTGGCAACGGTGTACGACCCGCCGCCGTTCGGGTACGCCGTGATCGTCTGCCGGTAGCTGAAGAACAGGATTACCAGCAGCGTCAGGATCGCCGAGAAGATCGGCAACAGATAATGCTGCATTCCCAGTAACCCCAGCGGGATCAGCAGCGACATCGTCTGCTCCGGCCCGTAGGCCGCGCTTGTTAAACCGTCGAGCCCGAAGATCGGGATGCCGGACGCCACTCCAATGCGGTGGTCCTGCTCCGAGCTTGTCTCAAGCGGTCGCCCAAATATCAGATTTGAAAGCTTCATGGCCCGCCATCGAGGAGGGATACCGGGCAGAGATACCCCGGAAGATCGTCCCCACAGTTCTCTCCCTTAACCCATTAAAATTCCATAAAGATTCCGTAAAGTAGTGGGCGGTCATCGGCCATGTCTCGCACCCTCCCCATTCCGCTTAAGTTAGTGCGGGGCAAACCGCACTCCATCCGCTGCATCGTACGTTCCGTAGCCGACAATCAGCCGGGTTCCGGTCTGCATCGCCGGCATACCCTCTCGACCGCGGGCCAGTCCGCCGCACACTCGCCCATGGAGGGCGATCCGTCTTGGCTACCGCGGTCCAGTTCAACGTCCACCCATTCGAGTCTCCAGGCTCGCCGGCTGCACCCGTGGAAGCTCGCCTGCAGCTCGCCGCCATCGTCGACTCCTCCGACGATGCCATCATCAGCAAAGACCTCACCGGCATCATCACCAGTTGGAACGCCGCCGCCACGCACCTCTTCGGTTATTCGGCGGACGAGATCGTCGGCCGGTCTGTCCTCACGCTCATCCCGCCGGAACTCCATCACGAAGAGCCCGAGATTCTGCGCAAGGTCACCTCCGGCGAGCGCATCGAGCACTTTGAGACCCGCCGTCGCCGCAAGGACGGCCACCTCGTCGAGATCTCGCTCACAATCTCGCCCATCCGCGATCCCTCCGGCCGAGTCGTCGGCATCTCCAAGATCGCCCGCGACATCACCGAGCGCAAGCTGACCGAGGCCGCCCTCATTGAGAGTGAGCGCATGGCCACCGTTGGGCGCATGGCCGCCTCTATCGCGCACGAGGTCAACAACCCGCTCGAGGCAATCCTCAACCTCGGCTACCTCCTCGCCGAAGACCCCTCGCTCGACGAAGAGGCCCGCAAGTATGCCCACCTGCTGGTCGCCGAAGTCCTTCGCGTCAGCGAGATCACCAAGCAGACCCTCTCCTTCTATCGCGACACCACCCACACCACCCTGGTCAATCTCACCGATCTGGTCGACGGCATCCTCAAGCTCCATCGGCCAATGCTGCTGCAGCGTTCCATTCGCGTCTACACCCGCGGCCGCACCGCTGCCTGCGTCATGGCCAGCCCCGGCGAGCTCCGCCAGGTCTTCACCAATCTCATCGTCAACTCCATCGACGCCATGCCGCGTGGCGGAGAGATCCATGTCAGCATCAGCAAGGGCGGGAAGGGCTCCCTCGCCTGCATCACCATTGCGGACACCGGCTCAGGCATTCCTTCCGGCGCCCGCGACTGCATCTTCGACGCCTTCTTCTCCACCAAGACCGGCAAAGGCACAGGACTCGGCCTATGGATCACCCAGGGCATCGTGCGTAAATACGGCGGCTCCATCCGCGTGCGCACCTCCACCGACCCCGCCCGCCGCACCGGCACCGCCTTCCGCGTCTGCCTGCCCACCAGCCACTAAAGCCTGCCCCTGAGTGAACTCTTCCGTAGGCGCTCATTCCTACTTGCCTTATACTGAGCGCCAGTCCACTCATGACAACTTCTTCTTTTGGGCCGTCCTTAATTGACAGTCGCGATCTTGCCGTCTCTACGCTCGGCACGCCGCGCATCGACTCGCCGCTCGGAGAACAGATCAACCAGCGTCAGCAATCCTTCCACTACGCGGAGGAGTCAGACCGCGTCCTGTTGGATGACACCCTCTCAGCCGTTCTCGCCCGGGGCGCCGCGCCTGCCGATATGCCAGGATTCGAGCCGGCCGGCCCGCGCCGCAAGATCTTCTTCGACCCCTCGAAGACCCGCGCCGGCATTGTCACCTGTGGCGGCCTCTGCCCGGGCCTCAATGACGTCATACGCGGCCTCACCCTGGAACTCATCCAACGCTACGGCGTCCAGCACGTGTACGGCTTCTCCAATGGCTTCCAGGGATTCATCGCCGAGTTTCGTCATTCGGTCGTCAATCTCACACCGCAGGTCGTCTCCAATATCAACGAGCTTGGAGGCACAATCCTCGGCTCCTCCCGCGGCCAGCAGGATCCGGTCGCGGTCGTCGATTGTCTCGAACGCATGGGCATCAACCTGCTCTTCGTGATCGGCGGCGACGGCACCATACGCGCGGCCATGAACATCGTCCGCGAGATCTCCGCGCGCGGCCACAAGATCGCTGTCGTCGGCATTCCCAAGACCATCGACAACGACATCATGTTCATTGATCAAAGCTTCGGGTTTCAGACCGCCTTCTCCGAAGCCACCAAATCCCTGCGCGCCGCCCATGTCGAATCCACCGGCGCGCCCAACGGCATCGGCCTGGTCAAGCTGATGGGCCGCCACTCCGGCTTCATCGCCTGTTACGCCGCCCTGGCCATGAGCGACGTCAACTTCGTTCTTATACCTGAGGTGCCTTTTCGCCTCGAAGGCGACAACGGACTGCTCGCCGTCCTTCGCCGCCGCCTGGAACGTCGCGGCCACGCCGTCGTCGCCGTCGCCGAGGGCGCGGGGCAGGAACTCATGGAGCAGGACGCCGCCTCAGGCGCCACCGATGCCTCCGGCAATCAGCGCCTGATCGACGTTGGCCCATGGCTGCGCGATCGCATCAACCAACACTTCAAATCCACCGGCCTGGAACTTAATCTCAAATACATCGATCCCAGCTACGCCATTCGCAGCGTACCCGCCAATCCGCATGACAGCGTCTACTGTGTCCGCCTCGCCCACTATGCGGTACACGCAGCCATGTCCGGACGGACCGAAGTTCTCATCGGCCGCTGGCGGGGTCGCTTCGTGCATGTCCCCATGCCGCTCGCAATTCGCCACCGCAATACGGTCGATCCTCACGGCGATCTCTGGGCCAGCGTCCTGGAGGCTACCGGGCAGCCCCGTCACTTCGCGTAATCCCAACTAACGCGACATCGCAATCTCTACCAGCGGCGCATCTTCAACCGTCCGCTTCAACTGCCCGCACGCAGCGTAAATGTCCCGCCCCCGTGGCCGTCGCGTAAACGTCGGAATCCCGCCATCCACCAGCATCCGGTGAAACACCGCTACATCCTCCGGCGTCGGCTGGTGATAATCAATCCCCGGCCCCGGATTCCACACAATTAGATTCACCTTCGCCTTCATCCCACGCAACAGCGCCAATACCTCGCGCGCGTGCTCCGGCTGATCGTTCACTCCGCCCAGCAGCACATACTCAAACGTCACATACTCCCGCTTGCCAAACGGGATCGTCTGCAGCGCGTCCATCAGCGCCGCGATGTCCCACTTCTTCGTGATCGGCATGATCTCCCGCCGGATCGCATCGTTCGGCGCATTCAGACTCAGCGCCAGCTTCGGCCGCACCGGCTCCTCCGCGAATCTTCTTATCGCAGGCTCAATCCCGCTGGTCGACACCGTCATCCGCGACTCCGGAATCCCCATCCCGCGCAGCAGATGCACCGCCTTCATAAACGCGTCGTAGTTCAGGAACGGCTCGCCCATCCCCATAAACACCAGGTTGATCCGCGAGGGCGTCTCCACACCCTTCCCGCTGCCCACGCGCACCTTGTGCCGGTTCAGCACAACGGCCACCTGCCCAGCGATCTCCCCTGCGGTCAAATTTCTCTTCACCCCCAGCTTCGCCGTCAGGCAGAACTGGCAGTTCACCGCACACCCCACCTGGCTCGACACGCAGATCGTCGCCCGCTTATAGCCACTGGCCTCTTCCTCCGCCGCCTCGCTCCCATCCCCGCGCTCGCCGCCATCGCCATCCGGCATCCAGACCGTCTCCACCGTCTCACCGTCGGTCATCCGCACCAGATACCGCTCCGTCCCATCCACAGATGTCGCAGCCTGCACAATCTCCGGCAGCCCCACCGCATACCCCGCCGCAACCAGCCCATCGCGCACCGCCGCCGGCAACGTCGTCACATCCTCCAGCCGACCCACCCGCTGCTTATAAAGAGCCTCGCCGAGCTGCACCGCCCGGTACTTCGGCAGGCCAAGCCCCTCCACCGCCGCGCGCAACTCCTCCGGCCCCATCCCGAACATGGCCTCAGTCAGCTTCGTATTTATCGATTTTAAATCAATATTTTGCAATAATTATCTCTAGTATTACGTGCACTACTTCTGTTCTCGATCCGCGTTCCGCCGCGCAAATCCGTGGTTGCTTTTGTCTCTAGTCTACCGCTCATCCGCAGCCCGCCGTCCGCATCCAATCCCTGTATCCATAGAATAGGAACAGCATGTCCGCAACCCTCACCTCCGCCACTCCGCTCGTCACCTCCCCGCGCAACATCCGCCGCACCCGCCTGCCCAACGGCCTGCTCGTCCTCACCGAATCCATCCCCCACGTCCGCTCCGTCTCCATGGGCGTCTGGATCAACTCCGGCTCCCGCGACGAGCCCCTCGCCCTCAACGGCATCTCCCACTTCGTCGAGCACATGGTCTTCAAGGGCACCACCTCGCGCTCCGCCCAGCAGTTCGCCCGCGAGGCAGACTCCATCGGCGGCAACTTCGACGCCTTCACCGGCAAAGAGTCCATCTGCTTCAATGTCAAGGTTCTCGACGAGCATATCGCCCCCGCCCTTGACCTCCTGACCGACCTCGTCCTGCATCCCACCTTCACCGCCGAAGACATCACCCGCGAGCAGGGCGTCATCCTCGAAGAGATCAAGATGGACGAGGACAACCCCGACTATCTCGTCCACGAGACCTTCACCCAGAACTTCTGGAAGGTCGCACGCCCTCGGCCGCCCCATCCTCGGCACCGCGAGCACCGTCCCAGCCTTCACCCAGCAAATCGTCCTCGACTTCTACGCCTGCGCGCTTCACCCCGCGCAACATGGTCTTCTCCGCCGCCGGCAATCTCGACCACGACGCCTTCGTCGCCCAGGTCGCCGAGCACTTCGCCTCGCTCGCCGCCGCCGGCGCCGCCGAGCCCGAACACATCGCCGCGCCCGCCGCTACGCCGCACATCACCCTCAAGAGCAAAAAGTCCCTCGAGCAGGTCCAGCTCTGCATCGGCGTCGCCGCGCCGCCCGTCAACTCGCCCCAGCGCTACTCCATCTATCTGCTCAACTCCATGCTCGGCGGCGGCATGTCGCTCCCGCCTCTTCCAGTCCATCCGCGAAGACCGCGGCCTCGCCTACTCCATCTACTCGGAGACCAGCCCCTTCCGCGACACCGGCCTGCTCGCCATCTACGCCGGCACCTCCGCCGAACGCACCGCCGAAGTCCTCAAGCTCACCGTCGCCGAGTTCGCCCGCATCAAGTCCGAGCCCGTCTCCCCCGCCGAACTCAAGCGCGCCAAGGACCAGCTCAAATCCAACATCGTCCTCGGCCTCGAATCCTCCTCCTCGCGCATGTCCAACCTCGCCCGCCAGGAGATCTACTTCGGCCGCTTCTTCTCCGTCGATGAGATCGTCGCCGAGGTCGAAGCCGTCACCCCCGACGACATCCAGGCTCTCGCCCGCTCCCTCTTCCACCCAGACGCCATCGCCGTCACTGCACTCGGCAACCTCGGCGACCTCAGCATCACACGTGAAGGACTAGCTTGTTAGCGCGCTCTTCCCTCGCCTGCTAGTCACGCGCGTAAAAGGCCGGGGTGCCCCATTCATCCCCGCGTAGCGGGATGAGTGGGATGAATCGTGTCCGCAGTGCCCAACCAGACAGGTGCCTCGCCTTTGGGCACGTGGGAAACAGCGCTGTCAGCTTATAGCTGTCGAGCTTATAGCTCGAGATTCACGCTCTTCCCCCGCTCCCCATTCTGATAACCTCACTAACGACGCACCACCGGCATCCGTCTCGCTTAACAGAACCTCCGAGGAACACGATGAAGCTCACCCGCCCCAACCTCGAACCTCGAACCTCGAACCTTGAACCTCTCGACAACGGCTTCACCCTCGTCGAGCTGCTCATCGTCATGTCGATCATCATCGTCATCATGCTCTTTACCATTCCTCAGGTCGCCAAGATGACCAAGAATGCCAATCAGGTCTCCGCCGTGCAGACTATGAAGACCATCGCCTCCGCCGAGATGGGCTACAGGAGCACCTACGCCACCAGCGGTTACGGCTGCCCCCTCAATGTCCTCGGCGGCGATCCCAAGGCCGGCGCGCCCTCCGCGCAGGCCTCGCAGCTCATCGATCCTACCCTCGCCTCCACCGGCCAGAAGTCCGGCTACGTCTTCACCGTCACCTGCGGCTCCAGGAGCACCAACGGGAACAACCAGGACACCTATGACTCCGTCGAGATCATCGGCGTCCCCCGCACCATCGGCAAAACCGGCGACAACGGCTACTGCTCCGACGAAAACGGCATCATCAAGATCGACCCCGCCGGCGGAACCAACTGCACCCAGCCCCTGCAGTAGATGGAACCACCAATGATGCCGTCATCCCGATCCCGCTCAGCGGGACGCAGCAGCGGCGTAGTCGAGGGACCCCCGCATTTGCTTTTGCTCGTCTCGTTCCTTGTACTCGCGCCCACCGTCCCCGCCCTCGCCCAGCCCGCCAACCTCCTCACCCGCGTCGACGACCACTACAACCACCTCCGCACCCTCCGCGCCCGCTACACCGAGCGTTACACCGGCATGGGCCTCGACCGCACCGAGTCCGGCACCCTCGAGCTGCGCAAGCCCGGCCTCATGCGCTGGTCCTACGACGCGCCCACCGGCAAGCTCTTCGTCCTCGACGGCCACTTCGCCTGGTTCTACACCCCCGGCGACGCCCAGGTCACCCGCGCCCCCGCCAAACAGCTCGACGACCTCCGCACCCCGCTCCGACTCCTGCTCGGCCACACCCAGCTCGCCAAAGAGCTCGACCACCCCACCATCACCCCCACGCCGGGCAATCCAGCCACCTTCACCATCACCGGCACGCCTAAAGCCATGGCCGATCGCGTCAAGTCTCTCACCCTCACCGTCACCCCCGACGGCGCCATTCAGTCCATGCGCATCGAAGAGACCACCGGCGCCGTCACCGCCTTCACCTTCACCGACCAGAAGGAAGATCTCCACCTCCCGCCCTCCGACTTCACCTTCACCCCACCCGCCGGCCTGCCCATCGTCAACGCGCAGCCACCCATCTAGAACCTCCTAGATGTACGCCTCCACCATGTCAAACTCCGGCAGCGACCACCGGTCCGGAACCGCCTGCGTCGCCGGTCGCGCCCACGTCGAATCCTCCATCACGCTGCACAGCGCCTCATAGCACTCGCCATCCAGCTTCATGCCGACTTCGCGGTCCATGATCGCACGTATCTGCTCCGGCGCAAGTCCCGGCCGATACGGCCGGTCCTCCGACAGCGCTCCGTAAATGTCCGCCACCGCCAGCAGCCTCGACTCCTGCGACAGGTCCGCGCCGCGCAATCCATGCGGATAGCCGCTGCCGTCCAGCTTCTCGTGGTGCTCCCGCGCCAGCAGCGCCACCTCGCCAAACGCACCGATGTGCCCTAATATCTCCGCGCCCATCCCCGGATGCGCCTTCACCGTCTCCATCTCCGCATCGGTCAACCGCGTCGCCTTGTCCAGAATTGTGTTCGAGATTCCCAGCTTGCCCACGTCATGCAGCAGCGCCGCGCGCCGCAATATCTGCATCCGTTCCTCCGGCAGACCCAGCACGCCGCCAATGGCCGCTGCGGCATCCATTACTCCCAGCGAGTGCCGGTAGGTAAACGGTGACTTCGCATCCACCACATCCGCAAACGTCTCGCAGATCAGGTCGATGTTCACCGCCGAAAGCGAACTCTGCTCCTCAGGCACCATGCGCAGAATCGCCGCGCGCGTCTCTCCCACCGGGTCGTTCGGCAGACAATGCACAAACAGCCGCCGCGACTGGTCCAGCGACCGCGCAGCCCGCGCCAGCTCGGGATCGAACCATCGTCCCGCCCGCTCTAGCAAAGTGTCCACCGCCGCCTCCGGCCCCTGCTCCATGCAGAAGACGTCCAGATGCTGCGCCACCGCCATCAACCGCGACAGCACAGGGATCTGCTGCCCCTTCAACCCCTGCGGATAGCCGCCGCCATCCCAATGCTCATCCAGGTGCCGCACCGCCACGGAGGCCTCATTGGCCAGACCCAGCTTGCGCACAATCGTCGCGCCGCGGTCGCAGCGCATCTCGATCAGTTGCCTGTTGTTCTCATGCTGCGTGGCCGCTATCTTGGCCATCCGCACACTCTTCTTCACCACGGAAGCGCCGGGCAGCACCTCCCGCCACAGCATCTTCAGCGTCGCCGGCTTCTGGCGCAGCGGCCTCGTCCAGTCCGCCAGCTTGGCGCCGGCCTTCACCGTGCGGTCGTCGCCACCCACAATCTGGCACATCCGCGCCGAATTGCTGCTGCATCCCGCGTCCTTCAGCAGCGACGCGTAATAGAGATTGGTGATCCCGCCAGTCTCAAGCCCCGCCGCCTGCGCCACGCGCACCGCCAGCAGGCACGACCGGATCGCATGGCCCGGCGCCGCACCCTCCGTCAGGTCCAGCGCAAACGACAGCGCCACCAGGATCTCCTGGAGCGTCGGTTCCTTGCATTCTGCCTGTTGGTACTCCGCGGAAGTCAATGCCATCGCTGCCCGTCTCCTGTTCCATCCGCTCTGCGCCATGGGCGCAGAACCTGCTAGTTGCTTTGGATCGGAACAGCCGGCTGGATCCCACGAATGCTCCATCTTCTCGTATCGGCAGCACCGTTCTGTATTCCACCTCCGGGTGAGCCCGTCCCGCACCCGCGGTAATGCAGCCGGGTGCCCCACCCACGCGAAGCTTGGGTGGGTTGAAATCCCAGGAACGCCGTCATCCCGATCCCGCTCAGCGGGACGTAGCAGCGAAGTCGAGGGCCCCCGCATTTGGTTTTTTCCAGGTGACACCCACCTCCACCAGCCGTCTACAATTCACCATGCTCCGAGCCCGCACGCTGGCCGCTCTCTGTTCCCTCCTCACCCTCACCGCCCCCACCCTGGTTTTCGCCCAGACCCCCGATCCCCCTCAAACGCCTGTCGCTCGCGTCTTCCATCCCACTCCGCCGCTGCCCTCCTACGACGTCGCCACCATCAAGCCCTTCGTCCCCGTCACCGCACCCAACGGAATGATCCTCTCGAACGGCTCGACCGTTCGCCAGTACATCCGCAACGCCTTCTCGCCTCCCCCCACACAACTTGCTTCCTCTCAGGTCATCGGCGGTCCCGACTGGATCGATAAGGACAGGTACGACATCAAGGGTAAGCCTTCGCCTGACCTCGAAGTCGCCCTGAAGAAAATGAAGAACGAAGACCAGACGGCGCAAAACCGTGCGATGCAGCAATCTCTCCTCGCCGAGCGCTTTCATCTCAAGGTCCACTTCGAAGTCCGCGAGATGCCCGTCTATACGCTGGTGCCCGCGAAGGGCGGCCTCAAAATCAAACCCGTCGACCCGCCACCCACGCGCGATCCCAACGCACCGCCCGCACCCTTTACTCCGCCCGCGCCCGGTGGCCCGCTGCCTCCCGGCATGATGCTCATCATGATGAAGTCCAATGGCGAAAGGACCATGAAGGCGCGCGCCACCGACATGTCCGGCCTGCTCAATCTGCTCCGCAACAACAGCGGCGAAACCAGTGACCGCCCCATCATCGACCAAACTGGCTTCACCGCCCACTTCGACGTCGACGATCTCACCTTTGCGCCGCTCACCACCGCCGCACCCTCCGCCGATGCGTCGGTCGCCTCCTCCGACGCGCCCTCCCTCGCCACCGCCCTCGAAGAGTCCCTTGGCATCAAGCTCGTCGCCACCAAAGGCCCCGTCGAGGTCATCGTCATCGACTCCATCGATCGCCCCTCCGAAAATTGATGTCGCGTAGAATCCCTCGCATGCCTCCCGCACGCATACTGACCGCCGTCGTCACCCTCCTCGCTCTCGCCGCCCCGGCGCAAACGCCAGACCCACTCGTCCGCGTCTTCCATCCCACGCCCCCACTGGCCTCTTACGAAGTCGCCACCATCAAGCCCTTTGATCAGTCGCTGCTCAGCCGCGACCATGTTTTCATCTCCAAAGACACCGCCCGCGAACTCATACGCAGCGCCTACTCCGCCAGCACAAGCTATCTCCCCGCCTCCCAGGTCATCGGGGGCCCGGACTGGATCGACAAGGACGAATACACCATTACCGGCAAGCCACCCGCCGATCTCGAACTCGCCATGCGCAACATGACCTACGCGGACAGATTCCAACGACAGCATGCCCTGCAGCAGTCCTTGCTCGCCGACCGCTTCCATCTCAAAGTTCATTTTGAGGTCCGCGAGATGCCCATCTACGCGCTGGCACCCGCCAAGAACGGACTGAAACTCAAGCAGGTCGCTGCCCCTCCGCCACACGATCCCACAAGCCCGCCGTCTCCGGCGACAGCTGGCCAGCCACTTGCCCCCGAATCATTCTCCATCGGCGCCGCAGACGCCAAGGGCACTACGTTTGCCCGCGCCCATGCCATCTCCATGCAGCGCTTCATCACCATCCTCAGCTCCAACCTCAACCAGACCGGCGGCCGCCCCGTCGCCGACCAGACCGGCTTCACCGGCTACTTCGATATCGACGACCTGCGCTGGGCCTCCGCCGAGTCGGCCGATGCCGCCACCGGCTCCGACGCGCCCTCGCTTCAAGACGCCCTGGAGAAGACCCTCGGCCTCCGCCTCGTCCTCACCAAAGGCCCCGTCGAGGTCGTCGTCATCGACTCCATCGACCACCCCTCGGAAAACTAGCGGAATCCTTTCCTGGTGACACCCACCTCCACCCGCCGTCTACAATTCACCATGCTCCGAGCCCGCACGCTGGCCGCACTTTTCCCCCTCCTCACACTCGCCGCCCCCACCCCAGTTTTCGCCCAGACCGCCGACCCTGCCCAAACAGCGATCGCCCGCGTCTTCCACCCACCCGCTCCACTGCCCTCCTATGACGTCGCCACCGTTAAGCCCGCTGTCAATGTCAGTGCCCCCAACGGAATGATACTCATGGGCGGCACAACCGTCCGCCAGTACATCCGCAGCGCATATGGATCCGGCTCCGCCCAACTCGCCCCCGCCCAGGTCATCGGCGGCCCGGATTGGCTCGAAAAGGACAGGTACGACATCCAGGGCAAGCCCTCGCCCGATCTCGAAGTCGCCATGAAGAAGATGACCAATGACGACCGCGGCGCACAGACCCGCATGATGCAGCAATCTCTGCTCGCAGAGCGCTTCCACCTCAAGGTCCACTTTGAAGTCCGCGAGATGCCCGTCTACGTTCTCGTGCCCGCCAAAGGCGGCCTCAAGATCAAACCAGTCGACGGGCCCACTCCCCGCGACCCCAACAGCCCGCTGCCGCTACCAACTCCCGGCAAAGCCCCACCCATACCCGCTGGTATGATGGCCACCGCGATGATGGCCAACGGCGCCAGGACAATGACGGCCCACGCAACCCAGATGGCGAACCTCATCGGATTTCTCGGCAACCAGGGCGGAATCGGCAGCCACCCCATCCTCGACCAGACCGGCTTCACCGGCTCTTTCGACATCAATGACCTCACCTTTGCGCCGCTCAACGCCAGCGCCGACGCATCCAACGCCGCCCCCGACGCGCCCTCCCTCGCCACGGCGCTCGAAGATTCCCTCGGCATCAAGCTCATCGCCACCAAAGGCCCCGTCGAGGTCGTCGTCATCGACTCCATCGACCACCCTTCCGACAACTGACTCCGACTGGGTGCCCAGAGCCTGTCCTGAGCTTGTCGAAGGATGCCTCGCACTTGGCACCCGGGATCGGAGCGAGACGCTGCCTCCACACGCGCGTCAGCGCGTCGAGAACGGCACGAAGTGCTGTCAAGCCCAAAACCACTCATCTCCCTCAATCCACACGAGATCGAGTTGGCAGTTTAGTTTTCTCGCATAGGTACAATAGAAGTATGGGGAAAATCCACACGAACGCCGAGTACCCCAGACGCCTCGATGCCGGGCACCTGGGAATCTCGCACTTTGGCATGCAAAATGGCACCATTTTCGCGACATACATTTGCAACCTTCCCCAATTCAGCAACTTCTGCGATGACATAGGGGGGAGGGCACACACATGACCGCCGCCGCCCACACCGCCTCCGTTCTCACCACCGCCGACTTCCACTCAGCCGCCCTCGCCGCCGTGGAAGGCGCGTCCCGCCCCATCGCAGTCGTCGACTGCGACGGCACCCTCTGGTCCGGCGACGCCGGCTCCGGCTTCATGCACTGGTCGATCGCCAAAGGCCTGCTCTCGCCCGACGCCATCGCCTGGATCAACGGCAAGTATCAGGGCTACCTCGCCGGCCACGTCTCCGAACTAGACATCTGCGGCCAGATGGTCCAGGTCTATCGCGGCCTCACTGAAGCCGCCATGCGCGCCGCCGCGGCTGAGTTCTTCGCGACCGAGATCGAACACCGCATCTTCCCCGAACTCCGCGCCCTCATCGCCGAGATGCAGTCGCGCGGCGTCGAGATCTGGGCCGTCAGCTCCACCAACAACTGGGTCATCGAAGAGGGCGTCCGCCGCTTCAACATTCCTTCAGAGCGCGTCCTCTGCGCCCGCGTCGACATCCTGAACGGCCGCGTCACCGATACACTCCTCGACGTCCCCACCGACGAGGGCAAGGCCGCCTCACTCGCCCGCATCGGCATCACTGCGCCGCACGCCGTCTTCGGCAACTCCATCCACGACGCCGCCATGCTCTCGCTCGCCCGCGACGCCAACGCCAGCAACGGCGCCTTCCCCGTCAACCCCACGCCCGCGCTGATCGAGCTCGCGGCCGCCCGCCGCTGGCCTATCTACTACCCAGCCTCCGTCGCACCATCCACCGGCCACGCACCCGAACCCGTCGGCGGCGAACTACCCCTCACCGGCGAGCCACGAGGATAACGATGCTCCTCGAAGGCCTCCACATTCCGCTCACCACGCCCTTCTACTCCGACGGCAGCGTCGCGCTGCCCAAACTCGCGGCCAACGTCGCCCGCTACTCCAAGACGCCCGCCTCCGGCCTCATCGTCCTTGGCCCCTCCGCGCGAACCCACGCTCCTCTCTGACGACGAGACCCGCGACGTCCTCCGCACCGCCGCTGAAGCCGCCGCGCCGGAGAAGGTCCTGCTCGCCGGCATCGCCCGCTCAGCGTCCGCAGCGTCCTCGCCCTCGCCGACTTCGCCGCCCAACACCACTACGACGCCATCCTCGTCGGCGTTCCGCCATTCCTTCCACTGGAACATTTGGGCCGCCCTGTCTTTATGAACGCGAGGCCGCAGCGGGCGAACTCGCTTCTTCGAGAGCGGCTCACCTTCTTCCAGGCAGTGGCGGATCGATCGCCGTTGCCGGTAGTGCTGTTTGCCACCACAGGGGAACTTCTTCCATTTCCAGGCTCGGTGGCACTTGTTTCACATCCCAATATCATCGGCACCCTTGACGCAGGCAGATCGGACAAGGCCTCCGCGGAAAGAAGTCGTGCGTACGTCGAGCACCACTCCATTCGCCGCAAGGTTACCGTCACCCAAACCTTCGCCGCCGTCACCGCGCGCATGAAGCTCGCCGCAGAAGCAGCCGCAGCGCCAGCCCTCATCTCCGTTGGCTCGCTCACCGGCTCCGCAAGCGCCATCGCAGAGCCAACATCGTCAGCTCCGCCGCTCGCACCTGCCCTGCGCACGCGAACCAAGTCCGTCGGCTTCCAGGTCCTCAGCGGCAACTCATCCTCTCTATTGGCCGCGCTCAACGCCGGCGACGCCGGCATCGCGCCTGCCTTCGCGGCAGCCGCGCCGCAGGCCTGCTACGAGGTCTACGCCGCATGGAAAGATGGCGACCAGCCATTAGCCGAAGAAAAGCAGGCCCGCATCCGCGAAGCCGCAGCCCTCGCCGAATCCCTCGGCCCCGGCGGCCTCAAGTACGCCTGCGACCTCAACGGCTACGCCGCCGGCCTGCCCCGCCTGCCCCACCTTCCACCCACCGGCGACCAGCGCGCCGCCCTCGAAGCTGTCATGCAAGGCCTGCGAAATTAAGCGAGCGCTGCTTCTCTGCTCGCATGCAGCTCCTGCAGTGCGTAGACCGTCATCCGGCCCTTCTGCAGTGCGGCAATGCCCTCCGCCGCCGCCCGCGCAGCCGCCAGCGTCGTGATCGTCGGAATGCGCGCCAGCACCGCCGCTCGCCGAATCGCCTTCTCGTCGAAGAACGTGTCCTGTCCGCGCGGCGTGTTCACGATCAGCTGAATGCGGTCGCCCTTGATCAGGTCGACCACGTTCGGCCGGCCTTCCTTCACCTTGTACACGCGCTCCGGCTGCAGCCCCGCGGCCTCCATCACCTCCGCCGTGCCATGCGTCGCCACGATGTGGAAGCCCATCTCCACAAACGTCCGCGCCAGCGACACCACAGACTCCTTGTCCGCATCGTTCACGCTCATAAAGATCGTGCCCTTCGCCGGCAGCCGCTGCCCTGCGGCAATCTGCGCCTTCGCAAACGCCTCGCCGAAGTTGTCCGCCACGCCCATCACCTCGCCGGTCGACTTCATCTCCGGCCCCAGCACCGTGTCCGTGCCCTGGAACTTGCCCCACGGAAACACCGGCGACTTCACAAAATAATGCGCGCCCGTATCGAGGTCCTTGCCCGACTCGACATACTCGGGCAGCAGGTCGCGCAGTTTCTGCCCGGTCATCAGCCGCGATGCAATCTTCGCCAGCGGAATTCCCGTCGCCTTCGACACGTACGGCACCGTCCGGGAGGCCCTCGGATTCACCTCGATCACAAACACCTTGCCGCGCTGGATCGCAAACTGGATATTCACCAGGCCAATCACATTCAGCGACATCGCCAGCCTGCGCGTGTACTCGCGAATCGTGCCGCAGCACATCCTCGCTCAGGTCGACCGAAGGCAGCACGCACGACGAGTCGCCCGAATGGATCCCTGCCTCCTCGATGTGCTGCATGATGCCCGCGATGACGACGTTCTCGCCGTCGCACAGCGCATCCACATCACACTCGGTCGCGCTCTCCAGGAAGTGGTCAATCAGCACCGGCCGCTCCTGCGAATACTCAATCGCCGTCGACATGTAGCGCACGATCGCCTCGTCGTCGTACGCGATCACCATGGCGCGACCGCCCAGCACATAGCTCGGCCGCACCAGCACCGGATAGCCCACACGATTCGCGCCCGCAACCGCCTCTGCAACGCTGGTCGCCATCGCGCCCTCTGGCTGCGGGATCTGCAGCTCTTCGATCAGCTTCCCAAACCGCTTGCGGTCTTCAGCCAGGTCGATCGACTCCGGCGACGTCCCAATGATCGGCACGCCCGCAGCCTTCAGCGGCAGCGCCAGGTTCAGCGGCGTCTGGCCGCCGAACTGCACAATCATCCCAATCTCCGCGCCGCCAGAAGCCTCATGCTCATAGACCGCCAACACGTCTTCCAGCGTCAGCGGCTCAAAGTAGAGCCGGTCGCTGGTGTCATAGTCGGTCGAGACCGTCTCCGGGTTGCAGTTCACCATAATGGTCTCGTATCCGTCCTCACGCAGCGCAAACGCAGCGTGGCAGCAGCAGTAGTCGAACTCAATGCCCTGCCCGATGCGGTTCGGCCCACTACCCAGGATGATGATCTTCTTGCGCGCCGTCGGCGGCTGCTCGTCCTCTTCGTCGTAGCAGCTGTAGAGATACGGCGTGTAGCTCTCAAACTCCGCCGCGCAGGTATCGACCAGCTTGTACACCGGCTGAATCCCGAGCTTCGCGCGCAGCTCGCGCACTTCGTTGGAAGACTTCAGCCCCCACTCGCTCGCAATGCGCTCGTCCGAGATGCCCATGCGCTTGGCCGCGCGCAGATCGTCCGCACGTCACGTCCTTGCCCGCCGCGCCGATCGCCTTGATCTCGTCCGTCACCTGCTTGATCTGGTTCAGGAACCACGGGTCCATCGTCGTCATGCGCGCCACCTCGCGCACGCTCATGCCGCGCTCAAACGCGTAACGCACGTACGCCAGCCGCTCCGGATGCGGCGTCACCAGCCGCTGCGTCAGCCGCCGCGGCTCGATGTCCGCCGCGCTCGCCTTCTTGCCCGTCTCCAGCGACCGCACCGCCTTCATCAGCGCTTCCTTGAAGGTCCGGCCAATCGCCATCACCTCGCCCACCGACTTCATCTGCGGGCCCAGCACGTCGTCCGCCGCCGGGAAACTTCTCAAACTGCCACTTGGGAATCTTCACCACCACGTAATCAATCGTCGGCTCAAAGCACGCCGGCGTCGCCTTGGTAATGTCGTTCTGGATCTCGTCCAGCGTGTAGCCCACCGCCAGCCGCGCCGCAATCTTCGCAATCGGAAAGCCCGTCGCCTTCGACGCCAGCGCACACGACCGGCTCACGCGCGGGTTCATCTCAATCACCGTCATCCGCCCGTTCTGCGGATTCACCGCGAACTGCACATTGCTGCCGCCGGTCTCCACGCCAATCTCGCGGATGCACGCAATCGCCGCATCGCGCATCACCTGGTACTCGCGGTCGGTCAGCGTCTGCGCCGGCGCCACCGTAATCGAGTCGCCCGTATGCACGCCCATGGGATCGAAGTTCTCAATCGAGCAGATGATGATGACGTTGTCCTTCAGGTCGCGCATCACCTCCAGCTCGTACTCCTTCCAGCCCAGCACGCTCTCTTCGATCAGGCACTCATGCACCGGCGAGAGGTCGATCCCGCGCGACAGAATCTCCGTCATCTCCTCGCGGTTGTACGCGATGCCGCCGCCCGAGCCGCCCAGCGTAAAGCTCGGCCGGATCACCACCGGGAAGCCGATCTTCGCCGCAAACGCCAGGCCGTCGCTGACGTTGCGCACCAGCTGCGACTTCGGCATGTCCAGACCGATCTTCGACATCGCATCCTTGAAGAGCAGCCGGTCTTCGGCCTTCTTGATCGCCTCCAGCTTCGCGCCGATCAGCTCCACGCCATACTTCTCCAGCACGCCCGAGTCCGCCAGATCGACCGCAAGATTCAGCGCCGTCTGCCCGCCCACCGTCGGCAGCACCGCGAAGATCCCCGCTGCCGGCCCTCCATCATCTCCACTTCCACGCGGATGATCTCTTCTAGATAGGCAGTGGTCAGCGGCTCAACGTAAGTGCGGTCGGCAAACTCCGGGTCGGTCATGATGGACGCCGGGTTCGAGTTCACCAGCACCACCTCATAGCCCTCGGCCTTCAGCGCCTTGCACGCCTGCGTGCCGGAGTAGTCAAACTCCGCCGACTGCCCAATCACGATCGGCCCTGAGCCGATCACCAGAATCTTCGCAATGTCATTCCTGCGCGGCATTCATCCTCTTTGCTTCCTCATGAGCGCGCACACGGCATCAATAGGATCATCGGTTCCGTAGACTCGGTGCGATGTTCAATCTCCCAATACACTTGCTCGCACCGCAGAGCAATCTGTCCGGCTCGCACTGAACACACTGGTAGGCGGTATTCTTTGCCGGATTGCTGACCGGCGATCGATCCGCCTGCAGCAGCGAAGCTCGCCTGCTCCGATAGCTGTCGGCAGATCCAGGAAACGGCCGTCTTTCACAGATGTCTGGGCCAGCGAAGGTCACAACCTTCTCGCTCATTGAAGTGACTTTGAACGCAAGCATGCTGAATCCGCAGCAAGATTGCGCCGCTTGGATCGCCGAACAGTCACCATCGGACAACCGTGGCTCCCTGCAAAGTGCGATTCAGCGTGGCCTTCGCATCAGCGGCTTAAAGCTATGCGCTCTGCTGCCGTCGCTGCACTCGTCGGTAGACCGCCTTCACAAACAGTCTGCGCAAGAAACAGGGACAAGTCCGCATCGCGACACTAGCCAGCGCTAGAGTTCCTGCTCCTCACTTCTTCCACTCCTCCATCATCTTCCGGAAGTCGCGGAACAGATAATGCGAGTCGTGCGGCCCGGGGCTGGCCTCCGGGTGGTACTGCACGCTGAACATCGGGTCGGTCTTGTGCCGCAGCCCGGCCAGCGTCTGGTCGTTCAAATTCGTATGCGTCCGCTCCACGTCCGCCGGCAGGCTCTCCGGGTCCACGTTGAAGTTGTGGTTCTGCGCCGTGATCTCCACCTTGCCCGTCGCGTGGTTCAGGATCGGATGATTGCCGCCGTGGTGGCCGAACTTCAGCTTGTAGGTCTTGCCGCCCAGCGCCAGCCCGAAGATCTGGTGCCCCAGGCAGATCCCGAACAGCGGCTTCTGCCCCTTCAGCTTCTGCACCGTCTCGATCGCGTAGCCCAGCGGCTCCGGATCGCCCGGCCCGTTCGAGAAGAAGACGCCATCCGGATTCATCGCCAGCGTCTCTTCCGCCGGCGTCTTCGCCGGAACCACCGTCACGCGGCAGTTCTCGCGCGTCAGCATGCGCAGAATGTTCTGCTTGATGCCGAAGTCATACGCCACCACATGCAGCGGCCCGTTCGCATCCGCCGCGGCATCGTCCGCCGGCAGCAACAAATCGCCGGTCTGGTTGCGCGGCTCGCTCGCGTCCCACTGGTACGCCGCCTTCGTCGTCACCACGCTGGCCAGGTCCGTGCCTTCCATCTTGCGGATCGCCCGCGCCTTCGCCACCAGCGCCGTCCGCATCCAGGTTCTCGCCCGATGCAATCACGCCGCGCATCACGCCATGCGTGCGCAGGTGCCGCACCACCGCCCGCGTATCCACCTCCGCGATCACCGGCACGCCCGCGCGCTCCAGATAATCGTCCGCCACCTCGGTCGATCGCCAGTTGGTGCTGATCGGCGAAAACTCGCGCGTCACCAGCCCTTCGATAAACGGCCGCGCCGCCTCCGCATCGCTCGGCGTCGTCCCATAGTTGCCGATGTGCGGATTGGTCAGCACCACAATCTGCCCCGCATACGAGGGGTCGGTAAAGATCTCCTGGTAGCCCGTCAGCGACGTGTTGAAGACCACCTCGCCCGCGGCCTCAACGTGCGCGCCAAAGCCGCGGCCCCGAAAGACGCGCCCGTCCTCCAGCGCCAGCATCGCCTGAATTGCCCGCATGTGCCTGCTCCCCGTGGAACCCAGCCCGGCCTTTTCGCCGCGGATCAACCGCTCGAAGGAGTGGATTCAATCGATTTTAGCAGCTTTTCCGTCGCTGCTCCGGCAGCGGTTTCGGCCTAGTTTTCCACGCTTGCGACACTCATCTGCTTTGAAGGGTACGGGCTTTAGTCCGCACGTGATGCAGCTTCGGATTCGAGCGGCTTTGGCCGCTGAGGGAACGTGCCAGACGCAAAAAGACCCGGCGACTGACCGGGTCTTTCGTACTTCAAGTTGCCGCGGGTTATCTGTGATGGCGGCGGTGATGCTTGACGTGGTGGCGCGCAGCAGCTGCATGCGCGGGAACGACCGCACCGGCTACGACTGCAAACGCGATAACTGCAAGGAGAGCATTGCGGAACATCTTCATGGTAACGACCTCACAACATCGCCGGCCAACCCAACCCTCCGGGCGGTCCGGGTACAACGCAACTTATCAATTCCAGACGCAATTGTCAGCGGAAAGTTGCGATCCGTGCCTGGTTTGTCACCCACACCGAGGCCGAACCGAGACTACCTCTCCGCCACCAGCCGGTTCCTCAGCTCGCCAATGCCGTCGATATGCACCACCATCTCCTCGCCGGCCTTCAGCCAGCGCGGCGGCGTCCGCCCCATACCCACGCCCGCCGGGGTGCCCGTGCTGATCACGTCGCCCACCTCCAGCGGCGTAATCCCGGAGATGTACTCGATCAGCGCCGGAATCCTGAAGATCAGCATCGACGTGTTGGAATCCTGCAATTTATCCGGCCCAATAGCCAGGCTGATCCCCAGCGCATGCGGGTCCGCGATCTCATCCTTCGTCACCACCCACGGCCCCATCGGCGCAAACGTCGGAAAGCTCTTGCCCAGCGACCACTGCGTCGTCGCCCGCTGCACGTCGCGCGCGCTCACGTCATTCATAATGCTGTAGCCGAAGACGTACTCCATCGCCTGGCTCGCCGGAATCTGATACCCCGCCTTGCCGATCACCACCGCCAGCTCCGCCTCGTAGTCCACCATCGAGCTTGCCTTCGGCAGAATCACCTCGGCATCCGGCCCAACCACCGCCGACGACATCACCGTAAACACCGTCGGCACCTTCTGCGTCTCGCTTCCCATCTCCTTCGCATGCTCGGCATAATTGATGCCGATGCCGAAGATGCGCGGCGGCGCGGGCACCGGCGCAAGCAGCTTTGCATCCTTCAGCGAAACCGACGGCTTCTTCTTCGCCAGTTCCGCCTGCACGCTCTCCGCCGCGCCGATAAACGCAATCGTATCCTTGAACCCCTCGGCCCCCAGATCGACAATCCCGCCCTCGACCACCAACCCCGGACGTGTGCTTCCGCCCTCCACAAACGTCACCAGCTTCATCTGCTTTTCTCCATCTCCGCTGCGCCACCGCAGCTCAATTCCCGTCAACTAACAACTAGCAACTAGATCATGCCGCCGTCCAACCGCCATCCATCGCCACCACCGCGCCCTGCACGAACTCCGCCTCTTTGCTGCACAGGTACCGCACCAGCGACGCCACCTCCTCCGGCATGCCCAACCGTCCGATGGGCTGGCGCTGGCGCAGCTGTTCGCGCATCTGCTCCTTCTCCTGCGCGTGATACTTGTCGAGATACCCTTCCACAAACGGCGACTGCACCGTGCCCGGCGCAATGCAGTTCACCCGCAGCTGCTGCGGATAATCCACCGCAAGCTGCCGCGTCATCGCAATCACCGCGCCTTTGCTCGCGCAATAGGCGAAGCGCTGCTTCACCCCAACCTGCCCCGCAATCGAACCAATATTCACAATCGATCCGTGCGATTCGAGCAAACCCGGCAGCAGCGCCTTCGTCACCAGAAAGACCGAGTGCGCATTAACCCGCATCACCCGCTCAAAATCTTCTTCGCTGGTCGCGGCAATATCACCCACCAGCCCAATGCCCGCATTGTTCACCAGAATGTCGAGCCTTGCTATCTTCCACCGCAACGTCGGCAATCGACGCCGCACTGGTCACATCCATCTCCGCCGCACGCGCGCGCATTGTCTGATCTGCCAGCTCTTTCGCCAGCGCCTCAGCAGCCGGGAGATTCAGGTCTGCAACAATCACCGTAGCGCCCGCGCGCGCCAGCTCGCGGCAGGTCGCCGCGCCGATGCCGCTCGCGCCGCCCGTCACCAGCGCAATCTTGCCGTCCAGCCGATACGGCTGATCCAAATCACTCTTCATTGCGGATAGCTCTCTATCCCCCGCACGCTTCGCAGCGGACCAGAGCCCCATCTTATCCAATTCCGCGCGCCCCTCGGACGCTCCGCCGCAGCGCTCGACTCGGCACCGGGCTTCTCTACTGCCCTTTGCCCAGCCGCCGGTAATACTCCGCGACCGATTCTTCATAGCCCGGCGGAATCGCCGCCGGAGCCGACGTGCGCGCCTCACCCGATTGCGGCTGGCTCGGATCGCGCCGCAGCTCCAGCTCCAGCTTGTCCACATCGCTCAGCACCTTCTCGTGCAGCGCCGCAACTACCTCCGGATTCCCCGGAAACCGCGACGGATCGAGCTTCTGCATCTCCTGCTGCAGCGCATCGATGTCCTTCTGCGCCTGCGCATTGCCCTTCGCCTCCTGGCGAAGCTGGCCCAGCTCACTCAATCCTTGCTCCACCACCCGCTGCCGGTCCGCCGGATTCGGCCCGCCACGTGGCGCATTCGGATCGCGCGTCCCGCTGAACTGCTGCCCGCCCGTATCGACATTCAGGTTCGCATCCTGACTCGCCGCCACCGCCACGCAGCGGCCCATCGCCAAACTGACCGCTGGGCTGATTGTTCCCGCCACGCTGCTGCCCATTGCGCGCGCCACCGGATCCATTCTGCGCGCCGTTCGGATTGTTGCCCGCCTGCTGGCCTTGCCCGCCGCCCTGTCCTTGTCCTTGACCTCGACCTTGTCCTTGTCCTTGCCCTCGCTGCCCCTCCCCTTGCTGGCCTCTACCGCTCTGCCCACCCTGACCGTTCTGCCCAGCCTGTTGACCGCCGCGCTGTCCTTGACCTTGCCCCTGCTGGCCCTGCCCCTGCTGTTGCCCGCCTTGTCCCTGCTGTCCACCCTGGCCGCGCTGACTTCCCTGCTGCTGCCCGTTCGCCTGCTGGCCATTCGCCTGTTGGCCACCACCACGCCCACTCTGCCCCTGCTGCTGGCCCTGATTGTTCCCGCGCCCCAGTTGCATGCTCTGGATCTGGTTGCGCAACCGGTCCACATGGTCCAGTGCCGCCGTCTGCGTGCCGCTATCCTGCCCGCCCTGCCCGCGATCGCCCGGCTGGCCGCTCCCCGCCTGCTGCGCGGCCTTATGCACCTGGTCGTCGAGCTTCTTCAGGCCGCCGGCAATCTCCGTCTCCGTCCCATTCGAGTTCGGGTTGATCCCGTCGCGCAGCCAGTCCGCCGTGCGCTGGACCAGGTTGGTCAGATCGTTCTGGTCCATCCCATTCAGCGCATCGCGCAGGCTGCCGGCGGCGCCCGGCTGCGTCGGCGCCAGCTCTCGCGCCGCATCGCGCATCTGCCGCTCCATCTGCTCCAGGTCGCCCGACATCTGCTGCCGGTCATTCGCCAGACTCTCGCGCTCCTTCTCTGCCGCGGCCATCTCCTCCGCGCTCGGCGAGCCGCCCGCATTCGCTTTATCCTGCATCGCTTTGCCCTGCGCCGCCAGCTGCTTCACCCGGTCCGACTGCGCAGCCTCTTCCCGGTTCAGCCTGTCTGCATCGCGGCCCAGCTGGTCCAGCCGCCCCGAGGCCTGCTGCTGCTGCACTCCGCCCAGCGCATCCGTCGCCTCTCTCAAGCGGTCCGCCGCGCGCTTGGCAGCATCTGCACTTTGCTGTGCATTCTGCTGCTGGCCCGCCTGGCCCATCGCATCGTTCGCCGCTCTCAACCGCTGCAGTGCCTGCGACACCCGCGGATCAGCATTGCCATCCTGCGTGCCTTGCCTTCCGCTTTGCTGCGATCCCGCAGCCGACGCGCTCTGCTGGCCGCCCGACTGCGAACCTCCCTGCTGAGACCCGCTCTGCTGCCCACTCTGTCCTTGCTGACCCTGCTGCTGCCCTTGCTGCCCCGATTGGCCGCTCTGTTGCCCTGCCTGCTGCCCCTGCTGACCCTGCATCTGCTCCATGTCGCGCTGCAGCTGCTCGGCCTCGCGCCGCAGCATCTCCTGCTGCCATCGCTCCTGGAAGGTCGGCGCCTTGGCACCCTGGTTCTGCGCCAGCTCCTCCTGCCGCTTGGCTAAAGCGTCCAGCTTCGCCAGCGCATCGTCCACCTTCTTCTGCTGCTGCTCCTGCGGAGAAGCCGTCTGCGCCGTCTCGTACTGGTTCTTCTCCGTATCCATCTCCAGATCGAAGAGGCTCGCCAGGTCGCGCCCTGCACCGCCACCGCCGCCACCACCCCCGCCGCCCCCGCGCCGCCCGAACGCCACCTGAATCTGCCGGAACGTCGCCTCCGCGCGCAGCAGCGCCTGCAGCACCTTCTGCTCCAGCGGCATCGCCTGCTGCCACTGCTGGGCCTTCAATTTGTTCGCCGCCGGCTGCATGCCCGCCGCCGCCTGCTGCATGTCTTTATCAAAGCTGTTGAACTCATCATTCGCGGCGGAGAGATCGCGCGTCTGCATCCTCGCGCTCAGCGCCTCTGCCTGCTGCCGCAGCGCCGCCTGCGCCTCGCTCAGGAGCTTGCCCTGTGCGTTGGCCTGCTCCGGAGTCGCGCCCTTGGTGTTGACCTGCTTCCACGTCTCGGCGATTAATTCTTTTTCCCGCCGCGAGATGTCCGTCTGGTTCTGCGCGTTCCCGCCCCCGCCACCACCACCACCGCCGCCGCTCTCCTGCGACTGCGAAAACTCCCGCTCAAACGGGTCCACCTGGATAAAGCTGATGTCCGTCTTCGCGTCTGTGTGGTTGTCCTCCGCCGTCGCATACAGGCTGATCACATCCCCCGGCTGAACCTTGAAGTCCTCAAGGCTCAGGGTCGCCGTCCCGTTGGCATCCTTCGCTCCCGGAGACTTCAGCACATTCACCGTCTGATCCGGGCCGCCATTCACCGAGTAGTGCAGCGCGACATGCTTCAGCCCAAAGTCCGCGCCCGCATTCACCCCAACCGTCACCTCTTCAATCGGACTGGCCCGATAGTCCCCGCCCGGACGGCTGATCGCCACGCTCGGCGGGTTCGCCTTATTCGTCGCGATAAAGTAGTCCTCGCTCAGCCGAACCTGCTGGCCCTCGTCCACGCCGGCCACGTGGTACGCGCCGTCCTTCGACATGTGCAGCACGCCGTGATAGACATTCGCGCCCTCAGCCGCGGTTCCCGGCGTCAACTTCACCGTCTGGTTGTCGTCCAGCACCAGCATCCCGTCCTTCAGCGGCGCGGACATCGTCACCGTCAGCGCCGCGTCCGTCCCTTCGATCGCGCGCAGGTCGCCCGCCTGCTCCTCGCTGACATCCTGCATCCCCGTCCACTTGGGATAGTGGTACGTCACCGCCATCGTCTTCACCGATGGCAGATCCACCACGCGGAACTTGAAGTGCTTTGACTCCGCCGCACCCGCCTGCACGTAATACTCCACGTTCTCCGGCAGCCCGGCAAACAGGAACTGGAAGCCCGAACCATCCTCCACCGGCTGCATCGCCACAGCCTCCCACTTCGCGCCTGTGCCGTAGCGCGCGTAGAGACTTACCTTATTTGTCTCCAGCCCCACCACCTGCGCCGTCACCAGCTCATCGCTGTTGCGCCGCACCGCAGCATCGCCCGGCTTCACATTGATCTGGTAGATCGGCGGCACGTCCTTGTGCGGCCCCGTCCACAGCAGCGACGCGCCATAGCCGATAAACCCCGGCCGCGCCGCCACCAGCCACACCAGCACCCCCAGGCACGCCACTCCCGCGCCCACCATCCACAGCAGCTTGTTCTGCGGAGCAAGTTGTTCCGGCTGCGCCGTCTCCGCAACCTTCAGCGTGTCCGCCGCCAGCAGCTCCTGAAACAAAGCCGCATGCGGATCACCAGTCCCGGCCTCGGCTGCGTTTTCCTTTTCGTGAAACGTCACCAGCCGCTGCTCAAACTCAGGAAATCTCTGCTCCGCCCGGCCCACCGACCGCCCGACCGTCAACCGCCACAGCGGCCACGCCACCCCAAAGCAGATCGCCCCAATCACGATCGCCAGCAGCACAATTCGCGCCGGCGCCAGTCCGCCCTCCGGGAAGGCATACGCATTCAGAATGATCGTGAGAACGATCGTGGCCACCAGCGCCGTCAGCACAATCGCCGCCGCGCCGCGCAACCCGGCATCGAGACGCAGCCGCCGCCGCACCTGCGCGATGTATTGTTTCAGTTGCTCGCGCTGGCTCATACTGCCTCCCGCTGCGTGCCCAGATAGCCGCTGGCCACTGCAACCTCGGCCAGCGCGGTGATCGTTAGCATCAGCATAACCCACCACCACAGCCCGGACACACTGTTGTCTGTCTCTTCAGACGTTGCCGCCGCGCCACTCGTTTCACCCGTGCCCGCCGCGCCGCTCCATAGCTTCAACGTCTCGTCCGGTATGGTTGCCAGGTCGGACTCGCGCGGATCAGGATTCACCGCCAGCAGGGCGTCCCGCCCGTTTGCAAAATGGATCTGATAGAACCCCGCATGCTCCAGCTGGAACGACTGCGCCGCCGCCGCTTCCTTCAACGACAGTGGCCTCTTGCCATCCGGCCCAATGATGTCGACGGTCGCCCCAGAACCAGCCGCCCCAGAACCGGCCGCCTTCTCCGCCCCGCTCACCGGATTCCGCAGCTGCACATACGAATCCACCGCCCGCGCCCCGCTCACCCGCTCCTCACCCGAGAGATACTTCGCCGTCTCATCCACAAACGCCACAAACGCCGGACTCAGCGGCAGATCATTCGCCACATTATCCAGCCCGGACGCAAACAGTAGCACATGCCCCTCGCCCATCTGCTTGTCCATCAGCAGCGGCGTTCCATCGCCCAGCTTCGCGGCCACCCTCGCGCTGCCTGTGTCCACCTGCGCCGCGTAAAAGATCTTCGTCCCCTGCCAGCCGTTCGCGCTCTTCAGCGCCGGATGCGCGCCATCCATCTCGCTCACCGTCGCGTAGCCCTCGCCCGCCTGCGTATAAAAATGCCCATCCCTGATGTTGCCGCCCCACACCGGAATCTCATCGCGGTGCGACTCCGCCAGCCCCGTCGCGATCAGCACATTCCCGCCCACCTGCACGTTGCGGATCAGCGTGTTCTCCAGGATCGACGG
Organism: uncultured Acidobacteriaceae bacterium; assembly: GCA_963766975.1. Classification (GTDB taxonomy): domain Bacteria; phylum Acidobacteriota; class Terriglobia; order Terriglobales; family Acidobacteriaceae; genus Edaphobacter. Next base: position 390,609 of record CAVYCF010000007.1, read on the forward strand.
AATCTGCGGCACGTCGCTCAACACCACAAAAGCATACTTCGTCGGATCGATATCGCTCGCCTCCTCCGGCGTGATCGGCTGCAGCACAAACTGCGCCTCCGCCGCCGCGCCCAGCGCCGCACCAAAATACAGCGGCGAGCGGTTGTCGTCACCGCGATGCACAAACAACACACGCTCCGGGTCAGCCCGCTTCACCGCAAACCAGCTCTGGTCGTCATTCGGAAAACCATCCGCCCCGTCGATCCGCACCGCGCACCGGCTTTCGCCATACGGCACGTCCAGCCCCTCAAACACCACCGTCGCGCGTCCATCCGCCGGCACATCCACCTTTTTCGTCCCAACCACATTCCCGTTCACCACCAACTGGGCTGTACGCGCCGCCGCCGGCGTTCCATGTCCCGCCACCACCGCAATCACGCGCGCCTTCTTCGTATCCACCAGCTGCCCCGGCGCCTCCACGCTCTCTACCGTCCAATTGGGCGCGGTTTTGTCCGGCCCAATGCGATGCAGCGCCAGCGTCACATTCCCCGGCATCACCATGTCCGCAAAATTGCCCGGCATGTTCGACTCCTGCATGTCGCTGAACAGGTCCAGCTCCATCGGCGTGTGCACCGTCTCCGCCATCGCGCGCATGCCGCGCCCCAGCTCGCCAAAGGTCGCATGCCCGTCGCCCGGCTCAATCGCCAACACCGCCGCGCGCAGCTGGCTCGCATCCTCCACCGGCTGCGTCAGCAGCTTCATCTCGCCGCCCAGCTCGATCACCTGCGCCTTCTGCCCCGCGGACTTATGCGCCAGCACGGCGATCGCTTGCTGTTTCGCCTCATCCAGCTTCGTGCTCGCCCCGTCTTTCGCATTCATCGAGAACGAATCGTCCACCGCAACCAGCAGCAGCTTGTCACCCGCCAGCACCGTCTTGTGTTTGAAGTAGGGCCGCGCAAACGCCAGCGCCAGCAGCAGCACTGCGAGCGTCCGCAGCGCAAACAACAGCAGATACCGCAGTCTTCTGTGCCGCGTCGAGCTCTGCGTCCCCCGCTCGAAGAACATCAGCGAGCTCACCGGCCTGGGCTCGGTCGTCTGCTTCCGCAGCAGGTGCACAAACACCGGCAGGCCAACGGCCAACGCTCCGGCCAGAAACCATGGCGCAAGAAATCCCATTACGCCGCCCCCGCAATCGCCGAGTGCCGCAGCGTCAGATACTCCATCAGCGCGCGATCCAACGGTTGATCGGTCACCAGCAGGTGATATCCCAGCCCCGCCGCCTGCGTCCGCTCCTTCATCTGCTTCAGGTGGTCGTCCATCTTCGCGCGGTACTGCGTCTTCACGTAGTCCGGAATCACCTCCAGCCGGTCGCCCGTCTCGAGGTCCACCAGCACCTGCGGCCCCTTCAGCTTCGGCTTGATCTCCTGCGGATCGAGCACATGGAACAGCACCACCTCGCTGCCGTGAAAACGCAGCGGCTCAATCGCACGCACAATCGTCTCCGGCTGCTCATAAAAATCCGACAGGATCAGCACAATCCCCCGCCGCCGCAAGAACTCCTGGAAATACTGCATCGGCTTCGCAAAATCCGTCCGCGCCGCCGGCTCCGCCTGCTCCAGCCCCGCCAGCAGCCTTGGCAGCTGCCCCTGCCGCGTCGACGGCCGTATATAGTTGCGCACCTCGTCGTCAAACACGATCAGACCCGCCGGATCGCGCTGATTGTGCAGAGAAAGATAAAACAACGACGCCGCGGCATAGCGCGCATAGTCCATCTTCGTCACCGCATGGCTCGTGTACTTCATCGAGTTGCTTGCATCCAGCAGCAGCGTCATCTGGCTGTTGGTCTCCCCGCGATACCGCTTCAGATAGCAGCGGTCCGTCCGCGCAAACAGGTTCCAGTCCACGTGCCGCAGGTCATCGCCCGGCGTATACGCGCGGTACTCCGCGAACTCCAGGCTGAAGCCGAAGTCCGGCGAGCGATGCAGCCCGGCCACAAAGCCGTCCACCACCGTCTTCGCCACCAGGTCCAGCCCGCTGATGCCCTGCAGCACCCCCGGATCTAAAAACCGCTGCAACATCTATATCTCCTCACTTCTAAGACTGCCGTCATCCTGAGCGTAGCGAAGGACCCCTGTATTTGCTTTTTTAGTCCGCGTTCATCCGTGTAAATCCGTGGTTCGCTCTTTACTCCTTCGGCCTCGGCACATACTCAATCAATCGCCGCAGAATCTCATCCGAATCAATCCGCTCGGACTCCGCATGGAAGTTCAGCAGAATTCTGTGCCGCAGCACCGGAATCGCCAGCGCGGTAATGTCCTCGTACGTCACGTGGTAGCGCTTCCGGCTCAGTGCCCTTGCCTTCGCCGCCAGCACAATAAACTGCGCCGCTCGGATCGATCCGCCGTAGTTCACATACTTCTTCACAAAGTCCGGCGCGTTCTCGCTCTTATGCCGCGTCGCGCGAACTAAATCCACAACATAGCGCGCCAGCGATTCGCCAATCGGCACCATGCGCACCAGCTGCTGGAACTCCAGCAGCTCTTCCGCATTGGTCACCGCGTGCACCTCGGGGTTCTTCGTCGCCGTCGTCAGGTCCACCACCTTGATCTCGTCCGCCGCGCTCAGATAATCCAGCACCGCGTTGAACAAAAACCGGTCCAGCTGCGCCTCTGGCAGCGGATATGTCCCCTCCAGCTCAATCGGGTTCTGCGTCGCCAGCACAAAGAACGGCGCCGGCAGCTTATACACATGCCCGCGCACCGTCGAGCTGCGCTCCTGCATCGCCTCCAGCATCGCCGCCTGCGTCTTGGGAGGCGTGCGATTGATCTCGTCCGCCAGAATCACATTGCCGAAGATCGGCCCCTCGACAAACGTCCACTTGCGGTGGCCGGTCGTGATGTCCTCTTCGATAATGTCCGTGCCCGTAATGTCACTCGGCATCAGGTCCGGCGTGAACTGGATGCGCTTGAACGTCAGCCCCAGTGTCTGCGCAATCGTGCGCACCATCAGCGTCTTCGCCGTGCCCGGCATGCCCGTGATCAGGCAGTGTCCGCCGACAAACAGCGCGATCAGGATCTGGTCCAACACCTCGTCCTGCCCGACGATCACCTGCCGCACCTGCGCCAGAATCCCGTCGCGCACCGCCTGGAAGCGCTCGACCCGCGCCTGCAATCCCGCCGCGTCCTCATTCAATCCCGCCATCGCACTCATCCGTTGATTCCTCTCGTCATAATCTCTCGCATCTATTTCTGCCCTTCCAGATCCAGTAGCATCTTCTGCGCATCCTTAAAGTCCGGCGCTGCCTCCAGCGAACTCAGTACGCTCTCCTCCGCCTTCGTCTTGTCACCCTCGGCCATGTACGCCTTCGCCACGTCATACTCCGCCTGCGCCTTGTCCAGCGGCTTCAGCGCCAGCACCGCCTGGTACTCCCGCACCGCCCCGGCGTTGTCGTTCTGTGCCAGCAGCAGCTTCCCCAACTCCCGGTGCAGCCACTCATCCTCGGGATAGACAAAGTTCAGCTGCTCCAGCGTCACCGCAGCCTCTTTGTTCTGCCCCATATCCTCTTCCAGCGTCGCCAGCTTCTCCAGCGTCTTGGGGTCCTCGCCGCCGCGGCTCTCGTACTCCTTCAGCGCATCCCTCGCCGCCTGCTTGTTGCCCTTCACCAGCTGCGCATTCGCCAGCAGCCCATACGCGTTCGCGTCGTCCACGTACTCCGGATACAACGCAATCACCTTCGGCGCCGCCGCAATCACCGCATCATCGTCCTTCGCATCCGCGCTCTTCACCAGCGCCTTCAACTGGTCCTTCCATGTGTCGAAGTTCTTCGCCGTCTCGCCCCACTTCTTGTTCATCCACGCCATGTAGTCCGTGTCGAACTGCTGCGGCGTGATCTTCAAATTGTCCTCAAACACCTGCGGCACCGTCTTCAAGTCGCCGAACGAGTGCGCCATCCCCAGCAGCGCATCGCTTCCCCAGCGCTCGGCGATGTAATCGCAGATCGTGCCGCCCTGCCAGTAACTCACAATCACCTGGTCCGGGTACTTGGGATAAATAAACCCCTGGTCCAGATCCTCCACCGGCAGCAGCTTCTTGTCGCGGATCGCCGCCACCACCTCCGGCGTCAGCCGGTTCGCCCACCTCGGGTCCGCCTGGCCCTCCTCGTGCACCGCCAGGCCTTCCGTAAACCAGCGCGGCACCCGAAACTTCGTCATCGACAAGATGTACACATGGCTCATCTCATGCCACATCGTCGCGCCCCAGTTGAAGTCCCCCGGCTTGCGCCCCGACGGCGAATCCATCGCCACCGTATTGCCAAACGTCACGCCCAGCGCGCCCAGCCCCGGCATGCCCATCGTGCGTACCGCAAAGTCTTCATGGTTGGGATAAACCTCCAGCTGAACCGGCCCATCGAGCTGCATCTTGTACTTTGCCGCGTACGTCGCAATCGCCTTGTGCAGCTGCTCCTCGAAATACGGCCGCAGCAGATCGTCCTCCGCGTTCCACAGCATCAGCGTGGTCGTCGCATCTTTCGTCGTCACAAACTTCGGATACAGGTCCAGCAACTTCAGGCTGTTCGAGGTCGGCTTGTCCGTCTGTCCGTTGTTGTAGGCCAGCTGCAGTTGGTCGCTGGCCTCCTGCTCGTCGCCCATGCGCATCAGATTCAATCCCAGGTCGGAGTGCGCCGGCCACAGCTGCGGATCGGCCTCAATCGCCTTCCGGTCATACGCAATCGCCTCGGGATACCGCCGATTCATCATCATCTGCTTCGCAACGATCAGGTAGCCCTCGCCATATCCCGCATTCACCGCTTTAATCTTGGCCAGCCACGCGTCCGCCTCTGCATTCTTGTCCGCCAGCAACGCAGCCGCCGCCATCACCGCCTCGGCATCCAGAGCATCCGTTCCGCCCCCTGCCGGCCCCGCGCCGTCATAGGGCGACTCAGCAATCGCAGCCTGCGCCTCTCGGATCGCGTCGTCCGGCCGCGAGTCCGCCAACAGCAGGTTGGCCAGCAGCTCATGCGCCTCCACCAGACTCACCGCGGCCAGCTTCACATCTGCCTCAGACAGCCCATGCCCAGCTGCAATGCTCTGCCGCAGATAATCCTCTGCTTTGTCGTCGAAGTTCGCTGCGCCAATCTGCGCAATCCCCAGCAGCGCCTCCGCGCACTTCGGGTCCTCGGCCAGCGCCTCGGTCAGAAGCTGCGTCGCATCGTCATCGTTAAACCGCTCGTGGAAGAGCATCCCGTAGCGCGCCTTCCACTCCGCCGGCGCGCCCGGCTTTTTGATCGCCGTCTCAAACTGCGTCTTTGCGTCCTCCCACTGCCCCGACCCCATCTCGGACAGCCCCCAGTACCCCTCCGCCGCCTTGTACGCGTCGCCCGACTCCGTCAGCGCCGTAAAACAAGCCTTCGCCTCCGCATTCTTCCCATGCAGCAGTTGCTTCCTGCATCCGTCGGGAGTAGCAGCCGCCGTGGTTGCACGCGTCTGCGCAGATGCAGTTACACAAACCAGCATCAGCGTACCCGCAATCACCACACCGAGTTGGCCCTTGAATCTCATCGTTGTTTCTGATCCGCGTCCGCCCGCGTAAATCCGCGGTTCGTTCTCACTTATCCAGCTCCGCCTGCACCTTCGCCAACTCCAGCAGCGCCGCTGTCAACTGCTGCTTGTACTCGCCCGGCTCCATCGCCGCCTTGTCATACTTCAGCTCGTCGATCTTCTGCTCCAGTGCCTCCCTCTGTTCCATCAGACTTCGCTTGGCGGGGTCGTTCATCGCCGCCTGCGTCGCGCCCAGCCGCACCACCGTAAACGTATTCAACAGCGCGCCCTCGCGACCCTCCATCGTCGTCAACCGAACCGCGTCGCCTTTGCCCGTGTCCTCAAACTGAGGATGCTCCGTCGCCAGCCGCTTCTGCGAGGTGTAGAAGTCTGCCGTCTTGCGGTCCGCATAGGTAAACGCCTCCATCGCACTCACTGACCCGCTCTTGTCCGTGTCTGCCTCCGGGTCCTGCAACGCCTCCACCCAGTAGCGCGCAAACACCGTCGCATTCTTCTCCGTCCCGCTCTTGGTCGCAACGATGACGGCACGGCCAGGCTTCTGCAACGCAGCCACCGCACCGCCGCTCGCGCTCGTCGTATCCACAATCAGCTGCCGCTTCGCCTGCACCTTATCGCACATCGCGGCAATCTCCGCCGCCGACACATCCGGCCCCACCAGATTGAACTTGTACTCCGTTCCATCGAAAGTCCCATGTCCGATCAGCGTCAGCACCAGGTCGTCTTCGGGTTTCGCGTCACGCGCCACGCTATCCATCGCCGCCGTCAGCTTCGCCTTGGTCGAATCCTTGCCCGTCAGCGTCACCACATGTGCGCCCGCAACCTGCTTGAAGACCTTGTCCAGATCGTTCGCATTCGCGGTGAACCGCTGCTCATAGTCCGGCTCACCGCCCAACCCCGCAACGGTCACATAAAATGTCGCCGCCCGCGCGCCCGCACACGCAAGCATCGCCCAGCACCCAGCGACCAGCGACCAGCGCCTCGCTCTCATACCACCCCCCACTTCCGGCGCAGCAGCCAGTCCGCCGCCATCAACCCCAGCAGCAGCAGGAAGACAATCGGCATGTCCCACAACTCCTTCGTATCGCGCACCGAGATCCCTGCCTCCGAATACGAGATCTCCTTCGGCAACCTCGCCAGGTCGCTCTGCTCCCAATAGCGTCCGCCGGTCTCGTCCGCCAGCTTGGTCAGCAGCGCCTTGTTCTGCTCGGTGTGGAAGTTCTCCGCCACGCCATCCTCGCGCCGAAACTGCACCACATCTTTCCCCAGTTCAGTCGCATCGGAACCGCTGCCCTGTCCGGCCGTCACCTCCGCCACATAGCTTCCCGGCTTCGCCGCCGTCCAGTCCATCGCAAACGTCCCCGGCTGGTTTGGCACCGGCGTCATGTCCACGAACTCGCTCAATCCGTCCGGCCCAATCACATGCGTCTGCAGCTTCGCATCCGGAGCAGGCTCAAAGTCCTTGTCCCGCGCCACCGCAGTGATGTGCACCCGGCCTTCATCCTCCAGCGTCTGCTCAGGCATCGTCGCCGTCACCTGCCCCGGCGAGTCCTTCGCCAGCCAGCGCAGCAGTTGCTGCCAGAACAAATCATGCGACGGGTCACCCAGCGCCGACTGCATCTGCCAGCGCCACGTCCCTCCCGTCGCCAGAATCGCCGCCCGCCCATGCCCATAATTCTGCGTCACCAGCAGCGGCACCGTCCGCCCGGCGACCGTCTGCGCCAGCACCGTTGCGCCCGGCTTCGGCGAACCCGGATCTTCATAATCTTCGAGCGCCGGCAGCTTCCTCCACCGCTCAGCGTTCAGGCTTTTGTCATCCAGCAGCCGCGTAATCGGGCTTTCGACACCCGCCGCCGTCAGCGCCACCGTCGCCGCATCGCGATGGAACGCCCCGCGGCTGTTCGGCAGAAATGTCGGAAACAAATCTGCCAGGCTCGACGACGCCCACCCTCCATCGCCCAGCGAAAATCGCCCGCCCAGAAACAGAATCCCGCCGCCCGCGCCGGTCCACAAACTCGCGCAGCAACTCCTGCTGCACCGGAGAAAAATACCCCGCCTCCACACTCCCGATGATGATCCCGTCGTATTTAAACAGGTCCTCGGCCTTCGTCGGAAATCCATCCGCCAGCTCACTCGGGTCGCTGATCCCTTGCCGATAGATCTTGTTCTCCGTCGTCCGCAGCATGGAGACGATCTGCAATCCTTTGTCCTCTTCCTCCGCGCGCCGGATGAACTTGTACTCCCACCGCGGCTCGCCCTCCACGTACAGCACGCGCTTCGGCTCCGCGCTCACATCCACCAGCCGCGTCACCGCATTATTCGCCGTCGACTCCTCGCCCGGCAGCGGCTCCAGGGCAAAGCCAATGCTCTTCACCCCCGCATCCCCCGCGTTGAAGAACATCGTCACCGTCGACTCCACCCCATTCGGCTCCAGCATCACCTCGCGCGTCGCCAGCAGCTTGTCGCCGTCCTTAATGTCGACCGTCGCCCTCTGCCCGGTGTATCCATGCTGATGGAAGCTCACCGTCGCCGTCACCTTCGCGCCGGCCATCGCCTTCACCGCAACCGCCGCATCGTCCAGCTCCAGGTCGTGCCCCGGGCTCTCTTTGCCAAATCCGATCGTGTGCACCGGCAGCCTGCGGTTGTGCAGCGCGTTGATCGTGTCAATCTCAATGCCGCCGGCGCTATCGATCCCGCCCGCACCGTTCTCCGCGCCATCGCTCAGCAGCACCACCGCGCCTACCGGCAGGTCGCTGGTCTCATTCACCAGCTGCCGCAGCCCAGCATTAATATGCGTCGCGTTCGCGCTCTGCGCAGTCCCTGCCGTCAGACTCTTCCACGCATCCACCTTCGCCGGCGTCGCTCCGCCCGCGTCATTGCCATCGATGCGCGCCAACTCTTCATCCAGCCGATACACCCGCACCTGAAACTTCTTCTTCAGCCCATCCAGCACCCCGTCTTCGAGCGCCTTCACCGCCGCCGTCTCGCGCGCGGTCTTCCCATCCGCGCCCGCATCCGCAAGCGCCATGCTGCGCGAGTCATCCACCAGCACCGCAATAATGTTCTGCTGACTCTTCAACTCCGCCACCGTAATCGCTGGCTCCCACAGCAGCGTCAGCAGCAGCACAATAAATACTGCTTCCACCGCGCAGATCGCCCACACCCGCCAATTCCTTATGCGTGGCGATGCCCCTGGAAGCGCGCGCCATACCAGCCACGCCAGCCCACCCACGGACAGCGCAATCAGAACAGCCAAAAGCCATCCCGGCCATGCACCCAGCAGGATGTACTTGCCTTTCGTAAAGACCGGGATCGGATACTTGAAGAAAAATTCGAACATTTAGGAGGGAAGGTACTCGGTACTGGTTGCTAGGGACTAGTTCAAGTGCGTACGCGCATCTGCATTCAGCGGTGTCTATCTGTGATCCAGCTGTGTCCCCCTAGTCCCCAGCACCTGGTCCCTGCTCCTAGTGCGTCATGCTGTACATCACATAGTTCAGACCCACCCGGAACGCCATCGAAGAAAACTGCTCCGGATACTCCGGATCGTCCGCCCACTCCCACGCATCGCCCAGGTGCATGTTGTGGCAGATCGCCACCATGATCCGCCCATGGTCATCGCGGATGCCGCGCCACTTCGCCACGTACCCGTCCTTCTCATACGTGCGCCCGCTCCGGATGTACTGCTCGCCCGGCACCTGAAATCTATCGTCCATGTCATACAGCACATGGAAGATCTCGTCCTTGTCCGTCAGGTCTTCCACCGGATACTTGTCCGCCTCCGGGAAGATCTCCCTCATCCCGCGCATAAAGTCCTCCCAGTCCTGGGTGCCGTGGAAGTCGTCCACCATCAGGAAGCCGCCCTTCAGCAGATACTCCCGCATCCGCTTGGCCTCGGCGTCGTTGAAGCTCCACGTATGCACCATCACCGCATACACAAATGGGTAGTTATAAATGTCATCCGAATCCGGACTCACCACCTGCTCATAGCTGCGCCCGTCGATCCGCGTCAGTCGGTTCAGCGCCATCAGGAACTGCCGGTCCGCCTTCGGATAATCGCGCTGCCACGTCCCGCCAAATCCGCCCCCGCCGCCAAACCGGCCACCGCCATACCCTCCGCCAAAGCCGCCATATCCTTCGCTGCCCATCGTCGAGGTATAGCTCAGCCGCGACCAGTAGAACTCCGCCTTGTCCCCCGTCTGCGTGTTGATCGAACCCCAGTCCGCAATCCGCTGCCCCGCAAACGCGCCCACCGCCAGCGTCAGCACCAGCATCGTCACTATCGCGGACTGGACCAGAGTCTTCATCGGAAGCCGACCGTTTCCGCGCATTCGTTCCTGCGCTGCCTGCACTCACCCTGCTTTTGCCGTTCTCCAGTTATAGACGAACCGCCCGTCCCCAGGTTGCAGACCGCCTTTCATCCCTCTCAAACTCTGTCATCCTGAGCGAAGGTCGCGCAGCGACCGAAGCCGAAGGACCTGCATTTGCTTTTCTGCGGCATTAGTACCGGAATTTGAACGTCATACATCGCCCATGAGACCATCAGCCTCAACGCGCACTCCGCCGTCTAACCAACAGAACGCACGCGCCTCACGCCACAAACGCAAATGAACCGCCGCGACCTCCTCAAACTCGCACCCGCCGCCATCGCCGCCCAGGCCCTCAGCGCTAACTCCCGCGCCGCCGCAGCCGCCCAGATCACCATGCTCCCCGGCATGGGCTCCGGAGATCAACCCGCCCAACCGGACCAGCACACCGCCTCCGACATCACCCTCCGCATCGCCCCGGTCACCGTCGAGCTCGCCCCCGACCGCATCCTCTCCACCATCGGCTACAACGGAACCGCGCCCGGCCCGATCCTCCGCATGAAGGAGGGCCAGCCCACTACCGTCACCGTCCACAACGACACCGACACCCCTGAATACGTCCACTGGCACGGCTTCCTCATCCCCTCCGATGTCGACGGCTCCGAGGAAGAAGGCACGCCGCCCGTCCCGCCGCACGGCAGCCACACCTACAAATTCACGCCCGGCCCCTCCGGATCGCGCTGGTACCACTCCCACGCCATGTCCATGGACGATCTCCACAAGGGCACCTACACCGGCCAGTTCGGCTTCGTCTACATCGAGCCCAAACAGAACCCCGGAGCATACGACCAGGAGATCTTCCTCGCCCTCCGCGACTGGGAGCCCTTCTACTCCACCCAGGCCATGGACATGGACGAGATGGACGACCCCAGCGCCCCCCAGCCCGAAAAACCCGCCGTCCTCAACACCGCGCCCAACGGCATGGACGTCACCTCCACCACCTACTCCATCAACGACCGCGCCCTCGGCGCCGGCGAACCCATCCGCGTCCGCCAGGGCCAGCGCGTCCTCTTCCACTTCCTCAACGCCAGCGCCATCGAAAACCGCCGCATCTCCCTCTCCGGCCACAAATTCCAGGTCATCGCCCTCGACGGCAACCCCGTCCCCAACCCCGCCGCCGTCGAAACTCTCTTCCTCGGCATCGGCGAACGCGTCTGCGCCCTCGTCGAGATGAATAACCCCGGCGTCTGGGTCATGGGCGAACCCACCGACCTCATCCGCACCGCCGGCCTCGGCGTCATCATCGAGTACGCCAACGCCCACCAGCAGCCCCAGTGGATCAAGCCCGCCTCCATCCTCTGGGACTACACTGCCTTCGCGAACCCCGCCGCCGCCACACCATCAGCCGCTCAAAACAGCGCCGCGGCCATAAATATCGACATGGTCTTCGAAAAAATCCCCGGTGGCCCCGGCAAACTCAACACCTTCACCGTCAACGGCAAGCCCTACCCGCACGACAACGAATTCGTCCTGCACCAGGGCCAGCGCTACCGCCTCACCTTCCACAACCGCACTGACGACGCCCACCCCCTCCACATGCACCGCCACCAGTGGGAGCTCGTCGACTTGAACACCAAACCCACCTCCGGCCTCATCAAGGACACCGTCGTCGTCCCCTTCTACGGCCGCGCCGCCGTCGAGTTCACCGCCAACCAGCCCGGCCTCACCCTCTTCCACTGCCACATGCAGGCCCACATGGACTACGGCTTCAAAGCCCTCTTCCGCTACGCCTGAAAGCCTTGAGCGCCGAAGGCGCGGGAACATAACAGCCTAGGCCGATCCCGCGAAGCGGGAAGGCCTAGGTACGGTGCCTGCAAAATCCTTGAGGGCTGAAGGCCCGACCCATTGCTCCCGTCATCCCGAGCGAGCGCATAGCGTGAGTCGAGGGACCCCCGCATTTTGCTTGTCATCCTGAGCGGAGCGCGTCAGCGCTCCGCGCAGTCGAAGGACCTGCGTGATCTGCACACCTTCACAGCAGTCCGAACCCTTCTCACCCTAACGCCGTCATCCCGAGCGAAGCGATCCGCGTCAGCGCTCCGCGCAGTCGAAGGACCTGCATTTTGCCTTTGCCTCCGAGATAGGTCTCGGGCTTCAGCCCGAACAATAGGCCGCGTCCCGCTTGGCGGGACGCAACCGCGCTGCCCTGAGCGTAGCCGAAGGGCCGGAGCATAGTCCCGCTCAGCGGGACGACGCGACAGATATCGCCCCGTCGCCGCCCCAGCTTCCTGCGATTCGAGACCTACACCGGACCACTGCAGCTAAGCCGAGATATCAGGACGAACCGCCCCTCAATAAGTGACTCGGCGATTTATCACCAACCAGGAACATCCCTGACGAGAAGCGCGTTTATCGTTACCCGATAGTATGCTCTTTGACATCTGTTTCGGGAGGAACTGCCGCGCGACGGTTGCGTTCTGAATAGCGACTCGCAACAGCGGACATATCCTTCTTAGGAAGTTCTTCCCTTAGGAGATCGAGAGCTTTCTTGGAATACCCTTTCAGAGTGTGGCTATGCCTTTTGAGAACTCTATAGAGCTGCGGATCGATCTGGATCTGAAGGTCATATATGAGAGCTTGAGTCTGCCATTGATTCAAACCGAGCTTCTCCTTCAAGTCAGTCAATGAGAGTGTGAAAACGTCCCATAAGTCCACTTCCTGCTTGATGAGGGTGCCTACCACCTCCTCACCGGGCTTGGCAACTCTGAGTCCAGCGGGAGCGTTCTTGGAGATCTTGAAGAATACCGGAACGCCGGTCCCATTTGCAGTGAGATCTAGCTGAACAACCTCCGGCAGAATAATCGCCCAGTCAGTCTTGTTTCGTCGTAGATGAATTGCACTCTCTATCTCTTGCTCAGAAATTCGTTGACCGCCTTCGCGAGTTCCGACCGTGAAAGCAAGGACGCTACGTAACTTTGCGGCCGCTTGTGCGCCCCGCCGCTGCCCGGCCTGCAACAGTCGATCAACTTCTTGGAGTTCGTTCCAAAGAAGTGATTGGAGTTCATCGGGAGGGCGGGTTGAGACGGGCAGGATGCGGCTAGGGAGCTCTGCCTTCAGGTTACGATCAAACGCTGATTGAAGTAACTCAGCAAAAAGAGTAACGCTCGATTGTGCGTGCACGTAGAGCATATCCTCGGACACGTCTGCGTAAAAGTGGACAGCCTGATCTCGCTGGGCATCAAGGATTTCAAGCGTTATCTTCCCATCGCGTGTCAGGATGCCGAGCTGCTCTTTGGCTATCTGGAGGCAGGTTTGAAAGCTGTAGGTATAGCCATCATCTCGAGGGTGAATTCGCCCAGTCTTCTGTAAGATTGCGGCCTTTAGCAACATCTCGAAGGCGTGCTGGAGAAACATCAACACGCCATGCGCTCGTGCCGTTTCGGTAGGACGGTTGAAGAGCTCGATCGCAAGTATCAGAGACTCGACACTTCGATTGAGGAGTGGCTCAACATTCTTCTTCAATCTCGGCATTGTCGATCCTTCGGCTCAGTTTATCCCGAAAACATCTTCATCTATCCAGTGATCCCGCCCGGAGAGAGATCAATTGTGGCAAATCGGCTTCTCGGAAGCAATCTACCCAGATATTTCAACTGGCGCTAACAGGCCAAATAACTCATCCAGCGCCGGGTGCCCCATCCGTACGCCTCTTTGCGGACGGGTGGGGATCAAGACTTCCATCTCAGCCGTTTCTATGCCTTCCGATCTCTTACCCGATACCTCAGAAACAGATAATCTCCCGCACTCTTCGTGCTCAGCAGCTTCCACCACGGAGCCGTCGCGGGAGTGAACGCAACCCCGGAAACCAGGCCCGGCCTCGGAGGCTCTGCCGCTCTTCCCGCAATCTGCGGCGCCACCGTCAGGAAGAGTTCATCTATCAATCCGCCTGCGAGAAATTCGCCGAACAGCGTCGGTCCGGCCTCGTGCAGTAGCAGCTCCACTCCCATCTCCTGCCGCAGCAGCGTCAGGATCGCGCCAGGGGAAATGCCTTTAGCGGGAAGTCCAATGCCCTTAGCCGAAGGTGAAACACCATCATCTTGCGCATGCAGCGCCCTCACTTCGACCGACGGCAGCGCATCCGCCCCGCTCTGCGCCAACCTCCGCTTACCCTGCTCCGTCGTCAGAATCAGCACCCTTTGCGCTGTATGAAACACCATGCTCGCCATATCCACCTCGCCCGATCCCGTCACCACCACCACCAGCGGATACTCCGGCTTGTGCAGCACCTCGACGCGATACTCCCGATACAGCTCTTTCGCCGCCGGAGAAACCGCCTCAGGCAGCCACGATCCCTCCGGACCCGCGGCCTTCAGCGTCCCCGAACCCACCAGCACCGCATCGGCCGACGCCCGCAACAGCCCCATGAGGAATCGGTCTTCTTCGTTCGATTTGCTGATCTGCGCTCCCTCCGACTCCCCCGGCAGGTTGAAGCTCACCACCCCGTCCAGCGTCGAAACGAAGTTTGCGATGCAATACGGCCGCCCTTCGGGAGCAGGCGGAAAGGAAAGGTCTCCGTCGTATCGGTCGCGCAGCCCCTCAGGAAGGACCAACTCCGACGGCTCCGTAGGTTCAGCTGCGAACAGCGTGCGAATCGGCACCATATTTTTATGGCAAGGCTAGCCGCTCGCATTCAAAATGTCGAACCACTGTCAAGTATCTCCTCACAATCCACTCACAGCACAACACCTCCACGCCAAAAACTCCCGTGCCCCACGATCCCTCTACGCTGACTCCCCTCTCAGCCGTTACCATCAACTCAGAGCAGTACTGCGGAGAGGCACCTGCAAAGACATATGCGACAGATTGACCGCTCCGCCCCGATCGGCTCCCACTCCGACCATTGGCCCGGACCCGTGCGCCTGCTCCTCGCGGTCCTGGCCGGCTCCTCGGCGGTCGTCCTCACGTATGCCTTTCCCTTTCTTCATCCGTTTCCCTTGCTGGTCCCATTCCCTGTCGCCCTCATCGCCTGCTGGTACCTGGGAATGGGCCCGGGCATCCTGTGCGCTGTCCTCGAGACCGCCTCAACCGTTCCACTCGTCCGCCAGGCGGCGACCGCTCCGGCCGGCCCGGTGCGTGAGGAGCTGCGCATCGCGCTCTTTCTGCTGGTCACCATCTCCTTCGGCTGGATTCTCCGAAGGCTCGACAAGCAACGGTCCCAGCTTTCCTTCAAGGACTTTGAGCAGCAGCTCGACGCCGCCCACGCCCAGCGCGTGTTCGCCGAAGAGCGCGTACACGCCGCCGAGCTCCTCCGCGAGCGCGAAGACCTCCTCCAGATCGCCCTCCGCGCCAACGGCATGGGCCTCTGGGCCTGGGACCTCATCACCGGCAAGGTGCAATGGTCCGATGAAGTCTATCGCATCATCGGCGTCGCCCCGCGTTCCTTCGAGCCCAGCACCAACGCCTTCATCCACTTCATTCATCCCGAAGACGCACCTCGCGTCCGCGCCGCGGTGGAGCGCGCGCAGGCCGACGGAGCTGAATATCGCCAGCAATACCGCGTCTGCCTGCCCGGCGGCCCAGAGCGCTGGGTCGAGTCTCAGGGCCGTTGCCAGCGCGACAGCGAAGGACATCCCCGCCGCATCGTTGGCGTCATCGCCGACGTCACTGCCCGCAAGCTCTCCGAAGAAGCCATGCTGCGCGCGGAGAAACTCGCCGTCGCCGGCCGCCTCGCCGCCTCCGTCGCGCATGAGATCAACAACCCGCTTGAGGCCATCGCCAACCTGCTCTACCTCGTCACCACCTCCACAACCACCGAAGACGCCGCCAGCCTGGCCCATCAAGCACTTGACGAGCTGATGCGCGTCTCGCTCATCACCCAGCAGACGCTCAAGTTCCATCGCCAGACCGGCTCGCCACGCCCCACACGGCTCTCGGAAGTACTGCATACTGTCCTCGCACTCTTCCGCGGACGCCTCATGATCGCCCAGATCGAAACCGATCTTCGCCCCGACCGCGAAAACGCCATCTCCTGCATGCCCGGTGAGGTGCAGCAGATCTTCGCCAACCTCGTCTCCAACGCCATCGACGCCATGCCCCGCGGAGGCCGGCTCATCATGCGCCTGCGACCCTCCCGCGACTGGCGCAACTATGCCACCCGCGGCATGCGCGCCACCTTTCTGGACACAGGCACCGGCATGGACCCCGTCACCCGCCAGCGCATCTTCGAGCCCTTCTTCACCACCAAGTCCGACACCGGCACCGGCCTGGGCATGTGGGTCGTAGCCCAGCTGGTGGAGCGCCACGGCGGCAGCGTGAGCGTCTGGAGCGCACAGCGCGGCCCTTCTGGCATCACCGCAATCTCTATATTTCTGCCGTCGGAGCTCCAACAGCCTCGCGTCAACCGCCCGTCTCCAGCCGAAGAGCTCCAGCCTTACTAAGAAAACTCTCGATGCCTTCCCCCCAGCGCACCCCGCACCCACGCCGCCCGTCGCACACCGCGAACGCACCCGCCCCTACTCCCGTCGAGGTCGTCGATCCGGTCTGGCTCGCCAAAGCCCTCGCGCTCACTCTCGGCGTCGCACTCGTCTGCGCCTGGCTCACCGCCTGCCTGCTCTTCTATCAGGGCGAGTGGCAGCTCGTCCTGCACCCCTCAACCACCATCGATCGCACCCCCGCCAGCGCCGGCCTCGCCTTCACTCCAGTCCGCTTCGCCGACTTCGACACCGGCGCCCCCCACCTCACCGGCTGGTGGATCCCCGCGCAGGCCCCAACCGCAATCGCCCGCGCCGCACTCTTCCGCGCTCACCATCCTCTATCTGCACGACGGCTCAGGCTCTCTCTCCGACACCCTGCCCGCAATCACTTTGCTGCACGCAACCGGCCTCAACGTCTTCGCCATCGACTACCGCGGCTTCGGCCAGAGCGACGCCACCGTCCACCCCGACGCCGCCCTCATGGCCGAAGACGCCTCCGCCGCGCTCGACTACCTCGTCACCACGCAGCACATTCCCGCAAGCTCCATCGTCCCCATGGGCTCCGGCCTCGGTGCCGCGCTCGCCGTCCAGCTCGAGCACAGTCATCCTGAGCTTCCCGCCGTCATCCTCGACCACCCCGACCCCGATCCGGCCGCAACCGCATCCGCCGCGCGCCCCTCGCGCCTCATCCCCGTCCGCCTGCTCTTCGGCGGCCGCTTCGCCATCGCAGCGCCGCTCGCCACCCTCACCACCCCCAAGCTGCTCATCGGAGGCGAAACTCTCACCGCATCTCACCCCTCCTCCGCCTCGCTCGATGCCCTCTTCCACCACGCACCCGACCCCAAATACACCGTGACGCTCCCATCCACCAACTCAGACGCCGCGCTTCAGGACGCCCTCCGCCGTTTCCTTGATCGATATGTCCAGTACGTCCCGCAACGCTGAGATTCCGTCGCGTCCCATAAAATCTCCTCAGGAGAACCCCGTTCCTTGTCCAGATGGCTCAATCGTCTTCAACCCTGGGGCATTCTGCTGCTCCGCCTCGCTCTCGGCGCATCGATGCTCAATCACGGCTGGAACAAGGTGCACCCCCCGAATTGGAGCCAGCCCTTTGCTGGCCTTCAGCACAACGCGCACTTCATCGGCAGCCTTGGCATACCCTCCTGGCTTGGCTACGTCTCGGCTCTGACGGAATTCCTCGGCGGCATCTGCCTCATCGTCGGACTCCTCACCCGACTTGTCGCGTTCATGGTCGCCATTAATATGCTGGTCGCAATCTTCGCCGTCACCATCCACAAGGGATACGCCGGCTCTGAGCTGGCAATTGAACTGGCCGCCATGGCTATAACGTTGCTCGTCACTGGTCCGGGTAAGGCCGCCCTCGACCGAAAGCTCGGACTCGCCTGATACCGCTCCGCTTGGGAGGTGCTGAACGTCACCAGCCTTAAAGACGTGAAGGCCTCCGATGTTCTGGAGGCCTTACTAAAAGGTGGGGAGGGTCGTGCGGATGGGTGATGCCAGGACTGTGGGAACTGAAGCCCCGACTGGTTACATTCAATAGGACGCAGATTACTACGAAAAGTTGCCCAAAAACTACCGCAAAATGTATTTCGCGGAATCCATAATTCAGAAAACAGTATGCAACGGCACGGCGACTACCGCCAAGTTATTCATTTTATTGGCAGGAGCATGACACCCAAGGCTCGCATTAACTCGTTGAATACTCTATCGGCCTCTGACCGATCCACAATGGCCCTGCTGAATAACCTTATGAGTTCGTTTGCCCGCGATGGGATGCCCGGCCTCCTCACGAGGAAGCTAAATCCTTCCGCATCAATACGGCGTCATCCACCGGATCGGCATAATACCCCGGTCGCATCCCTGCCTCGACAAACCCCACGCCCCGATACAGCGCAACCGCCCCGGTGCTTTGCCTCCGCACCTCAAGCCCGATTGCATCCGCTCCTTCACTGCGGCACCACAAAAGAACCGCCTCACACAGTGCCCTGCCCACACCCGCTCTCCGCGCCCCCGGCGCAACCGCCACGCTCTCCAGCGCCGCCGAATCCGGCAGCCGCGGATGGATCGAGCCGACCGCGAACCCCACAAGACCATCAGCCCTAGCGATGACGAGATGCCGGTGCACATCCCCCGGCACTGCACTCGGACCGCACGCACCCACCATCTCCAGGTAAAGCTCACGCCGCCATCGCGGAGCATCTTCCGTCGCCCGCTCCAGCGCCACAACCGCGTCGACGTCCTCAACTCGCGCCGCCTCCACCGTAAATCCGCGCGCCTTCTTCTCCTCGCCTGCCATCGCTCAGTTGCCACCCATACGCGCCTTCGTCTTGGCAAAGATCTCCAGGTCCGTCCGCCGCAGATAATTCGCGTCGACGCTCGCTACGTCATCGAATGCGCCGCGCTCCATCCTCTCGATCGCCAGCGGCAGCGCCGCCGCCGCATCCGGCTCCACGACCATCCGCGGCCCAAACTCGCCCAGCGCCCGCGCCACGTTCTCCTCGCACACCATCAGCTCCCCTGCCCCACTCGACGCACTCATGAGTATCGCCAGTTCCTCGCGCGTCACCAGCGCCTCGCGCACCTTTGCTCCATCGAGATATTCGCCCAGATAAAACTCGCCGCGCCCCGCATCCAGCACCGCGAACACCACCGCTCCCGGCCTCGCCCCTGCCAGAGCCGCCAGCACCGCCAGCCGCGAGATCGCAATCAATGGAACCCCCAGAGCCTCGCACCATCCCTTCGCCGCGCTCAGCCCCACTCGCACGCCCGTAAACGATCCCGGCCCATGCACCACCGCAATCGCATTCACATCGCGCATCGAAATTCCGCTCTGCGCCGCCAGCTCGCGCACCGCCCCCACCAGCTTCTCCGACGCGCTCCGCCCCGGCAGGGTCGCACTAGCAACCACGCCGCCCGCGCCGTCGCCATTCGCGATGGCGACGCTTCCCTCAGCACCGCACGTATCGATTAACAGAAGCTTCATGCGCCTGCCGCCTCACCCACAATCTCCACCAGCACACCGCCCGCGCTCTCCGGATGCACAAAGAAATACCGGTGCCCGCCCGCGCCCACGCGCACGCACTCGCTCGCCAGCCGCAGGCCGTTTCCCTTCAATCGCGCAAACGCCGCATCCACATCGCTCACGCGGATCGCAAGATGATGCAGCCCCTCGCCGCGCTTCGCCACAAACTTCGCAACCGCAGAATCCTCCGCCGTCGCCTCCAGCAGCTCCAGCCGCGTCTCGCCCAGCGGCAGCATCGCCGTCTTCACCCGCTCGTGCTCGACCATCTCTTCCGCGCTCACCCGCATCCCTAGCGCCTCATATAACCCCCGCGCCGCTGCAATGCTCTTCACCGCAATCCCAATGTGATCCAGCCGTGCGCCATTGCCTGCCAATCGCAGCGCCTCACCCACAGCGCGCTCCCTCCTCACACCCTTCGCACCCAACTCCGCAACCCGCGCAACCAGCTCTTCCACTCCCTCGCCCGTCGTCGCCACCGTCCGCACAATCGATACCGCGCCCTCATTTCCAACATCCGCCAGCCCCTGCATCGCGAGCACCTCCGCCAACACCCGCTCCGCGCCCTCGCAGTCCGCCTTGTTTACCACATACACGTCGGCGATCTCCATCATCCCGGCCTTCAGGCTCTGCACCTCGTCGCCCATCCCCGGCACCAGCACCACCACCGTCACATCCGCCAGCTTCGCAACCGCGATCTCCGCCTGCCCCGCGCCCACCGTCTCCACGATCACCACCTCGCGTCCCGCCGCCTCCATCACCGCACACACATCCGCCGTCGTAGCGGCCAATCCACCTCCTGCCCCGCGCGTCGCCATGCTGCGGATGTAGACCCCGTCATCGCCCACAAACCCCGCCATGCGGATCCGGTCGCCCAGCAGCGCCCCACCCGTGTACGGACTCGACGGATCGACCGCCACCACCCCCACCGCCTTCCCCTGCCCGCGATACACGCGGATCATCTGATTCACCAGCGTGCTCTTGCCCGCGCCCGGCGGCCCCGTCACGCCAATCCGCAGTGCATTCCCCTCACTCACGCGGCACTCCGCCAGCAGCTCCGCCGCACCCTCCGCCCCATCCTCCACCACGGAGATCGCCCGCGCCAGCGCCCGCACGTCGCCCGCCCGCGCCCGCTCCATCCACCCCCTCATCGCCGCATCTTCGCTCCGCTCATCCACGCTAGCGATCATACCGCCCGCCCCGCGCGGACATTGATGAGGTCTGTGAGTGGTTCCAACTCGCTTGATCGTTATTGCTATTCTGGCCATGCCACCACAAGCTTCGCGTTGGGAGAGCCCACAAAATGCGCAAAGGCTTCACCCGAGAACCGCGCCGCGACGAGCCCGGCCCACCAGCCAAAAACTACATCACGCCCGGCGGCCTCGCGCGCCTCAAAGACGAGCACCGCTTTCTGCTCACCAAAGACCGTCCCGCCGTCACCGAGGTCGTCACCTGGGCCGCCGGCAATGGCGACCGCAGTGAAAACGCCGACTACAAGTACGCCAAGCGCCGCCTCCGCCAGATCGACAGCCGCATCCGTTTTCTCTCCAAGCGCATGGAAGCCGCCGAGATCATCGATCCCGATCCCGATTCCGAAGTCCCGCGCTCCGGACAGCGCGCCACCCACGCCTTCTTCGGCGCCACCGTGCGCTATGCCAACGCCGCCGGAGCAGAGCGCCTGGTCTCCATCGTCGGCACCGACGAGGTCGATCTCGACCGCGGCCACATCAGCTGGGCCTCGCCTCTGGGCCGCGCGCTCATGAAGTCCACCGAGGGAGACAGCGTCGTCCTCCACGCCCCCGGCGGCAAAGAAGAGCTAACCATTCTGGAAGTCTTCTACCAGCGCATCGCCGTCGAACCATTCCGCGAGCCAACGGATGATCGGTTTCCGAGTAGCCAACAAACTACCGCCTGAGTCGGTGGTGTGCAGGCCTTCAATGGACGCTTACACTATCGCAATGCAGAGTGCGGATGGGTCTGACACAACCGATAAAGATTTCTTCCAACGGCTTCGTCGTGAGCTGGAACAAGAAATCTCCAACTATGTATACGAAGCTCCTGCGGGCGCACTAGGCACTCCACTTCCAGCCGATGAGATTGCGCGCCTTCTAGAGGAAATGCGCCCCTGCCTCATTGAGCCGCACTGGGAGGAAGTGCACATACGTAATACACCGGAAGAGATCAAGACAGGCATTGGCGTGAAGCGCCGGTGCGTCGCCATGGCAGAGGATGAAGGCTACGTTCTAGTGTTTGACTCGGTCGATGAGGTTTACCACTTGGCTTGGCGAAGCGAGTTCGGATTGGGAACATGGGGCATTCGTGGGGACGGTGTTGGGTGTTTTATAGCCCGGTAGAAGACAACGCTACACGGACGGTTAAGCAGTTATCCAGATATTCCCCGTTGGTGCACAAGCCCCACCCTCCGCGTGACGTTTCCCTTCCGACACAGTATCGTTACAAAAGGGACATCTGCGACCCCTAGCAGCTTCTCGCGGCATTCCCACACAACCAGAAAGAACCGGGCATCCAGGAATGGCTACGAAAACTCAAGTTCCCGAAGTCTCCGAATTCGCCTCCGAGAAGGCCGAATGGATTGAAGCATTCGACGACGTCGTCGCCGGCAACTGGGAGAACGCCGCCGCGCTCCTCCAGGCCCTGCGCCTCCGTGCCCGCGAGGCCGGCGTCGCCATTCCCAATGAGTTCGCCTCGCCCTTCCGCAACACCATTCCCAAACACGACGAAGTTCCCTACCCCGGCGACCGCGCCATCGAGCGCCGCATCGAGGCCCTCATCCGCTGGAACGCCATGGCCATGGTGCATGGCCAGAACAAGAAGGACCCCGGCATCGGCGGCCACATCTCCACCTACTCCTCGCTCGCCACATTGCAGGAGGTCGGCTACAACCACTTCTTCCGCGCCAAATACATCGCCGAAGACGGCTCCGAGCAGCCCGGCGACCTCATCTACCACCAGGGCCACGCCTCGCCCGGCGTCTACGCCCGCTCCTATCTCCTCGGCCGCTTGAACGACGAGCACCTCAAGAACTTCCGCCACGAGCTCCGCGAGCACCCCGGCCTCTCCAGCTATCCGCACCCCTGGCTCATGCCGGACTTCTGGAACTTCCCCACCGTCTCCATGGGCATCGGCCCGCTCAACGCCATCTATCAGGCCCGCTTCATGCGCTATCTGGAGAACCGCGGCCTGCTCAAGCGCGTCCCGCGCAAGGTCTGGGCCTTCCTCGGCGACGGCGAGACCGACGAGGTCGACACGCTCGGCGCGATCTCGCTCGGCGCGCGCGAGAAGCTCGACAACCTCATCTTCGTTGTCAACTGCAACCTGCAGCGCCTCGACGGCCCCGTGCGCGGTAACAAGCGCATCATCGACGAGCTCGAAGGCGTCTTCCTCGGCGCCGGTTGGAACGTCATCAAGGTCATCTGGGGCTCAGATTGGGACGAGCTCTTCGCCCGCGACCACTCCGGCCTGCTGCTGCGCCGCATGGAGGAATGCGTCGACGGCGACTTCCAGACCTACAAGGCCAAGGACGGCGCCTACCTCCGCCAGCACTTCTTCGGCAAATATCCTGAGCTGCTCGAACTGGTGAAGGACTACACCGACGACCAGCTCATCCATCTCCGCCGCGGCGGCCACGATCCCGTCAAGGTCTACAACGCCTACAAGCGCGCCGTCGAACACAAGGGCGGCCCCACCGTCGTCCTCGCCATGACGGTCAAGGGCTACGGCCTCGGCTCCGCGCAGGCCCGCAACGCCACCCACTCAGAGAAGAAGCTCACCGACGATGCGCTCGCCGCATTCGTCAAAGCGTTCGAGATTCCCATCCCTGAATCCGCCGCAAAAGCAGGCACTCCCTATCGCCCCGCGACCGGACTCGCCCGAGATGGTCTACATGCGCGAGCATCGCGAGACCCTCGGCGGCTTCCTGCCCGCGCGCACCGCACCCAATCTCGACATCAAAACCCCCGACCTCGCCTTCTTCAAGGAGTGGACCGCCGGCTCCGGCAGCCGCGCCGTCTCCACCACCATGGGCTTCGTCTCCATCCTGCGCTCGCTCATGAAGGATCCCGCCGTCGGCAAGTTCATCGTGCCCATCGTGCCCGACGAAGGCCGCACCTTCGGTCTCGAGTCCGCCATCCGTCAGGTCGGCATCTACGCCCCCGAGGGCCAGCGCTACACCCCGCACGATAAAGACATGCTGCTCTTCTACCGCGAGGAGCAGGACGGCCAGATTCTCGAAGAAGGCATCACCGAGGCCGGCTCCATGGCATCCTTCACCGCCGCCGGCCAGGCATACTCTACCTACAAAGTCCCCACCATCCCCTTCTACATGTACTACTCCATGTTCGGCTTCCAGCGCATCGGAGACATGGCATGGGCCTTCGCGGACGCGCGCGGCAAGGGCTTCCTCATGGGCGGGACGGCTGGCCGCACCACCATGCTCGGCGAAGGCCTGCAGCACCAGGACGGCCACAGCCACATCCTCGCCAGCACCATCCCCACCTGCGTCACCTACGATCCCGCCTTCGTCTATGAGCTCGCCGTCGTCCTCAGGACGGCATGAAGCGCATGTACGAGAAAGCCGAAGACGTCTTCTACTACATCACAATGTACAACGAGGACTACGCCATGCCTGCTATGCCGGAAGGCGTGCAGGAGGGCATCCTCAAAGGCATCTACAAATTCCGCGCGGCGGAAAAAGCCAAAGCGACCCTCCAGCTCTTCGGCTCCGGCCCCATCCTGAACGAAGTCCTCCGCGCGCAGGAGATCCTCGCCAAAGACCACAAGATCGCCGCCGACGTCTGGAGCGTCACCAGCTACACCGAGCTTCGCCGCGATGCCATCGCCACCGAACGCTGGAACCGCCTTCACCCCGCCGAGCACGCCCGCAAGACCTACATCGAGCAGGCCCTCGAAGGTTCAGCCGGCCCCATCATCGCCGCCTCCGACTACATGAAGTCGCTGCCCGATGCCCTCGCGCCCTGGCTCCAGTTGGACGGCAAGAACCGCCTGACTACTCTAGGCACCGATGGCTTCGGCCGCTCCGACAATCGCGAGCACCTCCGCCGCCACTTCGAAGTCGACGCAGAATCCATCGTCGCCGCCACGCTCTCCCGCCTCGCCCGCGACGGCAAACTCGACGCGAAGAAGGCCCAGGCCGCCATCGCCAAACTCGGCCTCAATCCCGACGCCCCGGATCCCGCACGCGCATGAGCAAGAAGAAAGCCGCGTACGAAAATCCGCTCATCCCCAACGCACGCCTCAAGCAGATATACCGCGCCATCCTGCGCGCCCATCTCCTCGGCCAGGCACTGCCGTCCGCGCAGCGCGCCCTCACCGCCGCCCGCGAAGCCGCGCTCGTCAGCACCTCGCTCGACCTCACGGCCCGCGACTTTGTTCTGGACGCCTTCACTACGCCTGTTATCCACTTACTTCGCGGCACTCCGCTCAAACACGCCGTCAACGCGAAAGACAAAATCTCCGCGCTCTACACAACCAACTCTGGTTCACCCTTCCGTCTTCCCATACTTACCGACCCCAAGTTACGCATCTACGCCGCCCTCGGCGCCGCCGCATCCCTCAAGTCCGGCACCGCGCTGGCCAAAACGACTGCAAAGCAATCCGCCTCGGCCGACTCCGACTCCGCCGTCGTTCTCTGCATCTCTACCTCCGGCGAAGTCTCCACAGACACCTGGAAGCCCGTGCTCGTCCACACCGCACAGCACGACCTCCCCGTCATCTTCCTCGTGCTCCCATCCGCAGCCCCCAAGACCTCGCGCTCAGCCGAAAAAGCCGCTCTCCGCGCCATCGCCCACAAGGCCGGCGTCCCCGCCATCCCCGTCGACGCCGCCGATCCCGTCGCCCTCTACCGCGTCGCGCAGGAGTCCATCGGCCACGCCCGCATCGGCGGCGGCC
Organism: uncultured Acidobacteriaceae bacterium; assembly: GCA_963766975.1. Classification (GTDB taxonomy): domain Bacteria; phylum Acidobacteriota; class Terriglobia; order Terriglobales; family Acidobacteriaceae; genus Edaphobacter. Next base: position 415,885 of record CAVYCF010000007.1, read on the forward strand.
CCGCACTCATTCAGTGCATCGCCTTCCCCGCGCCCGCCACCGTCGCCCACGCCGCCATCGCCCATCTCGAGGACTACATCCTCAGCCGCGGCATCGCCACCCGCGCCTGGATGGACCGCGAAGCCTCCGCCTTCAGCGCGCAGGTGCGGTCTCTAAAATCCGCATCCAAATAACACCGATGCAACTCCAGCGCGCGCCCCTCGCTCCGCCATTCACTCCCCGCAACGCAAGTACACTGGAACCAGCAATGTCTTCCAGTCACAACCTGCGAGCCTGCGCAACACATCTGCCTCTTCTGCTGCTTGCCGCCTCGCTCTTCGCTCCCCGCGCGCACGCCCAGTCCGCCGGCGGCAATCCGCAAACGCCCTCAACCTCCGCTCCCGCGCCCACACCTACCGACCCAAACTCTGTCCCCGCTCTCCCCGCCTATCGCCACGGCCCTTCGCCAGACCAACCCCAGCCCTCAGCACCCGCACCCGCAACGCCAGAAGCTCCTCCAACCCCCGCAGCCACCTCCGCGCCAACTCCATCTCCCGCACCGCAGCCTCGCCAATCCCTTCCCGCTCCCACGCCCGCGCCGCCGCCCGTCGTCACCACTGCGCCCCCCACCCCGCAGGTTCCCTTCACCGCTCTGCCCGCCTACGGCAAAGTCGAAGCTTCCCAGCACCACGGCCGCATCCCGCTCGATTCCCTCGGCAGCCCCTACATCCCGGTCGATAGCTGGATCTACGCCGCGATGACGCGCCTCTACTCCATGGGCTATCTCGATTCCATGTTCCTCGCGGAACGCCCCTACACCCGACGCAGCGCCCTGCACATCCTGCAGAACTCCGAAGACGCCATCCTCTCCGGCGACGACACTCAGGCGCAGGACATCCTCGCCTCTCTCCTCAACGACCTCTCCGACGAAGGCATCACCGATCGCAACATCGCCGGCGGCTCGCGCGGCATGGTCTACGGAGTGCAATCGGTCTACACGCGCCTGCAGGGCATCTCCGGCCCCATCCTTCAGGACAGCTTCCACCTCGGCCAGACCTTCTTCAACGACTACGGCCGCCCCCACAATCCCGGCTTCAACAACATCACCGGCTTCTCCACCCTCACCGAGCAGGGCCGCTGGTCACTCTTCCTCCGCGGCGAATATCAACACGCGCCCGCCGGCCCCGGCTACTCCCAGGCGCTCTCCTCGCAGATATCCTCGTTCGACGGGATCACCTTTGCCCCGCCCAACGATCCCCAGTCCACCATCCCCACCGGCCCCATCGCCGCGGAGAACCCCTTCCGCATCGTCGAAGGCACGCTCTCCGTCCATCTCCTCGGCCATGAGATCTCCGGCGGCAAGTCCGACGCATGGATCGGCCCCGGACAGGGCGGCGCCATGGCCTGGTCCAACAACGCGGAGAACATCTACTCCTTCCGCATCGACCGCGTCGAGCCTCTGCGCATCAAGTTCCTCTCCAGCCTGCTCGGCCCCGTCCGCTATGACTTCTTCTACGGCAGCCTCAAAGGCCACACCGCACCCAACGATGACTGGGTCCACTCCGAGAGCTTCTCCTTCCGCCCCACCCGCGACTTCGAGTTCGGCTTCCAGCGCACCGTCATCTTCGGCGGCGCCGGCCATGAGCCCATCACCCTCCACACCTTCCTCAAGGGCTTCTTCGACACCAACGACACCGCCGTCGGCGAAAAACTCTCGCGCGACGATCCCGGCGCCCGCTTCTCCGCCTTCAACTTCTCCTGGCGCCTGCCCTTCGTCCGCAACTACCTCACCCTCTATACCGACTCCGAGTCCCACGACGACCTCACGCCCGTCTCTGCGCCGCGCCGCGCCGCCTACCGCCCCGGCCTCTATCTCTCCCAGTTCCCCGGCGCAAAGCATCTCGATCTCCGCGTCGAAGGCGTCTCCACGGACTGCTCCACACTCGCGTGCATCGATGGCAGCCATCAGTACGTCGAGAACGCCGTGCAGCGCCAGGGCTACACCAACAAGGGCACCATCCTCGGCGACTGGATCGGCCGCGAAGCCAAGGGCGGCCAGGCCTGGCTCACGTATCACCTTTCCGGCAACGAGTGGGTGCAGCTCTCCTACCTGAACAAAAAAACCGCCAAGGACTTTATCCCCGGCGGCACCACGCAGAACCAGTTCGCCATCGAAGTCGTCAAGCGCCTCCGCCCCTCCATCGAGCTCAACGCCTCCTACCAGCACGAGGCATGGAAGGCCCCCATCTACCTTCCCGGCGCGCAGTCCAACAACGCCTTCACCGCCCAGATCACCTTCTTCCCCAAACTCCACACCACCGCCCCTTAAACAGCGGCCCGGTCAGATTTTGTGCAGGTTTTTCGATGTGGTCGACAAAGATGTCGATCGGGTTACCGGAGTTACTTGACGCGGATTTCGTCACAAGCCACACTTCGTATTGTCTTAATTGGAGGCGTCTTGTGCACTTAACACGGCTTCTCGTTGTCGTCCTCACCGCCTTAGCCCTGCCTGCCGTAGCGCACGCCGATGCCATCGATGATTTCGTCGTTACTGGCAACGGCCAGACCATCACCTTTTCGGTTCCGGCGTCGGGCATCACCATGGACCATCCACACGCCGTCACCCTTACGGAGACGTTGACCAACGCAATGGTCAATGGAACCCCCGTCACAGGAGATATCCAGATCTATCTCCCCGGCTTCCCCACTCTTCCCTCGGTGCTGCTCGATCTCCCCACCGGCCAATTGGCCTTTTACGGATCATGGATCGTCGGCCTACCCACCATCATTCCCATCAGCAATCCGACCCCCAACTACCCGGATAACCTGATGGTCAACATCACTCCGGGAACGTTCTCGCTACAGCAGGAATCTACCGTTCCACCCGCGGACAATCCCTACACGTTTCAAATTACGCAGCAATCCACCACTTCGGTCACTCCCGAGCCCGCAAATTTTGTCCTGCTTGCAACTGGTCTTTTGGGTGTTGTAGCGAGATCGCGCAGGCGCATTTTAGACATGCGCGGGTAGTCCCGAACCGATCACTCGGCCCTCAGTTCGCCTCCGGCCGCTCGACGCCGTCGATCACCAGCACGTCCGTCAGCTCTTTCGTCGGCTTCAACTCCAGCCCCAGCTGCTCGTCCATCGCCGCAAACAACTCCGCCGGAGTCCCGTCGTTGGCTGCGACCGCTCTGCCGTTCTCAGCTTCCTCCGGCGTCCACTTCACCTCGAAGTCAAACTTGCCGTCGAGATGCGTGTCATCGACCACCGGCCATTCCAGCTGCATGTAGCGGTTCATCAGGTTCGCAAACTCAGCCACCGTCGCGTTCTTCGCCGTCATCGAGCCCGGCGCATAGCCCCCCACAGCCGTATTTCCCGCAGCCTCCTCCGGCTTCACCGGCGCCAGATGCGGTCCTCGTTTGGACGGAACGATCGCATACACCTGCAGCTCTTCGCTTGCATGGTGGGTCACCAGCAGGAAGCGATCCCGCAGCAGTTGTTGCACGATCACCCGCATCTGCGCCGTGCTCGGCCGCGATGGCAAGTCCGGCTGCATCACCACGTCATATCGTTCAGACCGTATCCACGGCGCCCCGCCCACAATCTGCGCCGCATGCATGGAGTAGGCAAACGTCATCAGGTCCGCCACGGTGGTCGCGCTGGTCCGCAGCTTCAAGCCATCAACCTGAAACAGCCGCCTCTCGTCCGGCAGGCTCGGCTTGATCGTCGCAACCTCAAGCGTCGGCTTCGCATCCGCCGCCGCCGCCGGCGGCGGAGTTTCCTGCGCCATTGCCAACCGCAACGAGCAGAACACAAGGAGACACGCACGTGAAATGAGCTTCATAATTGTCCGCGAGCTTCGCCTGATCAAAGACTAGACGCAGAGCCGCCCCAGCCGTTATCGCCAAAAATCCGTGGCTCTCGCAGCAGATCTGTCTGCGCCAGGCCCGCAACCTTGCACCATCCCCACGGTGCGTCATTGTTAAGCCGTAGTCTTCTCTCGCGCCACGCACGCCTTGAAGTAATCGAGAGACTTCTCCAGCCCCTCGCGCAGCGGCACCTTCGGCTCCCACCCCAGCAGCGCCCTCGCCTTCGTAATGTCCGGCCTTCTCCGCGCCGGATCATCCTGCGGCAGCGGACCAAAATCAATCTCCGACTTCGATCCCGTCACTGCCAGCACCTCACGCGCGCACTCCACCATGGTGAACTCGCCCGGATTGCCAATGTTCACCGGCTCATGCTCGTCAGAGGCCGCCAGCCGCACAATCCCCTCGATCAGGTCCGACACATAGCAGAAGCTCCGCGTCTGCATCCCGTCGCCATATACCGTCAGCGTATTGCCACGCAGCGCCTGCATCATGAAGTTTGAGATCACGCGCCCGTCATTCGCCTGTAGCCGCGGCCCATACGTGTTGAAGATCCGCACCAGGTGCGTGTTCACCTTGTAATACCGATGCCACGCCATTACCGCCGCCTCGCTGAACCGCTTGGCCTCGTCATACACGCTGCGCGGCCCAATCGGGTTCACCCGCCCCCAGTAGCTCTCCACCTGCGGATGCACCTCCGGGTCGCCATAACACTCCGAGGTCGACGCATGGAGAAACCCCGCGCCATACCTCTTGGCGAGGTTCAGCGCGTTCACCGTGCCCGCCGAACCAACCAGCAATGTCTCAGGCCCAAGCCTCGCATAATCAATAGGGCTCGCCGGAGAGGCAAAGTTATAGATGAAGTCAACCGGCCCGGAATCGAACTCGCGGCAGATGTCCTGCTGCCGGAACTCGAAGCGCACCTCGCCCTTCAGATGCTCCAGGTTCGCCAGGTCGCCCGTCGAGAGATCATCCACTCCCAGAACGCTGTTGCCCTGCGCCAGCAGTGCGTCCGTCAGATGCGAGCCAAGAAAGCCCGCCGCTCCTGTTACCAGAATCTTCTTTCCCATCATCTCGTCCGGGCCGTGCCCGCCTTCCTTCATGTGCTCGCCGAAGCTGCAAGGTCCAGCTCCCTCGCGGAATTGACCGAAGACCGGCCGATGCTGATGTAGGTAAAACCATGCTCCTGCATTCTCTTCGGCTCGAACAGGTTCCGGCCATCCACCACGATCGGATATCGCATCGCTTCGCGCAGCCGTTTCAAGTCCAGATCCGCAAACTCGCGCCAGTCGGTCAGCACCAGCGCCGCATCCGCCCTGTCCGCTGCAGCATAGGCGCTCTCGGCATAGCGCAACTGCGCGCTCGCCGGCAGCCTCTGCTCGGCGCGCTGCATCGCAGCAGGATCGTAGGCCGCAATCGTGCACCCCTCGGCCAGCAGCATCTCCACCAGGTCCATCGCCGGCGACTCGCGAATGTCATCCGTCTCGCCCTTGAACGCCAGCCCCAGCACCGCCAGCCGCTTGCCCCGCAGCGTCCACAACGCCGACCGCACCTTCGCCAGAAACCGCTTCTTCTGCTGCGCGTTGATCTTCTCCACCTCGCTCAACAGGTTGAAGTCGACCCCCATCTGCTCGGCCACCGACCGGAACGCCGCAACATCCTTGGGAAAGCACGACCCGCCATAGCCAATCCCCGGCCGCAAAAACTTCGGCCCGATCCGTCCGTCAAGGCCAATCCCCCGCGCCACCTGCTCGATGTCCGCGCCCGCCGCCTCGCACAAATTCGACACCGCGTTGATGAACGATATCTTCATCGCCAGAAACGCATTCGACGCATGCTTGATGATCTCCGCCGACTTGGTCGACGTGTTCAGCAGCGTCGGCGGCTCGCTCGCCGAGCACCGCCCCGCAATCGCATCCGCGCGCTTGTAATACTCGCCGCTGGTCAACGGCTCATAGATCGCCGCCAGCAGTTCGCCCGCCGCTGCGCTGTCCGATCCCACCACAATCCGGTCCGGATGCAGAAAGTCTTCCACCGCCGTGCCCTCGCGCAGAAACTCAGGGTTCGACACCACGTCGAACAGCTTCCGCGCAGCGCCGTTCCGCTGCATCGCCAGCCGGATCCAGTCATTGGTATAGACCGGCACCGTGCTCTTCTCCACCACCACTCGATAGCCGGTCAGTGACCGCGCGATCTCGCACGCCACGGCTTCTACATAAGAGAGGTCCGCATCGCCCGTCTCCGACTGCGGCGTTCCCACCGCAATAAAGATGGCCCCACACTCCCGCGTCGCCTCGCCCAGGTCGGTGGTAAACCGGATCCGGCTGCCCCGATACCGCGCCAGCAACTCAGGCAGGTGCTTCTCATGGATCAGGACGTCGCCCGCTTCCAGCGCTGCAACCTTGCGTTCGTCGTTGTCCACGCAGACAACACTGTGCCCAATCTCCGCGAAGCACACAGCTGCAACCAGGCCCACATATCCTGATCCAACAACAGCTATCCGTATCGGCTTTCCCACACGGCTCCTGTCCCGGCAGATTCCTTGGCGCTACTGGCAGTCTAGCGGATTGCCGCACAGGAAGAAATGCCTTGGATCACGCCCCGCCAGATACTCCGTTCCGCGACCCTTCGCCCCAACCGCCCGCCATACCTATCGCGGTTCCCCCTCTCTTCCGGCTCCCCTTCCCGTCGAGTAGACTAGCGAGGATGGATCCGGAAACATCGCAGTTGCCTCCCGCCAGTGGCGCGCTCCCTCTTCCACGCGACGGGGCAGGCCCTGAAACCGGCGATACCTCCCTCTCCGAGGCGGTCGCAACGTTGCGCAAGCGCCGTTGGATCTGGATCGCCGCTGGGCCTCCTCGGATGCGCCTATGGCTTTTACAAGGCAGTACCCAGCCCCGGCTCTATCGTGCTACCAGCACCATCCAGGTGCATAACGGCGCCTCCAATGAGTACAAACTGGACGCCAGTCTCGACTACGACGACTCCCAGACCCGCATGAACACCGAGGTCCGCATCCTCGAGAGCGACACTCTGCTCTACACCGTCGCCCGCGACATGGACCTCGCCAACAACAGCGACTTCATCTCCCTCCCATGCGCCCCCAAATGCAGGATCGACGATCCGCTGATCCACGCGTCGGTCGTCGGCACTCTCCAGAGCAACCTCGTCATCGCCGTCATCCCGCGCACCGAGATGATGACCATCGCCTACTCCAGCCTCGGCGCCAAGCTCTCCGCCGACATCGTCAATCAGATCATCGACGGACTATATCCATCGCGCCTTTGCAGCGCCGGTGGCTCAGACCGAGCGGGTCTCCGACTGGCTCCAAACCGATCTCGACGACCTCAAAAGCCAGCTGGAGCGCACCCAGGAGCAGATGCTGCAGCTGGAGCGCAAGCTCGGCGTGCTCGCCTTCGATTCCGAGCACAATCAGTTGCAGTCCTCCCTGGACCAGTTGCTCAGCGCCGAAGGCACCGCGAAGATCGCGCGCATCACCGCTCAGGAGCGGTACCTGATGATCAAGAACATGGACCCGAACACCGTCGACGAGTCCATTGAGGCCACGCCGGGCACCATGCCGGGTGAACTCGCCAGTCTGCGTGCAGAACGCGAATCCCTCCAGGCGCAATACGCTCAGCTCAACGAGACCCTCGGCCCAAACCTTCCGCGCATGAAGGCCATGCAGCAGCAGATCGACGAATTGACGAAGCAGATCAACGCGGAGCACACCCGCCTCGAGACCCAGGCACGCGAAAACTATCTCGCCGCCCAGAAGACTGAACAGGCCACGCAGCAGGAGCTCGACGCCAGAAAGGCCGAGGCCTACAGCCAGGGCGACGACATGGTGCGCTACACCCTGCTGCAGCGTGAATATGAGCAGAACCGCACCCTCTACGACGCCCTCCAGCAGCGCCTGGAGACCGCCAAAATCGAGTCCGGCCTCGGCGCAACCGAGGTCGACCCGGTGGACAAGGCGCTCCCGCCGATCAGCCCCACCATGCGCTCCACCTCCAGCCTGGTCATCACCAATGGCATCTTCTTCCTGCTCGGCGGCATCGTGCTGGCCTTCGTCATAGAGAGCCTCGATACCGGCCTGCACAGCGTCCAGGAGATTGAAGGCGTCATGCAGATGCCTTCCCTCGCCGTCATTCCCCGCTCCCGGCGTCCCGCCGCCGAGCAGCTCGCGGCGATGTCCGCGGTCGCGCGCAATATGGCGGTCCTCAATCAGCCAAAATCCCAGTTCACTGAGGCCATCCGATCGCTACGGACCTCCCTGCTGCTCGCCACCACCGGCCATCCGCCAAAATTCATCCTCTTCACCAGCGCCACGCCCTCCGAGGGCAAGACCACCACCGCCGGCAACCTGGCCTGCATCCTCTCCCAGGGCGATGCGCGTGTCGTCCTCGTCGACGCCGACCTGCGCCGCCCCAGCGTCCACCATCGCTTCGGTCTCGACAGGCAGGATCGGCCTCACCTCCGTGCTAGCCGGCGCCGCCACCCTCGAAGAAGCCATTCAGCATGTCCCCGAACTCCCCGGACTCGACATCCTTCCCAGCGGGCCAGTCCCGCCCTTCCCTTCGGAGATGCTCAGCTCCGACACCATGCGCTCCGTGCTGGCCCGCCTTGGCGAGCAATACGACTACGTCATCGTCGACTCGCCGCCCATCCTCTCCGTCACCGACGGAATCATCCTCTCGCACTCCGTGGACTCCGTCGTCCTGGTCGTCCGCCATGGAAAATCCAACCGCAACGTCATGCGCCGCACCCGCGATCTGCTCGTCCGCTCCGGCGCCCCCATGGCAGGACTCGTCCTCAACGCCGTCGACCTCAACTCGCCGGACTATTATGACTACTACGGATACTCCGGCTACTCCTACGGTTCCATGGACGGAGGCTCCTGGGAGACCGACGCCAGCCAGAAAGCCGACCCACCCAAACGGAGGTCTCAATGATTCCCGGAGCCTTCGCTTCCCCTCCGCCTCGCACGCGCCTCTTGCTCGCGCGCCACGTCGTCGCCTTCTTCACTGCGATCATGTTCTGTGGCGCTCTCACCCTTCATGCCTTCGCCCAGACCGACGCAGCCACGCCGTCCGCAGGGGCCGCGCCGGCCGCAGCCACCTCCGCCGAGCCTCAGGCCGCACCCCAGTCTGTACCCGCCAACGCCACCATGCTCTATCCCGGAGAGGACTTCAAGCTCTCCCCCGGCGACCTCATCTCTGTCCGCATCTTCCAGCAGCCGGACTATGAGAGCACCATCCGCGTCACCGCCGAAGGCACAGTCCAGCTGCCATACATCGGCAGCGTTCCCCTGGAAGGTCTCAGCGTGCACCAGGCCCAGGACCGCATCGCAGACCGCCTCCGCACCGGCCAGTTCTACCGCGATCCCGAGGTCATCATCCAGGTCCTCGACACCGTCAACGGCTCCGTCATGATCACCGGCGAGATGCACGCCGTCGTTCCCGTCTCCACCGAGCGCAGTCTGCGCGACGTCCTGCTCACTGCCGGCGGCCTGCCCGCCAACGCCAGCCACACCATCAAGATCGTTCGCCAGGGTCTCGCCGATCCCATCGTCGTCGATCTCGGCACCGACCTCGCCTCCAGCCCCGCCGCAAATGTCCCCGTCCACCCCCACGACATCATCCAGATCTCCCGCGCCAGCGTCGTCTACGTCCTCGGCGCCTTCCCCCATCAGGGCGCGGTCCCGCTCGACCAGGCGCAGCCGCTCACCCTGCTGCAGCTCGCCGCTCTCAGCGGAGGCATCAACTTCGAAGGCCGCTACGACGATCTCCGCCTCATTCGCACCGTCCTCAAAGACGGCAAGCCAGACCGCGTGCTGGTCCCCATCGACATCAAGAAGGTCCGTGACGGCAAGGCCGTCGACCCCATCCTTGAGGCCAACGATATCGTCTTCCTCCCCACCAATGAGATGAAAGCGGCCATCAAGAGTGTCGGAAGTGGCGGCGTGCTCGGCATTGTTTCGCTTCTCGTCACAACGCGCACCTACTGACCCTGTTCCTTCACTTCAGTAACCCCAGTGCGGAAGACAAAGCGCCGCCACGATGCCAGACTCACGGACAACCTCCAGTACCCGCGCACAGGCCCCCCGTCGCATTCGTCTCGCTTATCTCGTCAGCCATCCCATCCAATACCAGGCCCCGCTGCTGCGCCGCATCGCGCAGGAACCCGACATCGACCTCACCGTCTTCTTCGGCTCCGACTTTTCCGTCCGCGGCTATAAAGACGTCGGCTTCGGCGGCGTCGGCGTCAAGTGGGACGTCCCCCTCGTCGACGGCTACAAGCACGTCTTCCTGCCCCGCCTGCGCGACGGCAACGACGTCAGCTTCGCCACGCCCCTCAACCGCGGCATCTTCTCCGCTCTGCGCGGCCCGCTCCAGAGAAACACTGCATCGCGACAACGCAGCTAGCCGGCACCTTCGACGCCCTCTGGGTCCACGGCTACGCCACCGCCAACGCGCTTCACGGCATCCTCGCCGCGCGCCTGCTCGGCATTCCCGTCCTCGTCCGCGCCGAGTCCTGGCTGCGCGACCGCTCGCGCTCGCCGCTCAAGCTCGCGCTCAAAAACCTCTTCTTCTCCGCCCTCGGCTCGCTCATCGACGGCGTCCTTCCCATCGGCACGCTCAACTCCGAATACTGGCGCCACTACCTCCCCGACACCCCACAGTTCCTCATGCCCTACGCCGTGGACAACGCATACTTCGCCCAGCGCGCCCGCGACGCTGCGCCCCGCCGCGCTCAACTCCAGTCCGAGCTCGGCCTCGATCCCGCGCGCCCCGTCATCCTCTTCGCCTCCAAGCTCCAGCCGCGCAAGCACTGCGACCACCTCATCTCCGCATACACCCAGCTCGCGCCCGCGCCCGGCATCGAGCCCGATCCCTACCTTCTCATCGTCGGCGACGGCGAACAGCGCGCCGCGCTCGAAGCCCAGGCCGCCGCCACCGGTCTCGCCAGCATCCGCTTCCTCGGCTTCCGCAACCAGTCCGAGCTGCCCGCCTTCTTCTCCCTCGCCAGCGTCTTCGTCCTTCCCTCGCGCCATGAGCCCTGGGGCCTCATCGTCAATGAGGTCATGAACGCCGCCACACCCTGCATCGTCACCGACGACGTCGGCTCCGGCCCCGACCTCATCGCCAATCGGCCCCGCCGACTCGATCGATCCAGACGGCTTCATCTACCCCGTCGGCGACATCCCCGCCCTCACCATCGCCCTCCGCCGCGCCCTCGCCTCACCCGAATCCACCGCCGCCATGGGCCGGCGCGCCTTCGCCCGCATCCAGTCCTGGGGCTTCGAGCAGGATGTCCGCGGCCTCCGCGCCGCACTCGCCTCCATCTGCCCCGGCTTCGCTGCGTAGAGTAATCTCAATCTCTGCCGTCGCTGCAAGACCTTCCATGAACATCCTCCACGTCATCTCGTCCGTCGATCCCGCCACCGGCGGCCCCGTCGAAGGCCTCAGGCAGCGCATCGCCATCTACCACTCCGCCGGCCACCACGTTGAAGTCGCATCGCTCGACGATCCCGCCGCCGTCGCCGCATTCAACTTCCCCGCGCCCGTCATCGCCCTCGGCCCCGGCAAGGGCACCTACGCCTGGTCACCGCGCGCCGTCCCCTGGCTCAAAGCCAACGTCGCCCGCTTCGATCTCGTCTTCGTCGACGGCGTATGGAACTCGAACACCCTCGCCGCGCACCGCGCCCTCGCCGGCACCAACATTCCCTGGGCCATCTTCACCCACGGCATGCTGGATCCCTGGTTCAAGCGCCAGTTCCCCCTCAAGCACCTCAAGAAATCCATCTACTGGCACCTGCGCCTGGCCCGCGTCTTTTCGGACGCCACCGCCGTCCTCTTCACCGCCGAGGAAGAGCGCCTGCTCGCCCGCCAGTCCTTCGCGCGCTATCGCGTCCGCGAGATGATCGTCCCCTTCGGCATCTTCGGCCCCACGCTGGATCTCCCCGCCGCGCGCGAAGAATTTCTCACGCGCTTCCCCGAGCTTCGCCACAAACGCCTCGCCATCTCGCTCGGCCGCATTCACCCCAAGAAAGGCGCGGACATCCTCATCCAGGCCTTCGCCGCCACGCTCGCGCGCCAGCCGCAAGACTCCAGCGCACCCGCATGGCATCTCGTCATCGCCGGCCCCGACCAGGTCGGCTGGCAGCGCGAACTCGAAGCCCTCGCCGCATCGCTCTCCATCCGCGACCGCGTCACCTTCACCGGCAGCCTCGACGGCGCTCCCAAGTGGGGCGCGCTCGCCGCCTCGGAGATCTTCGTCCTGCCCTCGCATCAGGAGAACTTCGGCATCGTCGTCGCCGAGGCCCTCGCCTGCAGCCTGCCCGTCCTGCTCTCCGACAAGATCAACATCTGGCGCGAGATCACGAAGCACTCCGCCGGCTTCGTCGCGCCCGACACCGTCGAAGGCACAATCGCCTCGCTCACCCGCTACACCGCTCTCACCGATGACCAGCGCTCCGCCATGCGCGCCAGCGCCTTCGAATGCTTCCACCAGGAGTTCGACTTCTCCACCATCTCCGTCAAGGTCCTCGAAAACCTCGAAGTCCTCGCGCACTCTCAGCGTCACGCCTAGATGCAGTCATCCCGAGCGAAGTCCCGCTCTGCGGGACGAAGCCGAAGGACCTGCTTTTGTCTTTCGCTGTCATCCTGAGCGAAGCGGTTTGCGTCAGCAAACCGCGCAGTCGAAGGACCTGCGTGATCTTTCGGTCGCCCGTGCCGCTCGAACCTTTCTCCCCACGCACTCGCACTGCTATATATCCTGATACTAGCCACCCCATGCCCCGCACCCCCGACTACAACGCCGCCCACCACATCCCTCCGTCAACGGCCGCCGATCCCTACCACCGCCCCGCGTTCTCTTCCTCAGACCGCGCCCGCCGCCTCCTCTGGAACCTCACCCGCGCGCTGCTCTACCGCCCCTCCCCGCGCCCCCTCCACGCCTGGCGAGCATTCCTCCTCCGCTGCTTCGGCGCGCAGCTCGGCCCCAACTGCCACTTCTATCCCGCCTCGCGCATCTACGCCCCCTGGAACCTCATCTGCGCCGACTCAGTCGGCGTCGCCGACGGCGCCGAGATCTACAACCCCGCGCCCATCCACCTCGGCTCCCACGTCATCCTCTCCCAGGACTCCTACCTCTGCGGCGCCACCCACGACTACGACTCGCCCGCCTTTCCTCTCCTCGCCTACTCGTCGCGCCTCGACGCCTACGCCTGGGTCTGCGCCCGCGCCTCCGTCGCTCCCGGTGTCAACCTCGGCGAAGGCGCCGTCCTCGGCCTCGGCTCCGTCGCCACCCGCGACCTCGCCCCCTGGACCGTCAACGCCGGCGTCCCCGCCACCAGGATCAAAGACCGCAAACGCACCGCCCCTACCGATTGAACCTGTCATTCTGATCCCGCCAAGCGGGAGAAGAATCCCCGCATTTCATACCCGCGCCATCCATTCGCGTCAGCGAATCGCGCAGTCGAGGGCCTCCGCCTTACTACGCACATGTCTCGACAATGTGTATAGTTCTCTGTATATGGATGAGTCGCCGTATCGCGAACTGCTCAAGAGATCACGCAACGACCTTGCCGAAGCCATCGGAAAGCGCCGCGCTCTGGCCGCGCTACTCGAAACGACTGAGAAAGAGATCGCTCAGTTAAGACGTCTCATTCCTGGCATTTATGCATACGCCGGGGAGTCCTTGGAGCTTGGCGACGACTCACTCGCTGCTGGTGAAGGTCTGAAAGAGGCAACGTGCGCGGCACTCAGGTCCGCGGACGAGGATGTCACTATCTCCGAGATACTGGCGATCCTCAAGGAACTGCAGTTCCCAATCGAACTTCACCAGAATCCGCTGGGATCTGTCTATACGACGGTGACAAGACTCATGACTGAGGGAGAAGTTGTGCCAGGCAAGCCCCGGGACGAGAAGAAAACCTATCGGTGGGCACGCGCCCAATGGGATCCCCTTTCCCACGGGGTTTTGTCTAGGCTGAATCGAATCAGAATGACCAAGCGAAACAAGAAGCATTCTGGCTAGGCACATTGCACTGGGCTGCCGCAATCGGTTAAGTCCCGGGAACCGGCTTGTATTTACGAACGTGGGCTCACGGGGAGTAGGGTCGCTAACCCGGAAGGGCACGCCTTCACGCGTGCCGCAGCCGACCCTCGCCATCTTGTCACTCCGCCGCGCCACGGCCCAGCCTCCGGATAGCCAACCACTCGCCCCGGACGAGTTGTGCAAAGGCGTCCAGCCCGTAGCTTTGAGCCAGGAATACTCCTCCACACATAGCTGGCAAATACATAGCCCCAAAGTGAGGGGCGTGCACCTTAGTGGTATGGGGGCAGTCACTTGCGATTGCTAGCATTCAGAGGCTAAATGGTTCTGCCCAATCTGAGCGTTAGCAAGGGAGACGCCGAGTGAAAGCATTTCGACGTGAACCAGTCGCCCTGATCGCCGGTGTCCTGGCGTTTCTTGCCCCCATTTTACTTTCGCTACGTTTTGCCTGGAACCAAAGCATTGCGTACGAGAAGGCGCAGGGTCTGAATTACGCATCGGAGGTGGTCCGTCGGGGCGAGGAGGCCGGCGCGCAGTTTTACCGGGCGGCTCAACTCCTGAATGGGGACCACCTTGCCCGCTGCTCGCCTCAGGAGATCGACCTGATGCGCCAGATTGACGTCGGGTCAAGCTATATCCAGATGGTTGGCCGCATATCTGGCGATACGCTGGAATGCACATCGCTGGGGACCATGAAGCCGATTGCCGTGGGACAGCCATTGCTGGTCACGGAGAATGGAGTCCGCGAGTGGCCGGATTTCAAGCTGGGGCCAACGCATTTTGACCGGCTTGACATGCTCGATTACAAGGGCGTTGCAATCCTTGTGGATTCCAATCATCTGGTAGACGAGGGAACGGAGCCGGACGTCAGCGCGGCCTTAACGGTTCCCTCGACAGGGAGCCGCCTTCGCCTTGTGGAGCCAAAGGGCGATTTTCATTCCAACTGGTCAAACCCGATTGGACGCGGACAGTCGGTCAGCTTTATCGACGGCAATTATGTGGTGTCGCAGGTCCGGTCCAAAACGCGCGACATACAGGCCACGTCTGTGATGCCGATTACACATGACTATGGCCACATCAAACGATTCGCCATCACATTTGTTCCCATCGGGTTGTTGTGTGGCGTGGTGTTCGGTTGGGCAGCGATGCAGTTCGCGCGGGCCAGATCGTCTTTGCCTGGCCTGATACGTGTAGCTGCGCGCCATCGCGACTTCTACGTGGAGTACCAGCCTATCGTGGAGTTGGCGACGCGGCGAGTGGTTGGAGCTGAGGCATTGGTGCGATGGAAGCGCGGCGGCGCGGTGATAGACCCCGCCAGTTTTATCAAGCTCGCTGAGGACAGCGGCGTCGCACCGCTGATTACGAAGAACGTGATGGACATTGTCGCGCGCGATCTGCCGAAGCTCCTGCAACTGGAACCCGACTTTCGCGTCGCAGTCAATCTGTCGGCGACCGACCTCAAGAGTGACGCCACGAAAGAGAGAGCGCTCGATCTGCTTCGCAAGAGCGGAGCGTCACCCAGAAACCTGGTTCTTGAGGCCACCGAACATGGGCTGATCGGCGGACCGGATTCCTGTCGTGTCATTGAAGGGCTCAGGAAGGAAGGCATTCGTGTGGCCATCGATGACTTCGGCACCGGCTACTCCAGCCTGTCCTGCCTGCAGACTATGGGGCTGGATTACCTGAAGATCGACAAGTCATTCGTTGACACCGTAGGGACCGATGGCGTCAGCAGCGGGGTCGCAGTGCACATTATTGATCTGGCACGATCTCTGCGACTGCGCACTGTGGCAGAGGGCGTGGAAACCGAGACACAAGCGGAGTTTCTTCTTCGGCACAACGTGGATTATGCACAGGGTTGGCTCTTCGGAAAGCCTATGGACGTACATTCCCTTTGCCACCTGTTGTCTCCCGCCGCTGCTGTCTTGGTCGTAGAGCCGGTCGGTATGGAAGCCCAGCCGGTATAAATTGATCGCCGGTCAGAAACTTTAGCCCCGCACGAACCCTGTCAACCCCCTCCATCGCTCATCTCAGTCAATCGATTGAAGATAGTCCGCAAAATAGTTGGCATAACAGTTTCCCTCTACTCGGTACAATAGATACAGAGATCACAGAAGGCCCGGCCATTGCGCCGGGCCTTTCGCATTTAATCCGATTCGCTAACTCCTTTGTTTTCAAACAAGATTTTTAAGCCGTTTGTTTTCTATCAACTAGAAATTTCTATAGGGGAGGGGTACCACATGCTCGACATCCACGAACCAGAAATCAACGACTTACCCGCCTTCATGCCCGAGGACATCGCCGAAGCCATCTCCGACACCTCGCCCCAGCCCACCGCCCAGCAGTGCTTCCATCAGATCACCGCCGGCCATCGCTGCGGTGCCCTCGCCCTGCGCGGCGAGTACTTCTGCCGCCACCACCTCAAGGTCGCCCGCGTCATCGTCCCCGCCAACTCGCCCTTCGAGATGCCAGCCATCACCGACCGCGACTCCCTCCGCGCCGCGCTCCTCGAAATCTCCGCCCGCGTCGCCGCCAACTCCCTCGACTGCCGCCGCGCCGGCATCGTCCTCTACTCCCTGCAGATCGTCGCGACCACCTTCCCGCCCCTCCCCCGCCCCAGACCCGAACCCCGATCCTGTGCCTCTGACACCTCAGCATCCTCGCCTTCGGGCACCTGGGAAAGGCCGTCCCCCGGCGCCGAGGCCTGGGCTCGCATCTTCCTCGCCCGCACCGAAGCCGCCCGCACCGGCGCCCCCGATCCATTCGATCTCCCGGCCGCACCAGCCGCGCCCGCCGCGCCCGTTACGCAGCAAGGAGCAGTTCCGATCCCACCATCCTTCGCACGCACAAACGCACACACCAGCCAGCAGGAACCCGCAGTCATCCCCGTCATCCGCGCCTGCATGGAAGCCAACCCCGCCGCACAAAGCGAAGCGGCGCACCGAAGTGCACCGCCCGCTCAAAAACCTGTCTCACGTCAGTTGGAAAGAAACCTATCCCCGCAGCTTGGCCAGCAGGTCCGTCGGATGCACCGGCTTGGCGAGGATCTCGAACTCGTGGCCCTCCTGCCGCGCCTTGTCCAGCAGGTCCGCCGTGGCCGCCTGGCCCGAGAAGAGCAGGATCTTGCAGCTCGGCAGCTTGTTGCGCGTCGCGATCGCCGCCTCAATGCCCGTCATCCCGGTCATGATCACGTCTGAGATCAGCATGTCCGGCCGGAAGTCCTCCAGCGCGTCGATCGCCTTCTCGCCCGAATACACCGCGCGCGCCTCAAAACCGGCCTGGTTCAAGATAATCGCCAGCGTGTTGGCGATCACCTGTTCATCGTCGGCCACCAGCACCCTTGGCTTGGTCGGCGTTGCGGCTTGTGCTTCAGACATGCGGTCGTCCCTTTGTGAATGGAGTGATAAAAGGCACCGCTCTGCTTGCCCCGCAGGCCCTTCATCCATTCTAGCTGTACTCAAGGAATGATACGCTGGCGTTGGCGAAGGATGCCTGAGCCCGCAAACAATCTGCTGCTCTCACCCACCCCTCAACTCTGCAAAACCACAGGCAACCCATGTCAGAGACCATCATCCGCGCTCAGCAGGTGGAGAAGTTCTACGCTCAACCCAGCGCCAACCGCATCCAGGTGATCGCGCCCACCGACCTCTCCGTCCAGTCGGGCGAGATCCTCGCCCTGCTCGGCCCCTCGGGCTCCGGCAAGTCCACGCTGCTGCGCATGCTGACCGGCCTCTCGCAGCCCTCGGCCGGCGAGGTCTACTGGCACGACCGGCCGATCTCGACGCTGCGAGCCCAACGTCTCCATCGTCTTCCAGAGCTTCGCGCTCTTCCCCTGGCTCACCGTGCTTGAAAACGTCGAAGCGCCGCTGAAAGCGCGCGGCATGGACTCCGCCGAGCAGCGCAAGCGCAGCCTGAAGATCCTCGACACCGTCGGCCTCGACGGCTTCCAGTCCGCCTACCCCAAGGAGCTCTCCGGCGGCATGCGCCAGCGGGTCGGCTTCGCCCGCGCCCTGGTCGTCGAGCCTGAGGTGCTGTTTATGGACGAGCCGTTCTCCGCGCTCGACGTCCTCACCGCAGAGAACCTCCGCTCTGAACTGCTGGAGCTCTGGCACAACAAGACCATCCCCACCAAGGCGATCTTCCTCGTCACCCACAACATTGAGGAGGCCGTGCTGCTGGCCGACCGCATCATCGTCCTGGGCCGCAACCCCGGCGTGGTGCGCACGGACTTCAAGGTCACGCTTCCGCATCCCCGCGACCGCAAGAGCGGCGCCTTCACCCAGCTGGTCGACTACATCTACAAAGTCCTCACCCAGCCCGGCGCCAAGCCGCCCGCGCTGCCTGCCGCACCCACGGGCAAGGAGCGGGCGCACTACCAAGAGCTGCCCCACGCGCGGCCCGGCGGCATCGCCGGCCTGCTGGAGCTGCTGCTGGACCACAACGGCAAGGACGACATCTATCGCCTCGCCGACGATCTCGCCTTCGAGATCGACGACCTGCTGCCCATCGTGGACGCAGCTGCGCTGCTCGGCTTCCTCACCATCACCGAGGGCGACGCGGAGATCACACCGGCGGGCGCGGAGTTCGCCAACTCGGAGATCCTGCGCCAGAAGGAGCTCTTCCGCACCGCCGCGGTGGCCAACGTACTGCTGCTGCGCCAGATCGTGCGCGCGCTCGAATCGAAGAGCGACGGCAGCGTCTCCGAGGAGTTCTTCCACGACCTGCTGGACGAGCAGTTCACCGAAGAGATCACGCTGAAGCAGCTGGAGACCGCCGTCAGCTGGGGCCGCTACGCCGAGCTCTTCGACTTCGACGCCGCGCGCCGCCGCTTCATCCGCGTGGAGGCCACTCAGCCTGAAGCCGCCGCCGCCGCGTCCTCCGGCTACACCGAGGTCTGAGGCCCGCCGTGATCCATCTGCCCACCACCCCCGGAGCCACCCGTACGCGTGAGACCCTCGCGCGCAGCCAGGTGCTGCGCCGCACCTGGCCGGTGGTGCTGGACTTCGTGATCGCGATCTTGCTGCTTGCCTGCTTCTACGCCATCGTTCTGCTGGGCCGGTCGTGGTTCAGCCACCCGCAGCCCGGGATCGTGATCTCGCAGTCGCCGCGCGCGCTGCCGAAGTACGCCCTATTCTCGGTGGTGCGCATCGGTCTCGCGTACCTGCTCTCCCTCGCGTTCGCAATCGCGTACGGATATACCGCCGCGAACGTCCGCCGTCTGGAGACGCCGATGATCGCGCTGCTCGACATCCTGCAGTCGATCCCCGTGCTGAGCTTCCTGCCGCCGGTCATGCTCGCGATGGTCGCGCTCTTCCCCACGCGGCAAATCGGGGTAGAGATGGGCGCGATCATCCTCATCTTCACCAGCCAGGTCTGGAACATGGCCTTCAGCTTCTACTCCTCGCTCAAGGCCATCCCACGCGAGCTGCGCGAGGCCGCCGACATCGGCCGCTTCTCTCGCCTGCAGCGGCTGCTGCAGCTGGAGCTGCCCTTCTCCGCCATCGGCCTGGTGTGGAACTCCATCATGTCCGTCGCCGGCGGATGGTTTGTCCTGACAGCCTGCGAGATGTTCACCCTGGGGCGCGGGCACGACTTCCGCCTGCCCGGCCTCGGTTCCTACATCCAGACCGCCGCCTCGGCTGTCGACATGCGCGCCGTCGCCTGGGGGCTTGCCGCCCTGATCGCCATCATCGTCGCTACGGACCAGCTCGTCTGGCGGCCGCTGATCCACTGGAGCGACAAGTTCAAGTTTGAGATGGTCGAGGCCTCGGCGCGCGTGCGCTCCCCGCTGCTGCATGTCTTCCGCCGCTCCCATGCCGTCCGCGCGCTCACACGCCACAGTTCGTCCAGCTTCACCGACCGCATCTACCACACGCTCGCCGCGCGCCGCCGCGCGTACGCGATCGAAGCCATCGAACACCCTCAGCGCACGGCCACATCGCTGACCGGCTCGCGCGTGCTGCTTGCACTCCTCATTGTTCTTGTCACCGCTGCGTCGCTCTTCCTTGGCCTGCGCGCACTGCTGATGCTGCACCAGATCGACCGGGCGCAGTTTGTCCTGCTGTTAAAAGGCGCGGCCGCTACATTTCTGCGCGTCAATCTCTCGCTGGTCCTTGCCGCTGCGTGGACCGTTCCCATTGGCGTGGCCATTGGCCTCAATCCGAAGCTGGCGCGCATCGCTCAGCCGCTGGCACAGATCGCCGCTTCGGTCCCCGCGACTGCCTTCTATCCTGTGCTCTTGCTGGCGCTCATCCGGATCGGCGGAGGCATAGGAATCGGGGCACTCGCATTCATGCTGATTCAGGCCCAGTGGTACATCCTGTTCAACGTCATCGCCGGCGCGATGGCCATCCCCACCGACCTGCGCGAGGTCGCGACGCTCTTCCACTTTGGCTCACTGCAACGCTGGCGCACTGTCATCCTGCCGGCCATCTTCCCTTACCTGCTCACCGGCCTGGTCACTGCGTCCGGCGGCGCGTGGAACGCCAGCGTCTTCGCCGAATACTTTCAGCTCAACGGCCGCCAGCCTATGCAGACCCTGGGCCTGGGCGCGCAGATCTCCGTGGCCACCGATGCCGGGCAGTTCCCTGTCCTGCTGATGGCGACGATCTTAATGTCGCTGATTGTGGTCACGGTGAATCGTCTGCTCTGGCGCAGGCTCTTCCGGCTGGCGGAGACGCGCTACAAACTCGAAGGATAGGACGCGGCAACGCCCGGAAACTACGAAGCCCCGGCAACACCCGTCTTTGCCGCAGCCAGACCCGGCATGTTCCGTGGTGCGGGACGCAGGCCTAGCACCTGAAAGTTCTTCAGCTTGTTCTTGAGCACGTAGATCAGCCAGTTATTGCCTTCGGGATCAATGGGCGACATGTAGAAGCCGGGATGAAGCACGTAGGTTGGATTGTTGGCGATCAGCCCTTCGATCACTTCCCCATCGTGAAAGGTCGCGCGCACCCAAAGGCAGTCGGGCGCGGGGAGATGATCGTGGAAACGGAGGTCCTCATGCGACTTGCCTTCAAATGATTTGACAAAGAAGATCGCCTTCACGCCCTCCAGCGGGACCGGCTCCATCACCTTCGATCCCGTGCGCTGAAACTCGGCGGGTGGCGTATGGAAGTTCGGATCCTCTGCCGGCCGTTGGCTGCGCGGTGTAAAGCCTTTGATAGTGCGATCGCCATACTGGATCACCAGCATGTCCAGCTCTGCCGGCCCACTGTGAGCGGGGGAACCAGGCGCGGAAAAGTCCGGAGTGTCCAAGGCTGAAATGTTACTGCTCGATCTTTCTACGCCTGGGGCGTGGAGGCCGTCTTGGGGCTGAGATCGTACTGTTTGATCTTGTACAGGAGTGCCTTGTAGCTGATCTGCAGGTCGTTTGCGGCGGCCTTTCGGTTCCATCCTGTCTCCTCGAGTACGCCCGCGATGACGGAAGATTCAGTCTCGCCCTTGAGCCCGCGCACCAGCTTCTTCAGGCCTCCAGCCTCCACATGGCTCTGCGACTTTTCCGCAGCTATCGACGCGTCGCCCATCTGATTCAACTCCGCGATCACTGTCTTCTCATCCTGCAAGATGAGGTAGCGATTGATAGTGTTCTCCAGCTCGCGGAGGTTTCCTGGCCAATTGTACTTGCCCAGAGCATCGAGTAAAGCAGGAGAGATCGGGAGCGGCTGCAGACCGTATTTCTTCGCGCCCTTGCGCATGAAGTAGGCCGTCATGGCCGGAACCTCATCCAGCCGCTCACGCAGAGGCGGCAGCAACAGCGACAGACCATTCAGGCGATAGTAGAGGTCCTCGCGAAAGGTCTTGCGGGCCATCGCGTCCTTCATGTTGACGTTGGTTGCAGCGATCACGCGGACATCCGTCTTGGTCGGCCCGCGACTGCCCAGGCGCGAAAAGGTCCCGTCCTGCAGCACATGCAACAGCTTCGCCTGCAGGGCCGGAGGCATCTCGCCAATCTCGTCCAGAAAGATCGTGCCGCCGTCGCACAACTCGAACTTGCCGGGCTTGCTCTTGGTGGCGCCGGTGAACGCACCCTGCTCATAACCGAAGAGTTCGCTCTCCAAAAGGTCTGCGGGCATCGCCGCGCAATTCACCTTCAGGAACATACGTCCAGCGCGGCGGGACATCTGGTGCGTATACATCGCGATAATCTCTTTGCCGGTGCCGCTCTCGCCCAGAATCAGGACCGGGATGTCGGACTTCGCCACCAGCTGCGCCTGCGCCTCCACCTCGCGCATCCGCTTGCTGGAGCGGACGAAGGAGTGGCCGCCCTCAAGGCGCACCTCCTTGGGCTCCGCGGTGTCCTCTCGGGCGACCACAAGGTGCTTCGCGATGGCGACTTCGAGCGAATCGTCGACAAACGGCTTCAACACCACGCCGCTGGCGCCGAGCCTGGCAAACACCTCGTAGTCGGCCATCTCGGCTGTCGTGGCAAGGATCAGAACTGCCAGATCCGAATTGATCGCGCGCAGGCTGGCAAATGCAGGCATGGACTGCGCGATGCCATCCCACGCCAGCAGCGCAAGGCTGGGGCGATGGCGGCCCTCAAGCTCACGCAGAAACTCCTTCGCAGAGGAGAAAAGCCGCAGGTCATAAGCCTCAGAGAAGGCACGCTTGAGATAGTTGAGGACGCGAAGGTTCGATTCCAGCACGAAGACGCAAGGCCGCGTCGTTGAAGTCGGTCGATCCTGGGAGACAGAAAGTCCAGCAGCCATTTGTTTCGCCCTGCGGCACCGGTGTACCGGCGCTTCTGTTTTGCAAAAACCAAGTCATTAGGCAGCCGTCAGGCCGACTTCCGGACAGCTGCCGGTAAAACGCAATTTCCTCGTTGCCGAACCGCTGGCTTCCCAGATTCAGCGCCGCGGAATCAAAGTGGTAATAAACTTCCTACGCTTGTGCAGAAAGTTTACCTCAGGTTGATAAAAAACGGCCATGAATTCGGCGATAACATCTTTTCACGGTAATTCATACTCGATCTGATCGGTGGCTGTTGCGGAGTTTGGTAACCAACGTGCATGCACTTTAGTACTCAAGGTCGATTTCTATCTCTTCCGGCAGGCGAATTGCTTAAAGGAAGAGCAGCAAGGCAAAATCTCCGAGCGGACTCACTGTATGACAACTGTACGTTTCTCCGAGCGGGAGACCCTCTCCGATCTTCCCCCGGTAGATATCTTCTTTGGCCTAACGAACGCGATGGAGGTCATCCGGCGCAAGCTGGAGATGGTAGCGCGCTCCAATGTGGCAGTCCTGGTGCAGGGCGAGAGCGGCACCGGAAAAGAACTCTGCGCGCGTTTGATTCACGGCACTTCGGGATCCTCTGCAGATCTGGTCAAGGTCAGCTGTCCGGCGATCCCCGCCGGACTGATTGAGACCGAGCTTTTTGGGTACGAGAAAGGCGCTTTTACCGGCGCCCATTCCACCAAGCGCGGCCGTCTGGAACAGGCCAACAACGGGACTCTGCTGCTGGATGAGGTCGGCAGCCTCGACATCGGGGTCCAGTCCAAACTGCTGCAGGTATTGCAGGATGGTTCGTTCATGCGGGTGGGTGGTCATGAGACGCGCAACATCCACACTCGTGTTGTATCGGTTGCCAACCGCGACCTGCGCGACCAGGTTGCCGACGGCACATTCCGGCTGGACTTTCTCTACCGCATCAACGCGGTGACCATTCAGTTGCCCCCCTTGCGACAGCGCGCCGACGACATTCCGCAACTTGTCGACTACTTCACCGCGCTGCATGCTGCGGCGTTCCAGGTAAGCCCGGCGCCAATTTCACGCAATGTCATTCGCATGATGCAGAAGCACGATTGGCCGGGAAACATCCGCCAGCTGGACAACATGGTCCGCAGCTATGTGCTGATGGGAAGCGAAGAGGCACTGATCTCGGATCTGGTCGAAGAGGAGCGGTCCGTCTCCGGCGATGCGGCCGAGATGGATCTGAGCCAACCCATCTCCTTGAAGATTGTCACCAAGCAAGCCACGCAGGAGCTTGAGCGGCAGATCATTCTGAAGGTGTTGAAGGCCAACAACTGGAATCGTCAGAAGACAGCCAAGTGGCTGAAGATCAGCTATCGCTCGCTCCTCTACAAGCTCAACGAAGTCGGCGCCTCCGGTTCAGGGGAGTTTATCGGCGGCCATATGCGGCCCAGGACGCAGGCGCGGGCAACCTCGACCGCAGCTAGTCTTGCTCCGGGCGAACCGAGCAATCTGATCCAGTAACGCGCGCCGCCGTTTCTGGGATGGGCGGGCTGGCCTTACTGTGCTCCACGACGGCGGAGAATGGTCTTGATGGTCTCAAACATGATCAGCAGGTCTAGTCCCAGGGACATATGCTTGATGTAGTAGAGATCATATTCCAGCTTCTCTTTGGTCTCGGCCAGCGTTGCTCCGTATCCATAGCGTACCTGCGCCCATCCCGTCAGGCCGGGACGGATCAGCGTCCGCAGGTAGTAAAAAGGCAACTCATCGCTTAGCCAGGCGAGGAACTCCGGCCGCTCCGGTCGCGGTCCTACGAATCCCATATCGCCGCGGAGCACGTTCCATAACTGAGGAATTTCGTCGATGCGCGTCTTGCGCAGGAACATGCCTACCTTGGTCACACGCGGATCATTTTTAGTGGCCCATTTAGCTCCCTCGGCTTCAGCATCCGTGAACATGGTGCGGAACTTCAGGACATCGAACGTGCGTCCTCCCATGCCGACACGCTTCTGGCGAAAGAACACAGGGCCTTTGGACGAGAGCTTTACCGCCAGCACCACAAAGGGAAAGAACGGCAGGAACAACAGCAGTCCGAACGCAGCGGCAACGATCGAGATCACCTGCCGGGTGAACTGCTGCGAGGCGTGCAGGCGAAATCCATCGCTGTAAAGAAAGTTCGATGGGCGAAGTCCATCCAACTGGATCTTGCCGTAGAGCCGCTCGCGCAGCGTGGTATCGTCTTCAACGATGATTCCCTGGAACCGCAACATCAGCAGTTCCTGCACCGGCAGTTCGCCACGTTTATGCTCCATTGCGATGATGACCCGCCGCACCGGCGGATGAGCGCGCGACAGCTTATCGAGCGCGTCAATCCAGACCTTTTTGCGCTCGGCAGGCTCCAGTTGGATGTCTTCCCAGTCGATCACTTCCATGCCCAGGTCGGGCCGCGATCGAATCGCATCGACGATCGAGAGGGCATAGTCGCCCGCTCCCAGTACATACACTCTTTCGCGAAAGGCCTTGCTGGCCGCCACCCAGTCGTAGGTCCGGCGCATCAAAATCAGCGCCGGCGCAAGCATGGCAAATCCATACAAGTAAACATTGCGCCCGATGCTGACGTCATCGGGATCGATCAGCAAAAACGCCGAGAGGATGAAACAGTCAAAGCCCAGCACCAGCAGAACGCGGAAGTATATCTCCATGCGTCCGCTCACGATCGTCGGCTCGTAAAGATCGAAATAATACGAAAGCATCAGGCTGACGAGAGTCAGCACCGCGATCTTCGCCATTCCGTCCCCAGGCTGGAGCAGCGCGAAGACTGTCTGGTCGCGCAGGACAATCCAGGTTGCGGCGAGAAAGCAGCCGCTCACAAGGAACGCCTCGCACAACAAGAGAATCACCGTCCGCGTAGGGTAGTAGACGTTCAGAAAACGAATCATCTCGACGGCGTCCTTCCGGCTAAGCCTCGACCGGGTCGTACCCATCGTAGCCGTAATAGCCACCGGCAACGGGCGGGTTCTCGACCGCGTTCAGCACAAACCCGAGAATCTTTGAGGCTTTCAGTTCCGCGGCTGCCCGTTGGGCAACTTCGAATCGCGTCACTCCTCCGCGCGCAACCAACAGCACTGCGTCGCACGACCGCGCGAGATTCACGCCGTCGGACACTAAATTCACCGGCGATGAATCTACGACGATCCAATCGAAGGACGGAGACACCGCAGCAATCAGTTGTTCAAAACGCCGGTTTCCCGACAGATCCGCAGCCTTCGCACGTTCCTTACCCGCAGCGATAAAGGTTAGAGAAGCAAGACCGGGCGGGATTTTCACACCATCCACCTCTGACTTGGCGCGCTGCATTACTTCGAGAATCGATGCACTGCCTGCGAGATACTCCGTCAAACCCGGCGTGAACGGGCAGCCCAGCATCTCATGCAGCGTCGCCCGCCGCATGTCACCATCGATCAGCAGCACGCGCCCGGACTTATGCCGTGCCAGCGAGATCGCGAGGTTGGCGGCAACGAAACTTTTCCCTTCCTGTGGCAGGCCGCTCGAAACCAGAATCGATTTCAATGAGTTCAGATCGCGAAACTCCTGCATGCGTGATCGCAGGCTTCGGAACTGCTCTACCGCCGGCCCCGACTCATCCAGAGCAGGCAGGCGTTCCAGCGACGGCTGCCAGGCGACCAGCGGTACCCGCGAAAGATCCAGGGTCTCCACTGGCCTGAGCGTCGCATCGGCGGCTGCCCCACGCGTCTCCAGGCCTCGCGCCGCTGGCGGATCGTCCCGCAGCGGATCGGGCGCGCCAGCCAGGGCGCGTCCGGTATTGGAATAGACAGGGATCTCCACCGGCGCAGGGGAGAGCTCGGCCAGCTCCTGGGTCGCGGTCGCCGCATTCGTCTGCGCAGAACCATTCCTGGAACGATCGGCCTCTGCCTGGCGCAAGGCTTCGTATATTTTGCTCATCTCTCTTCCCTTTCTGGGTGCTTCTGCGATGGAAGCGTGGAGTTTGCTGAAAATCCGCTGGTCGATACCATGAACGGCTGCGGATCGAGATCCAGGTCCGATGCGACGGCGTGGATCAACTCCTGCGGCACCTGCCGGAGTTGTTCGACGTAGGCCAGAATCAACGCGTGTTCGCAGATCAGATTGATGATGCGCGGAATGCCACGGCTCGCCCGGTGGATCGCGACCACAGCCTCGTCGGAGAAGATCTTTTCCGAAGTGCCGGCGATCAGCAGCCGCTGCGCAACATAGTTGGCCGTTTGCTCCAGCGAGATAGCGTGCGTGCGCGCCCACAACGCGATGCGCTGCCTCAGCTGCCGCACATCCGGCGCCCGCAGCTTCTCCTCCAGCTCAGGCTGTCCTGAAAGCACGATCTGCACCAGCTTTTCGCTGGTGGTCTCCAGATTGGTCAGCAGCCGGATCTCTTCCAGCAACTCCCATTCCAGGTTTTGAGCTTCGTCCACGATGATGACGCAGGTCTCGTCCCGGCGATAGCGTTCAATGAGCCAGCGATTCAGCTGAATCAGCATGCCGGACTTGGTGCGGTTCTGCGCAGTCAGACCGAAGTCCGCGAGAATGAACTCAAGAAAATCCAGAACGTCCAGGCGGGGATTGAAGACAAACGAGGTGAAGACCCGGCTCTGGTCCAGAGACGCCAGCGCCCGTCGCAGCAGTGTCGTCTTGCCCGTGCCCACCTCGCCGGTAAGAACGATAAAGCCCTTATGCGCCGAGATGCCGTATTCCAGCGTCGCCAGGGCCTCGCGCGTATGCGGCATCATGTACAGAAACCTTGGGTCCGGGCTGCTGGCGAACGGATTGATCTTCAGATTGAAGAAGCTCTTATACATAGGGGTCCTTGCTTATCCAGCAAGCTGCTGCTGGGGGTCTTTGCGCCGGAAGACCCGCTTCAGGAAGCTGGCTGGCTGGGCGTGGGTGACGGTGTCGGAATAAGCGATCACCGCGAGCGTCGGCAGCTGCGTAAACGCCCAGACGTCCCGCTCTGTGCGCAGAGCGGTATCACGGTACTCAAGCAGTGCAACGATCAGAAGGCCGAGACAAAGTCCTCCTGCCAACCCACCCAGAGCGAATAAGCTCTGCTTGGGGAAGGTAGGATCGATCGGCAGACTCGCCGGATCCAGAACGGTGAAGCTCGCACCCTCCTGGCGATTCTCAAGCTCGGTGGACATCTGAGACTGCCCCATCTTCGCCAGCAGCGTGTTGTAGGTGGTCAGTTCGGTCTGGTAGTCGCGCGTCAGCTGCGTGTACTGCTCTTCCACTACGGGACTCGACTGCAGACGTCCTTCGTAGGAGTGCATCTGTGCCTGAAGATTCGCCTGCTCCTTGGTCTTCTCTGCGATGTCCTCGTCAATCAGGCGAATCTCATTCCTTAGCTTTGCCACATCCGGTGAATCCGCGCGGGCAGATGGAGCGGCTACGGGAGTAGTTGGCGCTGCAGCGGCTTTCGCCATCTGTGCCTGCAGGTCTGCCACCCGCCGCTTGGCCGCCTTTACCTCGGGATACTCATCGGTGTACTCCCCCTGCAGCGTTGCCAATTTGGCCTCAGCTGCTTCCAGCTCGGTCTCGTCGGCCTGCTCCGTCTTGGCCGTGACAACGGCCGGAACACTGGCCGAGGTCATCTGGGTGAGCGATACCTCCATCATCGACTTATTCTGCTGCAGGGTCGTGATCTGCTGGGTTAGAGCGTCCAGTCGCGGGCCCATGGAGTTCAGAAAGTTGGCGGTATTGCTCTGGTCGGTGGGAAGCGCCCCCATATTCTTGGACTCAAAGTCTGCCTTCTTCTGTTCAATGTCCTCGAGCTTGCGCCTCTCCTCGTTGAGCTCCGTCTGCAGAAACTCGTTGGTGCCGGTGGTCATGTTCTGGCGATTCTGGAGGTCGTTCTGCGTATAAAGTCCCGAAATTTCCGCGCAGACCTCCTGCGCTGTACGTGGATCATCCGCCGTAAAAGTGAGCTTGAACCCGGGCAGTCCATTCGCCCGGTCGATCTGCGATGGAATCGGCACGATCTGAAGATTCTTGTTCCGCAACAAATCCACGCGGTCCTCCATCGGGAGGTGCTGATTGGCGTAGAGATTGTATTTCGTAATGATCGGCTCCAGGGTGGAGCGGGACTTGATCTGGGCCGTGATCCATCCCAGACTGCTCTGCGTGTCGCCGATATCCAGGGGTTTCACGATATCGGAAGAGACCTTCTGCTGATCGATCAAAATCAGAGAGGTCGAATCATACTTCGGCGTCACAAAATACGTCACCCCGACCGCGACAAAAGGCATCAGAAGGGTCGGAATGCAAATGATCCACCACGACCGCTTCAGGATACCGAGGTAGTCTTCCGCATTCAGGGTTCTATGGCCGAGCATCTTTCCTCCTAGGGGCGTGCAAACCGTCGCGAGACGGGGGAATACGTAACGCCAAAGGCAATAACATTGTTCTTGCCGTCGAAGAAATCGACCGTGCCCACCGAAGAAGCATGGCTCTGGTCTTCGAAGGTATAGCTGGCATAGCCGGAAAGGTTGCGAGCAAGAGCGCGCGATGCCTGGAATCCGGCGATCAGCGTCTGAAAGTCGTAGGGAGTCGCGCCCGGGGTTGGCAGACTCGTCGTATGGGTCCAGGCAAGGTTGCCCGCCAGGCCCCACACTCGCCCGACACGCCGCGTGGCCGAGAATGAGATCGAGTCTGCGAGAGAGCCTCCAACTACGCCAGAGCCGCCGTTGGTGGACCGCACATACGCCAGCGACAGACCGCTAAATTCCGAAGCGTAGTTCAAAGAAGCGTCAGCGTACGCATTCAGCGTCACTGAGTTTTGCGCGAAATTGATCTGCGTCCACTCCGGCCCCGCCGCGAGACTGAAATTGAGCTTGCGGTTCACCCGGTGTGTCAATGTGAAGCTCGCCGTCTGGCTCACGAAATTGGGTTCCGGCACACCGTTGGAGAGATTCTGCAGATAGATGTAGCTCGCGTAGGCGTAATTTCCACCGAAGGTGTCGCGTGCGTTGACTCGATGCGTGAAGCCGGCCGAGCCGGTCACGCCGTCGCTCTCCAGCCCGTAACTGCCGCTCGAACCTGGCCCGTCGACAAATCGCAGGATGGAATAGGAGCCGGATGCATTGAGCGCCGTCTTGCCCGTGATCTGCCTCAGCGCGCTGGCGCCCGCGATGTTGTTCACCTCGGGGGAGTAGTTCGTCAGCAGCCCCTGGCCGCTGTCCGGGCCTATCTGCACTGGGGGGACACCCAGGTCACCCACACCAGCCACCCCGGACAGACCTCCAGTTGATGTCTCCGGCAGATAGCTCACGTTGTCCGAGAAGGTGAAGTTCCAGCGCCCCACATTGACGAGTTGCGATAGTCCCAGGCTCGCGAACGAGTACGTTGGCTCGCCAGACCAGCCCCAGGTATGGCCAGCCGTCAGAACCATGCTGAAGGGACGAAACTTGCTCTCGGAAAGATAGCCAACGTCACCCGAGATGCTGGCCGCAGGCGCTACCCCCGATTTGGTGTAATAGCCCCAATCGAAGGAACTGGATCCGGTCACCGCCCACTGCAAAGAGCCGCCGACGGTCGGAAGGGAAAATCCAGTCGAGCTAGGCGAGCCCTCAGCAGCAGGCAGTGCCTGGGACCAGCCAGCAGGCCCCGTAAACAGCAGCAGAACCGAGATCACAAGCAGAATCCGACGTGTCCGCGTCGGGCTCACGTTGGAGCTTCGGCTGGCTGGAGAAAGATTCCTCATGGGACAAATATCGTGTCTCCGGGCTCAAGCATGATGCCCTGCATGTCACCCCTTTTTGCTTTGTCGTAGTTGAAGGGGACCTGTCGCTGGTGCGCCGGATCGCCGCGAAGAATGTACATCTTCTTGGCCTTGGCATATGGAGTCAAGCCTCCGGCCGTTGCGATTGCCTGCAGCACCGACATCCCCGCCGTCATGGGAATAGGACCAACATGCATCACCTCGCCCATCAGATAAACGTTCTTGCTCTTGATCGAGAGCACCGTCACGCCGACTGTGGGCTCTTCCTTGAAGTAGGCCTTCTTCAGCCCATCAGTAATGTTCTGGGCCAATTGGGTGGGAGTGAGTCCCGCGGCCTGTATATCGTTAATCAGCGGTAGCGAAATCTTGCCATCGGGACGGATGACGAACGAACCGGAGAGCTGCGCATCCTCCCACACCGTCACCTGGATCTGGTCGTCGGGTCCAAGCACGTAGGTGTTGCTGTCCACCGGCCCGGTTGCTGCAGCGGTGGAAACAGACGCAGGCGCCGCTCCCCCGGAAGGAGTGAGCACCGGCTTGCCCGCGGTCTGGGCGATACCCATCAGGACACAGGCCGGGAGGAGCCCCATGGAAACCAAGGTGGAACAAATTGCCTTCATAGTCGTCCGTATCGATCGTTGAAACATTCGGCTGAAAACATCTCGTTGGCGGCCAGCTG
Source organism: uncultured Acidobacteriaceae bacterium (assembly GCA_963766975.1). GTDB lineage: Bacteria > Acidobacteriota > Terriglobia > Terriglobales > Acidobacteriaceae > Edaphobacter. The sequence goes on from CAVYCF010000007.1 coordinate 446,930, forward strand.
CCGATGGGTAAATCCGGCTTAAGATGCGTCCTCTGGAAAGTGGCCTTATCTGAAGAAAGGTATGGGTCTTTGGATGCCGAAATCACAGGTGCAGGCTTTCTGCATCCAACACAATTTGCAAGCAGTATGGAAGAATCCATACCGCCAGAGCGGTATAGAAAAACAGGCACCGCCATTCAAATCTTACACCTGCACTCAGCGGGAAACGATGAATGCAGACACCTTGGTAACGCAGTGGTGATGCAGTAACTGAATCACGAACAGCTTGCTGTCTGTACGTAACGTTATTGCACTCAGCGCAACGGGGTTATTCCACTTAAGTGTGTGCGTGCTGGCTACTTAAGTCCGAACAGCACCATCGTCTGGCAGCGCAGTCGTGCGATAATCATGCTGCATTCGTTCCTCCTGCCATCGGGACCGCCACTTACTCCAATGAACGAAACTGCTCCTGTCCAGACCCTGCCGGCCGATTCAGCGCCTGGTTCCGTTGACGTTAACACGGATGGGTCCGCCGGAGCCCGGATCATTGCGGCATGGCAGATCTCCTGGGGCCCGGTCCTGCTGCTGACGGCGCTCGTGGTGGTGCTCTATTACCGGATCGCGATCAAGCTCATCACCGACTGGGCGATCCCGGACTACTCTCACGGTTACCTCATTCCGTTCTTCGCCGCTTACGTGGTCTGGGACAAGCGGAACACTCTGCGCCGTACGCCGGTCGAACCAGCCTGGGCGGGATTGTGGCTCGTCGTTCTCGCGCTTTTCGAGTTGCTGGTCGGGGTATTCGGCGCGGACCTCTTCTTTCAACGCACTTCGTTCATCTTGCTGGCTATCGGGCTCACCTGGACGCTCCTTGGCACCAAGTTCCTCAAAGAGATCGGATTCGTTCTTTTTGTTCTCGTGCTGGCCATCCCGCTTCCCGCCATCGTCTTCAACCAGATCACCTTCCCGCTGCAACTCTTCGCCTCCCGTATTGCGAGTGAAGTCCTTCCACTGCTCGGCGTCCCCGTCCTGCAGGAGGGCAACATCATCAATCTGCCCGCTATGCCGCTTGAGGTCGCCCAAGCGTGCAGCGGAATCCGCTCGCTGATGAGCCTCTTTACCGTCGCCGTAATCTTCGGATATATGTTCGAGCGCTCTACCTGGCGCCGCACCGTGCTGGCTTTGTGCAGCATTTCTATCGCAGTCGCAGCCAACGTGGCGCGTATCGTCGGCACCGGGCTTTGTGTGCAGTATTGGGACCCGCAGAAAGCAATGGGATTCTTCCATGAATTCTCCGGCTGGCTCATGTTTCTGGTCTCACTCGTCTGCCTCTACGGGGTCCACACCGCGCTGAGCCTCATCGGCGGGAGAGGCAGGCAAACAGCATGAGGTCGGCGCGCCTTTGGATCATTGTTGTCCTGATGTCCTTCACCGCACTGGTGCTCCATGTGCGCGGCGACGTAGACCATGCCCCGGATGCGCGGCCGCTGAGTGAGATGCCGGCAACGATCGATACCCGCGCCGCCACCGATGTTCCCCTCGATGCCGAGACTCTGGCGGTCCTCGGAGACGGCTCCTATCTGAACCGCATCTACGCGCCTGCGCCCGGGATCGCAGCCGCTTCGCCGGGCGATCGAGCCGAAATCGGTCTCTATGTCGCATATCTGCCAACGCAGCGGACAGGTCAGTCCATCCACTCGCCCCAGAACTGCCTGCCCGGAGCGGGATGGACCATCCAGTCCTCGCAGGTCACGCGGTTTACGGGGAACGATGGCAAGCTGTATCAGGTCAACGACAATCTCATCGTCAACGGCGCCGCGACCGACGAGGTCCTCTATTGGTACCAGTTACATGGCCGCAGTATCGCCAGCGACTATCGCGCTAAGATTGACACCCTGGCTGATTCCATCCGTTACGGGCGAACGGACGAGGCGCTCGTACGTATCATCACTCCGGTTGTGCCGGGCGAGCCGCGCGACAGCGCACGGGACCGCGACGTCGGCTTCGCCCGCCAGGTCGTCGATCTGCTGCCCGCGTATGTCCCGAACTGATGAGATAGATTTCGTACTGCGATGTACAGAGTTTGGTGCCCTCCGATTCGCACGATGGTCGGCCGATGGCACGAATGATTCAGAAGTAAAGAGGTGAATGACAATGTTTAAAGCCCGCCAAAACCGGATCGCCAGAACCATCTTTGCAACAGCGACCGTATCCATGGCACTCGCTTTTACTGCCGGATGCCATCGCGACCCCAATGTGCGAAAGCAGAAGTACCTGGAGAGCGGCAGGCGTTACGAGGACAGCGGGAAATACAAAGAGGCCGCTATCCAGTTCTCCAACGCCCTCAAGATTGACAAGAACTTCCCCGATGCCCATCTCGAGTTGGCCAGGGTGTACCTCAAACTCGGCGACTACGTTCCCGCATATTCCGAGATGCAGAAGGCCGTCGATCTCGCCCCCTCCAACCAGGAATCGAGGCTAACCCTGGGACAATTGTTGCTCGCCGGTCGTTCTCCGGATCGCGCGGCCGAGCAGGCCAATGCCATCCTTGCGCTCAATCCTAACAACGCGGATGCCTATTCTCTGCTTGGCGGCATTGCCCAGCAGAAGGGCAACACGCCCGAGGCACTCAAGCAAATCCAGCACGCTCTGTCGATCGATCCAAACCGCGCCGCGTTCCACAGCTCGCTGGCTCTTCTTGACGTGAGTTCCCAACAGCTCGACGCCGCGCAACAGGAATTACAGAAGGCCATCTCGCTCGACCCGAAAGACAGCACACCACGGCTGATCCTCGCCGGTCTGCTTGACAAGAAGGGCGACTCTGCCGGCGCCCAGCAGCAGTTGCAGGCGGCCATCGCAGCAGACCCGCAAAATACACGAGCCCATGCCGCGCTCGCCGCGCTCTATCTTCGCGCCGGGGACAAAGAGAACGCGGAAAAGACCCTTCAGCAGGCCGTTGAAGCCAATCCCACCGACGCAGATGCGCCTTCGATGCTGGCGGGCTTCTATGTGCAGAACGACCAGTTGGATCACGCTGTCTCCGTTTTCGCGGACTATACCTCGAAATACCCCAGGAGCATTCCCATCGGGCTGACCTACGCACGCCTGCTGCTGAACAAAAAAGACTACGCCAAGTCCTCCGAGGTGACCTCAGGTCTCCTCAAGCAGGACCCGAACAACTCAGACGTCCAAGCCCTGAACGCGCAGCTTTTGCTGAACGCAGGTAATACGGATGAGGCCTTCAACCAGTTGAAGAGTGCGGTAAACGCCTCTCCCGGATCGGTGAAGACCCAGCTGCTGCTTGCTCAGGTCGCAACTAAAAAGGGTGACGCTGTGGCCGCAGAAGCTGCGCTTCGTGCCGCCAACAAAGACGATCCCACAAACCTGGAGGCCGCAGCGGGACTGGCATCGATCTCGATACACAAGAACGATGCCGTGGGCCTCGAGGATATCGCTGACCAAACCATCCAGTTGCACCCTGATTACGCAGGCGGCTATCTGTGGCGGGGCACGGCGGAAGGCAGTCGCAAGGAGTTCGATAAAGCGCAGGCCGACTTCCAGACCGCGCTCCAGAAGGACCCAAATAACTCGCCCGCGTATCTCAAACTCGGCCAGTTGCGCGTGGCGGAGGGTCATACTGCCGAAGGACAGGGCATGATTGCCAAGGCGCTGGAGAAGGATCCCGGCTCCGAAGGCGCACTTGAAACTCTCGTGTATTACGATATGCAGGCGAAGCAGCCGGCAAAGGCCATCGCGCGCATTCAGGCGCAGATCGCCAAGTCGCCCGGCAATGCGGGCTTTTACGTTCAACTTGCGCACGTGCAGTACGCGACCCAGGACTATAAAGCCTCGCTGGAGAGCGCGCGCAAGGCCATGCAGCTGGACCCTTCCGCAGCCGAGCCTGAGCACTGGTTCGTACAAAATGAAATCGCCCTGGGCGCCTCCGACACCGCTCTATCGACGCAGCAGAACTGGGTGAACTCCCATCCCAATGACGGCCAAGGCTATCAGATCCTGGGTTCGATCAACGAGGCCAAGGGCAATGTCCCGGCTGCGATGGACGCTTACAAGAAGACGCTGCAGCTGGATCCGAATGACATCGTCGCATCCAACAATCTCGCTTACCTGATGGTAGAGAATGGGCAGAACGTCGATGTGGCCCTGACTCTGGCGCAGACGGCGCGCCGCAATGCCCCCGATTCTCCTGACACCGCGGACACGCTTGCGTGGGTCTACTACTACAAGCAGAATTATGGCGCGGCACGTGATCTTTTGGAATCGACGCTGCAGGCATCTCCTGACAACGCCTTACTTCAGTTTCATCTCGGCATGGTCTACAGCAAGCTCAACGACAAGGCTGACGCACAACAGCATCTGAAGAAGGCCGCGGCCCTGGCTCCAAACAGCAAGATTGGCAAGGATGCAAGCACCGCGCTCGCGCAACTGGGGTAGATCAGACGTGGTTCGAGATGCTCCTTCGCCTCAGGACAAGGTTGTGGGTGAAGGGCGTCTCCCGAACTTCGCGCGCCTCTCGCGTCTCTAATGCTCCGGTTCAAAGCCTGCCGGCTTCGTCGTCCCCATGCCGGCGCCCATCAACACCAGCGACCGCTGGGCAAACGGCGAATACACAAGCAGCGCTGTGCACGCCAGAGCCAGTCCGAAGTTAATGTGATGCAGAAGAAGAAATGGCGCCAGCGCCCACAACTCATCCAATGGAAACAGGACCGGCCATAACCTCAGCAGCTTCCCTGGTCCTCCGGGCGGATGGAACAGTGCCGCGCAGAGCGTAAAGGCGCGGACCGGAATCAGAACGGCCGCCGTTGCCAGCAGCGTGAAATAGAGTCCCGTCGCGTGCGGCAATACTGACAATAATCCTTCAATCTCGCTCAGATTCATCAGCGCCCCTGCGTAGAACGCCAGGTACATCAACTGCAGCAGGACATACAACGCGTTCGCGATCGAACGCGACGTCTTCGGCAAATCGTCCGCGGTTGCAAGGATTCTCCACCCGGAATGGTTCTCGGTCAGATCCTGCGGCTCTTCTTCCTTCCCAGGCGCCGGAGCGACAACTGGCCGCGTCTCAACTGGTCCGCGCTCTTCAACCCTTTCTACCGGCGCTATAAACCGGTATCCGCGCCGCGCCAGCGTCTCCACAAACCGTGGGCTTGCCGCCGCGTCGCCCAGGGCCTCGCGTATCCGGTTCACGGCGGAGTTGACGCCGTGTTCGTAGTCTACAAACGTTCCCTCCGGCCACAGCCGCCGTGCGATCTCCTCGCGCGTGACAAGCTCACCCGACCGCTCCAACAGCAGAACCAGCATCTGGAACGGCTGGCTGTTCAGCCGGACGCGCATACCCTGCCGTCGAAGCTCCCCGGTCTCTGCGTCCGCTTCAAATATTCCAAAGCGAAACCGCCGCGCTGGACTCTCTTCGCTCATCCCCCTCACTGTAGCTGATCGCGGGTATGTTTCCAAAGCTCCCGAGCGATGAGACCCCCCTGCAAATCGCACAAAGCAGGCCGCTTGCAAGATGAGGAAACCATGACCTCGAGATGAGCCGCGCGCTATTGCTTAGCACCATCTCCTGCTGCAAAGTCAGTGGCCATGGCACACCTCAACTCGCTCCTTTTACCGGTCGCCGCAATCTTGATGTTGATTCCGCAATCCCTCGTCGCCGCTCCGCCTGCGTCTGCCAATTCCGCCTTCGACGACTACGCCCGCTCCGTCGAGGCGCGTCTGGGCGCACAACATGCTCTCGGACGGACCTTCCTTGCATCCCCCGCCTGCAGCCGGCTGCAACCTCCAGCCGACCCGTGCATTGAGCGCATTGCCTTGCCTGCCCTGCCTGGCGCGCTTCTCCATCACTGGCGAGCCACTCAGTTCGTACCGGGCGCAAGGGCCGCCGATCTGGACCGCCTGCTCAAAGACCCCGGCCAATATCCCAGCCTGTTTGCTCCGCAGGTCGAGCGCGCGCGCGGAGCCCAGCCCTCGCCGGACCATCTCCACATCACGATGCGCATGCGCCAGCATCACGTCTTAACCGTCGTGCTGGACGCCGAGTACGATGTCCTCTTTGCCCAGTTGGACGCACAACACCGCTACAGCATCTCGCGCAATACCCGCATTAGCGAGATCGACTCGCCCGGCACACCGGCTGAAGTTGCGCTTGCCGCCGACCACGAACATGGCTTCCTCTGGCGCCAGAACACCTACTGGAGCTACGAGGAGCGCGACGGCGGCCTTGCCATCCAGGTCGAGTCAATCTCGCTCACCCGCTCGGTCCCAGCCGGTCTGGGATGGGCGCTGGATCCATACGTACAAAGCATCCCCCGCGACTCGCTCGAGTTCACCCTCCACTGCATCTCGGCCGCCCTGCTTCGCTCTAAGGCTCCCGCTGCATAAACCGAACTTCCCTCCAAGGAGACCCCGCCTATGCTCACCCTCACTCCACCAGCGTCCACGCGCGCGGAATTCACCTCCGCCGTCCGCATCAATCGTTCTCTCACCGCATCCATCGAGCAGCGCGTGCTGCTTCTTCTGGCAAGAAGTGCTCCGTCCTGGATCACCTCGGACCACCTGACTGCGCTCGGATTCGCCGCGCAGATCGCCGCAGGTCTCTGCTATGCGCTGTCCCGTTACGACCGCCGCGCTCTGCTGTTCGTGATCGTCTGTCTCGCGCTCAACTGGTTCGGCGACAGCCTCGATGGCACGCTCGCCCGCGTCCGCAACCGGCAGCGACCTCGCTACGGCTTCTACGTCGACCACGTCGTCGACATCTTCGGCGCCGCCGCGCTCATGGCCGGGCTCGGTTTCTCAGGCTTGGTCCACTGGCCTGTCGCCGCCGCAATGCTCGTCGCATTTCTGCTTCTCTCCGGCGAGAGCTATCTCGCCACGTACACTCTCTCCCGCTTCGAGCTCTCGCAGGGACTCTTCGGCCCGACGGAGATTCGCATCCTGCTTGCCGCCGGGAATCTCGCATTGCTGCGCAGCCCATACGCGACCATCCTGGGCCACCGCTTCCTTCTCTTCGACCTCACCGGCGCAATCGCCTCCCTGGTCATGCTGGCCATGGTTATCGGAACGGCCGCGCGCCACACCGCCGAACTCTATCGCCAGGAGCCCTTGTAATACGCCCCGCTGCCATGGACCAGCTCGCCCGCTGGTGGAGGTTCAACCTCGTTGGAATAATCGGCTTTGCCGTACAGATGGCCGCACTCTACCTTCTGCGCCGGACCTGTGGCGCCCATTACCTGCTCGCATCAGCGGCTGCATTGGAACTCACGCTGCTGCACAACTTTCTATGGCATCTGCGCTTCACATGGCGCGACCGTCGCATGGCATCGCCCCTGCTGCAGCTCGCCCGCTTCCAGCTCTCCAATGGACTGGTCTCCCTGGCGGGAAATCTGCTTATCGTCCGTCTGCTGGTGCGCGATCTGCGTATCCCGCTGATGGCCGCCAACACGGTTGCCGTACTGCTCTGCGCGGTGGCAAATTTCTATCTTGCGGATGTCTGGGCCTTCGCATCCGCTAAAAGAAACCGGAGCGAAACCCGCTCAGAAATGGTGGGCCTAAGCATCCTCAGTTTGAACCAGTTCGCGGAGCATGTGGCTCAAGCAGAGGCCCTTAGTGCCGAAGTAGCCATTATACTCAACGGTTTGCAACCTAATGGGGCGTTACGAGTTGGTGCGGCTAGGTCGCTACCGATGGCAGAGGAGGGTATGGAAAACGCAGGAATGGCGCGGCTCTAATACCCCTCCCCATACTTGAACTGTATACATTCAAGCGTGTAGGCGTATGCCATACGCTCAGTCAGCCCTCTGTGCCAGTAAGCTACTGGGCCTTGCAGAGCACGATTGCCTTTTGAATGGCCTTCTGAAAGACATCCGCGTGCCGCTGGTCGGCGAAGGTAATCATAGCGCCCTTGCGGAGGTCAACGAACAATCCCATCTGGTCTTCCGTGACGTTAGTCTTCCCTCGCAGAGCATTTACCTTATCGAGGTCAACAGCATTTACGGTCACGTTCGTATTGAGGCCATGCGTAGAGAGCATCACCATAGGGGTGTCAGCAACGTATCGAGTCCCCTTTTTGTGGTCGCTTAGGTACTGCAAGCTAAAGATTGCTTGATTCTGTACCTTATCCTCGTCCAGATCGGACAGGTTGACGTAGAGCCTGAGTACATCGACTTTCAGGATGGCCCATGTAAGCTCACCGTTCTTGTCTGTTCCATCGGGGACGGCGAAGTTGCCGAGAGTCCCCAGCATATCAATCTCAACCTCATGGCAAGTGGGTGCCGTCATGGTTCCGTATGGCACAAGTGCTTCGCGCATGTCGTTTAGATAGGACTCGATTTTCTGTCCGTGAACAGGCAGAGCAAGCAACATCATCGCAGCGCAAACCCAGAACAATCTCCGTCCCATATACCAACCCCGCTCTCTTACTTCGTCTTCCTCTGTTCCATCATCCACTTGCCATCCGGCCCTTGAATGTGAATCGGGCCGCCGTCAGCAATCTCGTGCGCCCGTGCTACCGCTTCCTTCTTCGTTTTGAGCAACGCACTCGCTCTAACGGCATCTGGTCTGGATACAGCCCATTTCTTGTCCTTACGCTTCTCCACGTACATCGTTACGTTCGCCATATATGTTTGTCTCCCTTTCCTGCGTGTCGATCCAATCCGGCGCTCATCGGACAGATGCCTTCTGTTGCTCGTCCACCCGCTGACGGAGCGACTGCATAAGCTCATCCGTCGCGGAGTGCTTACGAAGCCAAGCTCGCTCATCGGCCCACATCACCTCTGAGGTGCTTGGATCGACAACTCTCATCTGGGTGTATGTCCACGTGACTGTCACGGTTCCGCTCGGAACGACGCCCGAGGTGTAGCCGCCAGTCTTGGAGTTGTAGAGGCTCACATAGTCAGAGTCTTCATGTTGCGTGTGCGAATACGCCAAGGTGAACACGAGCACCAGATCGGCGTTGTCCTTGGACTCAACTATCTGGTATCTGTCCCATTGCTTCAGTTGCGTATACGCTTTGTCCGCTATTCCGGGCTGGTTAGTATCGTTTTGGATGAAGATGGTCTTTGCCGCTAAGACCTTTGCGGGCAGTGGCGCGTGTTGTACTTTTTCCTTCTTCGCTCCAAGGGCAATCGTTGCGAACACGAGTACAACTGACAGGGCAAAGCATTGCTTGAGCTTGTGCATGGGGACACGTCCATTCTTGCCACCCCTGTATCCTATAGGCGAAATATCGCCCATAGCATACAACGAAGGTAGGATGCCACCTAGCGAAAGCGTATTCAGTACCCTGTATCCCATAGGCGAAGTGTCGCCGATAGCGTACAGCGAACACTGTGTAGGTGGACGGTGACATTTGCAAGCGGGTAGGGATCAGGATTCGGAAGTTGCGCCAGCAGCGCGGCTGGTCACAGACCTACCTGTCTGTCCATTCCGGTCTGGGCCGTCCATTCATATCGAATGTCGAGCGTGGTCAGAAGGAACTTTGCCTGCGTTCGCTGGAGATACTGGCGCTCGCCTTTGACATGTCTCTGTCTCAATTCCTGAGAGGTGTTTAGCCGCGTTTCAGTACGCGGGACACTTGCGTTGGGTGCCATGCTCCACCTGAACGGGATGTGAAGCCCTCGTCATTCACAATCGTTGCGATGGTAACGAGCGGTAGGCCCTGATTGCGAAGTGTGTGGATGCGCTCGATAACGGCTTGTTCGTCTCGGTGCTCTGGGTGCTCACCGTAAGCCTTGCGGCCCTCGCAGCGGCCTTCCTTTGCCCTCATCCGCTCTCGGGCACCCCTGAGCTTGGCGACGGTCATGGCGCGGTCGTACTGGGCGATTGCGCCGAATATCTGGCGCATCATCACGCGGGTAGGTTCGTCGCTGCAAAGATCAGGCTCGGTAACGCTAATGAGGTGGAAGCCGCGCTTACGCAGATCGCCGATGATGCTTTCTTGGATCATCAAATCACGCGCCAGTCGATCCAGCTTCTCGATGATGACCGTCTTGGCACCGTTGGACGCCAGTGCTTCAAGCATGGCCTTCAGCGCAGCGCGGCCCTCTAGCTCCGTCTTACCGCTCACGCCTTCCTCACGGAATACCTTAGTGACCTGATAGCCATTTGCAGCGGCGTGCTTCCTGATTGCCTGTTCCTGCCCTAACAAACCCGTCACCCTCTACCTGACCCAGCCCACTCACCCGCAGATACGCATAAGCATTGGTTTTCATCGTCCCGACCTCTTTCACGGCGTCTTTGACTGCGCCTTGCATGGTCTGAAGGTAGCTCGGTTTGGGAGGCGTGTCAACACAAATTCTACAGAAAATGTTAAATTGTTCATTCTATTGAATCAGGCTAGGCCATAGATAGAGTGACCGTTACAAAACTGGTAGCGCACGGCAATTCAGTGAAATGCCGAATAAGGAACACAGATGCTTACACTTAGACCATGTTCAGCACCAAAACTGGGCGCTTGATGATTGAAACAAAATGGCTTATCGAAGAAGTGGGGCATATAGGTACAACATAGGGTGGTGACTTCCCCCCGCATTAGACCCCAGCCGGGAGTCCCCGTGGGGTAGTACACCGCAAGCCAACTTCAGCGCGGCCAGTACGCGGCAGTTATCTACAAAGTGTTGGCTGGTAAGTATATGCCAACATTGCAGTTAGCGTCCATTTATGTTACAATGGAAATTGAGTAGGGGAGCTTACGAAGTCGCCTCCGTATTCGATACGCCCTACTACCTCCTCGCGGTGGGAGACTGTAACAGAGAGTCGAACTGGGCGAGATAGGGAGCAACCCGTGAAGCTCGGGTGCAAATAGGTGGTTCGTGCATGAAGACGAATGCCTCACAGCAGTCAAGTCAGAGCGGGATGTCCGCACTCCTGACCAGCAGCAGCTAGAAGAACTTGCCGACATACTTGCGGAAATCTTCGATAGACTTACGCCCGAAGAGCAGGCTTCTTATTTGTCGGCGCAACCAAAAGCCGCCTAACATCCCAACCAAAATAACCGCCAAGGAGAGGGGAATGAAAAAGAGGAAGGGAGACGAAACTGGGGCCGTTCTGTACGTTAGGGTTTCGACGGACGAGCAGGCGAACGGCCCTTTGAACCTTGAAAACCAGCAGAATCGTTGCCGTGAATACTGCAAGCAAAAGGGGCTGCATGTAGTCGAGGTGTTTGTTGATCGGGGCGAGTCGGCCCGAACTGCCGCTCGGCCTGAATTTCAGAAGATGCTCGCTTACTGCAAGGATCATCGACATGATGTTCGTTGCGTCGTGGTGCAAGACCTAAGCCGCTTCGCTAGGAACAGCGCAGATCAAGCCAACGCGATGGTGGAGTTGGGAAAAAACAACATCGTTGTGCGGTCTGTAACTGAGCCAAACGTGGATGAGACGCCAGCAGGCAAACTCGCTGCGGGCATCCTTGGAGTATTCAACCAGTTCTTTTCTGATTCACTTTCCGCGAACATGAAGAACAGGACGCGCCAATCCGTCAGTGCGGGACGATTCCCTTGGCGTGCCCAAATCGGTTACGAGAACATAGGGGGCAACGATGGCCCGAACATCAGGCCCGACCCGAAACGCGCTCCGCTAATCAGGCGAGCGTTTGAACTCATGGCTACAGGACGATACACGAAGGCGGACGTGCTGAAGATCGTTACTGACGAGGGCCTCAGAACGGCCAAAGGCAAGCCGCTTACGAAGCAGACCTTTCAAGCTGTTCTGCGAAACCGTCTGCACGCCGGATGGGTGACTCTGCCAAGTGAGCCGGACTTCGAGCCAGTTAGGGGCCTGCATGAGCCGATTGTTGACCAAGTGACCTTCGACCGCGTGCAGGCGATTCTCGATGGACGGAAGCCGCTCGTTGTCGCCAAACGCAAGATCAACCCAGTGGTGCCGTTGAGGGGGTTCGTCAAGTGCGAGGTATGCGGGACTCCGCTAACAGGGGGCAGTCCTGAAGGTCGGGGCAAGAAGAAGTATCCGCGCTACTGGTGCCCGAAGTCTTCCTGCCTAGCGGTCAAGCTCCGCAAGGCCCAGCTTGAGGATAAGTTTATGGAACTCCTCGGGCGAGTACACGCCAAGCCGGGGACTATAGCAGCCTTCCCCAAGGTGGCAGCGAAGGTTTGGGGAGAGAGGCAAGGTAACTCAGAACGGCAGATGAAGAAGCTGAACGGTCGCCTTGAGGAGCAAACGAAGCTCAAGTCCGAGTTGCTAAGGATGAGGATGCGGGGTGAGGTGTCCTTGGAGGATTTCCAGCGGGCGAAGTCCGAGCTTGAGGCTGAGACGTATGAGATCGACGAGCAACTGCGGGCGCTCACTTCAAAGCAGGCAACCGCAGACTCTTATGTGCGCTTCGCCGAACTGCAATTGGTGGACATGGCAAATGTCTGGCGCATTGCGGAACCAGAGCAGAAGCATCGGGTTCAAAAACTTCTCTTCGGAGACGGCTTGGCTTACTCGCCAGAACAAGGAATTTTGAACCGCTCCAAGTCTTCCCTGTTCAGCGTCTTGGAAGGGATGAATCTCCAAAACGGAGATTTGGTGGGCCCACCAGGACTTGAACCTGGAACCAACGGATTATGAGTCCGCTGCTCTAACCAATTGAGCTATAGGCCCGGCTGGCGTAAAAATAGCCGCCATTCGCACGACAATGGAGGGGCGCCGCCAACCCGTAGTCTACGCGAACGCCCCTCGTTCCTCTACAATCACTCTGACGCGTGACCTGACCCATCCCGCAAAGATCTTTCCCACCCCAACCTGTGAGACCGCCGCACAATGAAGCTCCTGCCCTTCGCTCTTCGCATTCCGCTTGCCGCAACTCTTCTTGCCGCTTCCCTTCTGATGGCGCCTTCCACTACCCGCGCCCAGCAGACTGCCGCACCGGACACTGCGGCCACCTTCCAGAACCCAGTCCTCTGGGAGGACCTCGCGGATCTCGACGTGATTCGTGTGGGCGATGCCTATTACTACTCAGCCTCCAACATGCATTACTCGCCCGGTGCGCCGATCCTCCGTTCTTACGACCTCGTCCACTGGGAGTACGTCGGCCACTCCATCCCCGTCCTCGACTTCTCGCCCGCCTACGACATGAACGGCGGAAACGCCTATGTAAAAGGCAGCTGGGCCTCCTTCCTCGGCTATCGCAAGAGCAGCAAGACCTTCTACTGGGGCGGCTGCATTGAGTTCAAGCACACCTTCATCTACACCGCGCCTGCACCGCAGGGCCCATGGACGCGAAGCACCGAGATCCCCAACTGCTACTACGACGCCGGCCTGCTGATCGACGATGACGACACCATGTACGTCGCCTACGGCAACACCACCATCCATGTCGCGCAGCTCTCGCCCGACGGCAAGAGCGAAGTCAAGAGCCAGGTCGTCTTCCAAACCCCGTCTGATGTAAGAACGCTCGAAGGCTCGCGCTTTTACAAGGTGAACGGCAACTACTACATCTTCAACACCAAGCCGGCCAACGCTGAATATGTCCTGCGCTCCAAGACCGGTCCCTTCGGACCGTATGAAATACGCCCGCTGGAGATCGACGCCAAGAGCCCGGTCCCCGGCTCCGGCGTGCCGCATCAGGGCGGCATCGTGCAGACGCCCAAAGGCGACTGGTACTACATGGCATTCATCGACGCCTTCCCCGGTGGCCGCGTTCCGGTGCTCGCCCCGCTCACCTGGGACGCCGACGGCTGGCCGCACGTGCAGATGACCGACAACACATGGGCCGCGTCGTATCCAATGCCCGATCCCTCTGCGGCGAAACATCCCATCCCTTCGCACACCGGAACATACGCCTTCAAGACCGCCGCGCTCGGCCCGGAGTGGGAGTGGAATCACAACCCAGACAACACGAAGTGGTCCGCCGGCCACGGCCTCACACTGCAGGCCGCGACTGTGACCGACGATCTCTACGCCGCGCGCAACACGCTCACCCACCGCATTCTTGGCCCGGCCTCCAACGCCACTATCGAACTCGACTTTTCGCGCATGAAGGATGGCGACCGCGCTGGCCTGGCCATGCTGCGCGATGTATCCGCGTGGGTGGGCGTGGCCAAGGACGACGGCAAATATCGCGTCATCTTGCACCAGAACATCACCATGGACCGCAAGTGGAACACCGCCAACAAAGGCGAAGACGCAGTAAGCGAACCGATCACCGGCAAAAAAGTCTGGCTACGCGTCGCCGCGGACATCCATCCCGGCGCAGACCGCACGGCCGTCTTCTCCTACAGCGCGGATGGCAAGAAGTTCACCCCCGTCGGCCAGCCCTTCGTGCTCAATAACCGCTGGCAGTTCTTCATGGGCTATCGCTACGCAATCTTCAACTACGCCACAAAGGACCTGGGCGGGCAGGTGACAGTTCCCACCTTCACTGTCGCCACGCCTTAGCGCCGATGCAAAGCGCATATGCAATTGTGCTGACCACTACGGCAACCGAAGAGCAGGCTGCCGCGCTGGCGCGCGAACTCGTCGAGTCCGGGCTTGCCGCCTGCGTGCAAATCGAAGCCATCCGGAGTATCTACCGCTGGAACAGCCAACTGCACGACGAGCCCGAATGGCGGCTCTCCATCAAAACGCTCGCCGATAGATATGCTGCGCTCGAACAGTTCATCCGTACGCACCACACTTACGAGACGCCGGAGATCATGCGCCTTGACATCGCGGACGGCTCCCCGGAATATCTCCGCTGGATCGACGAATCCCTGAAGTAGCCCGCAGGCTGCCCCCCCATAAAAGCACCATTTCCAATCTGATACTGCCCGCTGTCTGGGTGCACCTTTCGCGGGATTGTTGGTAATTCGTTCCTTGCCGATGCTGTTAGGAGCAGTTCCGTATCCAGCAGTTCTCTCAAGGGAGGCTGCTGAATGGCAACCGGGACGGCAGCAGCGGACAGGACAAACCCGATGTCCCGTCGATTCCGGCAAGGCTAGAACCGTTTCGGGAACAGGTAGAAGACGGTGCGTTTTCTGCACCTTTCGGCGCAATCCCCCTGCTGGGGATGCGCCGGCAACAATCCGCTGGCACATGGGATTGCCCACCAGGGAATAAGGAACGCAAACAGGTGGGAGCATTGGTTAACTGCGAATGCGCCGAAGCTGCTGCAATAGACGCATCGGCACAAATCGTGACTGTTGGAGAACGAATTGCCTCCGATATCAAGGCAATTTGAGGGATAGGGATGGAGATGCACTCGATTGCATGGTGGCCGACGGTGGTGGTCCTGGCGATAGCGACCTTTACCGATCTGCGCACCCGCCGCATTCCGAACTGGCTCGTGGTCCCCTTCATGGGGGTCGGCCTGCTGCTTTCGGGTGTACGCGGCGGATGGCATGGGCTGGCACACAGCTTTGGCGGACTTCTGCTCGGCCTGACGGTCTTTGGCGTCCTCGCAGCGATGGGCGGCATGGGCATGGGAGACGTCAAACTCTGCGCCGCGATCGGTGCCTGGATATGGTCGCAGCAGCTCGTCGTTGCGCTGCTGCTCACCGGGATCGCCGGCGGAGTTCTGGCCTTGGTCTGGGCTGCATGCGGAGGATTTCTGGGTGAGTTATTTAGCAGCATCGCCCGCGCTATCTTCCGCGTCGGCAGGCAGGATGGCAACTCGGATCGGAAGTTGACCCTGGACAATCCCCTCGCGCGCAAGATGCCGTATGCCCCGGCAATCGCGATTGGGACACTGATGTCGTTTTTTTCGCACTAAAGGCTTGAAATCACGGGATGTGCAGTGAGGAAATGATGGGAATCCCCCCAAACCGGACCTGGAAGCATCGGGGAGTTGGAGTATGGTGAACACGAGCTCGAGCAAACTGCCCGACACACTCGGCAATAGCGTTCTGTCGGTGGCGCTGATCGGACCGGCGGAATCGCGCCGCCGCCCCATTGTGGCCGCCCTGGCCAGCCTGCAGGGCAGCGTCACCCGGGAGTATTCGAACTACCCCGATCTGGGCGATGTGCCGCGGCTGATCGAGTCCGACTACGACGTCGTCATCGTCGAGCTCGACAGTAATCCGGAGTACGCCCTGGAGCTGATCGAGAACATCTGCAGCAAAGGCAACGTGACCGTCATGGTCTACTCCGACAACGTCTACCCGGATATGCTGATGCGCTGCATGAGAGCAGGAGCGCGCGAATTTCTCTCCCAGCCCATCACCTCTGCCTCTATCGCCGAGGCCATGGTTCGCGCTTCGGTACGGCGCCCCGCCACCCGCGCGGCCAAGAAAGCTCTCGGCAAGCTGTTGGTCTTCGTCGGAGCCAAGGGCGGCTCGGGCGTCACCACCATCGCAAGCAACTTCGCCGTGGCCCTGGCCAACGACTCCGGCAAGAGCGTCGCGCTGATCGACCTCAACCTGCCCTTTGGAAACGCCGCCCTGGATCTTGGAATCACATCGCAATACTCATCCGCAACTGCGCTGACCAACTCCAACCGGCTGGATGCCAACTATCTCTCCACCCTGCTGGTCAAGCACAGCTCCGGCCTCTCCGTGCTGGCAGCGCCTGACAAGTATGTCTCCGTCCATCCCACCGAGGAAGCGATCGAGCGCCTTGTGCAAGTCACCCGGCAGGACTTCGACTATATCGTCGTGGACGCGGGCTCGCGTTTCGACTCCGCCAGCAAATCTCTCTTCGATTCCAGCTCGACCGTGTACCTCGTCCTTCAGGTGGGCATCTCCGATCTGCGCAATGCAAACCGGCTCATCTCCGAGGTCTTCCGCGTCAATGGAGTCAAACTGGAGATCGTTCTTAATCGGTTCGCCTCCCGCGCGCTTTCGATCGACGAGGCCAGTATCAATAAGGCGCTCACCATGCCCGCGAAATGGAAGGTCCCCGGTGACTTTGCTGCCGTGCGCTCATCCCAGAACAATGCGACGCCGCTGGTTGCTGAAGACAATGCTGTATCGCGTGTGATCAAGCAGATGGCGCGCGCCGTATACGACTCCTCGGAGCCTCAAGAGAAAAAGAAGAAGTTCAGCCTGTTTGGATAGGTGGAGATTGAAGACGTGGAACAAGACCTCGAAACACTTAAAACCGACCTGCACCGGACGCTGATCGCCAAGCTCGATCTGGAGAAGTTGTCCCGCGTCAACTCCAGTCAGGCGCGGCAGGCGGTCGCCAGCATGATCCACGAGATCATCGTGAACCAGCGCGTGCCGCTCAGCTTCGAGCAGCAGGAAAAGGTTCAGGACGACCTGCTCGACGAGGTCTTCGGGCTTGGGCCGCTGGAGCCCCTGCTCAACGATCCCACCATCTCCGACATCCTTGTGAACGACAAAGACCATGTGTTCATTGAGCGCAGAGGCCTCCTGCAACGCGTCCCAGTCAGCTTCCGCGACGACCGCCACCTGCTGCAGATCATCGACCGCATCGTCTCCCGGGTCGGCCGCCGGATCGATGAGTCGACCCCGATGGTCGACGCGCGTCTGCCCGACGGATCCCGCGTCAACGCCATCATCCCGCCCCTGGCCCTGGACGGCCCCGCGATCTCCATCCGCCGCTTCGGCGCCGGCCCCCTGGAGGCAAGTAAGCTGGTCGAACTAAAAAGCATCTCGCCAGAGATGCTGGAGACCCTGGCCGCAGCCGTGCGTGCGCGCATCAGCGTCCTCATCTCAGGCGGCACCGGCGCCGGCAAAACCACCTTGCTCAACATGCTCTCGCAGTACATTCCCAAGAACGAGCGCATCGTCACCATCGAAGACGCCGCCGAGCTGCAGTTGGCGATGGAGAACATCGTGCGCTGCGAAACCCGCCCGCCCAATATCGAAGGCCAGGGCGCGGTCCGCCAGCGGCATCTGCTCATCAACAGCCTGCGTATGCGGCCCGACCGCATCATCATCGGCGAGGTGCGCGGCGAAGAGGCATTCGACATGCTCCAGGCCATGAATACCGGCCATGAAGGCTCCATGACCACCATCCACGCCAACACGCCGCGCGACGCGCTCTCCAGGCTGGAGTCCATGGTCGCGATGAGCAACCTGAACCTGCCGGAGCGCACCGTGCGTCAGCAGATCGCCTCTGCCATCACCATCGTCGTGCAGGCGTCGCGCATGAGCGATGGAACGCGCAAGGTCACCAGTATCTCGGAGATCACCGGCATGGACGAAAACGTCGTAAGCATGCAGGAGATCTTCCGATTCAATCGCAAAGGCGTCGGGCCGGACGGCAAGGTGGTCGGCGTCTTTGAGCCGACCCAGATCCGTCCCAAGTTTATGGAGCGCCTGCGCATTGCCGGCATCTTCCTGCCGCCCAATCTGTTCGAGCAAACCATGGAAGTGAACTGAAGAAGAGGTCACTATGCTGGTTGCAGCAGTAGTCTTTATCGCAGTATTTTCAGTGGTCGCCTTGGTGATGTTCGCCCGCGACGACGGCAACGCACCTTCCAAGCAGACGTTGGCGCATCTTGAGACGGCGCTGTCGAGCAACCGGCCCGCCGCCCGCCAATCCAATGGCATCGACGTGCGCAAGAGTGAACTGCTCAGCACGATTCCATGGCTGAACGAGTGGCTGCTGAAACTCGAAGTTGCTCCGCGCATTCGCGTTCTCCTGCGCCAGGCGAACCTGGGTTGGACCGCCGGAGGCTTGATGCTGGCGGTTGTTGCCTGCCTCCTCCTCCCTGCCTACGTTGTATACGCAGAGACCGGGCAGGTCCTGTTCGCGGCGGTCGCCGGCGCCGCCTGCGCCTATCTGCCCATCGCGTATGTGCTCCATCGGCGCGCCAAGCGCTTCCAGGCGTTTGAGCAAGGTCTGCCGGATGCGCTCGACCTGATGGTGAGCGGCATGCGCGCGGGCCACAGCCTGGTCGCTGCTCTCCGGCTGGTCGCGCAGGAGGCAGCCGATCCCATCGGCATAGAATTCCGCCTGTGTTTCGAGGAACAGAACTACGGACTCGAGTTGCGGACCGCGATGGACAACATGCTGACCCGGGTGCCGCTGCAGGACCTCAGGATCATGGCCACCGCCATCCTGATTCAAAGAGAGAGCGGCGGAAATCTGGCAGAGGTGCTGGAGAAGACCTCGAACATTATCCGCGAGCGCTTCAAACTGAAGCGCGAGGTGCGCACACATACCGCGCAGGGCCGGCTCACCGGCATAATCCTGTCGCTCTTGCCGCTGGTGCTGGGAATCGCGCTCTACATGATTGACCCGGAGATGATGAGCATCTTGTGGACGCGCAAGCTCGGCCAGGAACTGATCATGTTGTCCGTGGTGATGACGATCATAGGCGGCCTGATTATTCGCAAGATCGTGAACATGGAAGTGTGACGGAGAGACAATGGGACTCGCGACACTAAGCTTTATCGTTATATTTTCGCTCATCGTCAGCGCCGGCCTCTTGCTGTTCTATCGCCAGGCGATGCTGCAGCGCGTCTCCGACGTAGTGACGCGTAAACCCAAGCGCGGCCCACTGCGCGGCGCCATTCAGCAGACAGGCTCGTCGCTGGGCGGAATGGTCGGCAATCTGGACCGGGTCATACCCAAGAGCGACAAGGAGAAGTCCGTCATCGGCATGCGGCTGGTGCGCGCGGGCTATCGCAAGGACGGCGCAAGCAAGCTGCTCTACGGCGCAAAGGCCTTGACCCCCGTACTGCTCCTGCTGCTTTCGTGGGTGTTCGGATTGGTCGACTCAGCCCTTCCCTTTGCGCTCGCCTTCTCGCTCGGAGTCGGATTTATCCTGCCGGACTTCTGGCTCAGCAACCGCATCAAGGCGCGGCAGAAGAAAATCCGCAGGGGTCTCCCCGACGCCCTCGATTTTCTGGTCATCTGCATCGAAGCTGGCCTCAGCATCGATCAGGCCATCTCCCGCACGGCCGAAGAGCTGAAGATGGCCCACCCCGCCCTCAGCGACGAGCTCGATATCCTTGTTCTGGAGCAGCGGGCCGGACGTCCCCGCTCGGATGCCTGGCGCCAGTTTGCCGAGCGCACCGATGTGGATACGGTGCGCGTGCTCGCCACCGTCCTTATCCAGTCCGAACAGCTCGGAACAAGTATCTCCAAGACCCTGCGCATCCACTCCGAATCGCTGCGCACTCAGCGGCGTCAGCAAATCGAGGAGCAGGCCGCCAAGACCAGTGTCAAGTTGGTCTTCCCCCTTGTGCTCTTTATCTTTCCCTCGCTGTTTTTGGTGGTCCTCGGCCCGGAAGCAATTATTATGGCGGAGTCTTTCCAGACTTATTTCCCGCACTAGGAAAGGAATTTCGATCTGACCGATGGCGCAATCGTCTAGCTCGTGGCCGGCATACCGTGCCTGCTGATTGGGCTGTCCCCACACAGCGCCGCCGCTCAGGCGTCAAAGGCGGCGGAAAATCCTGCGGCGGTTGGTACTCAAGGTCGCCTGAGAAGAGTGCACAATGGGAGTGGGCCTTCGCAACGTATCGATGGTCTGCTTCGAACTGTCTAATCGGCGCACGCTCCAACGGGAACCCGGAAATTCGGCGATATTGACCCCGCAGTAGGGATTGCGCCCACGAGCGGCATAGGTTGAGGGAGCTGACACGGAGGGAATATGGCGCCGGGCAAGGGATGGTTGGATTGGCTCCTGTCTGACGAGAGGCGACAGGCACGGCGGCGAAAGTCGCTTCAGCTCGTCGCGTATTACTGGGATGGCGCCCAGCCTATCTCCCATCCTGTGCGCGATGTCAGTTCCACTGGCTTCTATCTATTCACCGAACACCGCTGGTATCTGGGCACTGTCCTCGCCGTCACGCTGCAGCGGACTGAAGTAGGCTCCGACGATCCCGGGCGCGCCATCTCGGTCAACGCCAAGGTCGTGCGCTCTGGATCCGATGGTGTCGGCTTCGAGTTCTTGCTGCCCGAGAGCGAGAGGGATATTCGCAGCCTGCCTGGGCTGCCTGCACCGCTGATCGACAAGAAACACCTCAGGAGCTTCCTCGATCGAATCAACGGGCCGGAAGAGACCGCCTGACCTTCATAGCGCAGCCTATTCATCCTGCTCAGGGATAATCAGCAGGACCTCCACCGGGGTCGCCTGGCCGTTCTGCCGCGCGGCGCGGAACTGCCATTGCTCCAGCGCGCCCAACACGAACTTTGCCTGCGTGAACTCCGGCGGCAGCACAATGTTCAGCCGTTCGAACTTCCCAGATACGTTCACGAACCCATGCACCATCACCGCATCGGAGTTGTAGTCGCTGGCGTCCAGGCGAGGCACCACAATGTCGTAAGGCCACGGGGCATCCGGACGAACGCCCGCCGCAGCGGCCTGCGTGCCGGTCGGAAGCGAATATTGCAGGATCCAGCTCTTACCCATTCCGACGTGGAGGTACACCGTATAAACAAGCCGGCCTGCCCATATCGCCGCCGTCTCAGGATATTGGTCCGCCAGAGAAGACCCGACCACCACAACGCCAAACTGCCCGTCCTTGGGCAACGAGATGCGCTTCATTCCAGCCGGCAGCTCAGCTCCAATGCCCGCCGATGTCTGCGATTCGGCTACCGGCGATGCAGCCGGCTTCGCGGCTGCGTCCCCGCCGGCGTTGGCCACTGGCTTCGCCCCAGTTCCCTGCCCCGTTCCCGGACTCTGTGCCGACGCCACTGCTGCCTGCCTGCCGGCAGCACTCGCATCGCCGGCTCCGCCCGCGCCCTCCGACTTCCCTGCCGTCAGCGATTGCGATGTCGACGGCCGCCCGCTTGCGTTGGCCAGCGGCACCGCCACGGGTCCTTCCTGCTGCTGCCGGTCGGAGAGCGAGATGATCCGCACCGGCGCCGGAGGTGTATTGGATTGCGCCGCGGCCACCGGCATCTGCTTCGCCGGGTCCGGCCCATGCACCACCAGCGGAGACGTCGTTCCCGGCGCGAGCGTCGGCATCGCGCTGCGGAACGCCGTCGATGAGAGGTTGATCGGCGCCGGTGCGGATTCGCGGTTGGGCCGCGCGATCGACGCATGAAGATTCGCCATCACAGGCTTGGGCGGCGGTGCCGCGATCGCCGGCCTCACCGGCTCCTGCTGCGCCCACATCATCACCAGCGGCACCGGCGTGGGCTGCTGCAGAATGACGTCCTTCGGTGCATCAGGCTGGATCAGCGTCTGCTGCTGATAGCTGCGCTGCGCAAGCTGAATGGACGCCGGAAGCGCCGGAGCCGGACGCTCCTGTGTCGGCGTCGTTGGCGCAGGCGCTGCCTGCGACAGCGACGGAGCAATCGGCCGCGACGCGATATCTCTATTCGCGGCTGCGGATTCAGAAGTCGAGTGCGCTGGTTGCGCGGCAGGAGGTATGGGATTACTCAGGGGCGGGTAGAGCTGGACTTCCGGCTTGGTAATCGGCACATCCAGAACCCGCACGGTGAATCGCTGATGGACCGTGGGGCTTTGTATGTGCGGCGTATGCGCGAGGCCATAAAAGATCCATCCGCAAACCACACCATGCACCACACCGGAAACCGCCCACGACGAAGATCCGCCGCCGGGGCGCGGCGGTGGCGCGAAGAGCGTGATGGTGCGTGCTGGACTCATGCAGGCGGTTCGAGTGCGATAACAGGCGCGAAGACAGACCGGGGCAAGCCTGTCTCTTGATTGGCAGCTCAGCCTGCCGCTCCGCTTGCGCTCAGAATACTGCGGCGCAGCCTCCATGCCAGTAGCGAAAGTCCTGCTGGAGCCTTCTCAGACAACGCCGTTTTTCTTCTGACCTCAGGAGATACGGCATGGCAACGACCTCGCGCAATGGGACATTTGTGTTATCTAACTCGCGTCTCCCGGTGATTGATCTCCTGAACTGCTGATATAAACTCGTGGCACTTACACCGGTATAGACACCGAAAAGTTAGTGGTGTCTGCGTTGGACGGGCCGTCTGCTGCGTTAGAAACTGCCGGTAATTCAAAGAAGGTTTGGGCCAGCCGGGTGCTGGCTCAAGTGGGTTTCTCGATGAACAAACGAGTACAGACGATCCTCGTCATCGCGTTTGTGATCGCCGCACTGTGCAGCTATTTCGTGTACAAGGCACTGATCAGTCACGTGGCCGCCTCGCAGCCGAAGACGACCACTGTGGTTGTCGCGGCCAGTGATATCAAGCTGGGCGGAGTCCTCAAAGACACCGACCTGGGAACAACCCAGATGGAGGGCGCCATTCCCGAAGGCGCGATCACCAACCCGCAGCAGGCAATCGGCCGCGGCGTCGTCTCAGACATCTATAGAGGCGAACCCATCATAGAGAGTCGGCTCGCCGCTCCGGGAGCGGGTGGCGGCCTTGCCGCAACCATTCCTCCAGGCATGCGCGCCTGCGCCGTACATGTCGATGAAGTCGTCGGTGTGGCCGGCTTTGTAACCGCCGGCATGCGTGTAGACGTGCTGATCTCCGGAAATCCGCCTGAGGGAGACGTCAGTGCAGGGCCCAGAGTCAAAACTCTTCTGCAAAACATCGAGGTGCTCTCGGCCGGAGCCGACATTCAAAAGGATGGAGAAGGCAAGCCGCAGAGCGCTCCCGTGGTCAACCTGCTCGTGACCCCGGAACAGGCAGAGCAACTGAGCCTCGCCAGCAGCCAGACCCACATCCAGCTCGTCCTGCGTAATCCGCTGGACACCCAGGTTGCCCAGACCACCGGCACCGCCGTCAACAACCTCTACACAGGCAGTGACGCGCCAGCCCCCAAAGTCCGGTCCGCACCCTCTGCTCCCAAGCCCGCCGCCAAGCCCCAGGATTATGTGATTCAGGTTTACAACGGCTCCAAGCCAAGCGAGCAGAAATTTACACCAGGTCAGGAGAAATAGTGAGAGCGAGAGTTAGAGTTTCTGCTATCGTCTGCGCGTCTTGGATCGCCGTCTGCGCGCCGTGCTGCTCCTTCGCACAGGACGCGGCCGCTCCTTCTGCCGCGAACGCGACCGCGCAAGACCAGGCCAATGATCTCGTCGTTGAAACCGGCAAAGCTGTCCTCGTGGACACGGCGCAGCCCATTGAGCGCATGGCCATCGGCTCGTCCGACACCGCCGAAGCGACAGCTGTTACACCCACCGAGGTCATGCTCAACGGCAAGGCCATCGGTGAGACCAGCCTGATCGTGTGGATGAAGGGTGGCGGCCGCCAGTTCTTCAATGTCCAGGTGCGGCCCAGCAACTTCACCGTCGGCGACAAGATGGATGGCGTGCGCCGTGAGCTGCGCACGGAACTCCCCGGCCAGAACGTGCGCGTCACCTCTGAAGATGGCGCCGTCTTCCTCCGTGGCACCGTCAAAGACCTCACCAGCTCGGACCGCGCGGTTCAGATCGCAGCCACTGCAGGCAAAGTCGTCAATCTTCTCTACGTCAACGTGCCCAAGCCGGAGCCGCAGATCCTGCTCAAGGTTCGCTTCGCCAGCCTCGATCGCAGCCGCAGCAACCAGCTCGGGATCAATCTGTTCAGCACCGGCGCAGGGAACACGCTTGGCAGCGTCTCCACCCAGCAGTTTTCTCCACCGTCGCTCACCAACCTCACCAACGCGAGTGGTGGAGCAACGGGTGGGTCGGAACTCACCCTGTCCAGTCTCCTCAACCTCTTCGTGTACCGGTCAGACATCAATCTCGGCGCCACCATCCAGGCGCTCGAGACCAAGGGTGTCGTCCAGGTGCTGGCGGAGCCCAATGTGCTCACCATGAACGGCAAGCAGGGCAGCATCCTTGCCGGTGGGCAATATCCCTATCCAGTCGTGCAGGGAACCACGGGCACCGGCGCGGGCGCCATCACCATCCAGTTCAAGGAATTCGGTGTGCGCCTCAACTTCATACCCACCATCACGCCGCGCGGGACCATCCGGCTGCAGGTGGCGCCTGAGGTCAGTTCCCTCGATTTCGCCAATGGCGTATCGATATCAGGCTTCACAGTCCCGGGCCTGGATGTGCGTCGCGTAAAGACCGAGGTGGAGCTGAACGAGGGCGAGAGCTTTGCCCTCGGCGGCCTGCTCGACAATCGCGAAACGGAGACGTTTGAAAAGGTCCCGTTCATCGGCGACGTCCCGATTCTCGGCAAGTTCTTCCAGTCCGTCTCCAAGACCAAGAACAATACAGAGCTCATCGTTATTGTCACTCCGGAGATCGTCAACCCGATTCCCGCCGGAGCGCCGCTGCCCGCCATCAAGTACCCACAATCCTTCCTTCCTTCCGCCTCCGGAATTGCCATGACGACTCCGGAGAACGAGCCTGCCCCCGTCGACTCCCCGCAGACGATGCCCGTGGAGAAGCTGGAGGAGAGCATGAAGCCGGAGCAGCAGTTGGTAATCGACCAGAACATGTCAACTTCGGGCGGAAGCAGCAGTCAGGCCAACTCCACAAGTTCGCAGTAAGGGGATTGGACGCCCCTGGGATGTTTCGCCCCCGGGCATTGAGACCAACTATGCCCACCGAAGGACACAGCGGTCTATCGCGGAAGCCCTCGGGCGGAGGGTTTCGATCCGATCTTCTGCAAACGGCTACGGAGTTTATAGTCGTAGCCTTCTGTACCCTGGCATTCTTCTTCACGGCAGCAGGTGTGTTCCACTCGCTGCTCCAGAAGGATGCCGCCGGGCACCGGGATTTCGTCGAGTACTGGGCAGCCGGCCAGCAGCTCTCGCATCACGCAAATCCATATGACGAACAGCAGCTCCTGCGGTTGGAGCGCTCGGCGGGTCTTCCTCCGGATATTCCTGTCATGCTGGTGCGCAGCCCGCCGGTTGTGCTGCCGCTGGTTGCGCCCCTTGGCTATCTCAGCCCACACGTCGCAGAGCTGTCCTGGTGCTCTACCCTCCTGGCTCTGCTACTCGCTTCTGTGTGGATGGTGCGGTGCCTGCACGGTCGTCCCCCCACGGCAATAGATACCCTCGCGTACTTCTTTGCCCCCGCGATGGCATGCCTGCTGGTCGGACAGATGTCGATGCTGGTCCTCTTCGGGATCGTCCTCTTCCTCTTCCTTCACCGCTCGCGACCGATGCTGGCAGGTGCCGCACTTTGGTTCTGCCTGCCAAAGCCCCATCTACTTCTACCCTTCGCAGTAGTATTGCTTCTCTGGACACTCGAGCGCCGGCGCTACCGCGTGCTTGTAGGTGCAGGCCTGATGGTCGCCGCCACAGCAGCGATCGCCTATGTCCTCGACCCGCATGCATGGGCGCAGTGTGCGCAACTCGCACGCGATTCACGCGCCGATCTCATACCTCTTCCCTGCCTCGCCAATGCGTTGCGCCGCGCCATCGCCCCAGGCGCAATCTGGCTGCAATATCTCCCCGCAGCGCTAGGCTGCTTGTGGGCGCTGGACTACTATCGCCGCCATCGCCTCAACTGGGACTGGACCTCGCACGGATCGCTACTGCTGCTGGTATCGCTGGTAGTTGCTCCCTACAGCTGGTTCACAGACCAGGTCGTGGCCATTCCTGCCCTCCTGCATGGTCTATATATAGCGCGCTCACGTGGACTGGTGGCGTTCCTGGGCCTCGCAAGCGCCGCTGTGCAACTAGCCATCTTCGGTGGCGGAACCAGGTTCCTGCATTCGCCATGGCTTCTCTGGACTGCGCCCTTCTGGCTGGGCTGGTATCTACTCGCCACACGGACCGCCCCGGCCGACCCGGCCGCGATCCCGCAAAAGCCGTCTCCTGCTCCAGGCGCGCTTCCTTCCGGCCTGCATTTGTCGTGATGAGGTTGGCGGCGGAACGTCTCCATCTACATTGATTCCTGAATCGCCCGGATCCGCACATCACGAGCGACCCCGCCATGCGAAGTCCCACCAAGGTGGTATGGAAATAGCCTAAACAATGCAACACTTTGCATACTCTGGAAACATAGCCCCTGCAAGTCATTGATAACAGATGGCCCATTTTGGAGTGCTAAATGCTATATGAGAGGCACAACGAACTTCGCAACTCCAGCAAAGCTTGTCCCACTGTTCGAGAGCTTGGAGAGGTTCGGGATACACCTGCAGTACCCGCTTTTCAAAGCGGAATATCAGGAGGCAATCGAATATGAAGAATCTCATGAAGTTTGCAGCACTCGGAGCGGCACTGGCCGTCTCTTCGCTCTCTGCCCTTGCATCGCCCATCACTGGTGGCATCACCATCGTCGGCGCATCGTCCGTCAACGGCGCGCAGACCACGGTAACGTTCACCAACCCCGGAATCGCGATTCTCGGCACAGGCACATTGGCGAATGCGGACGGCGATCTGATCAACATGCTCACCCCGCTTACCGCCTCTTCCACTGGCAACCTGTTCACCACCGCCTCTGGCCCGGATGCGATCTCGTTCATCCTCAGCAGCATTTCGTTCACCCCGGAGTTGAATGGCCAGGTTCAGGTTAACGGTAGCGGAATGCTCACGGAAGCCGGATATTCCAACACCGCCGCCACGTTCCAGCTGAACACCGCCTCCGTCAATTCGCAGTCCAGCTTTACCTTGGACACTGGCGTTTCCACGACCCCTGAGCCCTCCAGCCTCATGCTGCTCGGCACTGGCCTCACCGGTGCTGCCGGTATGCTCTTCCGCCGTCGTCGCAGCATTGCCTAATTCGATCCAGCCTCCTGAAGGCCAACCAGACGGAACACCGCTCGCGGTGTTCCGTCTTTTTTTGTCAGAAGCACGTCCCGCATTCGCATTCTGAAATCGCCCAGGCCCTCGTATCTTCCACAGCATTGCTAGGCGAAGAAACCGCGTCCTGTTACACTGGCACAGTTGGCTGCGTAGGGTCTGCCGATCGTATTCCAGTTAGGGAAGTGCGATGCGCGATTACGCAGCCGGGTGGGGGCTGTAGCTCAGCTGGGAGAGCGCCTCGTTCGCAACGAGGAGGTCAGCGGTTCGATCCCGCTCAGCTCCACCATGGATTCCCGCACCTCCGTTCTGCGCCAATCCTGGGGGGCTCTGATGGACCTGAGCCTCGAACTATGTTCGCCCCCCGGGTGGTGTGCCGACACCCGGGAAGCATATCGTGTACGGCATAATGGAACTCGATGCTCCCGCCCAAGGAACTTTCGCTTCTGGCATCGCTCGTCGGCGCCTGCGCTGTCCTCATCTGGCGCGTGCATGAGGGCCGCTCCATCGTCACCGCGCGCAAGATCCTCATCCCGCCTCTCGGCATGTCCACCGGCTTCTGCATGTTCCTTGCGCCGCAGTGCCGCATCCCTTTGAGCTGGGCCCTCGGCGCATTCTTTCTCGGCGCCATCGTCCTCGCCTATCCCTTGCTGCGCACCTCGCGGCTCATACGGGTCGGCCATAATGTCATGATGGAGCGGTCGAACGCTTTCTTCCTGGTCATCATCGTGCTCGCCATCGTCCGCACCGCCGCCCACAGCTACTTTGACCGCTTTCTCTCCATCACCCAGACAGGGGCTATCTTCTTCGTGCTGGCCTTCGGCATGATCCTCCACTGGCGCGCCCGCATGTATCACCAGTACGTTCAAATCACCTCCGTCGCCCCCGAACCAACCCCTGCCCCCACCCCTTAGTTCATCCCTGATTCTGAACGAAATCGGGCACACTGAAGCCCGCAGGCGTCGTCCTCCACCCTCCCCGGAATCCTGCTATTCCCTCATTCGCGCATTGCGCCCTGCGCTCGACTCCTTTAAACTGGGTCTACCGCGTAACAAGCGGGCGGTTAGCTCAGTTGGTTAGAGCGCCTGCCTTACAAGCAGGATGTCGGGGGTTCGAGTCCCTCACTGCCCACCAAGTTTAGACTTTTTACCAATCCTGAAGCCGTAAATACGCCTCCAGTATTTCTGTTCAGGCAGCCCGGCTTGCGATAAGCCGCAGGCGATACGTAATCCAACCC
Source organism: uncultured Acidobacteriaceae bacterium (assembly GCA_963766975.1). Classification (GTDB taxonomy): domain Bacteria; phylum Acidobacteriota; class Terriglobia; order Terriglobales; family Acidobacteriaceae; genus Edaphobacter. Next base: position 475,612 of record CAVYCF010000007.1, read on the forward strand.
ATGCACAACGCTGCTCAGGTTCTCGGAGTGCCCGATGAAGAGGTAGCCGCCATCCTCCAGATGTCGCGAGAGGCGTTGGACCAATCTCTGCTGGGTTGGCTTATCGAAATAAATCATAATGTTGCGGCAGAAAATCACTGAGCAGCGATAGCCGCGAGGCAGAGTCTCCATCAGATTCAGGCGCTCGAACTCGACCATCTTGCGGACCTCAGGCTTGAAGCGCCATGCACTTGGTCGGCTGCTCTCTTCTCTAACCATGTACTTCTGCCGCAGAGAGTGCGCAATGCTCTGCACCTTATCCAATGGATAGACCCCCTGACGCGCCGTGGCCAGGACCCGAGTGGAGAGGTCGGTGGCCTTGATGTGAACGCGAGAGACCGCCTCCGGCATCTCCTCCAACAGCGACATGGCGATGGTGTACGGCTCTTCGCCGGAAGAACAGGCGGCGCTCCAGATATCGATGCGGGACCGCATCCGCACCTCCGGCAGAATGATCCTGCGCAGGATGTCGAAGTGCCGTGGCTCCCGGAAAAAGCTGGTGTGATTCGTGGTCAGCCGGTCGGCGAGCGTCGTCAAGGCGGCGCCGGATCTGTCCGATTGGACATAGTCGCAGTACTGCTCGAAGCTGTTCATGCCAAGCTGGCGCAGGATCTTCCCTAGCCGCGCCGCAACAAGGTCGAGCTTGGTCTTCGGAATGTCCAGACCGAACCGCTCGTAAGCAAGCTTGCTGATCTTTTCAAACTCCCGCATTTTCAGGATCGGCGCGCCGGTGGGCGATGTGTCGTTCAAGAAGAGCGTTGTCATTAGCTTCTCCCCTTGGAGATGCCATCAAGATCGAGGATGAGGCCGACGCGGCCATCGCCAAGGATGGCACAGCCGGCCAGCCCCGCTACATCCTGAAACTTTTCTCCCAGGCTTTTGATAACAAAACTCCTGCTTACCCACAAGGTCGTCAACAAACAGACACAATGGGCGGCTCTCTGACTCCGCGACGATGAGCGTTCCCTGGGTGAAATCGCGCGAGCGAGGTCCGACATCAAAGCGGTTGTGTAACTGGACGATCGGCATCAGCAACCCGCGCGCCAATGCCGTTGGCTCGATGCCGAAGTGGGTTCTCCCACACCTGTTATCGGGCAGCCAAAATGCATCTTGAGAAGGCCCGCGCCATAACCAGTCCCCAGCGCGCACTTTGGTCACCTTAAGGCCGCGCGCCAAATCGCTCGGCATCGGGACCGATCGCCGCACGAAGGCCGTGGCCTCAATCGACTCGTCTCGATTTTGCTCGCAGCAGGTCGCCCCCTAAGTAGCGGAGCCCCTCGCCTGTCTAAAGCGCAGCGACCGATCCATCCGCATGGTAGACAAACTCCATTGGCTTGGTTCCGCCAAACGGATACTTGTTCAGCGCCTCTTCGCTCAGGTTGAAGCCTAATCCAGGGCCAGTCGGCAGAGGTACGCGGCCGTTCACCATGCGCATCGCCGGGAAGCCGAACCATTCAGCCCAAATCTTTTCCTTTTCACCCGGCACCACAAAGCTGCAGATCTCCTGCACCAGCAGATTAGGGATCGAAGTATCCACATGCAGCGTCGCCAGCCCGCCAATCGGGCCTTCGCATGCATGCGGCGCCATCGAGATGTCCGAGATGTTCGCCATCGCCGCCACCTTCCACAACGCGGAGATGCCGCCCACATGGTTGATGTCCGTCTGCAAAATGTCGACCACACCCATTTCGATCAGCTCCCGGCAGCCATAGGTCGCAACCAATCGCTCGCCGGTCGCAATCGGCGTCGTCGAGCGCCGCGAAACTCGCGCCATCGCCTGCACATTCTCCGGCGGGCACGGCTCTTCCACCCACAGCAGATTCAGCGGCTCAATCTCCTTGCACATAATCACGGCCACCGACGGGCTCATCTTCGCATGAAAGTCGATCGCGATATCGATCGAGTCGCCCAGCCCCGCGCGGATCCGCTCCAGGTACTTCACCACGCGCGTGATCTTCGCATTGCCTTCGAGCCACTCGTAATCGTGGTCCGGCATGCCAACCTTCAGGCAGCTGACGCCCTCGCTTACCGCATTCTGCTTCAGCTCAGCGAGCTTCTCGTCCGTCTCCACCCCGTCCACATGGTAGTAGCCGCGCACGCCGCGCTCATCGTATGGGCCACCCAGCAGTTGGTACACCGGAACATTCAACGCCTTGCCGCGAATGTCCCACAGCGCCTGATCAATCCCCGACATCGCCGACCCGATCACCGGTCCCGCGCGATAAAACGTGTGCACATACATTGATTGCCACAAGTGCTCCACCTGCATCGGATCGTTGCCAATCAGGAAGTCTCGAAAGTCGAGCACGCACGACATCACCGCCTGCGCCTTTCCCTCCAGCGTAGCCTCGCCCCACCCAATGACGCCCTGGTTGGTCTCAATCTTCACGAAGACATACGGCCGGTCGGAGTTCGGTGTAATCGAAACGCCAAAGACCTTCAGGTTCGTGATTTTGATTCCGGAACTCAGTCCGCGAAACGCCTCAGGGTTGGAGCCGGTGTTGACGGCATAGCTGCCATCCCGCGCCTGCGCAAACGGATCGCATCCGCAGCCTTCGGCAATACTCGGCCTCGCAACCGCGCCCGCGAGACGCGAGCCGGGCAACGCTGCCGCGGCCATCGCCGCTCCACCGAGGAATTTGCGGCGGTTCATGCGATCTGCCCCTTCTCCAGCTGCCGCTCGTCCACCTCAACGCCCAGCCCGGGCGCAGCCGAAAGCGCGAAGTAGCCATCATGCACAGAATTTGCCTCAGGATTCACAAGCTGAGCAATATAGAAGTTCGGAATGCTCGCAGCCGCGTGCAGCGCGGCGGCGTTGGCAATCGGGCCGCCGTCATGCCATGGCGCAACATCCACGTAATAGGTCTCGGCCAGCGCGGCCAGCTTGCGCATTCCGGTGATGCCGTGCGCCAGCACGTCCAGCCGCAGCAAATCGATCACGCCCTCACGCAGCAACTGCTGGTAGACGCCGCCATCTACAATCCCTCGCCCGAAGCCAAGCGGCACGACCGTCTCATCGGAGATCTTACGCAGCGTGGCAATATTCGACACTGCGCACGGCTCATCGAACCACAGCGGATGTAGCTTCTCCAGCGCCGTCGCCAGCGCCGCAGCATCCCCTGCGGAAAGCTCCGCGCTGCACTCCAGCGCAAAGTCTGCCGTCGGCTCCGCCGCGCGCATCGCCTCAAACCGCGCAACCGCCGCATGAATGTAATCACTGCCCTGATTGCGAGCTCCGGGCACAGGAATCGGCAACAAAAACGCGCGATATCCCGTCGCAAGCTGCCGCTTCAGATCGTCCGCCAGCTCAGTGTCCGAACCGCCCAGCAATCGTGTGATCGCCCGCGCCTTATTTCGCGTCGGTCCCCCCAGCACGCGATAGACAGGAGCATTCGTCGCCTTCCCTAGAATGTCCAGCAGCGCCATATTCAAAGCCGCTCGTACCACCCGCGGAACCAGAGGATCGAGCACTTCGTAGCTGGTCGCAGCCCGTCCCTCCACCGCGTCCGCCGTGCTCTTCAACTCCGCGGACGAGAGCGTCCGGCACTCCCCATATCCCGTCAGCCCGGAAGCAGTCCGCACCTGCAGAACGACATATCCAGGGCCCGACTGCGACGCCGCCATCTGAAACGCCCGCATGCCGGAAATCGCATGAGGTCCCGTGGCCGCTGCGCCCGGCTGCGCTCGCGCCTGCGCCAGCAGCAGGGCTCTTCTTCTCTCAATAACTGCCGGCATCGCCCGCTCCACTCGTGCGCGTTCAGCACGCACAGACGCGCCTTCGTCGCGCGTGGCAGGACATTAGCAGTCCGCCGGAAGCTTCGTCAAGCGATGCCTGACCAGTACCCGAATCGAGCTCACCGCGCTTCTCATGTGACATCTCTCAGCGGCCTCACTGCAAGATGCAGTAGAGTTCCTTGGTTGGGCAATTTAAGATACGGACGAGCCTGTGCCGACGCTGCGCGAAAAACTCTCGGATACCTCCCGCTTTCTGGTCGCGACCGAACTCGTCTCCGTGCGCGGCTCCATGACTGAGGGCAGCGCCATCAAGGCCCGTTCCTTCGCCAATGAACTGGTCGCCAGTCCCGAAATTGACTGGATATCCATCACTGACAACGCCGGTGGCAATCCCCAACTGGCGCCGCTCGCTCTCGGCCGTCCCATTCTTTACGCCGGCAAGGAAGTCGTCATTCACCTCACCTGCAAGGATTTGAACCGGAATGGCCTCGAAAGCGAAGCCTGGATGCTCAACAGCGAGGGCTTCCACAATATTCTGGCGATGACCGGCGATTACCCCGTCGGCGGCAACGATGGCCTCGCCAAACCCGTCTTCGACATCGATTCCGTCGGTCTGATCTCAATGTTGCACACCATGAATACCGGCCTTAGCTTCAAAGCAGCGCGCGGCAAACATCCTCCGCTCGAAAAGACCCAGTTTTGCATCGGCGCCGTCACCACCAATTTCAAACTGCGCGAAGGCGAAGTCGTCCCGCAATATCAAAAGCTGGCTAAGAAGATCGAGTGCGGCGCGCACTTCATCATCAACCAGATCGGCTTCGACTCGCGAAAGATGTCCGATCTAAGCTGCTACATGGGTGCGCACGACATGGCAGCCACCCCGCTCATCGGCAACGTGTATCTCTTGAGTCCACGGGTAGCACAACTCTTCCACGAAGGCCGAATTCCCGGGGTCGTCGTCACCCAGCCACTTTGGGAGCTCTGTCAGAAGCAGGGCCAATCCGCCGACGGGGGCAAGGCATTCTTTCGCGAGTTCGCCGCGAAGCAGATTGCAATCTACCGCGGCCTCGGGTACCGCGGTGTCTACCTTGGCGGCATCCACAACTATCCGGCGATTGAAAGCATTTTTGCGATCGAACGAACGTTCGCGCCAGATGACTGGAAGCAGTTCGCCCACGAAATCTGCTTCTCGCGGCCCGGTGAATTCTTCTACTACTCCAGCCATCCCGAGACAGGCCTCGCCGACCCCGGCCGCGAAAGCCCCAGACCAGCCATCGCCAACGAACATGTCAATCTGTCCTATCAGCTCTCGAAGCTGTCGCATGACACCATGTTCGTTCCCGGCAAGCCCTTTGCGCGCTGGGGAGCAAAGGTCTGTGCAGAGTCCGCGGATTCCTTCCAGGGGCCAAAGCCGCTGCGCGCGCTGGAGCACCTGAGCAAAGCTGCCTTGTTCCAGTGCAAGGATTGCGGCGACTGCTCGCTGCCGGAGATCGCATACCTCTGCCCCGAATCGCAGTGTGCGAAAAACCAGCGCAATGGACCCTGCGGAGGAACACGCGAAGGCCGCTGTGAAGTCGACGGCTATGGCGACTGCATCTGGCTGCGCGCTTACGAGCGCCTGAAGCATGACGGAACCGAGCAGACGCTGTTGCAACATGCGCCTGCTGTGCAAAATCAGGGTCTGCGGGGTACCTCCGCGTGGGCCAACCTTTGGCTGGGCCGGGATCATACGGCGAAACGGGAGGCGGCTGCCACGACGCAGCAACCTGCCCCGGATCGGAAAGTTGAGTAATGGCTGAGAAACTGCATATTGTCGGCGAGCTGATGAACAACTCTTACGCCCGCGCGCGCAAGGCGTTTACGGATCGCGATCCAAAAGGCTATCAGGAGCTCGCCAGAGTACAGGCCCAACTCGGCGCTAGTTACCTGACGCTCAACCTGGACGGCACGCAGCATATCTCAGTCCGCATGCAGGAGATGCTCGATCTCTTGCCCGAGGTAATAGCCGCCATTCAGGAAGTTACTGACACCCCCATCGCCTTCGACAACCCCTCCATCGAATATCACAAGATCGCATTGAAGCACTACGATCGCACCAAGAGCGGCCCGCCGATCCTTAATTCGCTCGCCGCATCGCGCGGACGTCTGGACGAAATGGTTGAGCTCGTCAACCATTACGACACCCTTGCCGTCGTGATGGCCTCAGAGACCTTTACTCCGGACGGCGCTGCCCAATGCATGAATCCGCAGGATTCCTATCGTGCCGCAAAGCATTTTGTTGAGCTTCTTGCTACGAAAGCCGGTCGCCGCAACGATCAGATCATCATCGATCCCGGCCTCGCGCCCGTCGGCGCGGATACCTACGGACTCGTGAATATCGGTCTCGATGCAATGCAGCTCATGAGCGCAGACCCCGATCTGAACGGCATCCACATGATCGTCGGCCTCTCCAACTTTGCCTGGGGAACGCCTAAAGATATTCGCGAAAAACTCGAAAAGGCCTACCTCACACTCGCCATGGAGGTCGGCCTCGACTTTGCTCTGGCGAATCCGGAGCGGACTCCCGGGCCGCTGCCCAAAGATCATCCTCTCGTCGCAAAGCTCCACGAGGCGCTTGAGCTAGGCCGTCCCCGCGAAGGTGAGACCCACGAGATCTCCGGCTACCGCCAGGTCGAAGCCATCATGGCCCTTTGCAGCCAGGCAGACGAACTTGACGCCTAAGCGAAAATGATCGACTTCATGTTCTATCTCAATCTTCCGGAAGCAAGGAGGCCTCTGTGAATATCCCCTGCGCAACCGCGGAACGCTGCGTCTGGCTTCGCATTGGAACAATCCTCGACGGCCTCAGTACGCGCCCCCTCAGCAACGGACACATTGTGTACGGCAAGGAGCAAATCGTATACGTCGGCCAGGATTCTCCACCGGCAAATTTGGTCAATGCAGGCCAGAAAGGGCCGGATGCTGACCTTTCAGATTGCACCCTGCTGCCGGGTTTGATCGAGAGCCACGCGCACTTTTTTCTTGAAGGCGGCGAGCTGGACGCGAACAAGCGCGCAGCATATCTAAAACAGCAGCCCGAAGTTCTGCTGGCCCTTGCCCGGCCGCGACTGGAAAAGCTGGCCCGCCTGGGCATTGTGGGAGTCCGCGACGCGGGCGACAAGGACGGCGTGGGACTCGCGTTGAGCAAACTCTACTCGAGCCCCGATCGCCCGGTCATGCCGTATGTGGACAGCCCCGGCGCTGCAATCCATCATCGTGGCCGCTACGGCTCTTTTATGGGCGAGCCACTGGAAGATTTTGATTCGCCAGGACAATGTGTCGAAGCACGAGTAAAGGCGGGCGCCGACCGCATCAAACTGATTCCCACCGGCATCATCAACTTCAAAAAAGGCGCGGTCACCACCGAACCTCAAATGACCACCGAAGAGCTTCGCGAATGCGTCGCCGCCGCGAAATCTCTTGACAGGCAGACCTTTGCTCACGCCTCGGGCGACGCAGGCATAGAGCGCGCCATCGACGGTGGCGTCGACTCCATTGAGCATGGGTTCTTCGTGCGCGACGATCAGCTCTCCAAAATGCGGGAGCGCCAGATCGCGTGGGTGCCGACCTTCACACCCGTCCAGAAGCAGATCGACCACGCCGATCTCATGGGCTGGGACAAAGACGTCGTCCTCAATCTGCAAAAGATCCTCGACCAGCACGCTTCGTCCCTGCTCAAAGCACACGAGCTGGGCGTGATCGTCATCGCCGGCAGCGACGCCGGCTCCTACGGCGTGGCCCACGGCCTTGGCTTTCTGGACGAGTTGGAGATGATGGAACGCGCCGGACTCCCACCTCTGGCCGTCATCAACTCCGCGACCGGCAACAGCTCGCAGCGGCTCGGCTTCAAGGAGAAGTTCGGGCAGATCAGACCCGGCTATCTCAGCCGTTTGATCGTCACGGGTCACTCGCCGTTGGAAACCGTCGCCAACCTGCGCAAAAGGAGAACCGTCATCTTCCACGATGCCGTCTTCGAAACTGGCGAGGCGTTCGATTCAACCGGCCTATAGCCGCCGCCAGTAAACCCTGACTTAAGCGCAAATCAAAGCGCGCAGAAGATGGCCCCGTCTTCAACCATCAATTCGACGCCGGCGCCCTTGGCCGCCTCTTGCAACGCCGCATTCAGCATCACCACCGGGTCAGTGCTCACCTCAAGTCGCCGCATCAGGCCTTCGCCTTTTTTAAGGCCAACCGATAGCGTGATCTTCAATCCCCGGCGCTTGCATCGCACTGCGGTTCCATCCTCCAGCTTCATATTCATCGGCTTGATATATGCGTCCACATAGTGCACGCCGATACCGGACTTATCGCTCGTATGCTCTGGAAGCTTGGAGTCGGCAGCCGGGTTCACATCGCAGATTTTGACCTTCACGCATTCCTCCATTGGTTCAAATTCTCTTCGAACGCAAGAAATTCGTCCATCACCTTCCGAAACGCACGGATATGTTCCGGTGTGCTGCCGCAGCAGGAGCCGACAATGTTTGCGCCTGCCTGCAGCAGCGGAACGAGGCCCGTCACCATCTGCCCGGGTGTCTCGTCGTACACGACCTTCATGTTGATCAGCTGCGGCTTCCCTGCATTCGGCTGCACCATTACCGGCAGGCTAGTGGTCCGCTTGTAACGCTCAACGGCCACGCGCGCCCGCTCCATCTCCATGCCGGTGCCGCAGTTCAAGGCAACGATGTGCGCGCCGCTCTCCTCCATAAACTCGGCGGCGCGTTCGGGCTCAATTCCCATCATCGTGCGGAAGGTCGAGCCATCCAGAGTGACGTCATAGGCCATCGACCCGATGATGCACTTCGCGCCGGCCGTCTGCGCTGCCTGGATACCGATCAAGAGCTCCTCCAGCGAGGTCTGCGTCTCGATAATGATGGCATCCGCCCCCGCATCGACCAGCGCCTTGGCCTGCTCCTGAAAGGCGCTGCGTACCTGCGCTTCGGTAAATTCTCCGAATGGCTCCAGCAGTCCGCCGAACGGACCAATATCGCCGAGCACATAGCCCTCTTTGGCGCCAAAGGCCTCGCGAGCGATCTCGACTCCGGCCTTATTCACCCCCACCACATTGTCCGCCGCCGAATGGCGATTGAGCATGATGCGGGAGCCGCCAAAGGTATTGGTGATCAGACAGTCAGAACCGGCCTCTACATATCGTCGCTGGATGCCGAGCACTCTCTCTGGATGCGTCAGGTTCCAGGTCTCGCCGCAGTTGCCTTGTTCCAACCCGGCAAACATCAGTTGCGTCCCCATGGCGCCATCGCCAAGCAGGGGCCGTTCGCGGACCGCATCCTGCAAAAGAGTCTTCATATCGTATCCGTATCTCCGCTGCGTTCCTTTTGTACCAGCGCATAGTGTACGGTCTCCAGCACCAGTCCCCATTTATGGTCGCGGCTGGCCTGCTCACAGTAGCACCCAGCGCCAACCGGCGTGCGCCACCAGGACAAGACTGCCTCCAGCTTTTCCCCTTGCAGGGGCTTCTCTCGATCGATGGCGCCCATCAGCCCCGCAGCGTCCTCAACATATTGGCACATCACAGCGAGACCTTTGTCCTCCGGCGCCTGCACGCAGCTTTGCTTCAGAATTGGATATCCCTCTGCAGCCGGCCCCAGCGTCACGCCATAGTTAAACAGCAGCGGCTTATTCGTGCAGGTCGAGCCCTCATAACGAAATAATGCGTCGACCGAGCCGTCCTGGTTCTCGCTCAGCGTGAGAAGCTCCTCGGCCCACCGCTTCAGGGCCTTTCGATTCACCGTGTACTTCGCGTCCGGATTAAGCGTCGCAGCCCGGACCTGGACCACCTGCTCTCCCCACGCTCGCGGAGCACGCCTATACGGCGCGCGCCGGAACTCGCACGGCCCAAACGAGCAGTTCTCGCAGGGCACAAGGTCGGTAAGCCTTTGCAGGCGCTCCGTGTGGCGCGTCAACCCGAAGACCGCCAGCAGCGTCTTCTTCGGGCGCAGCATCCCCGTCTCAAACACCTCCACCGGAGAAGGAAAAGGCTGTCGCTGCGCTCGCTTGATCAACTCCAGCAGCTGCGGCTGCTCGGCCACGTCCCACTCCGGATATCCCGGGCTGTAGTGCGGCAACACCGCCATTCCGCGCTCCTCAGCCCACGCGCAAAGACGGGCGCCGGTCAATGCAGCCAGTTGCTCGACAACCGCGGAGCCGAATATCTCCAGGAAGAAATATTCGTCCGGCTTCCCTTCCTCCCAGCGCCGATGAGATTCCTCCTCGGCCTCGGGTCCGGCGCTTACCGCGACCAGAATGACGCTGTGTGCTCCCGCCTGCTGCAACGTCGACTGCATGCGCGTGCTGCGGAAAGCGGCGCCATCAATAGTTATCGCGTCATCTTTAATCTCGAAGGCTCTCGGCCTGCCGCGCATAGAACCACGGGCGTCCATTCCTCGAGTACCAGTCGCGCGCCCAGTCCGCCAGCTCCAGCGCACGGCCCTCCATCACCCAGCCACGGGGATACCCCAGCAGGCGCACATACTCCTCAGGCTGCACATTCAGGCCGGACACTATGCCGGTCAGCTCGAGGCCTTCCGCTACGGGGAGCATGCAATCGGCTCCACGGGCTTGAACTGGCAGCCCTCCACAAAAAAGTTGAAGAAGCTCGGGTGAGTCTCCAGCCGGCAATGCTGCACCCTCTTCACCAGCTCTTCCAGCTCCTGCCGCTTCGACTTCGAGAGCAATGCAATGGTCGCGCCTTCAATCGCGGTATTACCCGCCTGCACAATCCTCGACGAATCGAGATTCGGCACCAGCCCAATCCGCTTCGACGCCTCCACGTTGAGGTGGCGCCCGAATCCTCCCGCCAGATAGAAGACCTCAATATCGTCAAAGTCCATGCCATACATCGAGAAGACAACATGCAGGCCGGCGACGTTCGCACCCTTGGCCTGCGCCAGTTCGTTCACGTCGCTCTCCAGCAGAAAGACATCCTCGTCGGGCACTCTACCGCGGAAGAGAGTCACGCGCTGGGCCTCATCTTCAAACCGCCCCATATCGTTCATCCGGTCCGTGCGCAGCAGTTCGCTCAGCGCATCCACCAGCCCGGACCCGCAGATCCCCTCCGGCACAACATCGCCAATCACGCCCAGCCGAAAGCTTCCATCCGCCTCCATTTCAACCGACTCGATCGCCCCATCCAGTGCAGGCATGCCGCACGCAATGGCTCCACCCTCAAAAGCCGGCCCCGCCGGACACGACGCCGCAAAGATCCGGTCCTTGTTGCCGACGATCAGCTCCGTATTCGTCCCAATGTCCATCACCGCGATCAGCCGCTCTTCATGTGCAAGGTCCACCGCCAGCATGCACGCGGCAGCGTCGGCCCCCACGTGCCCGCTGATAATCGGCGCACCATAGACCCGCGCCTTGGGATGAATCGGCAGCAGACTGCGCTGCCCGGTCTGGACGAGGCTCGTGGTGGTGCGCTTCCCCTCCGCAACTTCAATCTCGGTAATCGAGTGGTACGGCGTCTGCCCAATCGAATACACATTCTGCCGGAAGAACAGATCCCGCATCGTCGAGTTGCCGACCACCACCATCTCATAGATGTTCTTCGGATCGACCGGAAACTCCTGGATCGCGCGCGTCATATACCCGGCCATCGTGCGCATCAGCAGCCTGCCCGTGTGCTCCGTGTCATAGGCTATGCGCGACATTACCTCCGAGCCGCCAAAACGCTGCGGATTCTCGAACGAAGTATCCGCAATCGGCTCGCCGCTCTCCAGATCGACCAGACGCAGCACCACCGTCGTCGTCCCCACGTCCACTGCAATGCCATAGATCGGACCGGTGGACCGCTCAACCTCAACCCCGTCGATCAGGATTCTGTCGCCATCGCGCGTCACCGCGGGATCAAGCTTCAGCGCCTGATTGCCGACCGGCAATCCAAAGGCATGTCGCTCGATGCGCATATGCCCGCGTCGCATCGTATGGCAGCGAACATGCCCTTCCTCGGCGGCCACACACGCCTGGCACGACAAGCGAAAATTGCCCGTCAGATGACGCTCCGGCTCGGTAGGCGAAGTCAGCGCCTCCATCCCCTCCGCCACTTCAACAATGCACTCTTTACACTTGCCCTGCTTGCGGCAGGAGGTGGGCACATCGATCCCAAGATCTTCCGCATAGTCGAACAGCGATCGACCGCCAGTTGCCTCGATGGATTGTCCGTTGATAGTGAGGGTCACGGCCATTGGCGCGAAGTTCTACCAGCCTTTCGCTTCAAGCTCGGCCTTCAGCGCCTCGGCCACCTCTCGCGCAGACCCCGCTCGCTCTTCTTCCTCACTCCACTTCCACTGCGCCAGATAGTCGTCCGCCGCCTGCAGCCCACGCTTGGCCGCAAGGATGTCCACCTGCGCCATAAACCTGTCGTCCAGCATGACGGTCACATCCTCGTCATCGTCTTCGGCCTTGATCTGGGTCGGAAGCTCCTGCCAGGACAAAATCTTGTAGATCGCCATCTCGAATCACCCCTGTGCCGCAAGCTTTAGGAACAGATCCACCGCGGCCGACGCGTTCGCGCCATACCCGTCCGCACCGATCTCGTCGGCAAAGATCTGGCTGATCGGTGCACCGCCGATGGCCATCTTGATGTGCGACAGGCCCGCCGCGTCAAAGCCATCGATCACGGTCTTCATATACATCATCGTCGTGGTCAGCAGAGCGCTCATGCCAATAATGGTCGGCTTGCACTTCTCCGCAGCAGCCATAAACTTGTCCACGCTCTGGTCCACGCCAATATCGTGCAGCTCAAAGCCCGCGCCCTCGGCCATCATCCCCACCAGGTTCTTGCCAATATCGTGCAGGTCGCCGCGCACCGTACCCATCAGCAGAACCCCCTTGGGCTTAGTGCCGCCGGTCTTCGAAGTCAGCAGCGGCTTCAGCACCCCCATCCCGGCCTTCATGGCCCGCGCGGCAATCAGCACCTCCGGAACGTACAGAACGTTATGCTTGAAGTCCTCTCCCACCACGCTCATGCCCGCAATCAGTCCGTCGGTCAGCACCTCTTGCGCGGTCTGCCCCTCGGCGAGGGCCTCTTTCGTCAGCCGCTCTACCTGGTCGGCGTTGCCTTCATAAAGATACTGGTTCATCAAGGCGTAATCAGGCATAACTCTCCCATTTAACGGCTGGCGGCAACTTCAACCGCCGCGCGCTTTGCGTTGAATTCATTCAAGGCCTCGAGCATAGCCTGTATATTCTCCCGCGGCATCCCCGGGCTCGTGCCCCCGCCCACGGAGAGGATGATCCCTTCGCCGCCGGAACCCTCCAGTACCTCCAGCGTCTCGTCCTTTACCTCTTCCGGAGTTCCGCGCACCGCAATCTCCAGCGGATTCACATTGCCCATCAGGCACATGCGGTCGCCCACGCGCTGCTTCACCTCCGTGATGTGCTTCTGCTTGCCCCAGTTCAGCACGTTGAACCCGGTATCCGGCAGATGGTCAAGACATGCATCCACCTCGGCATCGTTGTGATACAGCTTCACCCAGTCCTTTGGAAACGCATCGCAGATGCGCTTCAGATACGGGTGCGCAAACTCGAGGTAATGCTCTTCATTGATAAATCCCACAATGTCGTCGAGGATGAAGATGCTCTCCACCTGATCACCCATCACCTTTTGCTGCGCCTTCAGCCAGTCGATAATGACGCGCGTACAAAGGTCGATCAGCTTATGCGCGCCCTTGGGATCTTCCACCAGATCGATCATGAATTCCGTGGTTCCGCGCACAAACCCGGCCGTGCAAAGCGGCCCACGCGAAGTCACCATGGGCAGAATGTAGCCCGCATCCAGGATTCGCTGACGCGCCATGCCGATGCGGTGCAGCGTCAGGCCGGCAAAGCCATCCGCCTCCACCTCATAGTCCGGAAAGCTGTCGATGTCCTCCAGCCTCCGCAATGTCTGGTATTCACTCGGCGTATTGTCCTGCCAGAACTTGATCTTCGCGCCCAGCACCGAGGGCTCGGCCGCCATCCCGTACTCCATCCACCACGAGGGCACAAAGATGATGTCCGGAAACTCCTGCATGATCTTCAGATTGGCTTGGAACCAGACCTCCGGATCGAGAAAATAGTCCAAATGCTTGATTCCCAGATACCCGGGGATCCATGGGCTGTCGATGATCAGCGCCATCGGGATCTTGTCCATCTTCTCGCGGCGCGCTGCTCGCTTGAAAATCTCCCACTGTTCGGGACGCATACCTTACCTCCGAGACGTCTTGAGATCACATGCGACCGCAGAAAACCACGCCTGCGACTCAGCCTCAATCGTTGCCGACCAGCCTAAGCCCAACCGCACGCAGAACGCAATTGCAGTTCTCCCCGCAAACCGTCGCAGCGCCGTACTTTACACCCTTCAGTTCGACGGCTTCGTCGCCTGAATCGCCTTCAGCTTGTCCCGGTCTGCCGGCAGCTCGGTGTCCCCCGCAGGGTATTTGTTCGAGCTCAACAGGTACGCAATCAGGTCCGACGCCTCAGCCGGAGTCAGCGAGCCCGGATTCGTTGGCGGCATCTGCCCCTGCACCTTGTCATACAGCGCCGAGAGCGGCTGGCTGGAATACACCGAGACAAAGTTGTCTCCGCTCAGCGCCGGCACCGGCCCATTGCCTTCCAGCTTCGCTCCATGACACATCGCGCACTGCTTCGCCTGATAAAGGTCCGCGCCTCGCTTGGCCTGCGCCGCACTGTAGAGCGGCGCGGACTGGTCTCCTGCCGCATGCACCCACAATCCGCCGTAGAACAGCCCCGCCGTCAACACTCCTACGCACAGCATTCCAATTCGATTCAACGCCACTTTGCCGAAGTCTCCCTTTGCTAGGCTCGCCATCCGATCTCAAATGTATTGTATCGTTGAAGCGACCCGGTCGAAGATCGCACGGGATCGGCAAAGCACCAAGGAGACGTGATGAATCAGTCGGTGGTCGTGGGGCTGTTTGCAGTTCTAGCTATGACCCAGGTAAACGCGCAGATCAATGCGGGCGAGCAGAAGCCCGAGTCCAGCCTTCCCTTCACCATGACGCAGGTAACCACCCTCGACCTGCCCTGGCGCATCGCCTTCCTGCCTGACGGCCGCATGCTCATCTCCGAGAAGGTCGGCGCCATGAAGCTCGTCACCCAGCAGGGCGACAAGACCCCCGTCACCGGCGTTCCTGCCGTTCTCTTTGGCGGACAAGGCGGCATGCTCGGTGTCTTTCTCTCGCCGCACTACGCCACGGACCACAGCGTCTACCTCACCTACTCCGAGCCCGGCGACCCCGGCGGCTCCAGCCTGGCCCTCGCCAAAGCTGAACTGAAGCTCGGTCCCGATTCCGCCAGCCTCGAGAACCTCAAAGTCATCTGGCGCGACGGCGAGCGGGGCCAGGGCGGCCAGTTCGGCGCGCAGGTCGCATTCTCGCCCGATGGCAAATATCTCTTCCTCAGCTCCGGCGACCGCCAGCGCATGACGCCCGCCCAGGACCCCAACCAGCCGCTGGGCAAGATCCTCCGCCTCACCCTCGATGGCAAGCCCGCTCCCGGCAACCCCATGGCCGGCAAGACCGGCGACGCCACCGTGCCTGTAATCGATCCGCCGCGCGACACCGAAGCCGCAAAGACCGCTCCCGTGGTTCGCACCTACACCTTCCCCGGCCCCAATCTCACGCCATCCGAGACATGGAGTTCCGGGCACCGCACGCCCTATGGCCTCGCCTTTGCGCCCAACGGCCAGCTCTGGGAAGTCGAGCATGGCCCACGAGGCGGCGATGAGTTGAACCTGATCGAACCGGGCAAGAACTACGGCTGGCCTCTCACCTCCTACGCGGTCAATTACGATGGCGTGCCCATCCCCAGCCCCGACACACGGCCCGATCTGACCAAACCGGTCATCTACTGGACGCCTGTCATCGCGCCCGGCAACCTCATGTTCTACAAGGCCGTCAAGGGCGGCCCATTCCAGCAGTGGAATGGCAACGGCTTCGTCAGCGGAATGCAGACCATGGCCCTCGTCCGCATTAGCTTCGACGGCAAGGGCGGCGCCACTCCCGTCCAGCGCTGGGATATGGGGCATCGCATCCGCGACATCGAGGAAGCTCCCGACGGATCGCTCTGGGCCATCGAGGATGCCCGGCCCGGCGGTCTCTTCCACCTCACGCCGACGACGCCCTGAGCCCTTCTGGAAACGAATGCACCGCTGCCGTTGCAAAGCCCTCGCAGTTCCGAGTGCCTTGCAACGGCAGTTCGTCTTTCTATTGCAGAATGTACATCTCCGACGACGTCGTCCACGTCAGCGAATTCTTGGGCACAAGTGGAATCTGGATCGGCATCGTGTAGGTAAGGGTGACCTTGACGCGGCATCCCGGGGCGTTATCGGTGGTGCAGGTTCCGGTGGTATCGGGGAAGGTGGCACCCGGATTAGCGGTGATTGTGCCGCCACCCGGGTTTGGGAACCCCATGCCGGTTGCATGCGCATTGATCTGAGCGGCCGTAGCTGTGCACGATGTACTTGTGCTGGTCTGGCAGGTCGACCCGCGTGTAATCGCCCAGCGTGATGCCTCCTTCGCGCAGTCCGACACCATGCAGTAGGTGTAGATCGCGATGCACGTCTCCAATAAAACAAACAGGAACGTCAACATCACGCTGAGCGATACTGCAAACTCGATCAGCGTCGCGCCGCTTTCGCAACGCAACAGGCGCCGCCGAAGGCGGCGGCAAAGAGGCGCCAGCATCATTCCTCCACCTCCATGATCACGGTGCTGGTGATCGTCACCGTCTTGGGCAGGCCGGGAACCGTCAGGGGAGGCGTCACCGTTGCCTTGGCGATCACCTGCACCATCTCCAGCGGGTGATTCAGGCTGCCGGTGCAGGCTGTGGTCGCCGCCGACTGGGTGGAATACTGGGTCCCGCTCAGCGCAGTCGAGCAGGCATAAAAGATGGTGGGCGTGACCACAAGGTTCGATCCGAACCTCGAAGAGTCTTCCTGCGCCGCGGTCTGGATGTTCGAGGTGTCCTCCGCGAACGTCGAGCTCGTCATCGCATACATCGCGCCGGCATACGCTGCGTTGTCGACGTCGATCCGGTCGATCACCTCCGTGCCGAAGTAGCTCGCGCTCAGCAGCAGAGGCACCCCGAGAAGCGAAAGAAACAGCGCTAGCTCCACAAGGGCGCTGCCCGTATCACTGCGCAGCTCGGAACAAACCATCGCCAAATAGCGCGGACCTCTTGCCTTGACGCCCAGAGCCCGCTTGCGCGCAGATGGAGTGTGTATCTTCATTCCGTCAGCTTTGCCACCGAGGGACCAAGTGTCCCGAAGCCCGAGGTTGCGGAGCTGTTCAGCGTGCCGCCTCCATTCATCGTCAGCGACTTCGCCGCAATGTTGGCATCGATCGCCGTGCCGCTTCCATTGCCCAGTGTCACCGCCGCGCCCGACGCATAGATCGCCCCATTGAAGCTGACATTCGATCCGCCCTGGATGGACAATGCGTTCGTGTCCGCCGCGTCCTGGTAGATCAGCGTGCCCGCATACGTTCCGCTGGTTGCGGCGGTCAGGTTCACGTTGGCGCCATTGTCGATCGTCAGGCTCGCGCCGTTGACGAGATAGAAAAATACGCCGCTGCCCCCCGTGTTGGAGGCGTTGTTCGCGCCGCTTTCAAAATGAAGCGACCCACCGTAGATGACGTAGATGCCTGAATTCAGGTTCACAGCGTCGCCATTGGCGCCCACCGTCAGCGATGTGTAACATGCCAGGTTCCCAGATTGCGTCGTGGTATAGGACGCGTTGGAATTGGGCCCCACACTGTATGAGCTGCCGCCATTGCCGTAGTGCGTCAGCGGATCGGCCCCGCAGGAAGATGTTGAGTACGTCGGAATCGTCGGCAGCGGAGGCCCACACGACGTACTGATTCCCTGCACGACCTTCGTGCCGGATCCAACGGTCCCGCCGTTGTTCACGCCGCTGGGATACCAGTTCGTGGAGATGCTGCCGATCGAACTCGCAGTCACATTCGCGCTCCCGATGATCTGCGCAGCTGTGGAGCTGCTGGAGTCGACGGTAACGCCGCACCCCGTGTCCGACAGCTTCGCGTTATTGCTCATGTTCAGGTCCATTCCAGTCGTGCCTTCCAGGCACACGCACGTTGGTGCCACCTGATTGGCGGCTGCAACCCCCCTGCCCGATACCGTGATCGTCGG
Source organism: uncultured Acidobacteriaceae bacterium (assembly GCA_963766975.1). Lineage (GTDB taxonomy): Bacteria > Acidobacteriota > Terriglobia > Terriglobales > Acidobacteriaceae > Edaphobacter. Next base: position 493,588 of record CAVYCF010000007.1, read on the forward strand.
CCCCAGCTTGATCACCCCCGCAAAGTAGGTGGAGATCGGCTGGGAGACGATCACCTGCAGATAGCTGGTCGATCCTGAGTAATTGCCGGAGCCCGGCGTCGAGATGGTCACCACCGCCGGATTCTTTGCCAGCGTCGTGTCAAACCCGTTGAGCTTGGCCACTGCGTTTGCCGCGTTCTGCTCGTCGGTGGCGCCGTCACCGCCCACAACCTCTTCCGCCGCCGCGACCGCCGCCGCATCCGCGGCCGCCTGCGCAAGCCGCCTCTTGTGCAGAAGATTGCCGCCATCGATCGCCACAGCAATAAACCCAAACAGAAATGTCCCCATCACCAGCGCCATAATGGGTATGGACTGCCCGCTCTCACTCCGCAGCAGAAAGGTCACTCCCCTTCGGACTGGTCTGCGAACACGGGCGAATTTGTCGGAGTAGGTCATCCTCTTACCTTGCTCGTCCTGCCTACGGCTGATACTGCACCTCAGTAATTGCCTGGTTCCCATAGCTGTCTTCAGCTCCAATCTGCCAGGTGTACTGCGAATTCAGAGTCAGGCTGCCCACCGTCGGCACGCTCCCGCCGCCCGTCGGATCAGTCCCCCACGGAATCGACGTAACCGTGCTCGCAAATCCCTTCGACGTAATTCCGCCGCCCGGAATCTGCCAGATCGTCCCCCCCGGGGAATTCGACAAGGAGAACTGATACGCATAGTTGCTGGCGTTCGCAGGATCTGTCCAGGTGAAAGTCGGCGTCACGCTGGAACTCAGTCCCGTCTGGGGACTCAGGCCAGTCGCGTAGGCGCTCAGCACCGCCGTCACCGATGCGCTCAACACGTCCGTGGTCCCGTCGCTGTAAACAATATCGAACGTGTAGGTGTCTCCGACGTTCGGGCTTGTCCCATTCAGGTTGAACGAAATATCGAAGCCCTGGCTGCAGTTGCTGCCGCTGCCCCCGCAGATCGCAATGTCCACCGGCGTGATCAGGTTCGGCCCGGAGACCAGCGTCACTCCGACCGGCTGTTTGATCAGGCCGTTGATATTGAAGTTCAGCGCGTAACTCTGCGTCGTGCCCGATGACGTGATCGTCTGGATGCTCTGCGTCGTCACCGTGGCAATGCCGTTCGTGCTGGGCAGCGTCAGGTTGTTGTTCGACACCGGACCGGACACCACCACGATCGGCTGGCTGCTTCCATTGCCTGTATTGGTTACGTCGTTCGCGTCCACTACGCCGTCATTGTTCTGGTCCACGATGCCCAGGAACAGGTAATCCGAGCCCGGCGGCACCTGAATCGTATACGTCTGCGTGTTCGCCGGCGCCGCGAAATACTGCCCATAGAATGCGCCGGTGCCCTGGTCAAGGAAGCCCGTATACAGCGGCCCCATCTGCGTCGCCGCAAAGCTGATCGCCCCCGTCACCACATCGCCTGTCGTCGGCGCGCCGATCGTCACCGGTCCCACCACTGGCGAAAACGGTCCCTGCAGCGTCCCATTCGACGTGCCATAGGCGCGGAAGTAGTACGCATTGCCGTTGGTCAGGCTGTTCAGCAGCCAGATATTGTTATGCGTTCCGTTGGCTGGAAACCGCTTGCTGCCCGCGATATTCGTAAAGTTGGCCGTCGTGCTCCACTGGAAGGTGTAGTAGCTCGCCGTCTCCACGCCACCGCTGTTCGTAATCGGCGTGTACTCGGCCAGCACGCCGCCGTTGAACCCCGATACCTGCTTCAGAGTCGGAGACGTGCTCAACGTCACCAGCGCCGGATCGTTGATGTTCACGGAGACCCCGGTGATGTTCGCGGTCGCAACCGAAACTCCCGGCGTGCTGCCCACAGGATTGTTCGCGTTCGGCACGCCGTCGCCGCCGTTATCCATAAAGGCCTGCAGCGTATAGGAGCCCGGCGGGACCCCCTGAATCGTAAACGTGCCCGGGCCCGTAATGCTCGTGCCTGTCGATCCGATGTAGCAGTTATTCCCCGGGATCAGCGCCAGATAAATCTGCCCCGTCTGCGCGCCCGTGTAGCTCACCGTCCCCGAGACGCTGTAGCCCAGCGTCGCCGTAAAACTTCCTGCGGAAAGATTGCCGCCACTCACCGTCACGCTCTCCGTGGCCGGAGAAAAGACTGCATTGGTCGCAGATGGAACCAGAACATAGGTCCCATTCGGTATATTGGCAAACGAGAAGGTCCCATCCGGTTGGGTTGTTGCCGTCTGTACCGGTTGCTGTAGCGGCTGCTGCAGCGGGCTTGTATAGATACTGATCGTAATGCCGCTGAATGAAAACGGAGACGGACTGCAGGCGGGTAGGGCAACGCCGCCACCCACCGAATACACATTCGACACACCCACCGCATAGGTGATCGGCCCCGCCGTCGCGCTCGTGCTGTCCTTCACTATCGCCGTAAACGACACCGTGCCCGTCGCTATCGGCGTGCCACTCACCGTCAGCGTCGCGCTGCCCGTGTTCGACACGCTCAGGCCATCCGTCAAGCTCACCGCGGAACCGTTCGTCGGCACAGGCGTGCCATTCACCGTCCACGTATAGCCGCCGATGCCGCCCGTCGCGTTGATCGTCCCGCTATAAGCCAGGTTGATCCCCGCCGTTCCCAGCGATGCTGGATTCGCCGCAGGCAGCGCAAGCACCGCCGACGTGCTGATCGAAAGCATAGCCGTCGCAGTGTTGTTCGCGGAGTCCTTCACTTGCACCGTAAAGTTCGCTGTGCCCGTAGTCGTCGGCGTTCCACTCACCACGCCCGCGGTCGACACGCTCAATCCCAGCGTCGCCAGGCTGTTCGCTCCGGTCGCTCCCGCCGTCACCGTCCAGCTATAGCCTGTCCCGCTGCCGCCGGACGCAGCCAGCGTCTGGCTATACGCAACATTCGGCACCGCCGTCGCCAATGCGCCGGAGATCGTCGTCACCGCAAGCGGCCCGCCGATCGTAATGCTGTACGTCCCTTGCAGGACGCCCGGCGTGCTCGCCAGGTCGGTCACCTTCACCGTGAAGGTCGATGTCCCACCCGTTCCCGTAGGCGTGCCGGTGATCACACCAGCCGTGCTCAGGCTCAATCCCGCTGGCAGCGTCCCCGAAAGAATGGAAAATGTCTTGGTTCCCGTCCCACCTGAAACCCCAAGCGTCGTCGTGGGATACGCCACCGAATCCGCGCCCGGGCTCAGCGCCCCCGGCGTAGTCGTGAACTGCATCGCCGGATTGAGCGTCACCGCAACCGCCTGGCTCTTCGTCGGGTCCGCCACGCTCGCAACCGTCACCGTCGCGCTCGAAGCCGAGCTCGTCACCGGCGCCGTATAAACTGCCGACGGCGAGTTGCCGCTCACCGTTCCGTGGTTCATCGTCCCGCCGTCGCCGCTCACCGTAAACGTCGCGCCGGAGCCGCCGCTGTCTCCTGCAATCGCCGCGCTGATCGTCGTCGTCGAAACCCCATCGCCATCCAGCGTGATCGCATTCGCCGACGTCAGCGTCACCGAAACCGGAATCAGATTGATCGACACCGAGACCGACTTCGTCGGGTCCTTCACACTTGTCGCCGTCAAAATCGCGGAGTTCGCCGAGCCGATCGCCGTCGTCGGCGCGTTATAGGTCACGCCCGTCGTCGTCGCGCTCGTCAGCGTGCCCGGCCCATAGCTGATGCTCCAGCTCACGCCGGAGTTCGTCGTGTCGTTCACCACCGTATCCGTAAACGCCTGCGAGCCGCCAATAGCCAGCGTGGCCGTGCTCGGACTGATCGGATTCAGCGCAATCGCCGGCGCCACGTTGATCGTCGCGGATGCGGACTTCGTCGGGTCCGCCTTGCTGGTCGCCGTAACCGTCACCGTCGATGCGGAGGACGGATTTGGCGCCGTATAAATCGTCGCGCCGCCGCTCGGAGTCGTCAATGGACTGAAGCTGCCGCCGCCCGTCACCGTCCAGGTCACGCCCGCGCCGGTGCTGTCATTCGAAACCACAGCCGAGACGTTCTCGGACGCCCCGCCATTCATCGACCCGCTGGTCGGAACCACCAAAACCGACACCGGGTTCAGCGTAATCGTCGCCGTCGTCGTCTTCGTCGTGTCCTTCACCGCCGTCGCCGTCAGCGTCACCGTCGTCGTCGAGCTGATCGCCGTCGTCGGCGCCTTATAGGTCACGCTGGACGTAGCGCCCGCCGTCTGGCCGGTCAGCGATCCCGCGCCCGATCCAATACTCCAGGTCACTCCCGAATTCGTCGAATCGTTCAGCACCGTGTCGGAAAAGCTCTGCGACCCGCCAATTCCAAGGCTCGCCGTCGCTGGACTGATCGGGTTCAGGCTGATCCCAGTCCCGTTATTCGTCACCAGCGGCACACTCACAGTCGCACTCTTCGTCGGGTCCGCCTTGCTCGTCGCTGTAATCGTTGCCGAGGAGACCGTGATCAACGATGGTGGCGAATACACGCCTCCGCTGATCGTCCCCACCGTCGCGCCCCACGTCACGCCTGCGTTGGTCGAATCGTTGCTTACAGTCGCCGTAAAGGTCTCAGACCCGCCAGCGGACACCGCCGATGGGCTCTGCGGGCTGATCGAGACCGAAATCGCCGCGCCGCCCTGCGATCCGCCGCCACCGCTGACCGTTCCACTCCCCGACCCGCAGCCGGAGATCGCCCCCAACATCAGGCAAGCCGCTATTGCCCCCGCATATACGCGCCGCATGGAAATCCTGTGCCTCGTCCCGGAAGATGGGTCGGGTTCTCTTAAAACACCTGACTTATTCTTCGGCACTCAGGAGGCGCAAACAATGACCTAAAGGTGGCAGCCCGGGCGTCTGAAGAATCACCCGCCCGGCCCTGCCGGACCCCGTTTCCATCCGCATTCGCAAAACAAATGGGACAGCCCGCCGCCCATCCGTTCAACAGTCTTTACCCGGCGGACCCGGCGCTGGGTCGCATCTATCGCGTCCTACCCTATCGCTATCAATAAATCTCTGCCGCGAGCAATAAAATGAAAGTCTGCGCGCAGCTTTGGCCGGAGACGCACACCCATGCCTCAACTCATCCGCGACGACGTGATCCTCCACTATGAAGTCGCCGGCGACGGCAGCAAGCCCTGGCTCTTCTTCTCCAACTCCCTCGGCGCCAACCTCACCATGTGGGATGCGCAGGTTGATGCCTTCTCCAGCTCATTCTCTGTGCTGCGCTATGACGCGCGCGGCCATGGGCAAAGCTCCATCCCTGCCTCCCCCTGCACCATCGCTCAGCTCGCCAAGGACGTCCTCGCCCTCGCCGGCCACATCGGCGCAGAACGCTTCCACCTCGGCGGCCTCTCCATGGGTGGCCTCATCGGCCAGTGGCTCGCCCTCCACGCACCCCAACGCCTCGGCAAACTAGTCCTCTGCGACACCGCCGCGAAGATCGGCACCGCCCAGGGCTGGGCCGAGCGCATCCGCATCGTCGAAGCCGGTGGCATGGCCGCCATCGTCGAAAGCGGCCTCCAGCGCTGGTTCACCCCGCGCCTCTTCAGCAGCAGTCCCGAAACCATCCAGCACTTCCGCTCGATGATCCTCGCCACAGAACCTGCGGGCTACATCGCCACCTGCGCCGCCCTCGCCGAAGCAGACTTCCGCTCACAGCTCAGCACCATCAATATCCCCACGCTCGTCATCTGTGCCACCCACGATCCCGTTACCACCATCGCCGATGCCAGCTTCCTCGTCGCATCCATCCCCGGCGCCCGCATCGTCGAGCTCGACGCAGCCCACCTCTCCAACGTCGAGCAGCCCGGCATCTTCAACCAGGAAGTCAGGCGCTTCTTGCTCTAAATTTCTCGGGCGTAAAAAGCCATCGGCCGGAAGCTGAACCATTTCTCAGCGCCCCGGCCGGTCTCAGACCTCTTTTACTTCGGCGCCCAGAAGGGCACATCGCTCTTCACCAGCTGCACCGGAACCTCCGGCACAAACCCCTTGATCCACTCCGCCATCTCCAGCATTCCCTGCTCTTCGGAGACGTGGTGGCCCAGCATGATCCAGCCCTTCGCAATCCCCAGCGTGTTCGCGTCCAGCACATACTCCGGGCTGTCGAACGTACCGTCCGTCTCCTGCAGTTCGCCGCTCACCACCACATCCACGTCCGGCGCATTCACGCTGGGCGTCGCATAGCCCACGCCCAGCTGCAGCCGGCTCATCTTTGCTTTGGGATCGCCCACCACTCGTATCGCCTTGTCGCCCAGCCGCCTCTGGAACGTCGCCGCCAGCTCGCCCAGCGTCGTCTCCGGCAACAGAAAATGATGCAGAGTCGCCGTCTCGTACTGCGTGATCCCCAGAGCTCGCGCCAGCCCGATATAGGTAAAGTCCGCCTTGCCCATCGCGTGCACATTGTCATGCATGCGATAGATCACAATGTCGTGCTCACGCAGGAAATCGATCTTCTTTTCGTAGCCCGGGTCTCCGCTCACCGTCGCGACCACATCGTCATCTCGCCAGAACGTGTCCTCATGCGGGATGATCATGTTGCAGCCCGCCGCGACCGCCCGCTCCAGCAGCTGATACGAGCAGAACATCGCCGTCGCGATCCCCTTCACCTCCGTGTCCGGCCCGCCGGACTTGTACGTGTCGCGCTTCGACCTCTCGCTCCACGCAATGCCATGGTTCGCCTTCATCCGCGCCACAACTTCACCCGCCGTCAGTGTGCTCATAGCGTCGGCCTCCAGTACGGATCGACCACAGGCATCCACGTCGATCGCACCTCCGGAACCACCGTCCTCAGCCACTGCGCGCACACCTGCATGCCCGGGCTCTCCGACACCACGCGCCCCACCAGGATCAGTGCCTTCTTCCCGCCCATGTCAATCGTGTCCTTCACATACTGCACCGTCTCCCACTCGCGTACCTCGCCGGCAAGGATCACGTCCGCGTCCGGCAGCACCTTCAGCGCCGCCTCCACCGGCGTCGACCCCGGCAGCAGCGCAACCTTGCGCACCGCCAGCTTCGGGTCGCCCACAATCCGCATCCCTCCGCGCGACCTCAGCCCGGTCTTCACATGCGTCACCAGCGTATTCAGCGGTATCGCCGGAATGTTCACCTGGCTCACATCTCCATTCGCAAACTTCGACCACCCCAGCGTATCCACCATCCCCTGCGCAAACGGATTCGGCGCGCGCAACCCCCAGTGATCGCTGATCCGCCACACAATCAGGTTGTGCTCCTTGATGAACTTATCCTTGCCCATAAACACAGGATCGGGCGGCGCAGGAACAGCCGGCGGAGGAGGTGGGGGAGGAGCTGCAGCAGCATTGGCAGCCCCTGCTCCAGTTGCTCCAGCGCCAGCTCCGGCACCGGCCACGCCCGGCCCGCGGCCTGCGCCCCCGAAGGCCCTCCGCGGCGTCGGCGTCGGCGTATCGCCCTTCGCGAAGAACGTCGGCTCGGACGTGATGATCATGTTCCCCCCGGCCTTCACCGCCTGTGCCAGCACATCCAGCGTCGCCAGCGATGTCGTCACAATCCCGGTCACATTCGCAGCAGGATCACCCGCCTTAAAGCCATCCACTGACTTCGGATTGCTCCAGTCGCCGCCCATGCTCTTCTGGATGCGGTCGACAATCTCCTGCGCCGTCACCCCAGCGCCCGCCCCACTCCCCCACAACGGCAGTGGCGAAGCCGCGGCACCCGCCGCCGTCAACGCAACGAACCTTCGTCGTGTAATCAGCATCTATCCCCTGCTTTCCGCAGCTTCCAAAACGCGACCATGTTCGCACTTGGAAACACGCCGGGTCAAATCCCCCGGCAGCCCAATATCTTGCAGATATCCGATAAGACGTCGGCCCGCATTCGGAAGTCTCCTCCCAGGCATCCGGACACTGGCTGGCAGATGCTATAGTGGCGTCGTCATCGGCTTGGGTATTCCATGAGCATCCTGCATAAATTGCAGACACTGGCTTGCTTCGTCGTTCTGCCTCTCGCCCTGCATCCCCAACAGCCAGGCCCCGTCCTGACACAGCAGGACATTCAGGCAGCAGGCTATGCCTTCCAGAACTACATCTCCCCGACTTTGCTGATATTCAAGAAGACGCTGCATGATGATGTGTTGACCTTGCCCTTGCCGAGCGGCACGTCTCGGTCACGCCATCTCCACCTGCCCGACGGCAACCGTGGCTACACCTACATTCCCGACTTCACAGTAGGCACTGAACCCTACACCGGAGATCCCCACCATGATTCGCTGGTTCGTCTGGCAAGCGAGGCCTGCACGGCAACTGCGATCGTGACCGCGCGCGCCGGAGCAGCTTCCAGCTATCTCGTCCACGACGATCAGGGGATCGTCACGGCCCGCACTTATCACGTCACCCGCGTTCTGTCCGGCACGCTCACTGTTGGATCGGATATCACCGTCATCGGCTACGGCGGCACGGTACGCGACGATGCAGGCCTTCTCGAGGTCGATGTAAAAGGTGCAAGGCCGGACCTTCCCGGCAAACAATATCTTTTGTTTCTCGATAAACAGGGCGGCCATCCATCCGGTGCCTATCTCACATATGACTTCTGGCACGATCTCGTCCTAAGCAATCGCCTCTTTGGCTCACGCAGGCCCGGAGACGAAATCATCCCCGCGCCGCATGGCGTTGGCGAATCCATCCCACAGTTCCAGAACAACATAACGAAGGCGAAGTCAGTGCGCCCTTGCATGTAGGCCGCTCCACGTGAGTGGCCTGCCCGCTTGACAAACTGAACTAAACCGTTCAGTATTGCCATTGAGGCCATCCCGACCCATGATCCGCGTCCAGAACCTGGTCAAAACCTTCGGCGACTTCACCGCCGTCAAGGACATCTCCTTCGACGTCGCCCAGGGTGAGATCTTCGCCTTCCTCGGCCCCAACGGCGCCGGCAAGACCACCACCATCAAGATGCTCACCACCCTGCTCCGCCCCACCAGCGGAGTCATTGAGCTCGACGGCCTCGACCCCGCCACTAATTCCAAAGCCGCCCGCCAGCGCTTCGGCATCGTCTTCCAGGACCCCTCGCTCGACAACGAGCAGACCGCATGGGAGAACATGGAGCTGCACGGCGTCCTCTACCACGTGCCGCGCAAGGTCCGCGCCGAGCGCACCGAGAGCCTGCTCAAGCTCTTCGAGCTGTGGGACCGCAAAGACTCCTACGTCAAGACCTTCTCCGGCGGCATGAAGCGTCGCCTGGAGATCGCGCGCGGCTTCCTGCATACGCCGCGCATCCTCTTCCTCGACGAACCCACCCTTGGCCTCGACCCGCAGAGCCGCAACCAGCTCTGGACGCACGTCAAGCACCTCAACGAGACCGAGAAGACCACCGTCTTCCTTACCACCCACTACATGGACGAGGCCGACCGCGTCGCCCACCGCATCGCCATCATGGATCACGGCGCCATCGTCGCCCAGGGCACCTCCGCCGAGCTCAAGCAGCAGACCGGCACCGACAATCTCGAGGCCGCCTTCCTCGCGCTCACCGGCTCAACGCTGCGCGATGAGAGCGCCAGCAGCAAAGACCAGCTCCGCAACTTCGCACAGATGTGGAAACGATAGGAGATTCAAATGGGCGCCATCTACATCCTCTGGCTGCGTGAGTTGAAGCGCTACGTCCGCTCGCGCGTGCAGATCGTCGTCTCGCTCGGCCAGCCCTGCCTCTATCTCTTCGCGCTCGGATACGGCTTCAGCCCCATCTTCAAACAGGCCGGCCAGGGCAGCTACATCCAGTTCGTCGCGCCGGGCATCATCGGCATGACCGTCCTCTTCAGCTCCATCTTCTCCGGCATGGCCATGCTCTGGGACCGCCAGTTCGGCTTCCTCAAGGAGACCCTCGTCGCGCCCGTCTCCCGCATCCAGATCATGATCGGCCGCACCCTCGGCGGCGCCACCTCCGCCTCGATCCAGGGCATTCTCGTCCTCATCATCTGCCTCCTCGCCGGCTTCCGCCCGCACTCCTGGCTCGCCATCCCGGAGGCGCTCGTCTTCATCGTTCTCATCGCCACCGTCTTCGCCGCGCTCGGCACTGCCATCGGCTCCGTGCTGAAGGACATGCAGGGCTTTCAGGTCGTCATGAACTTCCTCGTCATGCCCGTCTTCTTCCTCTCCGGCGCTCTCTATCCCCTCGCCCACCTCGGCAAAGTCATGAGCTTCATCACCCGCATCGATCCCCTCACCTACGGCGTCGACGGTCTGCGCGGCGCGCTCATCCAGCACTGGCAGTTCAGCCCGGCCATCAACCTCGGTGCGCTCGCCGGCGTCGCCGTCCTCTTCCTGCTGCTCGGCGCGCGGCTGTTCTCGCAAATCGAAGTCTGAGCCCGAATTCCAGGCCCGAGGTATAACCCCACACACAATGGCACGCACCCGCAGCGTCGAAGCGCACAAGAAGGTCATCGACGCTGCTGTCGCTCTCTTCGCCGATCGCGGCATCGACGCCACCAGCATGGACGCCATCGCCGACCGCTCCGGCGTCTCCAAGGCCACCATCTACAAGCACTGGCCGGACAAGGACGCGCTCGCGCTCGAAGTCCTGTCGCAGATCCACGGCCTCAACCAGCAGCCGCCCTCCTTCAACACGAGCGACTACCGCCGCGATCTCATCGATCTCCTCAGCTACCGCCCCGGCACCGACAACGCCGCAATCAAGGAAAAGATCTGGCCGCATCTGATGGCCTACAGCGCACGCAACCAGGCCTTTGGAGACGCGTGGCGCGCCCGCGTCAGCGAGCCCGCGCGCCAGCGCTTCATGGCCATCATGAAGCGCGGCCAGAAGGAAGGCATCCTGCGCAAAAATCTGAATTACGAAACCGGCGTCGCCCTGCTGCTCGGCCCCTTCATCTACCAGAACATCTTCGCCCGGCACCTCGGCAACAAAGGCCCCAAGGACCTCGAACTCCACGTCGCCGACGCCTTCCTCGCCGCATTCAGCGCTGCAAAAAAGTAGGTCGCCGTGCAGTCCTAAGTCGGATCATTCCTCTTTTTCTTCCGCGCGTGCCTCATGAGGATCAGCCCGACTGCCCAGTACCCCCAGAACATCACGATTTCCCATCCGGTTTGCAGGCCCGCAACATAGCGGAGATACAGCGCCATCAGGATAATTGCGACTCCTACCGCAAACTCTAGATAGTCCATCTGCTCGAGCCTCCCGTTCAGCTAATAGACAGCAATCAAACCCACCACCTACTTCACCGTCGCCCGCACCGCGCCGGTCGAGATCCCGCCATCCACCAGCAGCGTCTGTCCCGTCACGTACCGGCTCGCCTCCGACGCCAGAAACACCACCGCGCCATCCAGATCGTTCGGCAGCCCCGCGCGCTTCAGCGGAATCCGGTCCTTCAGATACTCCACCCACTCTGCGTTCTCGTACATCACCTTGTTCTGCTCCGTGCGGAACCACCCCGGCGCCAGGCAGTTCACCGTCACCCCATGCGGCCCCCAGTCGTCCGCCAGGCTCATCGTCAGCTGCTTGATGCCGCCGCGGCTCGCGCCATACGGCCCCAGCCCCGCATATCCCGCCACAGACGTCACCGACCCGATATTGATGATCCGCCCATAGCCACGCGCAACCATTCCCCGGGCCACCGCCTGCGCCACAAAAAACGGCCCGCGCAGGTTCGTGTCGAGCACCGTGTTCCAGTCCTCCCACGTCACCTCGAGCGCCTTCTTGCGCACGTTGCAACCGGCATTGTTCAGCAGGATATCGATGCGTCCGAAATGCGCCTCCGCCTCGGCAACCGCGCGCTGAATACTCGCATGCTCGCGCACATCCAGCTCCACGCCAAAGACTCTGCGGCCCAGCCCGCGAATCTCTTCGGCAAACGGCTCCAGCGTCTTTGCATCGCGGCTCGTGATCGCAAGGTCAGCGCCGGCCTTCGCCAGCGCTCGCGCCATGTACTGCCCCAGGCCGCGGCTCGCGCCCGTCACCAAAGCCACTTTTCCTGAAAGGTCAAACAAGTTTTCGCTCACGGCTGTCAGGTTCTTGCTCATGGCTGCAGCACTACCTTCAGCAGCCCCGGCTCGCCCGCATACAGCCGCTCGAACCACGCCACGCCGTCCGTGAGCGGCGCAACCTTCGAGATCAGCGGCGCAACCTGGATCGCCCCCGACGCCATCAGCTCCATGCACCGCGGATATTCGCCCGACGACGCGCACGAGCCCTGCAACCGTATCTGCCGCGACACCACCGCCTGCAGCGGCAGTTCCACCGTCGGCGACACATTGCCCACCAGCGTCACCGCGCCGCCCTTGCGCACGCAGTCCACCGCCATCTTCACCGTCGCCGTCGTCCCCACACACTCAATCGCCAGGTCCGCGCCGCGCCCCGAGGTCTCAGCAGCCACTTCCTTCGCAACATCGCACTCGCGCGCATTCAGCGTAATGGCCGCGCCCAGCGTCTCCGCCATCTCCAGCCGCGACCCATCGATGTCGGCGACGATCACCCGCTCCACTCCCGCCGCACGCGCCGCCTGCAGCACCAGCAGCCCGATCATCCCCGCGCCGATCACCACCACCGTATCGTCTTTGGCAATCGGCGCGAGAGACACCGCATGCACCGCCACCGACACCGCCTCAATCATCGCCGCATGCTCAAACGGCAGCGCCTCGGGCAGCAGGTAGGAGACCCGCGCCGGCACCACCGCATACTCCGCAAACGCGCCATGCCGCCGAAACAGCGGTGTGGAGACGCCCAGCACCTCGCGCCGGTCGCACAGGTTCACCTCGCCCCTCCGGCAGAAGAAGCACTCGCCGCAGTAGATCGTCGAGTCGAAGGTCACGCGGTCGCCCGGCTGGAAGCCGCCCACCGCGCTGCCCACCGCTTCTACAATTCCCGCCGCCTCATGACCCATCACAATCGGCGGAATCCTCCGGCCGGTCGAGCCGTCATAGCCATGCACATCGCTGCCGCAGATGCCGCACGCACGCACACGCACCAGCAGCTCATCCGGACGCGGCACCGGAACCGGCATCTCGGTCAGCTCGAGTTGTTTGTATTCGGAGAGAAGAAGAGCTTTCATGCAGGCAAAAACCCAACGAACGAAATGGTGGGCGAGGCGGGGATCGAACCCACAACCCTCAGCTTAGAAGGCTGATGCTCTATCCAATTGAGCTACTCGCCCATCAGGCACACAAGAATCCTGGCCAACCTCACGCAGCCCAGGTCTCAATCGATTGTAATGGGGCAGGCGCGCGCAGACCGCGCACACGCCTCTCATCCGCTAACAGCCGGCCGCTAACAGGCAGCCGGCTACACCAGCACGCGTCTGCTCATAGGCAGCGAATTGCCCTCGCCTCTGGCGAACAGCCAGTGGTCCACCGCCTCTGCTGCCTTGCGCCCCTCGGAGATCGCCCACACCACCAGCGACTGCCCGCGCCGCATGTCACCCGCGGCAAACACGCCTTCAACCGACGTCATGTACTCGGCGTTGGTCTGCACATTGCCGCGCGCATCCAGCGCCAGCCCCAGCTGCTCGATCATGCCTGACTTCACCGGCCCCAGGAAACCCAGCGCCAGCAGCACCAGGTCGGCCTCGAGCGTAAACTCGCTTCCCTCCATCGCGGCAAACGACGGCGGCGGTCCCACACGCACGCCATGCAGCTGCCTTCACCCGTCCCTGCTCGTCGCCCGTCAAAGCGCACGCTGTTGATGCCCCAGTCGCGGATGCCGCCCTCTCTGTGGCTGCTCTCCGTGCGCAGCTTCATCGGCCACATCGGCCATGGCGTGGAGGCCGCGCGCTCGTCCGGCGGCTTGGGCATAATCTCGAACTGGTGCACGCTCTTCGCGCCCTGGCGCAGGCTGGTGCCCAGGCAGTCCGCGCCGGTGTCGCCGCCGCCCAGAATCACGACACGCTTGCCCTTCTGCCGGAATCGCTGTCGCGGCGTCCAGCACGTCGCCTTCACAGCGCCGGTTCTGCTGCGGCAGAAACTCCATCGCGAAGTGGATGCCCTTCAGCTCGCGCCCCGGAATCGGCAGGTCGCGCGGACGCTCCGCTCCGCCGGTCAGCAGCACCGCATCGTACTCGTCCGTCAGCGTCTCCACCGGCACGTTCACGCCCACATGCGCGTTGGTCACGAACGTCACGCCCTCGGCGCGCATCTGCTCCAGCCGCCGATCGATGACATGCTTCTCCAGCTTGAAGTTCGGAATGCCGTAGCGCAGCAGCCCGCCGATGCGGTCGTTCTTCTCGTACACCGTCACCGAGTGCCCCGAGCGCCGCAGCTGCTGCGCGGCCGCCAGCCCCGCAGGCCCGCTGCCCACCACGGCCACGCGCTTGCCGGTCTTCTCCTGCGGCGGCTCCGGCTTGATCCAGCCCTCCTCCCACGCACGCTCAATAATCGATTCGCTCGATCAGCTTGATCGAAACCGGCGGCTGGTTGATGCCCAGCACGCAGGCCGCCTCGCACGGCGCCGGGCAGATGCGCCCGGTGAACTCCGGAAAATTGTTCGTCGCGTGCAGCCGCCGGATCGCGCTCTCCCAGCGGCCTGTTGTAGACCAGGTCATTCCAGTCGGGGATCAGGTTGTTCACCGGGCAGCCGCGTATGGCAGAACGGCACGCCGCAGTCCATGCAGCGCGCGCCCTGCTCCCGCTGCTTCTCCTCCGGAAACGGCTCGTAGATCTCCTGCCAGTCCTTCAGCCGCTCCTTCGCGTCGCGCGGGACCAGCTCTCGCGTTCGATCTCCAGAAACCCCGTCACCTTACCCATGCTGCACCTGCCCGTCGCCATAGCGCGAGAGGTTCGCGCGCGGCACACCCAGCACGCGCTTGTATTCATGCGGGAAAACCTTGATGAACCGCGCCTGCGTCGTCTTCCCAGTGCTCCAGAATCCACGCGGCGTGCGGGCTTCCCGTCAGCTCGATATGCCGCTCGATCAGCCCGCGCAGCTGCTGGATGTCCGTCGGCTCGTTCAGCGGCTCCAGGTCCACTCCCGCCCGGTTGCAGCGCCGCGTCGGAGAAGTCGCCCTGGTCGTCGTAAACATAGGCCAGCCCGCCGCTCATGCCCGCGGCAAAGTTGCGTCCCGTCGCGCCCAGCACGACCACCAGTGCCCTTGGTCATGTACTCGCAGCCATGGTCGCCCACGCCTTCCACCACCGCCGTCGCTCCCGAATTGCGCACCGCGAACCGCTCGCCGGCAATGCCGTTCAGGAAGACCTCGCCGCTCGTCGCGCCGTACAGCACCACGTTGCCGACCAGGATGCTCTTCCTCCGGCAGGAAGCTCGAAGTCTTCGGCGGATACACGATAATGCGCCCGCCGGAAAGCCCCTTGCCAACATAGTCGTTCGAGTCGCCCTCCAGCTCCAGCGTCACGCCATTCGGCACAAACGCGCCAAAGCTCTGCCCCGCCGAGCCCTGGAACTTGAAGTGGATCGTCTCATCCGGCAGTCCGGCCGTCCCGTAGCGCCGCGCAATCTCCCCGCCCAGCATCGCGCCCACCGTGCGGTGCACGTTGCGGATGGCAAAGCTCGCCCGTCACCGGCTGCTTCTGCTCCAGCGCCGGCTTCGCCTGCGCAATCAGCGCGTGGTCGAGCGCCTGGTCCAGGCCATGGTCCTGCGCCTGCGTCCTGCGCCGCGCCGACATGCGAAGGCAGCGTCGGCGCAGAACAGGATCTTCGAGAGATCGATGCCCTTCGCCTTCCAGTGGTGCGCCGCAATGGCCGCAGTCGATCTTGTCCACCCGGCCCACCATCTCATCCACCGTGCGGAAGCCCAGCTTCGCCATGTGCTCGCGCATCTGCTCCGCGATGAAGAAGAAGAAGTTGATCACGTGCTCGGGCTGGCCTTCGAACCGCGCGCGCAGCACCGGGTCCTGCGTCGCAATGCCCACCGCGCAGGTATTCAGGT
Source organism: uncultured Acidobacteriaceae bacterium (assembly GCA_963766975.1). Classification (GTDB taxonomy): domain Bacteria; phylum Acidobacteriota; class Terriglobia; order Terriglobales; family Acidobacteriaceae; genus Edaphobacter. The sequence goes on from CAVYCF010000007.1 coordinate 509,368, forward strand.
GGCACTTGCGCATCATGATGCAGCCCATCGTGATCAGCGGCGTCGTCGCAAAGCCATACTCCTCCGCTCCCAGCAGCGCCGCAATCACCACGTCGCGTCCAGTCTGCAGCTTGCCGTCGGTCTGCACACGGATGCGGCTGCGCAGATCGTTCAGCAGCAGCACCTGCTGCGTCTCCGCCAGGCCAAGCTCCCACGGCAGGCCCGCATGCTTGATCGAACTCAGCGGCGACGCGCCCGTACCGCCGCTGTCGCCGGAGATCAGCACCACGTCCGCATGCGCCTTGGCCACGCCCGCCGCGACCGTGCCCACGCCAACCTCCGCAACCAGCTTCACCGCGATCCGCGCCTTCGGATTCACGTTCTTCAGGTCGTAGATCAGCTGCGCCAGGTCTTCAATCGAATAGATGTCATGGTGCGGCGGCGGCGAGATCAATCCCACCCCAGGGATCGAATAGCGCAGCTTCGCAATGTAATCGTCCACCTTGTGGCCGGGCAGCTGTCCGCCCTCGCCGGGCTTCGCGCCCTGCGCCATCTTGATCTGGATCTCGTCCGCGTTCACCAGGTAGTTCGCCGTCACGCCAAAGCGGCCGCTCGCCACCTGCTTCACCGCGCTGCGCCGCAGGTCGCCGTTCGGGTCGCGCACAAAGCGGTCCGGATCCTCGCCGCCCTCGCCGGTATTCGACATGCCGCCGATGCGGTTCATCGCGATCGCCAGCGTCTCGTGTGCCTCCTTGCTGAAATCGACCCAAAGCTCATCGCGCCGGTGGTAAAGCGCTTCACAATGTTCTTCGCCGGCTCCACTTCCTCCAGCGGAATCGCCTCATCCGCATACTTCAGCTTCATCAACCCACGCAGCGTGCAGTAGTGCTTCGCCTGCTCGTCGATCAGGTCGGTGTACTCCTGGAACGTCTTGGCGCTGTTCTGCCGCACCGCATGCTGCAGCTTGCTGATCGTCGCTGGATTCAGCAGGTGATACTCGCCGCCCTCGCGATACTGGTACTGCCCGCCCACCACCAGGTCGGTCTCGGAGTCCGTCAACGGCTGGAAGGCGAACGCATGCTTCATCTGCGCCTCGCGCGCCAGCACGTCCAGTCCAATCCCCTCGATGCGCGACGCCGTGCCCGGGAAGTACGCATCGATCAACTCACTGTCCAGCCCCACCGCCTCAAACACCTGCGCCCCGCGATAGCTCTGCAGCGTGCTGATGCCCATCTTCGAGAACGTCTTCATCAGGCCCTTGTTGATCGCCTTGATGAAGTTCTTCTCCGCATACTCGGCCGTGATCTTCTCCGGCAACAGTCCGCGCCGCTTCAAGTCGTGCAGAGTCTCGAACGCGAGATACGGATTGATCGCGCTCGCCCCATACCCGATCAGCAACGCAAAGTGCATCACCTCGCGCGGCTCGCTGCTCTCAATCACCAGCGCGCATTGCGTGCGGGTCTTGTCCCGGATCAGCCGGTTGTGTACCGCCGCCATCGCCAGCAGGCTGGGGATCGGCGCCAGCGTCTCATTCACGCCCCGGTCGGAAAGTATCAGCAGCGAATAGCCGGACTCCACCGCATGGGCCGCACGCTGCGCAAGGTCATCCAAAGCTTGCTTCAGTCCCGCCTCGCCATCCTCAGCGCGGAACAGAGTCCCCAGCTCGGTCGCCAGCAGGTCGCCGGTCGAGATGCGCCGCAGCTTCTCCAACTCGCGGTTGGAAAGAATCGGCGTCTCCAGCCGCAGCGTGTGGCAGTTCTCCGCCGTCTCCACCAGGATGTTGCGTTCTTTCCCGATCGGCGCGATCAGCGACATCACCATCTCTTCGCGGATCGGATCGATCGGCGGATTGGTCACCTGCGCAAACAGCTGCTTGAAGTAGTTGAACAACAACTGCGGCCGGTCCGAAAGGCACGCCAGCGGCGTGTCCGTTCCCATCGAGCCGATCGGCTCCATGCCTTCGGCGCCCATCGGCCCCAGCAGGATCCGCAGGTCCTCCTCGCTGTAGCCGCTCGCACGCTGACGCCGCAACAATGTCTTCGGGTCCGAGCTCTTCAGCCGCCATGGCTCCGGCAGGTCGTCCAGCGTAATCTGCTCGTCCTTCAGCCACTGCGCATACGGCTGGCGCGAAGACAGGCTCTTCTTGGTCTCTTCATCGGAGATAATGCGGTGGGCCACCGTGTCCACCAGGAACATCCGTCCCGGCTGCAGACGGCCCTTCTTGCGCACGTCCTCCGGTGGCACCTCAATCACGCCGGCCTCAGACGCCAGCACCACAATGTCGTCCTTGGTCACGATGTACCGCCCCGGACGCAGTCCGTTCCGGTCCAGCGTCGCGCCGATCACGCGACCGTCGGTAAACGCCACCGCCGCCGGGCCGTCCCACGGCTCCATCAGCGATGCGTGGTACTCGTAGAACGCACGCTTCTCCGCATCCATGTCCGGATTGCCCGACCACGCCTCCGGGATCATCATCGCCATCACATGCGGCAGCGACCGCCCCGACTGATACAGAAACTCGACGGCGTTGTCCAGCCCCGCCGAATCGCTCCCGCCCGGCACCACCACCGGATACACCTTGTTGATCTCGTCGCCGAACTTCTCCGTCGCGTAGATCGACTGCCGCGCATTCATCCAGCTCACATTGCCCCGGATCGTATTGATCTCGCCGTTGTGGCAGATGTAGCGGTACGGATGCGCCAGCTTCCAGCTGGGAAATGTATTCGTCGAAAAGCGCTGGTGCACCAGGCACAGCGCGCTCTTGGTCATCGGACTGGCCAGGTCGAGATAGAACTTCTCGATCTGCGGCGCCAGCATCAGCCCCTTGTACACAATCGTCCGGCAGGAGAACGACGGCATATAGAAGTCGGCCTTGTCCCCAATCTCCGACGCCTGCACCTCGTTGTAGGTGCGCCGGCGCACGATATACAGCTTGCGCTCGAACGCCTCCTCGTCCATGCCCTTTGGCCGCTTCACGAAGAACTGCTCAATATACGGCTGCGACGCCCGCGCCTCCCGCCCGATCGCGTCCACATTCAGCGGCGTGTCGCGCCAGCCCAGCACCGCCAGGCCCTCTTCCTTCGAGATGCGCTCCAGCACCCCCTCGCACTTCAGCCGGCTGTGCTTGTCCACCGGCAGGAAGACCATCCCCACCGCGTAGCTGCCCGGCTCGCCCAGCTTCATGTCCTGCTTGCCGCACTCCTCCACGAAGAAGTCATGCGGCACCTGGATCAAAATACCCGCGCCGTCGCCCGTCTCCGGATCGCACCCGGCGGCCCCGCGATGCGTCAGGTTGATCAGCACCTCCAGGCCCTTGCGGATAATCTCGTGAGTCTTCTCTCCGCGAATGCTCGCCACCAGCCCCATGCCGCAGGCATCGTGCTCATTCCGCGGGTGATACAACCCCTGTGGATCAGGGATGCGGCGACGGAATTCGGATGAGTTCATGGCCAAACCTTCCGTTTTAAAGTACGTCTCATCGGCAGAGACACTTGCGGCGTCTGCGGTCTCCCCGCTTTCGGCAATTCATTGACACGCCCGCCCGTGCGGGCTCGCAGCGTCAGGCTAGAAATCTGAACAATTGGATAATTGCAGTATATAAGGAAGGCTGCCATTTTGGACAGCGGGTTCTTCCCCTGGCGCGCATCATCTTCGCTGGCGCACATCTCTATTATGCAACTAAATGCATCGCCGGGCTACCCTCACGCAACTCCGCGGCTCCGCCGTCCGCCTCGCTCGGCCCCCTGCCCGCCACCTCGCCTTTGGTCTCAATCCCCGGCAGGAATCGTTCGCCCGCGCCGGCGCTCTCGCTTCGTCGTCCTCGCGCTCGCCGCACTGTTTCACCTCCCCGCCCGCGGCCAGACCACGCCCCAGCTTACCGTCGATGACGTCGTCGCAAAGCTCCAGCACAACCTCGACCTCTACGACAAATCCATCCCCAGCTTCCTCGCCGACGAGCACATCGACTCCATCCAGCAGCAGTTCGCCGCCCGCGGCGCCTCAGCCCCCAACTTTGAAACCATCGCCGAATCCGTCTTTCGCCTCAAAAAGGAAATCGATCACACGACCAACACCTTCAGCTTTAACGAGTCCCGGGACGTCAGCCTCATCGACGGCAAACCCGCCAACGGCCGTCAGATCAATGCCCCATCGATGATCTTCGGCGCCTTCTCCGGAGGTCTTGCCTTCGTCTCCCAGGAGCAGAGCCCCTGCATGCGCTACCAGCTCGAACCGGTAAAGGCACGCAAGCCCATCGTCGTCCGCTTCACCACCCTGCCCGCCGCCCAGCGCACCCCAGCCTGCATCCTTGCCGAGGACAGCTCAGGCCGCGTATCGATCGATCCCGCCTCGATGCAGATCCAGCGCATTGACCTCGATGTCCCGCGACATCTTTTCACGCCGCATCGCGACGACGGCAGCCCGGCCATCCCCACCATAGGTCACTGGAAGGTGGAGGTCACCTACAAACCTGTCGTGCTCAACGCGAAGACCTTCTGGCTGCCCGAAACCATCCTCTCCCAGTGCAGCAACGACGATACCCAATGGTCCTTCCGCGGCGCCTATCGCAACTACCATCTGCTCGAGGTCCACTCCCGCATGATCATCCCCAACGAGCCGTCGGAGAGATAGGCCGCCATCTTTTCAGATAGAAGCTCCTAATTCTCTTCCTCGCCTTCTTCGTCCACATCCATCTCCGCCGCGCGCATCTTGCCGTTTCGACCTTCCACCAACACCTGGACCCGGCCCTCCGCCACTTCCAGCTCCTGCTTGCAAGCCTCGGAGAGCTTCACGCCCTCTTCAAACAGCCGCACCGAGTCCTCTAGCGACAGCTCGCCGCGCTCCAGCTTCTCCACCACCGACTCCAGCTGCGTCAGTCTCTCTTCAAATCCTGCCATCGCCCGCCCCGCCTCACCCTCTCGCCGCAGTCTACACCGGACGATGTTCCGCACACCGCGCACACCTGCCTGCTTCCCCATACCCACCGGGCCCCGCAGCTTGATAGCCAACGCTTACCTGCGCTCAACTGGCGCGTCTACTTTGGTATACTCGCAACAGATTTTTCTTGAGAAAATCCCCGTCAGAAACCAAGGTTGGAGCTGTTACCGTTGAACAATCGAAGTCTGCCCGCTGCGTCCAATCCAACCGTCTTCCCCCACCCGCAAGCGGAGATCAACCTGCCCTCGACGCAAAAATCGCGGCTCGCGCTGGCCTCGCGGTTCGCCCTCGTCTTTCTGTTCGCAGCAGCCATGCTCGGGCTTAGCTCCTGCCACTCGGCGGCGTACTACTACTACAAGTTCCCCACATACACCTACGCCGGCCGGCCCATTCCCAACAGCCATCTGGCGTACCGCGTCATGATCGCCACCAGCTCCAACGGCACCGGCGGCTATCTTGCGATCGTGGACGCATCGCGCGACATCCGCGGCAATGTGGAGAACACCGTCCCCACCTTCACCGTCAGCGGATACACATCTGGCCTTCCCAGCCAGATATTCAACTTCCCCGTAGAGCTGACCGGCTATGTTTACTCCGCCAGCGACGGCAGCCTGATCAAAATCAACTACACCACCGAGTCCTCCGCCGGCTCTCAGGGCCTCTTCCAGATAGGTCAAAGCTCCATCGCCGTTCCGCCCTCCTTCTCCCGCATCTATGGCGCGGAAGAGAATCCTGGCCTTCTCGAAATCATCGACTTCCTCACGCCCAGCGGAACTTACTTCCTCAACATTCCCAACGTGTACAAGGTCTTCACCAATAAGGGCGACACCGTAACCCTGGCGACGGTGCACAACTCAAACACCGTCTACCGCATCTTCAAGCTCAACCAGAACCAGTATCAGAACTCACAGGCCGCCACCGCCGCTACCGGCGCCGTCGACTGCCAGCCGCAGCTCTATCCCGTCTACTGCGCAGTTGCATTGCCTCCATCAGCGAAATTTGACCGGCCTACCGACGTCTACTTCTCGCTCGATGGCGCCACCGCCTATGTGCTGAACTGCGGACCCGAGTGCGGCGGAACTACCGCCAGCATCACTCAGCTCCAGCAGGGGCCGCTGAACAACAACGTCATTCCCACATCGCCCGTTCAGCCCAATCCGCAGGTCGCCAACATCCCGGTGCCCGGCGGAGCCACCGTCGCGCTCTCCGACGGGACAACCTTATACGTTGCCGGACAGCAACAGCAGCCCGACGGCCTCTTCGCAGGCTTTCTCACCACCATCAATCAGGCCTCCAACACCGTCACCAATCAATACTCCATCTCCGACGGCACCCACACCAAGATGCTCTTCGCCGACAACAATACCCTCTGGATCGGCTCCCAGTACTGCGCTACCGGCGAGCGCCAGAAGCTCGGAGAGAACTACAACTGCCTCACCCGTGTCGCGCTCGGCGGGGCAACCCTCGCTCCGCAGATCGTCCCCAACGTAACCCCCGGCTCCCCCACTTCGACCGTCGCTTACCCCAATCAGAACGACAACCTCTGGTACTACGGTGACCTCACCGGCATCTGCTGGGTGCAGAACTTCAACAAGGTCTACACCGCATATGGAGGACAGGTGCACATCTTCTCCACCGTCGACGGCTCCGAGATCGACAACACCCTGGTAGCCGTCCAGGGCACTGCGCTCGACGTCGCCTACATGGACGCGATAAGCGACGACGCAGATTAGTCGCAGATAGACCAGCTCGCTATAAGCGCGGTCCCGCTCAGCGGGATCGCGCTTTTGTTTGCGGCATCAGCGCGGACCAGCGATGCGTCTGCGCACGAAGGCCACAAACTCCGGCGAGACCAGCCGCTCTGCATCCAGAGAAACCTCGGGCACGCTCCCGGCCCTCTGCTCCAGCGCCGCGCCTTATCCGCGGCTCAGCCGCGCCAGGTCCCGCAGATACTGCTTCAGCGGACGCGCCGGCCTTCCCCAGAACACCTGCCCCGGCCCCATCACCTTCTTATGGCTCAGCACGCCCGCTCCGCCGCCCAGAATCACCCCCGGCCCCACGTGCGCATGTTCGCCCAGCCCCACCTGCCCACCCAGCACCGCTCCATCCTCAATCGTGCACGACCCCGAGATCCCCGTCTGCGCCGCGATCACCACGTTCCTGCCGATCACGCAGTTGTGCGCAATATGCACCAGGTTGTCGATCTTCGTCCCCCGCCCGATCCGTGTCTCGCCCAGCGCGCCCCGGTCGATCGTCGTGTTCGCGCCAATCTCCACATCCTCCTCGATGATCAAAGCCCCCTGCTGCGGAAACGCGATGTACTCGCCCGTCTCCGCATTCCGCGCATACCCAAAACCCGTCGCGCCCAGCACCGCGCCCGCCTGCACCATCACCCGGTCGCCGATCGTTGTTCCGCTATAGATCGTCACATTCGCCAGCACCGTGCATCCTTCGCCCAGCGCCACGCCATCGCCAATCACCGCATGCGGCCCAATGCTCGTTCCCTTCCCCAGCCGCACATCCGCGCCGAGCACCGCCGTCGCATGCGCCTGTGCCGCGGCATCGCCCTCACCTTCTTTTGTCTCTAGAAACCGCGCCGCCAGCGCAAACCCATACCGCGGGTCCTTCACGACCAGCAGCCGTGGATCATGCTCGTCAATCTTTTGCGCCGCTCCTTCCAGCAACGCAGCCTTCGTCAGAATCCCGCCCGCCGGCGAATGCAGCGCCGCCCTCAGCGTCGCCGCGTCCGTCGCAAACACCAGCGCCACCGGAGTCGCCGCCTCAATCGCCGAGACGTGCAGAATCTCAGGCGCGATTGTCGGCTCACGCGCACCAACCAGCTCCGCAATCTCAACCAGCGTCGGCATGCTTCTCCAGCCTCCTGTCTAGGATGGCACAGCTGGAAGTTTGGGCGCGCGTGGCAATATTTAGCCGGGCCAGGAGACTCTGGCGGTTGGCCCTCAAAAGGGATTGCGCAAGGCAATACAAGGCCGCTATACTCGCGCCGATCATGCAAAAAGTTTTGGCGCTTCTCCTGCTTTTTATCCTGAGTTTTCAAACCGCCTTTGCAGGCGTCGACAGCCTGATGGTAAAGGTCGCGGGGGGAACGACCCAATCCCCGCCTGCCGGCGCGACGGGATTTCTCTATGCAGACCCGGACCGTCTCGACTTTCTTTACGACTCTGGCAAGAACAAGGAAGTCGGCAAATACGCCGACGGCACTTTTGGCGTTCCGTACGCGAACTTCGGCAGAGTCACATATGGTGACGTCAAACATCTTCGGGTCGGCCAAACCATAGCTCTGACGGCGTTAGCAGGCGTAGGAGGCCTGCTTCTGTTGCTTTCAAAAAGCCACACGCACTACCTCACCGTTGACTACAAGGATGAGAAGGGCCAGGACCAGATGGTAGCGTACGAGGTCGGGAAAACCGCGATCCAGCCACTCATTCATTCCATTGAGCTGCGCACTGGAAAGAAGGTCGAGTTCGAGGCCGCGCCCGAAGACAAGCACTAGGACAGACTCTTACCTCAAGTCTCTCCCCTGCCTGGCAGGCTGAAAAGTGGTGGCCCGGGCAGGAGTCCAACCTGCGACCTTCGCGTTAGGAGTGCGCTGCTCTATGCAACTGAGCTACCGGGCCATACCTCACCCAGTGTAACCGCTGCCTCTCGCAGCACCGGCCGCGCGCATCGCATCGCGCTACAGCAACGCCCCTCAGCTCTGTGTCGTCGATGCCGGCGGATACGCAGGAGGAAGATACGGCGGCGCCGCAGCCACTGGGACAACCTTCCACTCCGCAAACGCCAGGATGCACGCATTGATCAGCATCCCAATCGGCCCCAGCACAAGCAGTAGCGCCAGTGCTCCCGGCATCCCCGCCTTGGTAAAGATGCGCCAGAACAGAAAGATCATGAACGCGAAGATCGCCAGCGCGATCAGCACAAACGTCCCCATCATCCCTGCCACCAGCGCGCCCGCCTGATGAAACTGCTGCAGCTGTACCTGGTTCGGATCCATCGCACGTCCCTCCTTCAATTCGCCAGCCACTCTATCGAATCGCGGCCCCCCTCCGCCACAAAATTCGCGCGCGCGCTCCCGCCCCAGACACCGAGCCCGCCACCCCAACCCACCTCCCCGACAACCCCGACTGGTAAACTAGACCCTATGCCAGACATCCATCGCCGCCGCGCCGTCACCGTCAACATCGGCGGCATCCGCGTCGGCTCCGAAGCCCCCGTCGTCGTCCAGTCGATGACCAACACCGACACCGCCGACGTCGACTCCACCGTCCAGCAAATCGCCGCCCTCGCCCGCGCCGGCTCCGAGCTCGTCCGCATCACCGTCAACACCGAAGCCGCCGCCGCTGCCGTCCCCGCCATCGTCGAAGGCATTCGCGCCAAGGGCTGGACCACGCCCATCATCGGCGACTTCCACTACAACGGCCACCTCCTCCTCACCAAATTTCCCGCCGCCGCCGCCGCGCTCTCGAAGTACCGCATCAACCCCGGCAACTGCTCCATCGGCCGCAAGGATGACGACAACTTCCGCACCATGGTCGAGGTCGCTGTCAAGCATCAGAAGCCCGTGCGCATCGGCGTCAACTGGGGCTCGCTCGACCAGGCCCTGCTCACCAAAATGATGGACGAGAACTCGCGCCTCGCCGACCCGCTCCCCGCGCGCGACGTCATGATGGAGGCGATGGTCGTCTCCGCGCTCGACAACGCCGCCGCCGCCGAGCGCTACGGCCTCCGCCGCGACCAGATCATCCTCTCCGCCAAGGTCTCCGGCGTCCGCGACCTCATCGACGTCTACACCGAGCTCGCCCGCCGCTGCGACTACGCTCTGCACCTCGGCCTCACCGAGGCCGGCATGGGCATGAAAGGCGTCGTCGCCTCCACCGCAGGCCTCTCGCCGCTCCTCCTCGCCGGCATCGGCGACACCATCCGCGTCTCGCTCACACCCACCCCCGGCGGCGACCGCTCCGAAGAGGTCCGCTGCGCGCAGCAGATCCTCCAGTCGCTCTCCATCCGCAGCTTCATGCCGCAGGTCACCAGCTGCCCCGGCTGCGGTCGCACCACATCTACCTACTTCCAGGAGCTCGCCGAGCGCATCCAGAACTACCTCGTCGAACAGATGCCCGAGTGGAAGAAGCAGTACACCGGCGTCGAAGAGCTCAAGCTCGCCGTCATGGGCTGCGTCGTCAACGGCCCCGGCGAATCCAAGCACGCCAACATCGGCATCTCCCTCCCCGGCACATTCGAGGAGCCCAAGGCCCCCGTCTACGTCGACGGCAAGCTCTTCACCACCCTCAAGGGCGACCGCATCGTGGAAGAGTTCCAGGCCATCCTCGACGAGTACGTCGAGCGCCGCTACTCCCGCCAACTCACCACCGTCTAGTACGTTCCCGGCTGGTCTTACGTTGACCCGATATGAGCGAGACCGAAGACACGAATACATCACCGACCGAAGATATGGCGGGGTTCGGCGAGATCGAAAACAGGTATGTCGCCTTTTGTGACATCCTCGGATTTTCCAATCGAATTGTCTCCGACTTTGATCGGACACTAGAGATCTACAAAGAGTTCGGCCAGTCCATGTCCAAGATGCCTGCATCCGCAGTGCAGATCACGATGTATTCAGACGCAATCCTTATTACTGCGAGAGAGCTCGACAAAATACTCATTGCTACGCAATCTCTTCTATTCGTAGCGCTCTCGCACCAACTGATGGTTAGGGGCGCGATCACGAGGGGGAAGTATTGGGAACAGCGGATAGATAATCATTTCCTAGTCGCGAGTGACGCGCTGGTTCGAGCCGTGAAATTAGAAAAGTCCATAGGCATCCCGGCGGTGGTCATTGCCGACGACGTCGAAATCCCAGACCACTTTTGGCTGGTGCGCTATCTGCAGGGTGTCTTTATAACTCCGCTTCTTCATTTCCGGGATCGCAACATCGTCAACCCATTCGGACTTTATTGGTTTCGATCGGCTGCAATCAGAGCGCAGCAATTGATGGACGCAAGTCCAAGCCATAAAGACAAATATCTGTGGTTTTTAGCTCTACATAAGGCAGTTGAGCAGCAGGAGGAGTTGATGCCCCACGCCGTACTGCAACGGCTAATTGATGCAGGCCTCCTACGAAAAAGGAGCCAGCCAGAGGAGCAGCCGCCAGGCTCTGTTGTGTAATGCGCCCGCAAGAAATCATGTCATCCCGAACGAGCGGAGCGCGTCAGCGCTCCGCGAGTCGAGGGACCTGCGGTTGCTCATGCTGGTCATTCTTCGTCCCGCAGCGCGGGACGAAGAATCCGCGCATTTCGCACTTAGAGCGCCACGCAAGAAAATTGCATCCCTGCATTTGCCTTTGCAGTGATTGGCATCAATTCTCCTCAGTTACTTTTTCTTCTTTGCGCCTTTTGCGAAGCTGTTTGAACTTTGCGACATTCCATTTTCCAAGGAGGCTAACCAACTCCCCTGCGTCATTGAACAATTCGCTTTCCTTTGTCTCGGCGTTCGTTACCTCTCCCTTTATCCATAAGCGCGCTTTTTCGGAATTGAAATCGTCCACATATTTCTCCAAAGCCCAAAGATTGATTTTGACGGTGAGACCCTTGTTGGTCTCGCGCATAGATAATCCGGCCATAATGATGGTCTCCCCAATCTGATTATGAGATCACGGCGGGTGGCCTAGGTGCTTGGTGAAGTGAGTTCTATCACAGACGATGGGTGACGCGGGTGTCTCGCCTTTGGGCACCCGGGAAGCCTCAGGCGTAAAATCCATCCTCAGGTTCCGCCATGTGCCACGTTTCAGATCCGCACGCGCACCTAAGGCGCGCGTAGGTGAGGGGTTCGGAAACCTTGTCAAGCCCCCAACCCACCTATCTCCCTCATCCCACACGGAATAAACATGGCAGTTTAGTTTTCTCCGCCAGCTATAATAGAAATAGGTAGAAAGAAGAGAAGTAGGTCGAAAGAACAGTCGCCCGGCCCTCGCGCCGGGTTTCCTCGTTAACTGCCTTTTGTTTCAGCAACATCATGCTAACCCATTTGTTTTCAAATACGGCTCGCAACTCGTTTCGTTGCAATCAAGTGGAAATTTCTATAGGGGAGGGGGGTGTACACCGTCCACAATTCCCGGTGCTACCCTAGCTCCATGAAGTTCGGCGTCCTCGTCTTCCCCGGCTCCAACTGCGACCACGACACCCACCACGCGCTCGGCCAGGTCATGGGCGCCCCTGTCACCTACCTCTGGCACGAATCGCACGACCTCGAAAACTGCGATGCCATCCTCGTCCCCGGCGGCTTCGCCTACGGAGACTACCTCCGCACCGGAGCCATCGCCCGCTTCGCGCCCATCATGCAGCAGGTCAGCAAGTTCGCCGCCTCCGGAGGCCTCGTCATGGGCATCTGCAACGGCTTCCAGATCCTCTGCGAATCCGGCTTGCTGCCTGGTGCACTCATGCGCAACGCCGGCCAGCGCTACATCTGCCGCCACCTCCACCTGCGCACCGAGACTACAAATTCGCCCTTTACCCACTCCCTCGCCCGCGGCGAAGTCCTCCAGATGCCCATCGGCCACATGGAAGGCAACTACTTCTGCGACGCCGATACCCTCGCGGAACTAAAGAAATCAGACCGCATCGCCTTCCGCTACTCGACCCCCACAGGCGAGATCACCGCTGACGCCAACCCCAACGGCTCACTCGAGAACATCGCCGGCATCTTATCCGAAGGCCGCAACGTCCTCGGCATGATGCCCCACCCCGACCGTTCCAGCGAACTTCTCCTCGGCTCGGCCGACGGCCTCAAGCTCTTCCAGTCGCTCGCCAGCTCGCTCACCACCGCATAACCCATCTACAAAACCATGGTCGATATCCACCATCATCTGCTCTTCGGCCTCGACGACGGCTCAGATTCGCTCGAAACCTCCGTCGACATGGCCCGCCTCGCCGTCGCCGACGGCATCACCCACATCGTCTGCACACCGCACGCCAACAGCACCTATGCCTTCGATCCGCACACCAACCAGCTCAAGCTCGCCCAGCTCCGCGACCGCCTCGCCGCCGAGAACATCCCCCTGACCCTCGGTACCGGCTGCGACTTTCATCTCTCCTTTGACAACGTCGCAGAAGCCAGGCGCGACCCGAAGCGTTTCAGCATCAACTCGCTCGGCTACCTGCTCATCGAGATCCCCGATTACGGCCTCCCACCCGGCCTCAACGAGACCTTCTACGAGCTCAATCTCGCCGGCCTCACGCCCATCCTCACCCATCCCGAGCGCAACCCAACCCTGCAGCAAGAGCCCGAGCGCATGGCCGAGTGGCTGCGCGCCGGCATGCTCGTTCAGGTTACCGCCGACTCACTCACCGGCCACAAGGGCAAGCGCGCTGAGCAGATGGCGCACGAGCTGCTCGACAAGCGCTGGGTCCACTTCCTCGCCACGGACGCGCACAACACCCGCACCCGCCCGCCGCGTATGAAGGCCGCGCACGATCTGGTCGCGGAGAAGTACGGCGTCAGCTACGCGCACGCGCTCTGCCTCACCAATCCGCTCGCCGTCTTTCTTGGAAAGCAGTTCCAGGCGGAGGAAGAGCCGCGCGCACTATACGAAGAGCCCAAGCCACCCAGCCTCTGGCAGCGCCTCATGGGATCGAAGAATTAGATTCCGGTGGGCTCGACGTTCTGAACATGCGAGAATTCATGCCTATGAAAGCTGTGCGGAGAGCGCAACTATCCCGGTTTCTTGGGGCCGCGGCGGGCATTGCTCTCGGCACGATTTTGTATCGGCTTGAGCATCAAAGCAGCCCGCTGGATTGGCCCACGGCCAGAGGAATCGCCGTCGGCTGTTCGACCGCTTATCTTCTTTACTGCCTGATCGTATGGGTTCGGCTCAGGCGGCAAAACGCCGCCGTGGATTCAAACTGAAGCTCGCCCTTCAGAGCCCCAGCCCACCATCCACCGTCATCAGTTGTCCGGTGATGAAGTGCGGTGCCGTCGCGAAGAACTCAACCGCCGCGGCCACATCCGCCGCCGTTCCGTTGCGACGCATCGGCGTCCGCTCGGCAAACTCCGCATAGGCCTCACCCACCTCACCCTGCACAATCATGCCCGGCGCCACACAGTTCACGCTGATCTCCGGCGCCCACGCCTTGGCCATCACCTGCGACAGCATGTGCAACGCCGCCTTGGAGGTGCAGTAGTGACCATGCGTCGCCCACGGATGCGCTCCACCCAGCGACCCGATGTTGATGATGCGCCCCGAAGTTTTGCGCAGATGCGGCAACGCCGCCTGCGCCATCAGGAACGGCGCGCGCGTGTTGGTCGCAAACATCCTGTCCCAATGCTCGACGGTGATCTCTTCCAGCGACGCCGACTCAAAGACTCCTGCATTGTTGACCAGTATATCCAGCCGTCCGAACTCGTCGATCGCCGACGCAACGGCCTGCCGAATGTCTTCCGCGTCTTCCAGGTCCGCGCGAATCGCCAGCGCCTCAACGCCCAGCGCCGCAAGCTCGCGCACCGTCTGCTCCGCCTCTGCCTGCGAGCCGCGATATGTTATCGCCACATCCGCGCCGTTCGCGGCAAGCCTCAGCGCGATCGTCCGGCCAATGCGCTTCGCCGCACCGGTAACCAGCGCGACCTTGCCCGCAAGCGGGCGTCCTGCAGTCTCAGATAAGTTTGCGGAATCAGGCATCGGCGTAATAGATGCCAGCTACTGCTGCCCGGTTCCAGAGGCAGTCGAAGAGGAATTCTGCGCGCCAGGGGTGGAGTTCGTGCCTCCATTGCTGCTTGCGCCCGGCGTGATCGGATTACCGTTCTTGTCGATCTTCGGCCGCACTGGCTCCTGCACACCGGGCTTCACCGTAGAATCCTTGCCAGACTGGTCGACGTACGTCGACACCTGCTCCCGTGGGCGCACTAGGGAGATCGTGATCTCGCGCTGCGGTTCGTTGATCTGGTAGTCCTCGGCGTAGGTGGCGAAGCCGGTGGCGATCACCTGCACCCGGACTGAGCTTCCAGTCGGGATGACATCGATCTTCGCCTTGCCGTCCGGGTCCGTCTTCATCTCCAGGAAGCCTTCATCCTTCCCGTCCGCATCGACAGGATGAAAAACGACTGCCGCGTTTACGATCGGCCTCTTGTTGAAGCCCTTCACCACCGTTACTTCGATCTCCGAGGTCTGCGGCGGGGCCTTGTACTTGCGGCCATGGCGACCATCCTCCTTCGGCGCCGGGGAGGAATCGTCCTGCGCATGCAGAGGCCGGGGAATAAGAGTAAGAACGAGCACGAACGATGCTGTAAGGCTGAGCAGGAAGACGCGACGGAAGAAGCTACGAGACTGCATGGCGTCATTCTACGCCACCGCATTGCCGAGCTGCGAGTGAAGCTCCGTGCTCTCGGGGCAACAAATCTGTATACCCAATGGCGCTTCAAGCTGCTCATAATACAATGTTTGATTCGGGAGAAATCTGGACTTTAGTCGATTTCACTCATATTTAACACTCAGAACTTGACAACCCTGCGGCCCATATCTTATCGTTAGCAATCGTGGGAGATGAGTGCCAAGTCTGCTAAAGACTGCCTCAGTCGTGCCACGCGGAATGGAATCTCCCTCCGCGTCCAGCTGCGAATCCCGCAAGTTGCGCCGATCAGCAATCTCAATCTTTCTGCACCAACTTCCGCACTAAGGAGACACACGCAATGGCAAACAAGTTTACCCCCCTGCACGACCGCATCCTGGTCCGTCGCATGGAAGAGGCCGAGACCGTCCGCGGCGGCATCATCATCCCCGACTCGGCCAAGGAAAAGCCCCAGCAGGGCGAGGTCATCTCGGTCGGCAAGGGCAAGTCCAACGACGAAGGCAAGGTATTCCCGCTCGACGTGAAGGCCGGCGACAAGATCCTCTTCGGCAAGTACTCCGGCACCGAGATCAAGCTGGACGGCGAAGAGCTGCTGATCATGCGCGAGGAAGAGGTCCTCGGCATCCTCAAGTAATTTCCGCCAAGGTGAGTTAAGAGCATGGCTTCAGCCATGCCGTAAAGCTGATTCCCTTATTCGGGCTTTAGCCCCTGAGGGCAAATATCAACGCAGCCTACACGCTGCGAGGAGAAACAAAATGGCAAAGCAAATTCTGCATGGAGAAGATTCCCGCCAGGCAATTCTGCGCGGTGTCAACATTCTGGCCGACGCCGTCAAGGTGACGCTCGGCCCCAAGGGACGCAACGTCGTCATCGAGAAGAAGTTCGGCTCCCCCACCATCACCAAGGACGGCGTCACCGTCGCCAAGGAGATCGAGCTCTCAAATGCGCTTGAGAACATGGGCGCGCAGATGGTCCGCGAGGTCGCATCCAAGACCTCCGACGTGGCCGGTGACGGCACCACCACCGCAACCGTGCTCGCGCAGGCGATCTATCGCGAGGGCGTCAAGACCGTTGCCGCCGGCGCAAACCCCATGGCGCTCAAGCGCGGCATCGACAAGGCCGTTGAGGCCATCGTCGGCAAGCGCGACGAGAACGGCGTCTCGCACGGCGGCGCGCTCAACAAGCTCTCCAAGCCCGTCTCCGGCGACATGATCGCGCAGGTCGGCACCATCTCCGCCAACTCGGATTCGCAGATCGGCACCATCATCGCCGAGGCGATGAAGAAGGTCGGCAAGGACGGCGTCATCACGGTCGAAGAGTCGAAGACCATGGAGACGCAGCTCGATGTGGTCGAGGGCATGCAGTTTGACCGCGGCTACCTCTCGCCCTACTTCGTCACCGACGCAGAGCGCATGGAAGCCGCACTCGAGAACCCCTACATCCTCATCTATGAGAAGAAGATCTCGTCGATGAAGGACCTGCTGCCGCTGCTCGAGTCCATCGCGCGCACCGCCAAGCCGCTGCTCATCATCGCAGAGGACGTGGACGGCGAGGCGCTCGCAACCCTGGTCGTCAACAAGCTGCGCGGCACGCTCAACGTCGCAGCCGTCAAGGCCCCCGGCTTCGGCGACCGCCGCAAGGCCATGCTGGGCGACATCGCCATCCTCACCGGCGGCAAGGCGATCACTGAGGACCTCGGCATCAAGCTCGAGGGCGTCAAGATCGAGGACCTCGGCACCGCCAAGCGCGTCACCATCGACAAGGACAACACCACCATCATCGATGGCGGCGGCAAGGACTCCGAGATCGCGGCCCGCGTGAAGGAGATTCGCGCGCAGGTCGAGAAGACCACCTCCGACTACGACCGCGAGAAGCTGCAGGAGCGCCTGGCCAAGCTGGTAGGCGGCGTTGCAGTCATCAAGGTTGGCGCGGCCACCGAAACCGAGATGAAGGAGAAGAAGGCCCGCGTGGAAGACGCGATGCACGCAACGCGCGCGGCAGTCGAGGAGGGCATCGTCCCCGGCGGCGGCGTGGCGCTGGTGCGCTGCACTCCGGCTGTCGACGCGGTCATCAAGAGCCTTGAAGGCGACGAGAAGATCGGTGCAACCATCATTCGCCGCGCCATCGAGGAGCCGCTCCGCCTCATCGTCTCCAATGCCGGCGAAGAGGGTGCGGTCGTCATCGGCAAGATTCGCGACTCCAAGGAAGCCAACTACGGCTACAACGCCGGAGCGGACAAGTACGAGGACCTGGTGGCGGCCGGCGTCATCGATCCCACCAAGGTCACGCGCACCGCGCTGCAGAACGCAGCGTCGATCGCCGGCCTGATGCTGACCACCGAGGCCATGATCTCCGAGATCCCGGAGAAGAAGGAAGCGGCGGGCGGCGGGCACAACCACGGCGGCGGCGGCATGGACGGCATGTACTAAAGTCCGCTCGCAGCACGCAACACGAAAAGCCCCGGAGCAATCCGGGGCTTTTTCTTTGGTGACGAATCTCTTTGCTCGACCCGCACCGCCGTGCGTATACTTGCGCGGTTGTCCGGGCACAGAGTTTCCCTGCCCTCCCCAGGCAGTGCGCACCACCTTTGCACTTCAAGGAGATCGGTATGGGAAAGATCAACTTCGGCCGCGTGCTGCTCGGCGGCATCGTTGCCGGCATCGTCGCGGACGTTCTAGACTATCTCGTCGACGGAGTGTTGCTCGCGCCGCGCTGGGCGGACGGTATGTCGGACCTCGGACGGCCGCCCTTCATCACCAGCCAGATCGTCGCATTCAACATCCTCGGCATCGTCGCCGGCATCGCGCTCATCTGGCTGTATGCTGCCATCCGTCCGCGCTACGGCGCCGGACCAGTTACTGCTCTCCACGCCGCACTCTGGTTCTGGGTCATCAGCTTCCTCATTCCGAACCTCGGATTCATGTGGGTGATGCACCTCTTCCCGCACCACCTCACCGCCTACACTACGGCGGGCAACCTGATCGAAACCATCGCGGCCGCTCTGGCTGGCGCCGCACTCTACAAGGAAGCGTAATCGCTGCGCATCGGATTCGCGCACCACGTTCGCGCACCACAGTAAAAAGCCCCGGAGCAATCTGGGGCTTTCGTCTTCGACGGGCTTATTTGATCTGGAAGCGCTTCTCGAACTTCGTCACCACGCCGTGCGCCACGATAGGCCAGGGCAGGTCGTGGGCCGTCGGGTCACTGGAGTAAGTCTCAGCCCATAGCAGATGCGCAGGGCGACCATCCGCGCTGGTGGAATAGACGCGCAACGTACCCAGGTCTCTCAGGGAGGTAGTCTCAAAAACCTCGCCCCCCAGGTCAATCGGCTCCAGCAGAAAGACCAGGTCCGCAGGCGAGCCGTCCGGGACGACGGTCTTGTGCAGCTTGTCCTCGGCCAGTTGCTTCAGCTCTCGGCGTGCGGACCCGTCGGCATTGTGCGTCTCCAGGCTCACAGTGTTCGCGGCTGCGAGTGCTTTCTGGAAGTCAGCCGCGTTGCAGCTGTAAACGTGGTTGTTCAACGTGCACCCGCCCAGATCGCCCTCGCCAATTCCATTCTGCGCGCGCGCGGAGCCGGCAGCCGCAACTGCCAGCAGCACAGCCGCGCCGCCACGCAGCAAAACATATCTCCAGGTTGCCAGGCCAATGGCCGCGGCACGGATGGAACTCTTCATAGCGCAATCCCTCGCTGGTCCAATCTACTACTCGCGGTTCCCGGGCAGCACATTGGTGGCCGCATGGAGTTTGACGTGCGGCGCGGAGATTTTGACGCGCACCAGGTCCTCCGCCGGGTTGTGGCCAGCCGGAGCAGGAAACGTCGCCACGTAGCTCTCCGCCAGCGTCTGCTGAAACTGCTTGAGGAACGGCGCCATCGACACCGGATTGCCGATCCCCTCCCACAAGCTCACGCCGCCCGTGGCACCCGTCACCTCGCCAAGATAATTCTGCCCGCTGTTATCCGCGGAGTCCCCGCGGAGTCCGGCGTCGCTAAAGTAAAGTGCGTAGACCGCAACGCCGGCGCGCTGCGAATCGGTAATCGCCGCTTTGACGTACGGACTGTCCTGGTTCAGTACGCTGGTGCTGCCGTTGTAAGGATCGACGCCGTCGCTGATCATCAGAACTGTGCGCGCCTTGTGCTGCGCCACTCCGCCAAGGGCAGGCGAACCCGCATTCGCACCCGGCCAGCGCTTCACAAAGTCCGAAAGACAGATATATGGGCTGGCGCTGGAGCCCGGCATGCCCTGCGGCAGATGGAGCGATGCAGCGACCTGTGCATGATCGGTCGTAAAGTCCTGCTCGGTCACCACATGGCCAAACTGCATGAACCCAACCAGCACCTCCACGCCGGGCGGAAGGTTGCCAATGAACGACTTCAGTGCATCCATCTCCCGCCCCACGCTCTCGCGCAGTCCATCATCGATCAGCACTGCAACCTGCACATGGGCAGGAGCCAGAGGCTCCCATCCGGTTGCTGCCTCATTATGTCCGTTGACTTCAACCGTCACAGCGGATGCATTCGCCGGAGGCGTCGACTTCGGATCGACCGCGACCAGGAGCTGCGTGGGCAACAGACCTTCTTGCGCGGTCGCCGCGCGACCTTCCACCATCAGAACGACACTCAACGCAATTGCGGCGAATTTCTTCATAATCAAGCAGGTTAGACGCGCGCGCGGCCCGTTCGTTGTATCACAAACAGGCCGCTGCACGTATTTCTGTTGATCCGGCGCGATCTCACTTACGCTCGCGTGTTGCCCTGGTTTGACGCTTCCGGTCTGCCGCTTCAATCACCGCCGATGCGGATCTTCAAGCCGCCGCGAATGGCGAAAGGCAGCGCCGGATATCCGATCGGCCCCATGTGCTGCTGGCTCAGCAGATTGTCCATCTCGGCAAACACCGTAACGCGTGGCCGGACCATATACATCACATTCGCGTCCAGCTTGGCATAGCCGAAGTCGAGATTACGGTTGGGCAGCACCAGCGAATTGCCAAAGCTGGTGTCAAAGCCGTCCAGGAACGTCGAGTCGTCCGACCGGCTGGCCAGGGCCCCGCGCAACGCAGCCGTCAGCTTGCTGCCGGTGTACTGCGCCGCGAAGAATCCCGTATGCGGCGGACGCCGGAACGGTCGCGCCCCCACCAGCGGGCCTTCTGCGCCGATGGGAATGTTGGGGAAGTTGGAATTGTTGTTGAAGAGGCCGTCGTAGTAGGCATCGCTGGAGAAGGATTGCGTAACGACAGCATCCAGGTAGGTGTAGCCGCCACGCACCATGAAGCGTGACCATGGCCGCCAGTCGATCTCGCCCTCCGCTCCCTGCGCGCGGAAGGCCAGGGAGTTCAGATACGGCGTGAACACCTCATCCACAACCGTAGGCGAGTAGCCGAAGATCTGCTCCAGCGCTCCCGCATCGACGCCTTCCAGCTGATGCGTAAAGCTGTTGTGAAAGTAACCCGCCTTCAACACCAGCTTCTCGCCCTTGATGTTCTGCTCTACGCCGCCGTCATATGTCCGCGATTTTTCTGGCCCGGCCGGCGTGACGTGATACTTAGCGATGTCCGCCGTATCGCCATCGTTCAGCAGCTGCGTATACAGACTCGCGAACTGAATGCCCAGCGTCGGTTCCTGCACGCCTGTCGCCGCGTTGAAACGCAGGAGCGTGCCGTGGAACCACCCCGTGCTTGGCCGTACCGGAGCATACGACACGCCGACGCGCGGCGTTCCGGTAATCCCATACAGATGGTTCTTCTCCACGCCGCCGCCCACTGAGTAGAACAGCCGGCTCTTGATCTCGCCCTGCAACTGCAGCGTGTACCCGAAGTTGGTGCGCTGCAGGCTTTCGTTATCGAACGCAGAGACGTAGCTGCCGCGCTCGTTCTCATAGCGGAAGCCGAACAACGCCGTCAGCCAGCGCCCGAAGCTGTAGTCCGTCTGGTAGTCCAGCTGGTCGCGGTTGGAGACCTGCTGGTCCGTCGGAATGAAGAACGACGCCTGGCCAGTCGTCGAATAACCATTCGCCCCGCGGATCGTGACCACGTCGCCGAAGTATTCCGTGAAACAGTTCACGGGCGGCGTGGGGCACGGGCCGGTGCCGTACTCGTTGTACCTAATCGGCATACCCACGTTCCCGAACTGGACCGCCTGCTCCCGCTTGCGCGCGATGCCGTAACGCAGCAGGTTGTGCCAGCCACTGGCCCTGCGATCTTCCAGCGTCGCGCCGGAATAAATATCCTGGTCGCTCTGCTTGCCGCTCGCCGAGATCCCGTAGAAATCATGCGCCCCGGGCAGCCCGGTCGCCGAGTCCGCATTGCGGATCGTGAAGCGCAGCGACGTATTACCCGTCAGCGCGACCCCCAAATTCGCCACCCCGGTGCCGGAGTGATATTCATCGCGCGCCAGCGCATTCGAGGTGTTGAAGCGCGAGTACGCGGTGTAGTAATCGAAACGGCTCTGCGCTCCGCTCAGCGCAATCTCGTTGCGGTACGTATGAAAATTTCCCGCGTCGCCCGAGTAGTCGATCACCGGCTTGGTCGCCGTGCCTCGCGGCGTCTCCAGATTCACAACCGACGCCCCCGCATCCGTTCCGTACAGCGCGGAGTTCGGCCCGCGATAAATCTCCACGCCAGCCAGCCCGGTCGTCGAGACCGTGCCCAAATCAAACGTCCCACCCACATCCACCGCGGGGACGCCGTCGATCAGCACCTCGTTCGCCGTCGAGTTGCCGCCGCGCACAAACAGCGATGTTACCCCGCCGTACTGCCCGGTCTGCACCACAAAAGCTCCCGCCGACTGCCGCGCCGCATCTGTGATGTCCGGCAGCCTTGCCAGATCGGCCTGCGCAATCTGCGTCACCGCGGAGCTGGTCTGCTCCACCGGCGTCGCCACGCCCGTCGCCGTGACCGTCACCTCCTGGTGCACGCTATACGTCTCCAGCACCGCACTCTGCGCGATCTGCTCCGTCGCCCCGCCGTAGAACTCTTGACCGATGCCCGGCAAAAATCCGCTGGCGGAGACCAGAAGCGTAAACCGCCCCGCCTGCGTCGAGCGGATCTCGAAGGCTCCGTCCGCGCCGGCAACTCCGATGGCTACAGAGTTCTTTCCCTGGATCAGCTGCACCTTGGCCCCGGCCACCGGTTTGCCCAGCGCGTCCGTGACGGTGCCATGCACCACGACCGCCCACACCGAAGGCGTCGTCAACAGGAGAATTGGAAAAATCAGGAAGGCGGCGAACATCGCAAAACGCGATGCACGCGAAGAGATGGCGGCCCTGCGGCCGTACACAGCAGACATGTCGGAGACTCCTACGCTCCCCCCTCGGGCGCGTGGTTGATACGCAGCAGAACCGGTCTCCTGACTTACGCGATTCATACCGGCCGTTCGATCGGACCTTCCCTTCCCGCGGGCCTGGCGGCCTGCAGTGGGAGTGTCCTGGCGGATATTCACGGTGTGTTTCACAGCGCATCTCTCGCTGCAAAACCCGTGCGCGTTCACAGTTGCGGGGCAGTGGCGGAATCTCACCGCGCTTCCCGAACATTCCGTTGCGGGATGTTGTGTAGACACAGCCGCACCGGAAATCGCGCGGCCGCAGGAACTCAGTGCGAGATTTAGTTCTACGGCATCCCGCCCCGCGAAGTCAAAACGGGACAAAGCCGTCGCCAGCAGCCATGCACGCCCCTGCGCAATCTGCGACAATACTTGCTGCAATGCAGCCAGACAACCTCATCTCGCTCAAAGACGACATGGTCGCCTTCATCGCCGGCCATGGCCTGCGCCGTTTCAATGGATACGTCGCCGAAGAGGTCCCCACTGTCGTCTTTGAGGACGCCGACCCCGACGCATGGAAGGACTTTGTCGAACACGCCAAGGCCGCCGGCGCCAGCTTCGTCACCATGAGCGAGGTAATGCTCGAAAAATCGGACGTCGCGATCCTGCTCGAACAGCTCAGCGATCAGAGCTATCCAGACGCCGACTCCCCGGAGATCGACGAGGCCGAATATCTCGTCAACCACGTGGGCAAGCTCGGCTACATTCAGCTCGGCTTCGCCCATCAGGGCGTCATGTTCCTCTTTGAAACCTCAACCGAATGGTATGAGCGCTTCCAGGAACTCATCGAGACCGTCACCGATCTCGGCGGCATCGTTGTTGATGACGACGACGACTAGTCCAGGCGCCAGGACTCGCACGACAGAGATGAACCCAACCGGATCATGGCAACTGCGGACCAGCGAGAATACTGGCGCCAGTGAGCTCGCCGGCGCACTGGGCTGTCCCATCGCCATCGCGCAGGTCCTCGTCGCGCGCGGCATTGCAACAGGCGCTGAAGCCGATGCATTCCTCAACCCCACTCTGAATTCCTATCTCGGCGACCCCGCCATGCAGCCGGCTCTGCTCCTCGGGATGGAACTCGCCGTCGAACGCATCTTCGCCGCCCTGCGCCAATCCGAACCCATCCTCATCTACGGCGACTACGACGTCGATGGCACCACGGCAACCGTCCTGCTCAAGACCACGCTCGAACGCATCGCCCTCGCCATCGATCCCACGCGGCCGGCCATCGTCCGCTACCACGTGCCCCACCGCATCCGCGAGGGATACGGAATGCAGTCCTCGGTCCTCGCGGACGCCGCCGCCGCCGGCATCGGCCTCGTCATCTCGGTCGATACCGGCATCCGCGCCGTAGCCGAAGCGAAGGAGGCCCGCGCGCTCGGCCTCGACCTCATCGTCACCGATCACCATCTGCCCGACGGCATGGTTGAGATACCCGATTGCGTCACCGTGATCAACCCCACGCAACCCGGCTGCGTCTATCCCTCAAAGCATCTCTGCGGCGCTGCCGTCGTCTTCAAACTGGCGCAGGCGCTGCTGGAAGCCGGAGCGCCACTCACGACCGATCCCGATGTCTTCCGCAAACGCACCCGCAACGCGCTGCTCCCCTCCTTCCTCAAGCTCGTCGCCATCGCAACCATCGCCGACTCTGTCCCACTCACCGGCGAGAACCGCACCATCGCCGCCCTTGGCCTCGCTGCCCTCGCAAGACCCGTCCATCCCGGCCTGCGCCGCCTGATGCAACTCGCCAGGCTGCCGCTGGACCGCGCGCCAACCGCCGCGGAGGTCGGCTTCCGCATCGCTCCGCGCATCAACGCCGCCGGCCGTATGGACGTCGCTTCAGATGTCGTCGAGCTCTTCCTCACCCGCGATGCCGCGCACGCCTGCGCCCTCGCGGAAAAGCTCGACGGCCTCAATCAGGCCCGCCGCGACTCCGAAGGGCGCGCCCTCGAAACGATCGACGCCGAGTTGGCGAAGCTCGCCCACTCCGACGGTAGCTACCCCGCCGATTGCATCATCCTCGATCATCCCGACTGGCATCGCGGCGTGCTCGGCATCCTCGCATCGCGCGTCGTCGACCGCACCGGCCGTCCCGCGCTCGTGCTCACCCACTCCGGCGGCGATGCGCACGGCTCCGGCCGCTCCGTCTCCGGCTTTCATCTCCTCGCTGCAATCCTTGCCGCCGAATCCGCTGATCCAGCGGCGCCGCTCTTTCATCGCTTCGGGGGCCACGCCCACGCTGTCGGCTTCTCCCTGCCCACGGACCGGCTCCCACTGCTCCGCGAACGCATCTCGGCCCACGCAGCAACCCACCTCACGCCGGATCTCCTTACACCGAAACTCCCCTACGACGCGGAGATCGCATTCTCAGATCTCTCGCCCGATCTCTTCCACTGGACCCAGCGCCTCGCGCCCTTCGGCCTCGGCAATCCCGAACCGGTCTTTTGCACCCGCTCCGCCCAGCTCGCCGCCCCGCCTCGCATCCTCCAGGAAAAGCATGTCAGCCTCCCGCTCAGGCAGGCCGGTTCGCCCACCATCGCCGCACTCGGCTGGTCGCGCGGTGTCACGGACTGGCTCTCGCTCTGTGCCCCGCTGGCTCCCGGCGCCTCCGTCGACCTCCTCTACAAACTGCGCCGCAACACCGGCCCGTACGCGAATACTGCAACGGACGGCCTTGAGCTTGAACTCTGCGCCCTGCGACCAGCCTTGAACTGACAAAACTCTCGCGGGCCGCCGCTACGTGATGACCACACCCCTGAATTTCCGCTGATTCCCCCGGTCTTGAAGAAAATTCTGGGTCGTTTTGCCTCTGGGTGTGTCCTATATACTGGCACATAACTCCATGGCATCGAACAACAAACAGGGCAATTCAACGCCAATCGCCGTCTGGGGAACGGCAGCCGTCCTCATCCTCCTGGCTATCTATGCCGTCCGCTCTCTCACCCGCGAGCGCGTCACCATCCACACCGCCACCGTCTCCTACCAGGACCTCACCAGGACCGTCTCCACCACAGGCAAAGTAGACCTGACGGACGACTCCCAGGTCCGCAGCATGGCGCCCGGCCAGGTCGAAGCCATCTACGTCAACACCGGCGACCGTGTCCACAAAGGACAGCTTCTTCTCAAGCTGGACGACAGCGCGGCCCAGGCGACCCTCGCCCACGCGCAGGCTGGCCTCCAGGCCGCACTCGTCGCGGCGTCCAACACCGCCCACGGCGGCTCCGCGGAGGAGCACGCATCCTCTGCCGCCGATCTCGATCGCGCCAATCTCCAGCTTCAGCAGGACGGAATCGCTCTTGTCACCGCGCAGAAGCTGCAGGCGCAGGGTGCGGCCTCGCCGGCCGAAGTCGCTGCCGCCCAGCATCGTGTCCAGATGGATGAGAGCAATCTCCAATCCATTCGCGCCCGCACCTCCCAGCGCTATACCCCCGCCGACGTCTCCAGCGCCAACGCCCAGGTCGCCGACGCGCGCGCTGCCGTCGTCGCTGCGCAGAGCGCCTTGGCCAACAGCATCATCCGCTCCAAGATCGACGGCACCGTCTACTTCCTTCCCGTGGCCGAACACGACTACGTCGACGCCAATGAGAACCTCATCTTCGTCGCCGACCTCACCAGGATGCAGATCGCCGCATATTTCGACGAGCCGGACATCGGAGCACTCGCCGTCGGGCAGCGCGTCTCCGTCACATGGCAGGCCAGGCCAGGCATGACCTGGCACGGTCACGTCTCCCAGACTCCGACCACCATTCAGGACTACCAGAACCGCTTCGTCGGCGAGTGCACCGTCACTGTCGACGATGCCGACGGCGTATTGGCCCCCAACGCCAACGTCAACCTCGTCGTGACGCTGGCCCAGCATCCTCATGTGCTGGCCGTTCCGCGCGGCGCGCTCAAGTTTGACAGCCACGGCCAGTCCTTCGTCTTCCGCATCCGCGATAGCAACCTCGTCCGCACCAACGTCACCATCGGCCTGCTCAACCTCAGCGACGTCGAGATCACCTCAGGCCTCTCCGAAGGGGACACGGTCGCAACCGGCGCCACCAGCAACAACGTCGAACCGGTCGACGGCGAAGCCGTCACCGCGGTCTCCGGTCCCTGATCGCGCATGAACCCACCTCCCCCGGCCTCCGCTCCCTGTCCGCTCAACACTGTCTGTGCGCCGCGTCTCCTCTCGCGGCTCTTCCTTGCGATCGCTTTGCCTCTCATCCTGTGCACAGCTTCCGCCTGCGCAGAGCAGACGCCCGATGCGGCCCACCTGCCCGCCTGGCACGCTCTGATGGAAGGCCGCGTCCAGGATGCGGAGTCCCTGCTCCGCACCGCCATCGCGGCCGATCCCGCTGACTCCTACTCCCACCAGCTCCTCTGCCGCGTCTACTACGCCCAGGACATGACCGATCCCAGCATCCAGGAGTGTCAACTCGCCGCCGCCTCCACCACCGCCAACCGTGAGGAGGCCAGCGACAATCAGCTCTGGCTCGGTCGAGCCTACGGCATGAAGGCCCGCCGCGCCGGACCTATCGCAGGATTCAAGCTGGCCCGCCAGGTGCAGGCCGGCATCTCCCGCGCCGTCGATCTCAATCCCAATAATGTCGCCGCCCTCAACGACCTCGGCGAGTACGACGTCGACGCGCCTTTCATCGTCGGCGGCGGCACGGACAAGGCCCAGCTCCTCGTCACTCGCATGATGCCGCGCTTCCCTGCCGCAGCCCACAAGCTGCTCGCGCGCATCGCAGACGCTGGCAACGACCTGCCCACCGCAGAGGCCGAGTTCAAGCGCGCCGTTGCCGCCGGCGGAACACCCGAAGCGTGGGTTGACCTCGCCCTGTTCTACCAGTCCCGCAACCGTCCCGACGATGCGCTCACGGCCATCCGCTCCGCCATCGCCGCAGACCATAGCCACGGCCCCGCACTGGTGGATGCCGCAACCATCCTCACCAAAGCGCACCGCGCCCCCGATCTTGCCGAGCGTTGCCTTCGTGACTATCTCGCTTCGCACGCGAAGTCCGACGCTGCCCCCGCCTTCAAAGTGCATCTGAAGCTTGCCCGCCTGCTCACCGCGCGCGGCGCCTCCGCAGACGCAGCCCGCGAGACAGACGCCGCAGCAGCACTCGCGCCAGCCTATGTGCGCAACTACCATCCGGAACCCCAGGGGGAGCATGACCGCAGACGTTACCATGGACCTTGCGCCCGGCTCCAGGCGCATCTCACTCTCCATGTCCACGCCCCGCCCAGACCGCCTGCTTTTGCATAACCGCCGGCCGGGGCCGCTGCGACTCGCTTGCATCGCGCTGGCCATCGTTGCCGCGGCTGCCCTCGCCGTTCCCGCCCCGGCGCAGATCTCGCTGGCCAGCGCAGTCGACCTCGCCCTGCGCTCCAACCCACGCGTCCTCGGCGCGCAGGACGAAGTAAAGCGCGCTCGCGCGGCGCTCGCCGAAGCCCACGATGTTTATATTCCCAACGCCGCCGTCGGCTCCGCGGTTGGTCAGGCCTACGGATACGTGCCCTATCCGCCCACTCTCTTCAGCGCCAACGCCGGCTCTCTCATCTTCAGCGCGTCGCAGCATGACTACGTCCTCTCCGCCCACGCGGGCCTACAGGCGGCAGAGTTGGCGCTCCAGGACATCCAGGAGACCGTAGCCCAGGACACCGCTCTCGCCTTCATCACTCTGGACCACGATCGCCAGCGAGCCCAGGCCATCCATCAGCAACTCGACGATGCCAATACGCTCGCCACCATCTCCCAGCAGCGGCTCGATGCCGGCCAGGACTCGCAGATCGAGCTCACCCAGTCCAAAATCACCGCCGCCGAGCTTCGCCTCGGCGCCCTCCGCGCCGATGATGACCTCGAGAACGACCGCGATCATCTCGCCCGCCTCATCGGAGTTCCCCCCACCTCGCTCACCATCGACGGCGCATTCCCCAGCTCGCCGATTCCTGTCGAAGCGCCCTCCGGTCCCTACGCCAACGCCGCCGTCGCGTCCGCCTTCTTCAACGCCCAGGCCCGTCAGGCCCAGGCCCGGGGAGACGCCCGCTTTCGCTTCTGGCCGCAGATCAACCTGGTCGTCAACTACCAGCGCTACGCCACGTTCACCGACTCCTTCAAAAATCTGGAGAGGATCTACGTCGATCCCAAAACCAATCAGACCCTGCTGACCGCCAACGAGACCGCCTTCGGCATCCAGGTCAACATGCCCTTCTTCGACAAGACGCGCAGCGACAAGGCCCACGAAAGCGAAGCCGAAGCCGCCCACGCCATGCATGACGCCCAGAACGCGGAGCTCGATGCCCTCGACGGCCAGGCCAAACTTCGCCACGCCCTCGCCGAGCTCGAGGCGCAGGCCGACGTCGCCTCTCTGCACCAGCAGCTCGCCCAGCAGCAGCTCGACGTCGTGCACCAGCAGTTGCAGTCCGGCGACGGCAACCCCAACGGCCCGCAGATGACGCCCAAGGACGAGCAGAAGGCCCGCATCGACGAGCGCGAAAAATACATCGCCGTCCTCGACGCCACCTTCCAGTTCCGTCAGGCCGAAGTCCAGCTGATGCGCCAGACCGGCCAGCTCATCACCTGGATCGGCGCCGGCAGCACAAAGCCCAGCGCGCCGTCGCAGACCAGCGGGCTCGCGCCTGCCCCACGTCCGTAGCTCCGCGCTTACTTCGCCAGCAGAAATACCCCCGCGCACACAAAGCCCACCGCCAGCCACCGCCTGTGGTCCACATTCTCCCGCAGGAAAAGCTTCGCCGCGATAGCATTGCCCACATACGTCAGCGATGCTGTCGCCGGCGCCGCCAATGACAGATCCACAATGCTGAGCGTGAACAGCATCGCAAAGAAGTTCAGCGCCATGCAGCCGGCCCCCAGCAGAAACAGCGGACTCGACAGCACCGCCCGGATCGCCCCCGGCATCCCGCTCTTCGCGCGAATCAGGTCCAGATCGCCCAGCCGCCGCATCGCCGCCGCAATCAGGCACTCCCCCGCAATCGCCATCCCGGAGACCGCTCCAATGCAAACCCACGCGCGCAGCGAACCAATGTGCACCGCCATCATCGCCCCACACCCGAGTCCATGATGTCCAACTCGTGCCGCGCAGACGGTTCGCCCTCGGCGATCTCAGTCCGCGAAGGTCCGCCCGCCACAAACCCCACCGCGCACACGATCAGCGCAATCCCCGCCCAGCGATAGACACTCAAGTGTTCATGCAGCCAGAAGTGGCTCAGCAGCGCGACCACTACATAGCCAAACGCCGTCGCCGGCATCACGAACGTCAGGTCGGCCCAGCTCAGCGCCGTCATGTAGCTGGCGAAAAAACCGATCAGCAGCACAATGCCGCAGTCCACGTACGGATTGAACAGGGCGGTCCACAACTTGCCCAGGTGATGCACGTCCACCGCACCCACCTGCCCCATGCCTTTGGAGAGCAGGGTGTCTCCCACCGACGCCGTCAGCATCACCGCGATCAAAATCAGATACTGCTGCAACGTGAGCTTATGCTTCATCTCTCTCGATTCTAGAAGAGCAGCGCCGGCTTCAGCTCATCGCAACCGTCATCTAGAAGGACACATCCGCCGGCTCCGTCACCTTCATCACCGACTGGTCGCCCGTCGTCTTCTTCCACGCGGCTCGTATCGCGTCAATCTTCACCGCATTCTCCTTCGTTGCCGCGTAATCGATGATCAGCACCTTCGATCGGATGCGCTCCGGCTGCGCCTCGCCCTTGCCCTCCCACTGGCCGTAGATGTCCATCACGCTCAGTCCCGAGGGAAAGCGCGGCGTCACCTCTTTGTCCAGAAACGCCCGCCACTGCGCCTCGCTCACGCCCTTCGACAGATCATTCGCCGGCCCCAGACCGAAGTAAAGCCGCGTATCCACCCAGTGCGGCGCCTGCGCCGGATGCGCCGCATCGCCATGCAGTTTTGCGCTCGCCGTCTGTGCGCCACTCGGAACGGAGAGGAGCAATAAAAGTCCCGCAAAGAGAACAGCGGTCCGATTGTCCGTCATGCTCACCATGCTACCCGGCAACGCTGGCACAACAAAGCAGCCTGCTCAAAAGCAAAAGGGACGGCCTCAGCCGTCCCTCGCATTCCGCAATCAACCCTACGCGTTCGAACTCACCGACTCCTGTGCCTTCACCGCATTCGCCGCGCGCATATCCTCGACGGCCTTGTTGCGCTTGGACCGCAGCGCCATAAACGACTTCGACTCCTCATACAGCCGGCCCACGTCGCGGTTCTTGATCGCCTGCCACACCACACGCCACGCCTGCTTCGGCCGGAAGAAGTACTCGTCGTAGAACTTGTGCACCATCTCCATCACGTAGTCCACCGGCAGGCCCGGATATTCGATGTGCGCCATCTGGTGGCCGCCGTCGTCCATCATCGCGTCGTTGGTGATGAAGCCGTTCTCCTTGGCATACTCGAAGAACTCCGTGCCCGGAAACGCATGCGCCATCGACACCTGGATGGTCTCGCAGTCCAGCTGCTTGGCGAACTCGATGGTGTTGCGGATCGACTCCTTGGTCTCGCCCGGCAGGCCCAGGATGAAGTCGCCGTGCACCACCAGCCCCAGCTTGTGGCAGTCACGCTGAAAGTCCAGCGCGCGCTGCACGGTGGCGCCCTTCTTGATGTTCTTCAGGATCTGCGGATCGCCCGACTCATAGCCGACAATCAGCAACCGGCAGCCGGAGTCTTTCATCGCCTTCAGCGTCTCGTAGTCCGTGGTAACGCGCGACGTGCACGACCACGTCAGCCCCAGCGGCTTCAGCTTCTCGCACAGCTCAATGGTGCGCGCCTTCTGGATGTTGAACGTGTCGTCATCGAAGAAGAACTCCTTCACATGCGGGAAGAGCTTCTTCGCATTCGCCATCTCCGCCGCCACGTCGTCGGTGGAGCGTTTGCGCCACGCATGGCCGCTCAGCGTCTGCGGCCACAGGCAGAAGGTGCACTGCGCCGGGCAGCCGCGCGTCGTATACAGCGCCACAAACGGATGCAGCAGGAACGGCACGTTGTACTTCGTCACGTCCAGGTCGCGCGCGTAAATCTCCGTCGCCCACGGCATCTCGTCCAACTCCTCCGGCGTCACCTGCGGACGGTCCGGATTGTGCTGGATCACGCCATTCGCATCGCGATAGCTGATGCTGAGGATCTCATTCAGTGGCTTCCCGGTCGCATATTCCACAATCGAGAAGTCGAACTCGCGCCGGCACACAAAGTCGATCGCCCGACACTCGTTCAGCGCCTTGTCCGTCGAGGTCGTCACCGGCGGCCCCACAAACGCGATCTTGATCGCCGGATACGTCTCTTTGATCTTCTCCGCCATGCGCTGGTCGCCGTCCCAGCCCATCGTGCTGGTGAACAGCACCAGAAACTCATAGTCCTTCAGGATGCCGACCACGTCCTGCCAGCTCAGGTGGTGCGGCGGAGCGTCCACCAGCCGCGACCCTTCCAGCATCCCCGCCGGATACGTCAGCCACACCGGATACCAGTAGCTCTCGATCTCGCGTGTGGCAGGCCAGCGGCTGCTTGCGCCGCCATCAAATTTCTCAAAGGAAGGAGGGTTCAGAAACAGCGTCTTCAGCGGAGTGCTCATTGGCTACTATTTTACCATCCGGCCGTGCAAAAGCCTGCACTCTGCCCGCGATATTCACCGGTATCTGCGCAGGTGCCCATCCTCAGCCGCAGGGACGAAAACCGCTCCATCGTGAATCGGATACAACCCAGCGTCTAATGTGCGTCTGGAGGCGCGACCGGCGCACTTCCGCCACCGCTTCCCGCCGCAGCGCTCCTCTTCTTATGTCGCGATACTAGGCGGTTGATGTCCGGCCCAAACTCCAGGAACTGCCCGCCCAGCGCCCCAAACAGAGTCACCGACAGCCCATTCTCCAGGGTCAGGCTCACGCCGCGCTCGTTCTGCGGATAGTAGAGGTTCGAGATGCCGCCCGAGATAAAGTTCCCCAGCACATTGCTCACATTCGCCTGCGTCTTGCCGTTGTCTCCCTTGCAGATTACCGTCGAAAGCGCCGCATGCAGAAAGCGGTGTCCAAAGCTGCCTGTCCCCACGCGAAAGTATCTCGGGTCTTGGTGCAGCAGGCTCGGCAGCACCGCATTGCCGATGATCGCGCCATTTACGTTGTCGGCATAATTCGCGCCCACGCGCTTGAAGTAACCGGCCGGCCCCCAGCCGTAGCCGCTGTTCGAGTCCACCACCTCGCCCCAGCCGCCGCCGATCACAAAGGCCCAGGCAATATAGAAAGGATCGATCGCGCTATGCAGCGCCAGGTTGTACTTCTGCCCTGAGGTCAGCGGAGCAGCCTGTCCACCCGACACCAGTTGAAACTGCGGCATGATTCCCAGCAGCCGCTGCTTCTCCGCGGCCTTTACATCGTTGCCGGACTGCTGTTGGTCCGTCTTCGCGCCTTGCGGTGTACCGGCTGCCGAAGGCGGAGTCGCGCTGCTCTGCCCGCCCGAAGAAGAAGTCGCCGCGGGTTGCGGCTCAGTCTGGGAGGAGGAACTCGCCGGCGCCGAAGCACCCGCCTGCGCGGGAGAAGCAGCCTGTGCATCCGCCTGCATCATCGGAGCATCCGGCAGATCCAGCTGCGCGGCCTGCACCATTGGATCGCCTACTGGCACCGCATCCTGCATCTGCGCATCAGCAGCAACAGCACGGCACCCAACGCCGACACACATCATCACTGCGATCAGCCTTGCGGCGGGGGAAAACTTCACTTGGTAAGTTTATCGTACGCAGCACCAAGGGCGGCTACATCTTTTAGGCCGTTACCAGGCTGCGTTATCACGACAGAAACTCTTTGATCCACGGATCATCCGTATGCACCAGCTCTTCCGTCGTGCCGTTGAAGACGATGCGACCCTCATTCAGCATCAGGAACTTCATGCCGGAATCGATGCCCCGCTCCGGCCCATCCTTCGCGATGGGTATCATCCCCTGCTTCGCGTCGTAGCGGTGTGTCGCCATCGTAAAGGCGTCCTGCAGCCGGTGCGTCACCACCAGCGAGGTCGTATGCGAAACGTCGCGCTGCTTCATCACCAGCTCGATGATCGTCGTCGATGTGATCGGGTCCAGTCCGCCCGTCGGTGAGTCATACAGGATCAGGTCCGGATGCGAGATGATCGCCCGCGCAATCGAAACCCGCCGCCGCATGCCGCCCGAAAGCTCCGACGGAAACTTGTCGATCGCCTGCTCCAGCTCCACAAACTTCAGCGCCTCCACAACGCGCGTGTGCGCCTCGTCTTCCGGCACATGCTCCTCATGCAGTCGATAGGCGACGTTGTCCTCCACCGTCATCGAATCGAACAGAGCCGACTCCTGAAACACCATCCCGATGTGCGCGCGCAGCTCGTACAGCTCGCGCTCCGGCATCGTCGTAATCTCGCGGCCAAAGATCTTGATCGACCCTGAGTCCGGCCCCATTAGCCCATTCGCCAGCTTCAGCAGCACCGACTTGCCCGTCCCCGCAGGCCCCAGCAGGATCAGCGTCTGCCCTCGCTCCACCGTGAACGAAACGCCATTCAGCACCTGCTTGCCGTCGAAGCCAATAGAAACGTCCGTAAACTCGACTACCGGCCCCGCGTTCTCCGGCATCTCCCTCACTGCCGCGCCCGCGCTCGCCGTCTCGTCGCTCATCGCCCCTACCTCAGCGCCCGAAGATGCCAATCATCGCGCGGCTCACCAGAAAGTCCACAATAATGATGAACACCGACGACACCACCACCGCCTGTGTCGTCGCCCGCCCCACGCCCTGCGTGCCCCCGGTCGTCTTCATGCCGAAGTAGCAACCCACCGTCGCGATAATGAATCCGCTGAACAGTGGCTTCACTAGCCCCTGCACCACGTCGCCATACACCAGCGACTGATACGAAGAGTGCAGGTACATCGTGGCGTTCAGTCCCAGCAGGTTCACCCCCACCAGCGCGCCGCCTCCAATTCCAACCGCATCGGCCACAATCGTCAGGAAGAACAACATGAAGATCGTCGCCACCAGGCGCGGAGTCACCAGCTTGCGGATCGGGTCCGTACCCAACGCGCGCATCGCGTCCAGTTGCTCGGTCACCTTCATCGAGCCGATCTCAGACGCCATCCCCGCCGCGTTGCGCCCCGAAACCATCAGCCCGGTCAGCACCGGCCCCAGCTCCTTCACCATCGAGAGCGAGACCAAAGTCCCCGTCATCGAGACCGCGCCGAACTCCTTCAGCGCCGTCACCGACTGTAGCGCCAGCACGCATCCTGTAAAGAACCCGGTTAGCAGGATGATGGGCATCGACCCCACGCCAATCGAGTCCATCTGCGTGAAGATGTCGCTCCAGTACAGCGGCGGCGTAAACAGATCCGCAATCGCCGAGCCGCACAGGACGGAGTACTCCTGCACCGACACGACGGTCCGCTTGATGTATGCCTCTGGCGACAGTAAGGCCGTAGCTTTGCTCCAATTTACGGATTGATTCAGGCTCAGGGTATCAGATGCTGGAAGCCGCCTCGTCAGACCGCGGCTGCCGAATTATTCTCCGCCGCAACAGTCCCCCGCGCCCCGTACCGCGGGCACCGGCTCCTGATGGCAGCAATCCTGCGCCGCTTTGACGACCGGCTCTTCGCAGCAACGATGCTTCACCGCAACCGGCTCCGCATCGCAGCAGGCCGAAGGCATCACCACCGGCCTTACGGCTCCTCATGGCACGCATGCTTCGCGACCACCGGCTCCTCATCATGGCAGCAGGCATGCGGCTCGGCGTTCGGGTCGCGCGCATCGCCGCCCATCTCGCGCAGCATCGCCGGCCCGCCGGTCTTCAGGAAGCGCACAAACGTCAGCGCGCTGATCGCAAGAAAGATCAGGTTCAGCACGCTGGTATAGTTCCAGCGCACCGCCTCTTCCATCACCATCAGGTGCGTGTGCGCCGGAATCAGGTGCAGCACGCCGAAGATTCCCTCCACCGCCAGCGCTGCGCCCGCCATCGCGAGGTAGAACACCCCCGCCAGAATCGCCGCCACCTTCAGCCCGTAGTACTTGCGATAGATGTTCAGGATCGGCAGGATGATCAGGTCCGCAAACAAAAACGCAATCACGCCGCCGAAGCTGATGCCGCCGTTCCACAGCACCGCCGCCAGCGGCACATTCCCCACCGAGCACACAAACGACAGCACCGCCACCAGCGGTCCCACCAGCGGCCCCCAGAACCGCGCCAGCGCCGGATGCCGCGCCAGAAAGAACCCCTGCCAGAAGCTCGTCGGCACAAACGCCGCCAGAATGCCTGAGATCAGCAGCCCCAGCGCAATGTCCGGCACCAGCGAGTACCAGTCCATCCAGTAGTAGTGGCTGGTCGCCGTCACGCCCTTGCGCGAGGTCACCTTCTGCCAGAACGTCCCCTCGTGCAGGCTCATATCCATCGCCGCATGGCCCTCCATGCGCCCGACCAGCCCGCGCTCGGCCTGCGCCCGCGCCGCTTCGATCAGCTTTGGCGTCAGCGTCGCCCGCAGCAGGAACACCAGCAGCAGGATCATGATCGGCCCGCCGATAAACTCCGCCGCCATAAACTGCCAGCCCATCACCACCGCCAGCAGCACGCTCAGCTCCACCACCAGGTTCGTCGACGCAAACTGGAACGCAATCGCCGCAATAAAGTCCGCGCCCTTGCGAAACAGCGTCCGCGCCAGCGCCGTCGCCGCGTACGAGCACGACGAGCTAGCCGCGCCCAGCGCGCTCGCCTTCACAATCGTCTTCGCCGAGGAGTCCGGCAGCAGCTTGCTCATCTGCGCCTTCGAGACCACCGCCTCCACCACGCTCGACAGCAGGAAGCCCAGGCACAGCGCCCACAGGATCTCCCACGCCATCACACCCGCCATGCGCAGCGCTTCGACTGATGTAGAGAGTGCCGTCATATCCTCAGTATACGAAGTCCGTCAAGCGATGAGGAGCAGTGGTACTGATCAAGTTTGAATCTTCCGACGAGTTGCGTAGAGCAGAATTGCTCCAAATACGACTGTGGCGGTCGCGAAGATAATTAGCGATGCCTCAGTTCTCCCAGGTGCGAAATGCACCCACATAGGAAAGATCTCGTGTCTTATATGGGGAGAATTTAGAACTACCAAATCAAGTATGCTCTGCCCAAGGCAAAGTAGAAATAGCACTGAGACTACTAAGTAGCCAAGAATACGTAGCGTTCGCATATGCGAGCCATGCTCTCACGCTTTCAACAGGCCTACAACCGAGTATTAGCAGAGGGCTGAACATACTGGAGTTCCCACATCACATGCCCACCGCCAAGGCCCACACCGAATACATCACCCTCACCACCAAAAAGCGCTACGAGATGGTCCACCTCACTCCGCAGGTTGAGGCCATCGTCCAGCGCAGTGGCATCGCCGACGGCCTCTGCTTCGTCTCGCCGATGCACATCACCGCCGCCATCTACGTCAATGACAACGAAGACGGCCTCATCGAAGACATCTCCACCTGGCTCGAAAAACTCGCGCCCGCATGGCCCGGCTACAAGCACCACCAGACCGGCGAGGACAACGCCGACGCCCACCTCAAGGCCCTGCTCCTCCACCACGAATCGACGCTGCCCGTCACCCGCGGCCGCCTTGACCTCGGCACCTGGCAGCGCATCTTCTACGCCGAGTTCGACGGCCAGCGCCCCAAGCGCATCCTCATCAAAGTCCTCGGCATTTCGGAATAGCAGTCTTCGACATCGCCGATTGATTGTCCAACCCTCCACAATTCCGTGCCCCATTCATCCCGCGCACTCTGCGGGATGAGTGGGATCGAGCCACCACCGCCGATTCCGCCATCCCGACCATGTCCGAATAGCGACCCCTCCACCCATCGCTCCCCGAAACCAATTAACATCAAACCAGCATGGCTACCGCGCAACATCCCGCATCCCTCGCCGCAGACCAAACCGCCGCCAACCCGCAGCTGCAACAAGATCCCGCCCGCGAAGCCGTCTTTGACGTCTTCCGCCGCTGGGGCTATCTGCAGGCCTCGCTCGACCCGCTCAATCAATTCCTCCCGCCCGAAGACTTCCCCGCCCCCACGCCCACCGGCCCGCTCGCCGACGAAGCCCGCGCCATCTACTGCTCCACCATCGGCGTCGAGTTCATGCACATCCCCGGCGTCGCCGAGCGCGAGTGGCTCGCCCGCGCCATGGAAACCTCCGCCCAAGCCGCGCCCACCCCACCACCCTCCACCGGCGACCGCGCCCGCATCCTCTCGCGCCTCATCCGCGCCGACCTCTTCGAGCAGACCATCCAGTCCCGCTACCTCGGCACCAAGCGCTTCTCGCTCGAAGGCCTCACCGTCCTCATCCCCTTCCTCGATCGCGCTGCTCGACTTCGCCGCAGCCCTCGGCACCGACACCGCCGTGCTCGCCATGAGCCATCGCGGCCGCCTCAACGTCATGACCAACACCATCGGCCGCTCGCCCGTTGAGATCTTCGCCCGCTTCGAGGACGTCAACCCGCGCAGCGTCCTCGGCGGCGGCGACGTGAAGTACCACATGGGCGCCACCGGCGACTACACCACGCCCGACGGCCGCCCCATCTCCCTCCACCTCGTCTCCAACCCCAGCCATCTTGAGGCCGTCGATCCCGTCGCCCTAGGCCGCGCCCGCGCCAAGCAGGTCCGCGCCGCGCTCATCTCCAGCGAAGACGCCGCCCGCGATCAGGTCCTGCCCGTCACCATGCACGGCGACGCCGCATTCGCCGGCCAGGGCATCCTCGCCGAGTGCCTCGTCCTCGGCGCGCTCGACGGCTTCGACGTCGGCGGCACCGATCCATGTGCTCGTCAACAATCTCCTCGGCTTCACCGCGCTCCCCGATGGAGTCCAACGCCTCGCGCTTCGCCTCCGACATCGCCAAGCGCCTGCCCATCCCCATCTTCCACGTCAACGCGGAAGACCCCGACGCCGTCGTCCGCGTCGCGCGCATCGCCGCCGAATACCGCCATCGCTTCCACACCGACGTCGTCATCGACCTCATCGGCTATCGCCGCCACGGCCACAGCGAGGTCGACGACCCCACCGTCACCCAGCCGCGCCGCTACGCCGCCATCAAAGAACATCCGCCGCTCTATAAGCTCTACGCCCAGCGCATCGGCGTCGATCCCGAGCCCGAAGCCAAGGCCGTCCAGGCCGAGCTCCTCGAAGCGCAGAAGCTCGCCGCCAAGTCCCGCACCAAGGTCCGCCTCGTCACTCTGCCCGACTATTGGGCGCCCTACCACGGCGGCTGCTTCCGTCCCGAAGACGAAGTCACCACCGGCCTGCCTGCCGAACGCATCGCGGAACTCGCCCGCGTCACCACGCGTTATCCCGCCGGCTTCCACATCCATCCCAAGGTCAAAAAGCTCTTCGACCAGCGCAATGAGATGGCCGCAGGCACGCGCCCCTTCGACTACGGCATGGCCGAGCTCACCGCCTTCGCCTCGCTCGTCACCGAAGGCACGCCCGTCCGCCTCAGCGGCCAGGACTCGCAGCGCGGCACCTTCAACCAGCGCCACTCCGTCCTCATCGACATCGAAACCGAGGCCAGCTACTTTCCCCTCGCGCACATCGCGCCCAATCAGGCCCGCTTCGAGGTCTACAACTCCATGCTGTCCGAGGCCGCCGTCCTCGGCTTCGAGTACGGCTACTCCCGCGACTACCCCGAGGCCCTCGTCCTCTGGGAGGCGCAGTTCGGCGACTTCGCCAACGGCGCGCAGATCATCATCGACCAGTTCGTCGCCGCCGGCGAAGCCAAGTGGAACCTGCTCTCCGGCCTCGTCCTGCTGCTGCCGCACGGCTACGAGGGCCAGGGCCCCGAGCACTCCAGCGCGCGCATCGAGCGCTACCTCCACCTCGCCGCCAAGGACAACATGCAGATCCGCCAGCCCTCCACCGCCGCGCAGTACTTCCATCTGCTGCGCCGCCAGGCCCTGCGCAAATGGCGCAAGCCGCTCATCGTCTTCACGCCCAAGAGCATGCTGCGCCATCCCGACGCCATCTCCTCGCTCGCCGACTTCGCCGCGCCGCGCTTCCTCAACGTCATCCCCGACTCCTCCGTCACCGAGCCGCGCCGCATCCTCGTCTGCTCCGGCAAGATCGGCCACAACCTCCGCGTCGAGCGCGAGAAGCGCAAGGACACCTCCGTCGCCATCGTCTTCCTCGAGCAGATCTACCCCTGGCCCGAAGCCGAGATGCAGGCCGCGCTCGACCAGCACCCCAAGCGCCAAAGAAGTCGTCTGGGTGCAGGAGGAGCCGGCCAACATGGGCGCGCTCTTCCACGTGCTGCCGCACCTGCGCCGCATGGCCCGCGGCCGCGCCGTGCTCAGCGTCAAACGCAGCCTCCAGCTCCAGCCCCGCCACCGGCTCCGCCAAAGCCCATGACCTCGAAGAAAAAGCCCTCATCGACCTCGCCCTCGGCGCGTAGTCACGGAACCATCCCCGCCTCGCCCGCGTATCCTCATCCATCATGATTTCCTCGATCCAAATCTGCGGCTGGCTCTGGGCAGTCTGGCTCGCCACTCTGGCTCATCTGGGCCTTTCAGTCCAAGCGCACGCAGCAGCGCGAAGGCCTCGCCTCCCAGATCGCCTATCGTCTCCCCATCTTCGTCTTCGTCGCATTGATGATCTACGCACACCACCACAACGCCAGCCTATGGGCCAAACACGTCCTCCCCTGGCAGCCCTGGTTTGGCCCGCTTGCCATCATCCTCACCGCGGCCGGCTTCGCCTTCACCCTCTGGGCCCGCGCCATGCTCGGCGGAAACTGGTCCGGCACCGTCACCATCAAGGTCGGCCACGAGCTCATCCGCAACGGCCCCTACCGCCTCGTCCGCCACCCCATCTACACCGGCATCCTCGTCGCCTTCCTCGGCACTGCGCTCGCCTATAACCAGTGGAGCGCCTTCGCCGCCCTCCCGCTCTTCTGGCTCTCCTTCACCATCAAGCGCCTCAAGGAAGAGCAGTTCATGCGCCTCACCTTCGGCCCCCAGTATGACGACTACGCCCGCTCCACCGGTGCCATCTTCCCCCTCAAATTCAACGCCCGCTGAGCGCGCTTACCCGCCATCGACCCCGTTTTGGGTGCCCCATCCTCGCGAGCTTGAGCGAGCTAGGGTGGGGACGATCAAATAGAAAAACCCGGGTGCCCTATCCTTGCGATCCGGGTGTGCCAGAGCCTGTCCTGAGCTTGTCGAAGGATGCCCCGCCTTTGGGCACCTGGGATCATTGCGGCTTTGGGCTTAGAGCTTACAGCTGCAAGCTTATAGCTCTGGAATCGTTCGGCCATGCCCAGGGGCACCCCCGTGCGCGCGGCCTTTTCGATCAACCGCTTCGTCCCCGCGATCGTCCACGCCAGCGGCGTCTCCGCAAGCACCGGAATCTTCAGGTCCAGCAACTCGCTCAGCACCGACTCGTTCAACCGGTCCGGGACAGCCAGGATCAGCATCTCCGGCTTCGCCTGCTCCACCATCGCCGCGGCGTTCGGGTACGACTGGACCCCGGTTCTGCTTTCGAACCGGCGAAAGCCATTCGACGAGAACGTGGTAAAGCCCACAATCTCGTACTCGTCCGCCATGTGGTGCAGAATCGGCAAGTAGGTTTTCATCAACCATCGGCTTGCACCCACAATGCCAATCTTCATCGCGGCCGCCGCCCGCGGCCGCGCAATCCGGTCGGCGTAGCGCGTGCGCAATGCCGGGGCGCTGGCCACAGCGACGCCCCCGCCGGTTCCCAACTCCTGCGCCTTCAAATGGTCCGCCAATCGTACCGCCATTCCCACAAGCATCAAAGTTGGATTCGCCGCCCCGGTCGTAGGAAACACCGAGCTGCCCGCCACAAAGAGCCCGTCCACCCCATGCACCTTGCAATTTGTGTCGACTACGCCCTGCTTCGGATCGACCGACATCCGCGTCGCCCCCGTCGGATGCGCCTTCTCCGTGGTGCAGGCAATCCACTCGCTCAGATCGTCCAGCGCGGGAACCCCGTAGGGCACAGGCAGTCCCAACTGCTTGCACTCCCCGGTGAACAGTTGCAGCATCCGCCGTGCCGTCTTCCGTTCCGCATCCCCCACCTTCCAGTGGATCTCCGACAGCGGCATGCCAAGCGCGTCGCGCTTCTCCGCGTGCAACGTGACCCGGCTCTCCGGGTTCGGCATCTGCTCCATCATTAAGTACAGCTCAACCCGCTTGAACCGCTTCTGCTGCGGCCGACGCTTGAATTGCCGCCGGTAAAGCCCCCGCGCAATCTCCACCGCGCCGCCCAGCACCTGACGCGCATCGGCCAGCGGGATGAGCCCCGAACGCACCGACTCTTTCAACCGCTCGATCGCGGACCATGGATCGTCCTCGGCCCCCTCGAACTCCTCCAGATACGCATGGCAATTCAGCAGCCCTTCCCGCTCCTGGATCTCCCTGCTCAGGCCCACGCCGTGCAGGTAGACATGCCGGCCCTGGTCGTTGTCCACCCAATAGTGTCCAAAACGGGCGCGGACACCCAAAGACTCTTCAGGATGGAAGTGCCCAACCGACCCGCTCGTGTGGTCCATAAGAAACCGCCCCACCATGTCGTTCCCATTGCCCACCCCGGCTGCAAATACCTTGTTCGAGGCCAGCAGAAGCCGCGCGTTCTCCACGCCGCCGCACGCCAGCACCATCGCCTTGGCCCGGACGCGCGCCCGCTTGCCCCCCAGGCTCGCAACCTCCACCGATGTAAACCGCGTGCCATCGTCGCTTAGATTGATGTGCGTCAAATTGGCGTGCAGCAGGATCTCAACGTTGGGCGCCTCTGCGTCCACCAATTGATGGCCAAAGTGCGCCGACCCAGGCCCCACCGGACGCCTGCTGAACTGCCAGAACATAGGCCGCAGGTCCCGGCTATAAAGCGCCGGTTTCGGTGGTGACACTGCGAAACTGCGCCACAGTGTCTCGTCATATGCGTGGGCGGCCAACCCAAGGTATGGCGCGGCCCGTTCGATGTAGGGTTGTATCTCCGCTTGACGGATTGGCCAGCCCGAATTGGGAATCCATGCGCGCTGCTCATAGTCCAACGCGTCGAACGGCGCGCAGCGGCCCGTCCAGATGTGCGAGCTCCCACCCAGAATCCGGGTCCGCATCACGTCCTGGTTCATATGGCGCGGCGCCCCGGTATTCAGGATCTCGTACAAAGCCTGCGTCTCTGGCTCTATCGCCAGGCCGCCGCTCTCAAGCAGCACCACACGTACGCCCGACCCAGCCAGTTCATGCGCAATCGTCGTCCCCGCCGGCCCGCTGCCAACGATGCATAAGTCTGTCTCTATCTCAGAGTCAGGCTCAAATTGTTCGAGATCGAAAACCTTCATCCGCCCTCCAAGGGCAGTTTGCGATAAACAGCAAGAGCGGCGACATAAAGCGCACCCAGTATTTTCCGCATCGCTCGTTGGTATGCTTGGGCGTTCAGTATACCCGGTGCCCCCATCGCCCCCGTCACTGGTCTGTCCGACGCCATCATCCCGGCAGAAGTCCCGAGCCGCGAGGCGGAACCGGACGCCCCCCGTACTGCCGCTTCCAGCCTGCCCAGGCCGAATTGATCCCCGCAAATCCCTCGGCTTCAATATTTTGACCGCAACTCAAATCACTGGAATATTTTGCAAACCGCCTCGAACAGAATCAATATCTTGCAGATTTTTTCTTCCACTAGCTTCCAGCGCCCATCGCATACCGCTCTGGCCGGCGCACACGAGTCCCCCGGAAGAAGAAATAGATGATCACGCTCACTACCGCCGCATACGCACACCACACCGAGGTGAACGCATAATGCTTCACCACCGACACCACCACCAGACCGACGAAGTTCGCCCAGCCCAGCGCCACCAGAGCCCGGAAGCCGGAGAAGAACAGCGACCCGCACGTCGCAATCACATACAGCACCGCCACCGGCGTCGTCGTCGCAATCACGTTGTCGTACAGAATGCTGTGCTCCTGCATACCGATGCTCGTGGGATACGCAATCAGCCCCCACAACATATAGAGCGACAGCACCCCGCCCAGGATCACGAATCCCATCATCCTTCTGCGCTGGCGCTTCGTCGGCTCAATCAGAAAACGCTGAAGGGCAGCAGGAACGACAGCAGCCCATACGCGTACAGCACATACGCCGAGCCGGCATCATGCGCCACCCACTGCGGCAACGACCATCCAGTCCCATCCACACAAAGCCCTCGATGAACTCATGCACCGCGAACAAACACGGCATCGCCGCCAGCAGCAGCTCCCGCCGGTCATTCACCTCGCGCAGAGTAGCCACGCCCACCGCGCCCAGCACAGCGCTCCCCACAAAGTCCGCCGTCGCCGAAAAACACATCCAGCCCTCACTTCCAGGAAAGGGCCATCATACGCGACGCGCGCTACTCCGGCGGCGTCGGGTTCGCCACCTCTTTGGCATAGATCTGATATGCCGCCCGCGGCGGCTCCTCACCCCGGTGCAGAGCCCACACCTCTGGCGGATCGCATCGTCGGCCAGCGTCACCCGCTCTCGCGACCGCAGATAGTCCAGCCACGACTCCATGATGAACGTCTCATTCAGCTGCTCCGGGTCCCCCGCATCGCGATAGATGCCCCAGCGCAGCGCGCCATCGCGCAGCCGCACCCCGCGCAGCTGGTGTGCCGTGCGTAAACTCCGCATAGTTCTCCACCGGAATGCGGTACTCGATCGAGATGCGCACCGGCCCGGCCTGCGCCGGGTCGTCCTCCTCGCCCTCCGGAAACGGCGCCAGCTCCGGCGCCGCGCGCCGCAACTGGTGCGGCGTAGTGTCCGGAATGCCGCCGCGCAGGATATGAAACCGCCGCACAAGCGGATACGTCCCCGCAAATCCCCCCGCCGCGCACAGCAGCGGACAGCTCGTGCCCCTCGCTCGGCAATCGCTCCCCACAGCACCGACCCCAGCGCCAGCCCGCCCTGGAAGCGTCATCAGGTACGTCCCCAGCGCCCGCGCCTGCACCCACGCCGGCACGCACATCTGCACCGATGTATTCAGCGACG
Source organism: uncultured Acidobacteriaceae bacterium (assembly GCA_963766975.1). GTDB lineage: Bacteria > Acidobacteriota > Terriglobia > Terriglobales > Acidobacteriaceae > Edaphobacter. Next base: position 553,954 of record CAVYCF010000007.1, read on the forward strand.
CCATCGTGCTCGTCCAGCAGAAGCCCGCCACCATCAGCACCGGAATCACGATCGACGGCCGATGCATCCGCGCCAGCACCACCAGCGTCACCACGCTGTACAACGTCGCAACCGCGATGATCGTGTCGGTCGAGAATCGCCGCCGCACCCGCGCCAGGGTGAACGCCGCCACCACCGCGCCCAGCCCCATCGAGCCGTTCAGAATGCCATAGCCCAGCGCGCCCTGGTGCAGATCGTTGTGCGCCACCACCGCCAGCAGCGACCAGATCGCCGAAAAGAAAAACGTAAACGTAAACGCCCGCAGCAGCGACGCCTGCAGGTTCGGCGCATACCGCACGTAGCGCAGCCCGGAGCGGATCGACGCCGCCATCCGCTCCGAAGGCAGCGCCGACTTGAACAGCGGAACCCGCTTCCAGTTCACCAGCACCCAGATCACCGCCGCAAACGAGATCGAGTTCAGCAGAAATACATACGCCGACCCCGTATCCGTCCGCTCTGAACGCCGCCACCATCAGCCCGCCCAGCGCCGGCCCCACCGCGCGCGCCAGGTTGTTCGAGGCCGAATTCAGCGACACCGCATCCGGGATCAACTCACGCGGCACCAGCTCCGGAATAATCGCCTGCCACGCCGGATTGTTCATCGCCGAGCCGATGTTCAGCAGAAAAGTAAACGCCAGCAGCGACCACGGCGAGATGTGCCCAAGAAACGTCAGCACCGCCAGCACCGCGACCGACCCCAGCATCCAGCTCTGCCAGAAGATCAGCAGCCTGCGCCGGTCGAACAGGTCCGCCGTCGCCCCCGCCAGCAGCCCCAGCCCCAGCACCGGCAGGCTCGCCGCCGTCTGCATCAGCGCAATCAGCAGCGGCGACGCGGTCAGCGACGTCATCAGCCAGGTGCCCGCCGTGTCCTGCATCCACGTGCCGACGCTCGACACCGTCGACGCAATCCACCGGTCGCGGAACACAGCGATCTTCAGCGGCCCAAAGCCGCTGCTCACCGGCTTCGGTGGCACCTCGGTCCGCGCCGCAAATGGAGTCTCCAATGGCACTGTCTCAGTCTAGAGATGCTCTGCAACGAGCACGCGAAGCAAACGCGACCACGGAAATCGGTGACATCGTCGTAGATCGGTGTTATGCCTCCGCGATGCCCACCACTCCCATCATCCTGCCCGCGAACCCCGCCTCCCCGCGGTGCGAGTAGTACTTCAGCCCGCCGCTCTTCACCCGCGTACACGCCGTGCACTCGCCGATCACGCTCACGCGCTTCGCCCTCAGCCCCGCATCCAGCAGCTGCCGCCGGTTCGCCTCCCACAGATCCAGATGCGTCTGCGGCCCGATGTTCGAGTGGCCCGGCGCACGCGCCGTCAGAAACAGCAGCGGATACTTCTCCTTCACCGGGTCCGAGTCATACACCTCGCTGAAGAGCTCCGGCGCATACGCAAACTGCGACTCGAATTCGTGCCGCACCTCTTCGCCAACCGAATAGCAACACGGCCCGATAGCCGGCCCCACCACCGCAATCAGGTCCTCCGGCCGCGAACCATACCGCAGCTGCATCCTCCCGATCCCGCGCTCTACGATCCGCCGCCAGCGTCCCGCGCCATCCCGCATGGAACGCCGCCACTGCCTTGCGCTTGCGTATCCGCGACCAGCACCGGCACGCAGTCCGCCACCTGCACTCCCAGCAGTACGCCCGGCACATCCGTCATCATGCCATCGCCACGCATCACAGCCTTGCCGTCGGCAGTTTCGAGTTTGCCGTCAAGCCCGCCGTCCTTCTTCTCGACGATCCGCACCACGCCCGAGTGCACCTGCCGCATCGTCACCAGTCGCGCACTGCTCCGCGCACCGGCTATCTCCTTCACCAACCGCCGCCGGTTCTCCGCTACCAACGCCCGATCGTCCGAAGCCGTCCATCCCAGATTCAGTTCGCCGGCGCCATACACCTCGCTCACTCCGCCCAACCGCGTACTGAATCCGTGATTCAGCCACTCATATCTCTCCCACGCACCCGCCCGGACCACCCCTGGCTGCTTTACCGCGGAAGCCGCCTTCTGCCCCGGAAGAACCTGCCCCGTCCGTCCCGATCGTCTCTGCCTCTCGCCTGCAATCCAGGTACCACCAAGGGTCTGCCGTCGCCCATGGCTCAGCCCCACCGCAGCGAGGATCTCATCCACCGCCCCAATTGCCTCTTTACTTTCAACTTGTCTCATAAATTATTGCTAAATAAATATACTTATATTCAAGTAAGTCGCGTGCGTCCGCCGGCCGTCGATTCCGCACGCTCGCAGTCCGATCACCGCACCATCCACGCAAAACATCGCTTCGGACATTTGCATCCTGACCGCCCCCTCTGTAAGATACGCGATTGCGCCCATGAGTACGACTGTGCCCACTCTCGCCCCGCAGTTGCTCCGCTCCCGGCTCTCCAAAGTTTGCGTCGCCATTATTGGCGCCACGCCCGCGGAGATGATCGAGAAGGCCGCTGTCGCCCTCAAAGAGTTCACTTTCCTTGAGTTCCGCCTCGACTACCTCGATAAGCCCCTCGCTGCGCTGCCGAAGTTCAAGCAGTTCTTCGCTGAAAACACCGCAGCCACCGCCATCGCTACCTGTCGGCGCGAGGCCAATGGAGGCAAGTTCACCGGCAACGTCGCCGCCGAGGTCGAGGTGCTCTCCAAGGCAGCCGAGTCCGGCTTCCATCTAGCCGACCTGGAGATCGAATCCGCAGAGGCGATCAAGAAGCCCGGCGTCGAAAAACTCCGCCAGTCCGGCATCGCCCTCATCATCAGCCACCACGACTTCCAGGCGACCAAAGACCTCGACGGCATCTTCGCCCGCATCGACCGCTTCTCGCCGGACTTCGTCAAGATCGTGCCCACCGCCAAGTCTCTGACGGACAATGTCACGCTCATCCGCTTCCTGGAGCGCATGGCCGACCACACCAACATCATTGGCATCTGCATGGGCGACGCCGGTATTATCTCCCGCGTGCTTGGCGTGCGTGCAGGCTCGGCCTTTACCTTCGCCGCGGCCACCGCAGGAGAAGAGACCGGCCCCGGCCAGATCGCCGCGCGCACCCTGGTCGAGACCTACCGCATCGACCAGGTCGACGTCGCCACCAAGGTCTACGGCGTCGCCGGCAACCCCATCCGCTCCTCGCTCTCGCCCATCATGATGAACACGGCCTTCCGCCGCGAGACGGTCAACGCCGTCTACCTCGCGCTACAGACCTCGCGCGTCTCGGACCTGGTCAAGCTCATCCATGAGATTCCACTGCAGGGCGTCTCCATCACCATGCCGCTCAAGGAGGACATCCTTCCTCATCTGGAGCAGACGGACGCCCTCTCGGCGAAGATCGGCGCGGTGAATACCCTCCGCCTGCTCGACGGCAAACTCTTCGGATTCAATACCGATGTCGCCGGCATCGTCGGTCCGCTGGAGAAGCGCCTGCCCCTGCGCGGAGCGAAAGTGCTTGTCCTCGGCGCAGGCGGCGCGGCCCGTGCTGCCGTCTTCGGCGTACGCGAGCGCGGAGCCGATGTCTTCATCCTCAATCGCACCTCGGAGACAGCGCAGAAGCTCGCACGCCAGTCCGGCTCGCACGTCCTCCGCCGCGATGCGCTCGGCAAGACGCAGTTTGACGTCATCATCAACGCCACGCCCGTCGGCATGGCCGGCAACAAGCTGCCGCAGATCCTTGAACCGGAGCACCTGAAGACGCGCCTTGTCTTCGACCTTGTGTATAACCCGCTCGAGACGCCGCTGATCCGCATGGCCCGCCAGCAATCGATCCCCATCATCACCGGCGTCGAGATGTTTGTGCAGCAGGGCGCGCGTCAGTTTGAGATCTTCACCGGAAAGCCCGCGCCCGAGGAAGAGATGTTCCGCGTCGTGCTCCACGCCCTGCGCCAGAATGCCGAACACGCCGCCGCTGAGCCCGAGACGCCTGCGGAGAAGCCCGCGAAAGCTGCTCCGGCAAAGTCCACCGCTGCTCCCGCGCCTGCAAAGGCTGCTTCAAAACCTGCAGCAAAGCCCAGCAGCAACGGCACGAGTAAGCCGCCTGCAAAATCCGCCGCGAAACCAGCTACCAAATCCGCAAAGCCCGCTGCGAAGCCGGCTAAGAAAGCTGCCGCTAAGCCAGCCGCCAAGAAGCCCGCAAAGAAGAAGTAGTTCCTAGGCCGGCACACGCTTCAGCAGTTTGTTCGCGCTACGGAACCAGGGCCGCTCGCGCCGCTTCTGATAGCCCGGCATCGCCGCCTTCTTGTCCAGCACCTTCTGCGCCCACTCGCGCGCTTCGGCGTTTCTGCCTTCCGAAGCAAGCAGCGCGGCAAAGTTGAGATACGTCTCTGATGAGACCGACCGCGCCGTCACCTCGCGGAACAGCGCCTCCGCCCGCTCCTTCTGCCCGGTCAGTGCATAGGCATGCGCCAGCAGACCCCCTGCACGGTAAAAGTCGTACCCAGGCTCCTTCGCGTGGACCTTCTCAAGATCGGGAATCGCCGCCGGCGCATCGCCCATCTGCAGCGCACACACGCCGCGCCGGTAAAAGGCATCCAGCGTGTCTGAGCGCGCCGTGATCGCCCGATCAAATGCCTCGCGGGCGCTCGCGAATCTGCCGTCCTCCATTAGCAGGTCGCCCAGCTCTTCGTAGTTCCCTGCCGAAGGATTCTGCCGAACCAGATCTTCCAGTTGCCGGATCCGTTTGCGCCGCGGAAACATCTTGAACGAGCCGCGCAGCAGTCCCAGGTCCGGGATCGCCTCCACGCACAGATAGATCACCGAGCCAATCGTCGGCAGGCACAGGATGATCCATAGCCAGTACCACTCCGGCCGCCGGCGCGCAAAGTGGACCAGCGCCGCGACCAGCAGGATCAGGCTCCAGGGATGTCCCAGCGAATAGAAGAGTCCGTACAGAAGTCCCATATGTTCAAAACCATCCCCGGCCAGCTTACATCGGAGCCTTGACCTGGCGGAACTGGGATCGATCCAATCGGGTACAAGTCCTTACATGTCACCGAAAAATGGGACCCCTGTCCTTCTTGACTTTCCTGGCCCGGGCCGATATGTTAATCAGCATGGGAGTTGTACGCATCTCGCAATGCATGTGTTGCTGTTGCCTCTGTTGTACGGGCAAGAGCCGCTGCTGCGTCGGTGCATCCTCCTGTTAGGCGAAATCGAAGTAATCTAAGCCTCTCAAGATCAGACAAGCCCACGTATTCAGCGCAAGGCGCGATATGTGGGCTTTTCCTTGCGCTCCAGACATAAACCAGATCGAACGAAACAGCGCGAACCGGAAGGACAGAAAAGATCATGGCACCTCTCAACAGCAATCGTTCCGTACCGCCCTCCGGCCACCGGCTTCCCGCCAGCGTGGACTACATCGCCGTCGCCATTGGCCTCGCCCTGGCCGTGCTGGTGCGCTTCGGCGTGCTCCACCAGATCCGTTTCTAGTTAGCCGGATGCACAATCCCGGGCGGTTCAACACTTCCCTGAGCCGCGCCCCTCTGCTCCACTGCCCTTTCCCCGCAAACCTACTCGATGTCTACCCAGACCATCCCGATCCCGATGCCTGCCGCTGAGTCCGTCTCCATCTACGCGACGGGCTATCCCGGCGGCTACCCCGGCTCCGACCAGCGCCTTACGCCGGCCGCGCTGCTGGCGATGCTGCCGGGCATCGCGCTCCTCTTCGGTATCGGCGTCGCCGGCAAGTTCCTGCAGAACAGCGCTGGCTATCTCGACCGCTTCGGCATCCACTTCCCCCACATCGAGTACGTCCTGTGGGCCATCATCCTCGGCCTGCTGATCTCCAACACCGTCGGCGTCGCGCGCATCTTCCGCCCCGGCGTCGCCACCTATGAGCTCTGGCTCAAGCTCGGCATCGTCCTGGTCGGCGCGCGTTTCCTGCTGCAGGACGTCCTGCACATTGGCGGCCTCTCGCTCGCGCTGGTCGCCGTCGAACTCATCCTCTCGCTCTCTGTCATGACCCTGCTGGGCCGCATCTTCCGTCTCTCGCCCAAACTCACCAGCCTGCTCGCCATCGGCTCCTCCATCTGCGGCGTCACCGCCATCATGGCCGCGCGCGGCGCCATCGACTCCGACGACGAAGACACCGCGACCGCCATCGCCGCCATCCTCTCGCTCGGCGCCATCGCCCTCTTCACCTTCCCCGCCATCGGCCACGCGCTGCACATGGGCCAGCAGGGCTACGGAATGTGGGCCGGCCTCGCGGTCGACAACACCGCCGAATCCGTCGTCACCGGCGCGCTCTATGGCGAGGACGCCGGCCGCTGGACCGTGCTCGCCAAGACTGCGCGCTCCTCCTTCATCGGCTTCGTCGTGCTCGGCTACGCCGTCTACTGGGCCTCGCGCGGACAGGCCGCCCGCGTCACTAACAAGCCGCTCTTCCTCTGGCAGAAGTTCCCCAAGTTCATCCTCGGCTTCCTCGCGATCTCGGTCTTTGCCACGCTTGGCGGATTCTCCATCGCGCAGCATCCGCACATCGCACCGCTCATCCGCCTCGGCTTCACCAAACCGCAGACCGCCGCGCTGACAAGCTTCTCCAACTGGGCCTTCCTGCCAGCCTTCGCCGGCGTCGGCCTGCGCACCAACATGCGCGACCTAGTCGGCCAGGGATGGCGCCCGCTCGCCGTCGGCATCCTCGGCGAGGTCTTCATCGCCGCGCTCACGCTCGCGCTCGTTTACTGGAGCTATAACCACGGAGTGACGCGATGACCGCGTTGCTCCTCCAAACATCGATCTTCAACCGCGATCTCCTCGCGGGCGACAGCTTAGCGCTCCCGGCGCAGGCTGTCTTCTGTTGCCGCGCCTGTCGTTGTCGCTGTTAGCGAGAACCTCGCCGCACAGTTAATCGCACCCACAAATAAATCCATACCCATTTCTCATTTCGCGTCGCGAAATTTGCGCCTTTATATCTCTGGAGGACCACAGTGATCCGCAGCATCCGTACGATTCTTTCTCCCCTCGCGTTCTTTACTCTCATCCTCGTAGTGCTGACTGCCCTTTTCGCCACAACGCTGCATGCCCAAGTCGTCAACGCCACCATCACCGGTACGGTCGCAGACCCCGCCGGCGCAGTCGTCGCCAACGCCAAAGTAGTCGTCCACAATGACGATACGGGCGTGCAGCGCACCGTCACCACCAGCAGCGGTGGCACGTTTACCGCGCCGGCCATTCCCATCGGCAGCTATACCGTCACCGTCGACGCCAGCGGGTTTGCCACCTACAAGCGCACAGGGATCGCCCTCACCGTCGGCGAGACCCTCGACCTGAACCTGTCGCTGAGCATCTCCGGGAGCACTACCGTCACTGTGCAGGACGTGCCCCCGGCGGTCAATCTCTCCTCTGAACAGATCTCCGGCCTGGTCGATTCGCGCCAGGTAAAAGAACTCCCGCTGAATGGACGCAGCTATGACCAGTTGCTGCTGCTGAACCCCGCCACGGTGAACTACACCAACCAGCGTTCCGGCAGCGTCGGCACCTCCAACTCCTCCGTCGGCAGCATGTTCTCCGTCTCAGGCCGCCGCCCGCAGGACAATCTCTTCCTGCTCAATGGCATCGAGTACACCGGCGCGTCGCTGATCAACACCACTCCAGGCGGCACCTCCGGCCAATTGCTCGGCATCGACGGCATCCACGAGTTCAACGTCGTCACCGATACCTACTCGGCCAGCTACGGCAAACGCGACGGCGCGCAGATCTCCATCTCCACCACCGGCGGCACCAACACGCTCCATGGCAGCGTGTATGAGTTCCTGCGCAACAGCTTCTTCGACGCGCGCAACTACTTCGATCCCGGCCGTATCCCGGAGTTCCAGCGCAACAACTTCGGCGCGTCGCTGGGCGGGCCAATCAAGAAGGACAAGCTCTTCTTCTTCGCCAACTACGAAGGTTATCGCCAGAACCTCGGCGAGTCGCTTCAGGCGCTGGTGCCGGACAGCCAGGCACGGCTCGGCGAAGTGCCGAACGCAAACACCGGGGTCTACGCGCCAACCGCGTTCAGCCCAATCTCTGCTCAGCTGCTGAATCTCTGGCCGATCGCGAATGGCCCGGAGGTCACCCAGCTCAATCCGGCCGGGACCCAGCAGGTGCCCACGGGCATCGCCAAGTGGATTGGCAGCGCGCCACAGCATATTCGCGAAGACTTCGGCACCTCGCGCTTCGACTACACCATCGGCGCCGCCGACACATTCAACACCATCTACACCGTGGACGACTCCACGGCGTCCACTCCCTCCACCGACCCCTACTCCTACGTGAATGAGCGTCTGCGTGAGCAGGTCCTCAGCCTGCAGGAGCAGCATGTCTTCTCGCCGAGCCTGATCAACGTCGCACGCGCCGGCTTCTCCCGCTCAAGTTTCTACTTCTATGGCTACGTTCCGGCCGCGCAGCAGGCGCTGGTTCCCAGCGTCCGGCCTGGCGTCCCCACTTATGCGGTAGTCATCTCCGGCTCAACCGCCTCTAACGGCGCCTCGTCCATCACCACCGCCGGCGCCAACGTCGGTTCCAACAACGGCATCACTCGCAATCTCTTCACCCTCGACGATCACATCTACTACACCGTCGGCAAACACACCATCCAGGCCGGCGTCTGGGCGCAGCGCCTCGAGTCCAATGACAACCTCGCCCAGGACCAGTACGGGCAGGCCTCCTTCGCCTCGCTAACCACCTTCCTCAATGGCACGATCAAGACCTTTACCTACGCGCCCAACACCACGGAGCTGGGCTGGCGCGCGCTCTATGTCGACGGCTTCGTCGAAGACACCTGGCACATCACGCCCAACTTCGAGACCCGCATCGGCATCCGCACGGAGAGTTCAACCGGCTGGAGCGAGGCGCAAAACCGCGCCGCCGTCTATACCTTCACCAACGGCGTCATCAACACTACCTCCACCGGCCTGCCGACCGTATCCGGCGTCTCCAACGCCATCCTCAGCAACAAGGGGCTGCTTCTTCCCGAACCGCGCATCGGCTTCGCCTGGAATGTCTTTGGCGACGGCCGCACCAGCCTCACCGGAGGCGCAGGCCTGCACCACACCCTGCTCGACGCTCTCGACTATCGCCTCGACCAGGCCGCGCCCTACAACACCGTCTACGCCTATAGCGGCACGGGAACAACGGTGGCCAATCCCACCGGAGGCACTCAGAAGATCTCTCCCTCGACCGTCGATTCCGCGATCCAGACTCCCACCCTGTTCTCCTACGATCTCAAGATCGAGCAGCAGCTCGCCCCAGCCACATCGCTCACCATCGGATACAGCGGATCGCATAGTTATCATCAGATCCTGAACGGCGATCTCAATGAGCCCGCGTATACCATCGCCGGAAACGGGCAGGTCTTCTATCCCGCCTACTATGCCACTCCCACCTCCGCACCGGCTGCGCCCCAGCTGGCCAACACCACGGTCGCCAACACTACCTCCTGGTGGGCGGGCGGATCGGGCAACTACAACGCTCTGATCGTCGACCTGCGCCAGAACTTCACCCACGGCCTCCAGTTGCGCGGGAACTACACCTGGTCCAAGAACCTCGACGACGGTTCCGCGTGGAACACCTCGGTCTCAGCCAACACGCCGGCCTTCGTCGAAGTCCCCTCGCGGCCTCATCTCGACTACGGCCGCGCCGCAACCGACATCCGGCATGTTGCCTCCATCAACGCTACCTACGCGCTTCCCTTCGGCAAGAATAAAACGTTCTTCTCGAACGCCGGTAGCCTGACCGACCACGTCGTCTCGGGCTGGTCCGTCACCTCCATCGCGACCCTGCTCTCAGGCTTCCCGTTCAGCCCGCAGCTGGGCTACAACCCCACCGGCTCCGGCGACTCGCGTAATCCCGTCCGGCCAAACGTGAACGCCGGATTCACCGGCGCGCTCTACACCAAGGGGACCACCGCGCAACGCGTAGCACAGTACTTCAATCCGGCAGCCTTCTCCGCTCCTGTGGCCGGCTACGTCGGCAACGTCAGCCGCGATTCGCTGACCGGTCCTGCTTTCGCAGATTGGGACTTCTCCCTGCTGAAGGACACCGCACTCACCGAGCGAACCCGCCTGCAGTTCCGTGCCGAGTTCTTCAACGTCGTCAACCACACCAACCTGCAGTTGCCCAACGAGGTCGTCTACTCGGCCGGCCCCACCCAGGGCACAACGGCCAGCCAGAACACCGTCGCCGCGCTTGGCTCGCCCGGCGTCATCTCGGCAACCGCCAACACCTCCCGGCAGATCCAGCTCGGGCTGAAGCTGCTGTTCTAAGGCAGGTCAGTCCCGCGCGGCGTTGCGGACAGCGCCGCGCAAACTCCAGGCCCACATCTCGCTAGAGGTGTGGGCCATTTTTTCCTGGGAAGCATGCACTTGCTTCATTTGTAATCCCGCATCTGCTTCCTGCAACGGCCCGCAAACAATATGGCCCTCCGAATAGGAGGGCCACGTGTTGTTGGGGGAGGGCTGCTTTACTCTGGTGTCGCTGCCGAGACGAAGTACGGGAACAGGGCCGCTGCCGTAAAGAGAAGACCAATCAGCGCAGTATGCATAGCGGGCCGCCTTTCGCCGGCTCCAGAATCACCGGCACATTCAATATCGGCGACTTCCCACCCACAGCCCATCCCACCCCTGGACCATGCAGCGCACTTTGGTGCTACGCGTCTACAGCTTTGGCGTTAAGCCGTGGTGCCCTCCATCTCAAGAACCCTAGCTCACCGGCTCCTCACACGGGTCCGGCTGGCTCTTCTTCATCCTTCCAGACGCCGCCACAAGCAGCGTCTTCAGAAGCACATACAGCACAGGGATAAAGAACAGGTTCAGAATTGTTGAGACCAGCATCCCGCCCACCACCGCCGTACCCACCGAGTGCCGTCCCAACGCTCCCGCACCGGTCGCAAAGTAGAGCGGCAGCACGCCCAGGATGAACGCAAAGCTGGTCATCAGGATCGGCCGCAACCGCAGCTCCGCTCCCACAATCGCCGCCTCCACAATCGACTTGCCGTGTTCGATCTGCTGCTCGGCAAACTCCACAATCAGGATCGAGTTCTTCGCCGAAAGCCCGATCAGCATCACCAGCCCGATCTGCACGTACACGTCATCCACCAGCCCACGCGCGGCAACCAGCGCCAGCGCGCCCAGCACCGCCATCGGCACCGCCAGCAGGATGATGAAGGGCAGGAAGAAGCTCTCATACTGCGCCGATAGCGCCAGATACACTACCAGGATTCCCAGCCCGAAGATCAGCAACGCCTTACCTTCGGACTCCTTCTCCTCCAGCGCCAGCCCGGTCCACTCATACGTCATGCCGGGCATCTTCACCTTGTTGAAGAGCGCCTCCATGTTGTCCAGCCCCTGGCCGGAGCTCAGCCCCTCCGCCGGCGAGCCATCCACCTCCGCCGAGCGGAACAGGTTGTAGTGGTCAATCACCTGCGGTCCGGAGACCTCGTTCGTCGCCACCAGGTTGTCCAGCGGCACCATCTGCCCGGAATTCGCCCGCACGTAATACTGCTCGAGGTCCGCAGCTGTGCGCCGGAACTGCTCATCCGCCTGCACAAACACGCGGTACGACCGGTTGTTGAACGTAAAGTCGTTCACATACGTCGAGCCCATGTAGGTGCCCATCGCCGCTGTGATCTGCGAGAGCGGCACGCCCATCGCCTCTGCCTTCTGCCGGTCGATCGTCACCGAAAGCTGCGGATCGTTCGCGGTGAACTGCGTATTCAGGTTGGTCAGTCCGTTGCGCGGATCGTATGCCGCCGCCACCATGGTGTGCGCCACGCGGTCGATATCGCCTTCGGTAACCCGTCCGCCACTCTGATCCTCCAGGATGAACTGGAACCCGCCCACCGTGCCGATGCCGCTGATCGCGGGCGGCTCGGCTGCGAACAGAATGCCACCGGGTATGCCCAGCAGCTTCGGCACATTGCGCGTCACAATGTCGTGCGCCGTATGCCCCGGACCCTTCTTCGTCCGCTCATCCACCGGCTTCAGCGGAGCAAAGATGATGCCGGAGTTCGGCGCGCTCCCTCCGGTCTGCGAAAAGCCCATCACGGAGAACGTTCCATAAACGTCTGGATCCTGCGCCACCAACGCTGCGCCCTTGTCCGCGAACTCCGTCGTATACGAGAGCGAAGCCCCTGGCGGCGTCTGCACGATGATGAGGAAGTAGCCCTGGTCCTCGGTCGGCACAAACGCCGTTGGCACATGGTTGTACATATAAACCGTCGCGCCCAGTCCGGCGACAAACAGCGCCAGGAAAGCCCAGCGCATCTTCACCACCCAGGTCACCGACACAGCATAAAGAGAGATCGTCTTGCGGATCGCCTTCTCCACCGGGTTGAAGATCAACCCCCAGAAGCCCTTCTTCTCCGTCTCCGGCCGCAGGAAGACCGCCGAAAGCGCCGGCGAAAGCGTCAGCGCGTTGAACGCCGAAATCGCAATCGCAAACGCAATCGTCAGCGAGAACTGTTTGTACAGGATGCCAGTCGTACCCGGAAAGAAGCTGACTGGCACAAACACGGAGATCAGCACCAGCGAGGTCGCGATCACCGCGCTGGTCACCTCCCGCATGGCCACGCTGGTGGCCTTATGCGGATCATGCGCGCAGTCCCCGCCCTCCAGCGTTCCCACGCCCTCCAGATGTCGCTGGACGTTCTCAATCACGACGATGGCATCGTCCACCACCAGGCCAGTCGCCAGCGTGATGCCAAACAGCGTCAGCGAGTTGATCGAGAAGCCAAACAGCTTGATGAACGCAAACGTGCCGATCAGCGATACCGGAATCGTGATCGCGGGGATGATCGTCGCACGCCAGTCCTGCAGGAAGAAGAAGATCACCAGGATCACGATGAGGATCGCCTCACCAATCGTCTTCTCTACCTCCCGGATCGAGTCGGCGACCACGGTGGTCGTATCCACCGCGATAAAGCCCTCCATTCCGGGCGGAAAATTCTTCTGCAGCCGGGCCAGCACCTCCTTGCACTGCCGGTCCACATCCAGCGCATTGGCGTTGGAGAGCTGCTGCACGCCCACGCCGATCGCGTCGCTCTCGGGCTCGTTCACCGCCGCGTAGCGCAGGCTGGTGTTGTAGTTCTCCGCGCCCAGCTCCGCGCGTCCCACATCCTTCAGCAGCACAATCCCGGAACCGGATGCAGGCACCGCGCCCGCCACGGATCCCACCGGCGAGCTTGGCGCATTCGATTTCAGAATGATGTTTTCAAACTCGCGCGGATCGCTTAGCCGGCCTACCACGCGCACCGCCATCTGGTAGCTCTGGTGCGGATCGGACGGAGGGATGCCCAGCTGTCCCGCCGGCACCTCGACGTTCTGCTCCGCCAGCGCGTTGTTCACGTCCAGCGGCGTCAGCCCCCGCGCCGCCAGTTTGCCCGGGTCCAGCCAGATGCGCATCGCGTACTTGCGCTCGCCAAAGACGATCACGTTGCCCACGCCCGGAACGCGCTTCAGCGCATCGGAGACGTAAACGTCAAGATAGTTGGAGATAAACGCCGGCGACAGCGAATGGTCCGGCGAGATAAAGCCCGCAGCCAATACGAAATTCGAATTCGCCTTGGTAATTGATATGCCGGTGTTGTTTACCGCCGCCGGCAGCCGGCCCTGCGCCGTCGCCACGCGGTTCTGCACATCCACCGCCGCGATGTCCAGGTCGTATCCAGTCTGGAAGGTCACGGTGATCGTCGAGGTGCCGTCGTTGGCAGACGTCGACGAGATGTACCGCATGCCCTCCACGCCGTTGATCGCCTGCTCCAAAATGATCGTGACCGCCGACTCCACTACCTGCGAGTTCGCGCCGATGTAGTTGCAGCTCACCACCACCTGCGGCGGCGCCAACTGTGGATAGAGTGAGATCGGGATCGTCGGCACCGACACCGCGCCCGCCAGAACGATCAGCAGCGCGCACACAGTGGCGAAGATGGGGCGGCGGATAAAGAACTCAACCAAGCGGCATTCCTTTCTTGCGTGTGCGAAGCGGGTCACGCCCGCAAAATCACCGTTATCGAAGGTCCAGGCTCAGCTGGCGGCCTTCGGCGCAGGGCCGCCTTCCATCGGCTGCACTGGCGCCCCCTCCTGCAGCATCTGGATGCCCGAGACGATCACCTTGTCGCCCGGCTTCAGCCCGCTCACCACCGGATACACATTGCCCACCGGCGCGCCCAGCGTTACCGACGCAAGGTGCGCCGCGTAGCCGCCCTTCTGCCCCGGCGCCACCACGTAGACAAAGTCCTGTCCGCCAACACGTGTCACCGCCAGCACCGGAACCGTCGGCTGCTGCGTCGTCCCCCACGTCACCCGCGCATTCACGATCTGCCCGTTGCGCAGCTTCTCGCTTGATTTGGGTACCGCGGCCTTCGCCAGAATCCCCTGCAGGTCGTTGTCCACCTGCGGCGAGACGAAGTCGATCGCCGTCTTGGCCAGTACATTGCCCGCCTCATCCAGCAGATCCACTGCCAGCCCGTTGCGCACCGAAGCCGCCCGGTCGGTGGAGATGTAGATGTACGCCTCCAGGTCCTTGTACTCATCCACCGTGGTCAGCACCGTGGTGGCCGAGACGTAATCTCCCACATGCACCGGGATATCGCCCACCACGCCGTCAAACGGCGCGCGGATCTGGTAGTACCCCAGCTGTTCCTTCTGCGTGCTGGTCAGCGCCTGCGCCGAGTTCAGCCCCGCCTTTGAGTTCTGGAAGCTCTGCACTGCCTGGTCATACGCCTGCTTCGAGATGATGCCGTCCTTATACAACTGCTCCTGCCGCGCCAGGTCCGCCTGGTTGTAGTCGAACTGTGCCTTCTGCTGCGCCTCATTCGCCTGCTGGGACTCCACCGTCGCCATCTGCTTCAGCGGATCGATCTGCATTAGAGCTGCCCCGCCCTCACCACATCGCCAGACTTCACCAGTATCTTCGTCAGGTTGCCATCCACCTGCGGCTGCAGCGTCGCCGACTGCCGTCCCTTGATCGTCGCCACATACGTATCGCCTTCCGGCACCGCATTCAGCGCCACCGCCTGCACCGCTACCGGCGTCGGTTGTGCGCTCGCAGCAGTTGCTGGCGCGGAGTCCTTGCAGCCGGCGAGAGAGACAATCAGCGCGCCTGACATCGCGCAGGCCAGAACTCGCGCCGCGCTCTCAAATCGATTCACCAATGGCACAGCGATAACTCCTTTGGCATCTGCCCAGACACGCCGGGCAGCAGAAAAATTTCCGTTGACGTACTTGAGGTAGCTGGTTGGATGTTCCATACCCCGGTGCCGATGCGAAAAAGATGCGCAGCCCGGACCGGAAAGGTTCTTATGATTCTACCGGCGTCCGCTAGGCCTCGTCCGGCCCCAATCCGCCAATGCGGAACGGATTGAAATCCTCATGCCGATCAAACGCGTCTGCATGCTCGCTGCGCTTCAGCCACCCCACCACCGCATAGGTCACAGGCGTCGCCAGCACCTCGTACGCCACCTTCAGCCCGTACCCGGTCACGATCATGTTCACCAGCGTCCCAGCCGAGTACTTCCCCCCGAAGGTCAGCACGATCACCAGCGTCGTATCCACCGCCTGCCCCACCACCGTCGATCCCACCGTCCGTGTCCACAGCCAGCGGCCCTCGGTCAACAGCTTCATCCGCGCCAGCGTGTAGCTGTTGGCAAAGTCCCCCGCCCAGAATGCGATCAGTGATGCAACCTGGATGCGCGGCAGAAACCCGAACACAATCTCGAACGCCTGCTGGTTCTTCCATCCCGGGGCCCCCGGTAGCGCAATCACGATCACCCCCATCAGGTAAAGCAGCGCCGTCCCAAACGTCCCCAGCCAGATCGCGCGCCGCGATGCCGAAAATCCATACACCTCGGTAAACACATCGCCAAAGATGTACGTGATGGGGAACAGCAACACCGCGCCGCTCACTGCCAGCGGCCCGATCACGCAGATCTTCTGCGCCACCAGGTTCGACACCAGCAGGATCACCACAAACATCGTGGTCAGCATGTCGAGATACTTATAGCGGCGCACCTTCAGCGGCAGATCGTTCGTGGTCATTCAGAGTTAGCCTTCATCAGCGTTGACCCTAGTATGCCGGTTTTCTCGAGCAGCCTGACCTCCCAGTTCGACAACCCGTCGCGCGGCGGCTTATCCTTTTGCCCATGCCGAGATCACCATTCCATAGACTTGCCCGCCGCGACTTCCTCCGCCTCTCCGCTCTTACCATGGGCGCAACGCAGATCCCCGCCTTCGCCCAGACAGCCCAGACCTCCGCGTTGCCCGATGCCGCGCAGCCCGCCGCAGCGCCTCCGGTCAAGCCCATCGGCTACGCTGCAGTCGGCCTCGGCACCATCTCCGGCATCTTTTCGCGCGCCTGCGCAAAATCGCAGACCGCCAAGATAACTGCCGTCGTTACCGGCCACCCCGACACCAAGGGCAAGCAGTATGCGCAGAGGTATGGCTTCCCCGAAACATCGATCTACACGTATGACCAGTACGAGAAACTCCGCGACAACCCCAACGTCGACGCCGTCTACATCGGCCTGCCCAACTCCATGCACCGCGAGTACACCATCCGCGCCGCGCAGGCCGGCAAGCACGTCCTCTGCGAGAAGCCCATGGCTATCTCCTCCGCTGAGTGCCGCCAGATGACCGACGCCTGCCGCGCCGCCGGCCGCAAGCTGATGATCGCCTACCGCGTCCACTATGAGCCGACCCACATCCAGGCCAAAAAGCTCATCGACTCCGGCGCCATCGGTGAGCTACAGGCCTTCGAAG
Source organism: uncultured Acidobacteriaceae bacterium (assembly GCA_963766975.1). Taxonomy (GTDB): domain Bacteria; phylum Acidobacteriota; class Terriglobia; order Terriglobales; family Acidobacteriaceae; genus Edaphobacter. The sequence goes on from CAVYCF010000007.1 coordinate 570,705, forward strand.
GCAGCTTCGGCTTCAACGCCGGCAGCAAGCAGTGGCGCCAGACCAAGGCGCTCTCCGGCGGCGGCTCGCTGCTCGACGTCGGCATCTACCCGCTCAACGAGAGCCGCTGGATCACCGGCGAAGAGCCCCTCAGCTTCAACGCCATCGCGTCCACACGCGACAAAGCCAGCGACGTCTTCTCCGAGATCGAGGAGACCCTCGCCTTCAGCGTCAAATTCCCCTCGGGCATCGTGGGATCGTACAACTGCACCTACGGCGGCGACATGCCCGGCTACCTGCGCATCCATGGCAATCGCGGCTCGTTCGAGATCACGCACGCCTACGACTACTCGGGCGTCCACCTCGCCAGCCTCGGCGGCCGCAACCCCGTCGACATCACTACCCCGCGCGAGGTCGATCACTTCCAGATCGAGGCCGAGTATTTCGCCAACTGCATCCGCACAGGGACCGATCCACTCACCGGCGGCGAAGAAGGCATGAAAGATCTGCTCGCCATGGAAGCCCTCTACAAAGCCGCCGGCACGCCCATGGCCTGAGCATTCTGTCGAACTGCCAAGTATCGCCAGGGTGCCCCATTCATGGCGCGGTGTCAGCCGCGACATGAGTGGGACGAATCCGTCCCAACGTGTCACTCGTTCGCCATGAATGCCGCCAGCGACCCGAATAAATCTCGCTAGCCCTTCTTCGCCGGCGGCTGCAGCCCCATCTCCGCCATCACCATCTGCAGGTCCTTCCACGCCTCCGCCTTCTGTCGCGGATCGCGCAGCAGGAACGCCGGATGGTACGTCATCGCCAGCTTCGCGCCGCGGCAGCTGTGCCAACGACCGCGCAGCGCGCTCAAGGACTTCCGCACGCCCAGCAGATACGTCGCCGCCGTCGATCCCAGCGCGACGATCACCTCCGGCTGCACCACATCAATCTGCTTCACCAGAAATTGCGAGCAGGTCTGCGCCTCCACCGGCTCCGGCACCCGATTCCCCGGCGGCCTGCACTTCACGATGTTCGCGATGTATACCTCTTCGCGCTTCAGCCCCATCGCGCCAATCATGTTGTTCAGCAGCTGCCCCGCGCGTCCCACAAACGGCAACCCTTGCATGTCCTCATCCGCGCCCGGCCCTTCGCCGATGAACATCAGCCGCGCCGTCGCCGCGCCATCCCCGAAGACAATCTTGTGCCGCCCCGCATACGCCAGCGGACACCGCGTGCAGTCGCCAATCTCTTCCTGGATCGCCTTCAGCGCCGCGGCACGCTCCGCAGCAGGCATCGCCCCCGCCGGCAACGGGGCAAGCTGATCGAACGAGAGCAACTGCGCAGGCTGCGGCACGGCAAGTTCCTGGTTCGCTGGGATCTTCGGTACATCGTCGTCGACGGGTGGCGCAGAACGCTCAACCACTGCGTGCGCAACGGAAGCACTTACAGCAACCTCTTGCACCGCAGCAGCAGCGACAACGCCACGCCCCTCATCCACAAGAGCTTCCGCTGGCTCCGCAACAACTCCCCGCAACTCGCCTCGCCGGTAGAAGTCATGCACGCCCAGGTCGCGGTAGTACTCGACCCACGCCCGCAGCCCTCCCGCAGCTTCAGTCGGCATCGATGCCGTCGTTCGAACGCGGCTCCTCCAGAGCAGCCAGGTCCTTTGGCGCGTGATGCACCACGAACGTGACCTTGCCCTGGGTAATCTCGTCCTGCGCCACGCGACACGCTTTCATGCTCTTGGTCGGCATCAGCGGTTGCGCGCCGTTCTGCAGCTGCCGTGCCCGCCGCGCCGCGCCCTTCACCAGGCTGTACTTATTGTGCAGAGGATCTTCGGTTGACATTGGCCCACACCTCACGGATGGATTCAATCTACCGCAACTGCCCTCATCTTGTCCGGCGTTGAACCCTGTGCATAACGTGCTGTGAATCTCCGGGCACCCCTTTCATGGAGCGACCGCAGAACGCAACATGAGTGGGATGAACACGCCCGCCTCAACAATCAATCCCAAACCGCCGCAAAACCTCGCACAGCCGCGGCGACTTCTTCTCCGTCCTGCAGCCCTCTGCCATCGTCGTCACGCCGTCACGCACGCCGCGCTCATACAGCACCACCGCGCGCATCTCCGCCGTCGCCTCGTCCAGCACATCGTTGATCAGCGCATACCTGTAGTCCCACACCTGCTCCAGCTCCGTGCGCGCCTGGTGCAGCCGCAACTCGATGATCCTCTCATCGATCACATGCTCGGCCTCACTGCGGTTGCGTAGCCGCCGCTCCAGCACCTCAGGACTCGGCGGCAGGATAAAGATCGACACCGCCGACGGCAGCTTCTTCATCACCTGCACCGCGCCCTGCACATCGATGTCCAGCAGCAGGTCTTTGCCCGCCGCATGCGCATGCACCAGCGCAGAGCAGGCTGTGCCGTAATAATTCCCGAAGACCTCCGCCCACTCGAAGAACTCGTCCCGCGCAATCATGCCCTCGAACGTCGCGCGATCGATGAAGTGGTACTCGCGCCCGTCCGTCTCCGAGCCGCGCGGCGCGCGTGTGGTGTACGACACCGAAAAATCCAGCCCCTCGACCAGCGAGCGTAGTTGCGCCACCAGCGTCGACTTGCCCGACCCCGACGGCGCCGAGATGATGAAAAGAATGCCCGCCATGCGATACCAAGAAGTGTAACCGCTCGGCCCTATAGGAGCGCTACTCCAGGTTCTGCACCTGCTCCCGCGCCCGCTCGATCTCTGCCTTGATCTCCAGCCCCAGCGCCGTCAGCCGCAAACCAATCCCCGGATCGCCGCCCGTCGTCTTCGACAGCAGCGTATTACGCCTCGCGGTTCAGCTCCTGCAGCAGAAAGTCCAGCCGCTTGCCCACCTCGCCGCCCGCGTCCAGCATCTCCACGAAGCTCTCAATATGCGCCCGCAGCCGCACCAGCTCTTCCTCAATGTCCGACCGCTCCACCAGCAGCGCCGCCTCGGCCAGCAATCGCTGCTCGCGTCACCTGCCCGGCAGCCTCTGCCTCCGAACTCCGCCCGCAGCAGCTCGCCCACACGCGTCCGCAGCCGCTCGAAAGTGCGCCTCCCGCGCTCCCGCACGCAGCCCCGCGCACTCCTCCGCCAGCTCGCGCAGCCGCATGCATGGAAGCCCGCAACTCCTCGGCCAGCGTCGCGCCTTCCGACTCGCGCATCTGGTTCAACTGCTCCAGCAGCCCCGGCGCCAGCGCCATCACCGCCGTCTCAACGGCTGCAGCCCGCGCCGGGTCCGGGCCACCCGTCGGCGCATCCGAGGAGAGCACCCCCGGCATGCGCAGCAGCTCCTTCAGGTCCGGCTCCGCGTTGAAGTGGTGCTGCCTGGCCGCCTCCTGAAACGCCCGCATGTACGCCGCCCAGCAGCTCATGGTTCAACTGCACCGCCTGCGCTGCCTCACGCGCTCGCCGCTCCACATGCAGCGTCACATCCAGATGACCGCGCTTCACCTGCTCCTTAATCAGCTTCCGCAGCGTGACTTCGAGGCCATCCGTCTCGCCGGGCAGCCGCATGTTCAGATCCAGAAAGCGGTGGTTCACGCTCTTCAACGAAAGCGTAAATGCCAGCCCATCCTCCGTCGCCGACTGCGCACTCGCATAGCCCGTCATCGACCGAATAGGCGACTTATCCCCTGACACGCTCACTGTATCCCCTCCAGCACTTCCGCCTCAGCTGCTTCCGTCGCCGGCCTGCGCTCGTATCGGTCGCTGTCGAACTGCAACTCATACAGCCTTCGGTAGGTCCCCGATGTCGCCATCAACTCGTCGTGGCTCCCGATCTCTGTCACCCGCCCGCTCTCCAGCACCACAATCCGCGTCGCGTTCCGCACCGTCGACATCCGATGCGCGATCACAAACACCGTGCGCCCCTCCATCAGGTTCTTCAGCGCGGCCTGCACGTACGCCTCGCTCTCCGCGTCCAGCGCCGAGGTCGCCTCATCCAGAATCAAAATCGGCGCATTCTTCAGGATCGCCCGCGCAATCGCCAGCCGCTGCCGCTCGCCACCTGAGAGCCGCGCACCCTTCTCGCCGATGATCGTGTCATATCCCTCCGGCATCTTCAGGATAAAGTCGTGCGCCAGCGCCATCTTCGCCGCCTCCTGCACCCGCGCCAGCGGCACATCCGGTTGCCCATAGGCGATGTTGTTGCGCACCGTATCGTTGAACAGGATCGTCTCCTGCGTCACCTTCCCGATCAGCGTTCGCAGCGATGCGATGCTCACATCGCGCACATCATGCCCATCCACCGTGATCCGCCCGCCGCACACATCGAAGAACCGCGGAATCAGGTTCACCAGCGAGCTCTTCCCCGCCCCGCTCGGTCCCACCAGCGCCAGCACCTCGCCGCGCTTCACCTCCAGGTTGATGCCATGCAGCACCTGCGTAATCACCTCACCGGTCTCATAGGCAAAGTCGACATGCTCGAACCGGATCGAATTCCTGAATTCCTTCAGACCCAGCGCGCCCTTCTTCTCAACAACTTCATCCTGGACGTCCATGAACCGGAAGACCTCTTCGCTCGCGCCTAATGCCTGCTGAAAGCTGTTGTAATAGAGCGGCATACGCCGCAAGGGATCATAGAGCACGATGACCGCACCCAGAAACGCGATGAATGTTCCAGGGCTTACTCCGTGCAGAATCACCCCTCTTCCGATGCGCAGCAATAGGGCCAGCAGCACTGCCCCCAACGCATCCATCAATGGCGAACTGATGGCCTGCACCGCAACCGTACGCATATTGGCGCTAAGCAGCCGGTCGGATGCGCGGCGGAACCGGTTCATCTCCCAATGTTCCATGCCAAACGCCTTCACGATGCGATTACCGGTGATCGTCTCCTGCACGATGTTCTGGATCTCGGCCAGTTTGTCCTGCCCGGTACGTGTCGTCGACCGCACCCTTCGTCCTACTTTGCGCGAGGAGAAGAGAATCACCGGCACAAACAGCAGCAGAATCCATGCCATGCTGCCGCCCGTGATTACGACTACGCCAATCATCACCAGCAGGGTGAAAAACTGCTGCAGAAAATCGCCCAGTACGGTCGCCATTGCCATCTGCACGCGCTCAATATCGTTGATCAACGTCGAGATGAGAGTGCCCGTAGTATGGCGCTGGAAGAACGCGGTCGATTGCCGCAGGATCGAATCATAAAGATCGTTGCGCAGATCGGTGATCATGCCGAATCCTGCCTTATTCGCAAGCAGCGTCCCCAGATAGTCGCAGACCGACTTGACGATAGCGGAGCCAACCAGCGCAACCGCGACGACGTCCCACGCGTTATGAAAATGATGCGGAACTAGAAACTGCAGGTCGATCACATGCGCCGTGTGCGGAACACTGAACACCAGTACATGGTCGGGCGAGGCGTGGGGGCTCAGGACGTTATCGACGATCGGCTTGATCAATAAAACGCGAAGCGCAGCCATGGCAGCGTACACCGCCATAAGCACAAGAGAAAACAGGGTGTAAATGGCATAAGGCCGCAGATAGCGTAGCAGCCGCACCAGGCGCTTCATGTTCGCGCCCTTCTCGCTCGGGAGAGCAACACCATTAGGGGCAAGTGTACCTCTTGCATGCGCCGCATTCGTCGCCCATCATCGCGGCATGTCCCGATGCACCGTCTTCACGCGATGTCCAGCCGCCTCCAGCCGCTTCTTCATCTCTTCCGCAATAAACACCGACCGGTGCTGGCCGCCGGTGCAGCCAAAGGCCACCGTCAGGTAGCTCTTGCCCTCGTCAATATAGTGCGGCAGCAGAAACTTCAGCATCTCCGTCACCTTGCTCAGAAACTCCTTGGTCTGGGGAAAGCTGCGCACATACTTCGCCACCTTCGGATGCCGTCCCGTCAGCTTGCGAAACTCCGGCACGAAGTGCGGATTGGGCAGAAAGCGCACATCGAACACCAGGTCCGCATCCGCCGGAACGCCGTTCTTAAACCCAAAACTCGTCGTCGAAATCGTCAGGTTGTTCGAGTCCGTCCCGCGCTCGAACTGCGCCAGGATATGCGCTCGCAGCTCGTGCACGTTGAATCTCGACGTGTCCAGCACAATGTCCGCCACGTTGCGGATCGGGTCCAGCCGCTTCCGCTCGGCGCGAATCCCCTCCACCACTGTCTGCCCGCGCCCCATCGGATGCGGCCGCCGCGTCTCTGAAAAACGCCGCACCAGCACCTCATCGCTCGCCTCCAGAAACACCACCCGCGTCGGCAGCGTCTTGCGCACCTGCTTCAAAATCCCCGGGAAGCGCTCCAGCCGCATCCCTTCGCGCACATCCACCACCAGCGCCGCGCGCTCAATCTCCGCGGACTGCCGCACCAGGTCCGCAAACCGCGGTACCAGCTCCAGCGGCAGGTTGTCGACCGAATAGTAGCCCAGGTCCTCAAACGCCTTCAGCGCGGACAGCTTGCCCGACCCCGACATGCCGGTCAGCACCACCAGCTCGCGCTCCTGTGCGTGCGCCGCGTCGCTGTCCGCCTTCCGAGGCTTCCCTTTGCCCTTCCGCGCCATGCAGGAATCCTAGCATTCCCACCCGCAATCCCGGATACACACTTGTGGCGGGTTCGCGGCGGCTTCACAGCAGCCACACCTCTTCCTGCATATCTGCGACCTACGCGCTGGCGGCAATGCCCTCGGCCCCGGCAATGCGCTCCATCCGCGGGTGCCGTTTGGTCGTCGTCGTCTTCTGCTTCTGGCGCACGGCCTGTTGCTCAATCTTGGCCAGAGCATCGCGCAGCGCCGTCATCATCTCTGCCGACTCGCATCGCGCCACCATGCTTTGCCTGTGATGCGTCACCGTCACCTCAGCGACCTTCCGGTACTTGTCTACCAGAAGCACCACCTTCGCGCTCACGGCCTCGCCGCCGTTAACGATCTTCTCGATCGCCTCGAGCCCCGCCTCTGCCTGTACTCTGTATTTTTCGGTAATCACGAACTGCCTGCCCGTGTATTCAATAATCATCCGCTCCCCCCGCTCGTTGGATTCAACTTGCTTGACGAACTTCGCTCCACCTTGCAACCGGTCTCACCAACCGGAGTATCTGCGAGGCTAGCATGGAATCGACCCTGGCGGCGTGATCCCGGCCACCGAACATAGAAACCATTTCAGATATGAGAATTGCGCTTCTAGCGCACACGCCGTTGATGCGTGGAAGGAATCTGCATGTCTTCCCGGTACTTCGCAACCGTGCGCCGCGTCACTTTGATGCCCTGCTTCTGCAGGTCCGCCGCCAATTGATCGTCCGTCAGCGGCTTGCGCGGGTTCTCCGCTGCGATCATCTCCTTCACCTTGCGCTTCAGCAGCACCAGCGGCAGGTCCGCGCCCTCCGGCCCGTTCACGCCCTCGGTAAAGAAAAACCGCAGCTCATACACCCCCTGGCTGGTGTGCACATACTTGTTCGCCACCGCCCGGCTCACCGTGGAGGGATGCACCCCAATCTCCTCCGCCACTTCCTTGATCATCATCGGCTTCAGCCCCTGCTCGCCGCGCTCCAGAAACTCCTGCTGCCGCCGCACAATCACCTCGCACGTCCGCAGGATCGTATTCTTCCGCTGCTCGATGTTCCGCAGTAGCTGGATCGCCGACTTGTAGCGCTCCTTCACGTAGTCGCGCACGTCCTTCTCGGTCGTCTGCTGCCGCAGCATCTTGCGGTATGCGTGGCTCAATCGCAGCGACGGCAGGTCCTCCTCGTTCATCACCACCACATACTCGCCATCGCGCTTCACAAAAGCCACATCCGGCTCGATCAGCCTCGTCTCGCTCACGTTGTAGCGCCGCCCCGGCCGCGGATCCAGTGTGCGGATAAAGTCCACCGCCGCCTGCACCTCATCGGCCGCGCGCCCGCAGCAGCGCGTCAACTCGCGCATGTCCTTCTTCTGCAGCAGCGCCAGATGCTCCGCCACAATCAGCTCAGCGATCTGGAAAACGTCCACCGCTCCAGCTCCGTTCGCGACGTGCACGATTCCGTTCGCTCCATTGCCATTGTGAGACAGCTGCGACACAAACTCCGCATCACTATCTTCGGCCGCCTGATCGCTTTGCTCTTTCGCCAGCCTGCGCTTCGCCACCAGTCCGGCCTCGCGCCGCTGTGCGCGGATCTGGGACGTCAGGCACTCGCGCAGATCCCGCGCTCCCACGCCCACCGGGTCAAGATTGCTCACCACCACCCGCGCCTCCGCCACCGTGGCCAGCATCGCGCCCTCTGCATGGCGTGGCGAAGCGCCGTTCGCTGAACCGTTCTCCTGCGCCGCCGCAATATCGATGCCGGCCCCGTGCAACGGCACGTCGCGTTGCGCCCGCTTCGCGCCGCGCTCAAATGGAATCGGCTCCGCGCGATGCGGCATCGCCTCCGCCAGCGCCTGCGCCAACTCCTCGTCGGTCGCCGTCAGGTACCCGTCTTCGTCCAGATTGCCGACCACCAGGTCTGCCGCCAGGCGCACCGGCGGGGCCAGGGTCATCGATCCCAGCTGCCACTCCAGATGATCCGCCAGCGTGCTCGGCGCGGAGAGAAAGTTGTCGAACGACGGTCGCTCGATGTCCTCAAAGTTCGAGGCCGTGCGAAATCCCGGATCCAGATAGTCCTGAAAGTAGCTGCCGAAGTCGATCTCGTCGAACGGATCTTTCTCCGCCTTCTCCGGTCCGACCGCCTCCTCCGCCGAGCGCTCCAGGATCGCCTGGCGGTCGCTCATCTCCTCCAGCGTGACGCCCGACTCCTCGATCTCCTCCAGCACCGGGTTCTCCACCACCTCGGCGTTGATCATCTCCTTCAGCTCCAGCTTGTTCAGCGCCAGCACGCTGACCATCTGCACCAGGCCAGGTGTCAGAACCTGGCGCTGGGAGACCCTCAAGTTGAGCTTCGGATGCAGCAATATCTGCGACCTCTCTCGTCCTTACCGGCTCTGCTCCGCGCGCGATCAGAAAGAGGGTCGTGGGTCGGGCAGGCCCCCTGCCTTCGCTGTTGCCGGATGACGTGGCCTCAGTCTACAACTCCGTGGCCAACCTTGTACGCCACAGCAGCGCACGTCCCGCAAAGCGGAGCTTACGCTCTGGTGTATACCGCTTCAGGAACGCCCTTCAATAACACCTTCGGGCCCGCGGATCTCCGCGCATCGGATATTCTTCCATCCCCAGCGAAGCGCGGTTGCGTCTCGCTCGATAAAAGAGCCTGGCCTTCACTAAGCTGTGAGATTAAAACTCTTCAGTTGATAGCTCGAGATTCGTTCCTATCGATGGCAGCCCTGATCGCCTCAATCCATCGAGAACTTTTCGCCCAGATAAATCCGTCGCACCTCGGGATTGCGCCCCAGCTCTCCCGGCGTCCCCGCAAACAGGATCTTCCCGTCGCTGATGATGTACGCGCGGTCGGTCACCGACAGCGTCTCACGCACATTGTGGTCCGTAATCAGCACCCCAATCCCATTCATCTTCAAGTCGAAGATGATGCCCTGCAGCTCCAGCACCGCAATCGGATCGATCCCCGAAAACGGCTCATCCAGCAGGATGAACTTGGGCTCGATCGCCAGGCACCGCGCGATCTCCACCCTACGTCGCTCGCCGCCGCTCAGCGCATAGCCCAGCGTCTTGCGCACGTGCCCCAGGTTCAACTGCCCAATCAGCCTCTCCGTCCGCGTGCGCCGGCTCTCCCAGCTCAGTTGCTGCGCCTCCAGCACCGCCAGAATGTTCTCCTCCACGGTCAGCTTGCGAAAGATACTTGGCTCCTGCGGCAGATAGCTGATGCCATGCTGCCGTGCGCGCAGATACATCGGCAGTCGCGTAATCTCCTCGCCATCAACCAGCACGCATCCTGCATCGGGCCGCACCAGCCCCACAATCATGTAGAAGCACGTTGTCTTGCCCGCGCCATTCGGCCCCAGCAGCCCCACCACCTCGCCCTGCGCAATCTCCACGCTGACCCCGCGCACCACCTGCCGTCCGCCATACGCCTTGCAGATCTCGTCGGTCGCCAGCGTCCGCACCGGGGGTGCCAGCGGTTCGTTCGCACGCGAGTTCTGTCTGTCATCCACCGCACGGCCCGCTCGATCGCTCATTCCCATTTTGAAACTTGTCCCCAAAAACCTTCTCACTGCACGGGCTGCACTCGCTTCGCGTCCGCCCGGACCTCGGTATGAACCCCGCCCGACGGACCGCCCGGCTCTCCCGGCACTGTGCTCAATACTTCCACAGTCTCTACAGTATCGCCGCGCGTGCCGTCGCACGCACGATGAAATTTCAACGCCGCGCCGGTCGTCTGATTGCCCTGCGCATCCACCGCCCTCGGCGGACTCTTCGCATCGCCCGTCAGCAGCAGGCTCTGGTCCGCCTCCGTATACAGCAGCCGTTCCCCAGTCGCCCGCAGCCCAGGCCTGTCTACTGTAACCTGCCCGCTCGCCGTCACGTGGTCAATGTGCCCTTCAAGCGATGGAACTCCCTGCGCGGCAGCCGTCTGCACCGCACCTCCCGGCTTCGCTCCGCCCTTGTCGTCGTCCAGATACACAGTGCCCGCATTCGCGCGTATCGTCGCATCCGCGGTCTCCGCACGGAAGCCGCCCGTGAAGTCCACCTCATCCGAGGCCTGCGAATACACCAACCCTCCGCTCGCCACACGCACCGCCTGCGGCTGATCTGCGCCCTGCCCGTTCGCTCTGCCATTGCCTGCACTCGCATTCGCCGCACACGGTCGCGCCCCGCCCGTCGTAGAAGAGGTCTGGCCAGCACCCGCACCCGCATTCATCAGCACCGTATGCACCTGCATCGCACCCATCCCCGCCGCAGCTTCACTCCGCGCAATCAGCCGCTTCGCCGTCCGCGCTATCTCAATCACAGGCGCCTGCACCTGCGATCCACCCTGCCACATCCGCGCCGGGGCGCCATGGAATGTAACAACATCAGTGGCATGATTCAGCTCCGCCCGCTCGGCCAGCACATGCGCCGGCTCGTCGTCTTGTCCACTATGGTGCTGCGTCGCCTGCACATACTGCGCCTTCACCCCGCCCGCCGCAACCGCGTTCCCCGTAGCCCGCTCCATCACCACCTGATCCGCCCACATCGCGCCATCCGGGTCCGTCAGCTGCACTCCGCCGTTCAGCGTCACCCGGTCCGTCTCCCCGTCATACGTCGCCTCCTGCGCCCGCGCCTCCTGGAGCCCATCGCTCTTCGCTCCCTTCGCCCCCCGCCTCGTCACCACCACGTGCCCCGTCTGCACTGCACTCGCCAGCGCATCCACGTCGCCGACCCCTCCTGGCTCGCCGCCCTTCGCAGCACCCTTCTTCACCGGTCCACTCTGCCGGAACCTCGCATCCAGCACATCGCCCGCGCTCGTCTGCTCCACACCAGTTGCGCTCACCTGACGCACCAGCGTATGTCCGCGCCCGGCGATCGTCTCCAACTCCGGTCGCGAACCCGCACTGGCGCCGCTCGCCGCGAAGTGCGCCTTCAAATCGTCCGCCGAAATCTCCGTCGTCTCTCCCCCGGCCGCACCTTTCTCTGCGTCCGCCTCGCTGAACCGCGCCCCGCCGGTTGCCTCCGCGTCGCGCACCTCGTTCCTGCCATCCGCACCCGGAGCCAGCACAAGATCAAGCTTCGCCGCTGTCAGATCTCGCGTATTCCACGCCCCCTTTGCATCTCCCGCAGGAGCGCGCTCGGTAAAATGCGCCGCCCCCGTAAACACCGCGTGCTGCGCCTGCGGACTCGCCTTCCCGTCAAACGTAATCGCCGCCTGTTCCGCCTCGCCGTGCCGCTCCGCCAGAGGCGTATTCGCGACATACCGCACGCCTCCGTTCAGCAGCGCATTCAACGGATGTCCCGCCGCGTTCATCGCAATGTCCGCCTTTGCCGCCATCACCGTGCCGCCATCAGCCTGCAGCGTTACATTGCCCTGCGCCTCAATCCGCTCCAGCGTCTGGTCTCCTCGCAGATGCAGTACCGCCTGCTCCGCCGTCGCCGTCCGCGCCGTACTCCCCGCTCCCGTCGTATATTTCGCTCCCGTCAGCCGCGCCACGCGCTCCTGCCCATCCAGCTCCGCCGAAGCTGCGTCCAGCGTTACCGGCTCGCCCGCTGACATCCCCTTCATGCTCACCGCGGAGTGCAGCATCAGGACGCCGTTGTCGGCATAGTCCGCACCCACCGCATGGCCTTCCATCGCACCCGATGCGAACTCAATCGGAGCGCTGGTCGCTGCCACACCCAGCTTCTCCATGTAGACCAGGTTGCTGGTCGTCACCTGCATCGCCTTTGCACCGGAGGTCGCCGAATCGTCCACCGCGGTGCAACCTGATTTGTTAGCCGCATCCCGCAGCTCGATATGCACCACGCCCTTCGCGCGCACCACCTGGGCCTTCTGGTCCCACTCCCAGTCGTCCCCTCGTATCATGTCCGCGCGCTGCTGCTGCCGCCCGCACACCTTCATCCACACATCGTGCAGCTCATAGGTCCCATCGGAATGCTCCAGGTCCTTGGCCGCATGCACGACGTAATCAGTCTGCCCCTGGTAGGTGTGGCTTAGCGTAATCCCGCTGGTGTCGATCTTCACGTCCACGCCCAGCTTCGCCGGAAGCCCCGCCATCCAGTGCCGCCGCAGATACCGCGCCGTGCCGATGAATCCCGCGATCACCACCAGCAGCAGCGCCGCGCTCACCAGCAGCCAGACCCTCAACCTCTCGATCCGCATCGCCATCCCAAACCTGCTCTATCTTCTCACCACGGCTGCTACCCGGTCCCTCTTCTCACGCCCGTACTAGAATCATTCACAATGGCCGATCGCCTCTACCTCAGCCTCTGGTATCCCAACTTCCGCCTTGAGGCACTCCCCGGCGCCCTCACCGGCGTCATGCGCCAGTTCGCCGTCATCGGAGGCCGCCGCGTCACCGCCGCCTCCGCCTACCCCATCAACTTCACCGAGTCCCCCACCTACCAGCGCATCTACGCCGCGCCCTCCGCCGCCTCAGCCACCCGCCTGCCCGCCGAGATGGATCCCGACGCCGCCACCGCCGACGCCGCTATCGAGGCCGCCGTCGCAGAGGCCACCGAGCAGCTCCACGACGACATGGCCTACGAGTTCGAAATGCGCTGGCAGCTATGGGCCGCCGAGCAGCCCGACGCCACCCGCGCCGGCCTCGGCCAGGCGCCCGCCACCGAGCCCGACGAGGAATCCGCCGACGACCCCGACGACGCCCCCAGCCTCCTCGACCCCGACTCGCCCTGGCGCCTGCGCACCCACACCGTCCGCATCCTCGGCTTCGGCCCGCTCTTTGACGTCGCCGGCTACGAGCAGAACGGCCACATCCTCGTCGACTTCGGCCTCGACACCCCCTGGCTGCTCGACGCCCCGCTCGACCCGGAATCCGACGAAGCCGCCTCCGGCGAAGCCGAGCCGCTGGACGACGACGCCCAGCTCCACATCCAGCAAAATATCGAGAAGCTCCTCGCCTTCACTCTGCTCGTCGAAAAGAACTGCGGCATCTCCAGCCGCCTCCTCTGGACCGAGTCCGGCGAACCCCTCGCCGAAAAACTCATCGCCCGCCTCCAGCGCGTCAATTGACCATGACAGCCTTCGCCCCTATCTCGTGGCACAACTGGTGGCGCTACTCCCACTCTTTCTTCCTGCTGCTCAAATACCCGCTCGCCTTCGTCGCAGGATGGGCCGGCATCCACATGCAGCGCTGGCGCAAGCAGCGCGCCGAAGCGGCTGCGCAAAGTTGGCCGATGGTCGATGGCCGCGTCGCCGGCGGCGTCGTCAAGCCGATTCCCAAGACCAAGCGCTTCCTCGCCACGCTCACCTATACCTATTTCGTCGGCGAGTATCAGAGCGGAAAGTACATCCACGAATTCCAAAGCAAAGAAGACGCCGAGCAGTTTGTGAAGACGATGAAGGACAAGCACGTCCCCATCCGCTACAACCCCACGAACCCCGAAAAATCCGTACTCGAGGAGAGCTCCGTCCAGCAGCACATCCTCCTCGCCCCTCGCTTCGGCTGAGGTTACCGGATGTGGAACACTGACACGGCTAGTTTTCCCTTGACCATCTGCGCCCTCCGCCACCCGCCCTTGTCATTCAGCGTGACCCAGCGTCGCTCTTCCGCTCTGTAGTGCCAGTCTTTGTCGATTTGGAAGAAAACTTGCAACCCCGGGCACTCGAGAATGTTCGCAATGCTGTTGTCGTGCGAGTTCCGCTCATCGAAGTCCGTCGTCGCGCTCTGTCCCATCTCCGAATAGATTTCATTCAGGTCGAACAGCAACTCATTCACGTCATCGTCGAGCGCCTCCGCGTTCAGCCCGATTCTCTGCGCCTCGCGGAGCGTGATCGGATAACTATGCGACGGATACCCGGAATTCAGGGTCGTACTAATCCTGCGCGCCCGCCGCCGGTCTTTCAGATGATAGGAGAGAATCTCCTCGCAGAGCTTCGTTGAAAGTGCGCTGGACCGATCCACCGCGCCAATCACCAGAGGATGCACATGCTGGAAAAGCGACTCATAAGGGTTTGTTTTCGCGCCCCTCGCCTGCTGCTGCCATAGCTTTACCACGCGATGCAACTCGTCCTGACTGACGCTCACGCGGCTGTTGTCGCGGTCGATCGGAGAGAGATCGTGCGTAAGCGATGTATCAACCGCCGAAAGATGCGCCAGCGGACCCATTTGAATGCGGTCGGCGCCCAGTGCCAGCATCGTCGCTGCCGACTGGCATTCGAAGGGGGCTAAAACTGTCAGCTTCTTCACATGCTGTCGCAGCAGATGGACCATGCGTAGCGAGGCCTGCCCAGACCCTCCGTCCGACTTGATGAACAGAGAGAGCCGGTCTACCTTGCCAACATTACGAAGCAGCCCGTAAAGCCCAGGCACGTCGTTGCTGCAGATCGAGCCCTTGGGTGAGTTCCAGTAGGTAATCAGCTGCTCGCCCAATTTCGCCTCAATCTTGGCGAGAATCTGCTGCGTCTTCCCATAAAGCATGGGAGGTGTCGTCAGCTTCTTCTTCTGCTGCTCTGTTGTCTCTTCAGCCATGCCCTACCCCACCGTCACAATCTCCGAGAAATCGGCAATCTTTGAAAAATTGTCGACCAGGCTATGCAGCAAGCTCAATCGAGTCCACCGAACATACGCATCATCGACTATCACCATGACCTTATCGAAGAAGATGTCAATCTGCGGCCGGAGAGTAGCGATCAGCTCAAGCGCGGAAACATATTCGTGCTCCGCTGCAAGCCTGTAGAACTTCTCCGCGATCTGCACTGCGGCAGCGTTCAGCGCATTCTGCGCCGGATCAACCATAATCGCATGTGCCGGCGGTTCGACTCGCTGCTTCGATATCCCCTTCTCCTCCGCCTGCGCCAGAATGTTCTTCATCCGCTTGAACGCCGCACTCACCGCCCGGAAGTCATCGCTGCCGCGCACCGCAGTCACCGCCTCGGCCCGCGCCACCGCATCGCGCACATCGTTCGCGCCCGCCGCCAGCACCGCCTTCACCACGTCGTACGCCTGGGCCTTTGCCTCCCGGAGGTAGAACTCCAGCCGCTCCGCGAAGAAGACCTCCATCTTCACGCGCACCTTCTCATCCGCCGTCGCCGCATCCGCCACATCGCCCAGCGTCAGCGGCAGCCCGCCCTCGGCCAGAATCTTCACAATCCCATTCGCCGCCCTGCGCAACGCAAACGGGTCCTTCGACCCCGTCGGCTCCAGCCCCAACCCGAACATCCCCGCAATCGTGTCCGCCTTGTCCGAGATCGCCAGCAACTGCCCCTCTACCGTCCGCGGAATCCGATCCTCCATCCCCGCCGGCCGGTACTGGTCGTAAATCGCCGCCGCAATCGCCTCAGAATGTCCTTGGTGCCTGGCATACAGCCCGCCCACCTCGCCCTGCAGCTCGGTAAACTCCTTCACCATGTCGGTCGTCAGATCGGTCTTCGCCAGCCGCGCCGCCTCATCCAGCGCACCTGCATCCAGCTTCGCTGAACGCTTCGTGCTCAACTCAGCCAGCTTCTTCGCCACCGCGCGCACACGCTCGCCCTTCGCCGCGTAGCTGCCCAGCTCCTTTTGGAACGTCACCTTTTCGAGCAGCGCCACTCGCTCCGTCAGCGGCACCCTCTGGTCAAACTCCCAGAAGAACTTCGCATCCGTAAACCGTGCGCGCAGCACCTTCTCGTTCCCATGCCGGATCACCGCCTCACCCGCCGCATCCGTCTCCGTGTTCAGCACCGTCAGAAAATGCGCCGCCAATTTGCCAGCTTCCTTTTCTCCGGCCTTCGATTCGTGCGACTCCACCGCAAAATACTTCTGGTGGTCGCGCATCACCGTCACCAGAACCTCTTCCGGCAGCGCCAGAAACTCCGGCTCAAAGCCACCCATCACCACCGTCGGCCACTCCGTCAAATGCGTCACGGTATCGACCAGCCCGTGGTCCTCGCGCCAGCGCAAGCTTGCACCACCCCCGCGCGTCACATGGTCCAGCGCCTTTCTGATCTTGTGCCGCCGCGCCTCCACATCCGCCATCACCTTCGCCGTCATCAGCGCCGGCTCATACTCGCCCGGTGCGACAATCAGCACCGGCGCTTCGCCATGCAGCACGCGGTGTCCGCGCGACTCCCGCCCCGCCGTCTTGCCGCCAAAGCTCACCGGCACCACGTCCGCGCCCAGCAGGCACACCAGCCAGCGCACCGGCCGCACAAACCGCTCCGGCCTGCCCACGCGCCACACCATATTCTTCGCCCAATAGATCCCCGCCAGCTCCTTCGGCATCTCTTCGGCAATCACCTCCGCGGCCGCGCGCCCGGCCTTCACCGCCGTAGCCGCCAGGTACTCGCCCTTCGGCGTCGCCACGGTCTTCAACGCGCCCACCTCCACGCCGGCCTTCTTCGCAAACGCCAACGCCGCCGCCGTCGGCACGCCATCCTTGTAGGCGATCTTCACCGCCGGCCCGGTCGTCTCTTCTTGGACATCCGCCTGCCGCGCCGCAACCTCGCCCACCCACACCGCCAGCCGCCGCGGCGTAGAGAAACTTTTTGCCAAGCTCTTCGCAGCGACGCCACCGCTCACCAGCCGCTCGCGCTCCAGCATCGCCACCACGCGCTCGCGCAGCTCCTTCTCGGCGCCCGCGATCATCCGCGCCGGCACCTCCTCCAACCCAATCTCGAACAGAAACTCCGCCATCACCAATCCTGTCTTTCTCTAACTCGCCACAGCCGCCAGTGCCTCGCCCTGCGCCGCATACGCCTTGGCCACGCCAATCACCAGCGCTCTGATCCGCGCCATCACACCGACGCGCTCCGTCACGCTGATCGCGCCCCGCGCGTCCAGCAGGTTGAACATATGCGAGCACTTCAGCGCCAGCTCATACGCACCCAGCACCGGAAACCGCTTCATCGTCAGCTCGTCTGCATCGGACGCCTCGCCAAAAAGTCCCTTCGCCCGCTCCAGCAGCTCCAGGCACTCCGTCTCATACAGCCGCAGGTGCTCCCACAGCTTCGGCACATCCGCATAGTCAAAGCTGTACGCCGACCACTGCTGCTCTGCGCCTAACTGAATATCGCCATACGTCACTTTTCTGCCGCCCGTCTCTGGAGAAACGCCCGGCTCCACCGCCCACACCACGTCATAGATCGACGGCGCGTCCTGCAGAAACTGCGCGATCCGCTCCATCCCATACGTAATCTCCCCGCAGATCGGGTCCAGGTCCATCCCCCCGCACTGCTGGAAGTATGTGAACTGCGTGATCTCCAGGCCATCCAGCATCACCTGCCAGCCCACGCCCCACGCGCCACCCACTGGCCACTCCCAGTTGTCCTCTTCAAACTTGATGTCGTGCTCGCGCAGGTCGATCCCCATCGCCTCCAGGCTCTCCAGATACAGCTCCTGGATATTCTCCGGCGGCGGCTTCAGGATCAGTTGCAGCTGCGTATGCCGATACAGCCGGTTCGGGTTCTCGCCATAGCGCCCATCCGCCGGCCTGCGGCTCGGCTGCGTGTACGCAATGCGCACCGGCTTCGGCCCCAGCACACGCAAAAACGTGTCCGGCGACATCGTCCCCGCGCCCACCTCCACGTCATACGGCTGCTGCAGCACGCAGCCCCGGTCCGCCCAGAACTTGCTCAGCCGAAACACCAGCTCCTGAAACGTCAGCGCCTTCTTCTCGCCCATTCCCTCAGTCGTCCCTCTGTCATTTGTGCGTCTCTTCAGTCTAACCGGACGGCCTGTCCCGCCCTCAATCTCTCTATCCCTCAACCCTCCCACTGCCTCACGAACCCTACCTCCCAGGAACCACCCGCGTCATCCCGTCCTCCTTCAGTGTTATTTCCCGTGCCACAATCCCCCGTTTAGCCTGAACTCGCTCGATATGCAGGATATAGCCGCCATCGCAACGGTAGACTCGCTCGCCGCCGGCGCCTCTTCGGCCCCGTCGCGCCCGTCCATCCCCTCGCTCCTTTCCCTCCGCATCACGCCCTTCGATCGCTTCATGGCCGTTGCCATGGCCTCGCTCATTCTGGTCGAGCTTCTGCTGTTCCGCATTTGCGCCCTCGCGTCTCCCAGCCTCTCAGCGCTAGTCCCCTGGACCGAATGCAAGATCGTCCTCACCCTCGCCATCTTCTGCTACCTCTATCCCACCCCGCGCCTCGCGCAGACCATCCCACTGCTCCTCTGGAGCGCCCTCTGGGCCAACCCGCTCCAGGTCCTCGTGCTGCTCGCCGCGCGCTCGCCCTTCCCGCTCGTCGACAACCGCCTCGCTGCCATCGACCACGCGCTGCACATCAGCACCGCCGCCATCCACGCGCCCTTCGCCGGGCCGCCCTTCCTCACCTTCTCCATCCTCATCTACGCTTTGTTCTTTCCACTCTTGATCGCCCCCGTGGTTCTTCCCTGTCTCTACGGGCTTCCCGGCGCGGCGCGGCGTTTTGTCCTCGGCAGCGCGCTCGGCATCGCCATCGGCGCATTGATCTTCGTCTTCCTGCCCGCCATCGGCCCCTGGGCCAGCGAGCCCATGCGCCCCGGCAGCCTGCAGCTCACCATGGGCAACTATCTGCTCCGCCTCAAATCCCGCACTCCCATGCCGATGGACCTCGGCCGCTCCGCCATCGTCTCCTTCCCCTCCGAGCACGTGGTCATCGCGCTTCTCGCCGCCCGCGCGCTGGCCATCCTCCCGTCGCTCCGCCGGTGGGCGTGGCCCATCGCCGCACTCGTCTGCTGCTCGACAATCACCACCGGCTGGCACTACGGCATCGACGTCCTCGGCGGCATCGCCGTCGCCGCTCTCTCGGCCTGGCTCGCAGACACCATCTGCACGCGGCTGGAAATGGACCCCTCCCCGCAGTCCACCTTCGCCGTCGCCCCGCTCCCCTGAAGCTCAGCCCTCCGCCGGCGTCACCTCAAACCGATACCGCAGCGCGCACCCAAACAACCCAATCAGCGCCACCCCCTGCACCAGCCCGCCGAACAGCAACACCCGCGGAAAACTGAACAGCATGTACGACGCAAACACCGGCAGCAACAACAGCATCGCAAGCCGCAGTCCGCGCAGCTCCATCCCCTTTTGTCCCGCCCGCACCGCAATCAACACCATCACCGCCCACGGCGCATACAGCTCCGTCAGCGTGTATGGATAGGAGATCGGCGGCAGCATCACCATAAACGCCGTCAGCCCCAGCAGCTGGTTCGCCGCCGGCATCCGCCACAGCCGCACAAAGAAAGCCCACGCCAGCACCACCGCGCCAACCGCGTAATACGGCAGCGTCAGGTGCGCCAGCGATATCCCGCCCATCATCGCCGCAAGCTTCGCCAGGTTGTACGCGGAGTGGTTCGCCATCAGTTCATGCAACGACCACTGCATCGCCCTCACACCCTGGTAGCCGAAGACATTGTGCAGCGCGCCCTGCCATGCCACTCCCATCGTCGGCCCCAGCCACTGCAACGACGCCAGCGTCGCCAGCACGCACGTCGCAATCCCCTCGGCGAACGCGCGCCATCTCCTGCTCGGCAGAAACATTCCCAGCAGCACCACCGGGTAAAGCTTCATCGCCGCGGCCAACCCCCACAGCACGGCCGCCACATCGTAGTGGCCCTGCCAGAAGGCCCACACCCCGAGCGCCACCACAATCCACAGGTACAGCTCGATATTGCCCCGTTGCAGCAGCTCCGCAATTGGAAACGACACCAGCGCCACCGTCAGCGGAAACAGCGTCGCCTCCCATCCTCCAACCTTCGCTTTCATCAGCGCCCGCCGCAGCCCCACGACACACGCCCCCAGCCACACCGCCGCCGTCGCCAGATAAACGCCGATCGTATGCCCCGTCGCATACAGCAGCGCATACACCACCATCCCCAGCGGCGGATACGCCACCCGCGAATTCCCAATCCCTGCATAGAACCCCGCCGTATGCACCATCCGGTACACCGGCGGAAACTCCATCAGGTCCTGGTACCTGTCCCCGGAGAGTGGGTTGTAATGCCAGTGCGAAAAGCCCATGGCGCGCTCCACCAGCGCCACCACAAACATCAGCCCAAACGCCGCAGCCGATCCCGCCCAGAACACGCGCAGTATCTTCGGCAAACCTCGGCGCCCGTTGTCCTCGCCCCCGCCAGCTTCGCTCTCGATCATCTCAAGGCCAAAGTCTATCCCGCGCAGATCACTCTCGGGCCGCACGCGAACCTGCTTCCTAACCCGCTGCGCAACGGACAACCCGCCGGCTATCGCAGCGTCCGTGCACTCCTCAGCCTGCCCTCGAGGTGCCGCTCCAGCAGCTCCAGCGCGAACCGCCGCAGGTCCGCCCCGCGCTCCTTCGGCCAGTCCTCCTCCGCCAGCGCGCCCACCGCAGCCCGAAACATTCCACGCGCCAGCTCCACGCTCGTCGCCGATACCGCAATGCTCTCCGCCCGGCTGTCATCCGCGCAGGTCACCCCATACCCCGCCGCCGAATACCACACCGTCTCGCCTTCCAGATCGAGCCCGCACACCGAGCATCGCCCCAGCTCCGGCATCCATCCCATCAGGCGGCTCATCCACAGCGCAAAGTACGTCACCGGCATCCACACCCGCCCCACCTGCATCTCCCCCAGCGCCGCCAGCGCCAGCCGGAACACCGCATCCTCCGGCGCACCCTCAGGCATCGCTTCCTCAATCACCTCGGCAAGAAACTCCAGCCCCGCCACCCGCGCATAGTCCACCGGCCTGGACATCGGTGACGACATAATCTCAAACGCATCTAAACGCACTAGATCCTGTTTGGGGCGCTCAGCATACGTCGCCCGCACATGCGTCATCGGCTCCAGCGCTCCGCCGAACCGGCGCCGGCTGCGCATCGCATGCCGCGCCACGCCCTTCACCCGCCCCTGCTCGCGCGTAAACAGACTCACCAGCAGGTCGGCCTCCTGGAACGGCCACGTCCGCAGCACGATCGCCTCACCCACCCGCTGAATCATTGCCTCACACCATCACTACCTTGTCATCCTGAGCGAAGCGGCTCGCGTTAGCGAGTCGCGCAGTCGAAGGACCTGCTTTTGTCCTTTTATTCCTCGCCCTCAAATGCAAAACGCGCAGCCCTCATCCGGCTGCGCGCTCGCAAACTGACAACTGAGAACTAAGAACTGACAACTACCGCCCGAAGTGCGCCGCGTTCTTCGCCTGGAAGTCCGCCCACTTCTCCGGCAGGTCGTCCGCCGCGTAGATCGCGCTCACCGGGCACACCGGCACGCACGCGCCGCAGTCAATGCACTCCACCGGATCGATGAACAGCTGGTCCGTATCCGCAAACCCGCCCTCGTCCTTCTTCGGATGAATGCAGTCCACCGGACACGCATCCACACACGCCGCATCTTTCGTCCCAATGCACGGTTCCGCAATCACATACGCCATCGCAAGTCTCTCCCACTCACTTCAAAATTGATGCAGTCTCTTCGGCCACAATTCTAGCAGCACACGCCACCCCGCCTGCAAGCAGGCCCGCAGCAAGTTGGCGATTCGCAACTCCTTTTGGGCCGATCTGTCACGGCCGGCCCCGCGATCATGAGAACGATGTCAAGCACAAACAGGGCTATCGCGATGTCGTTACAGACCAGAGCTGAATGGGGATTCGCCAGCCATTGATTTGCCGCCCAGAAGAAGAAAGCTGCGGCCAGCAGGATGGCCTTAAGCCATTCACTCGGCGGTGCTGACCGGCTGGCGCGATCTGTCAGCAACGCAACAGCAATCATCGCAAGAGGAGATGCTGCAAAGACTGTGTGAACATTGGCTGGAAACAGCTCGGGTCGAATGTCATATGCCAGTAGAACGCAGAGAGTTCCCACGGCTAACACAGAAACGGATAGAGAAAACCGACGCGAAAAATCAGCCATGCTTCAAGGCTATGTCGTACTGCGTAAAGAAAGTGTGAGAAAAATAGTCTCCCTAAATTACGATCAACTCATGCCATCCGACCCCAAACCACCGCGCCCGCTCGCCCCCATCCTGCGCGCCCTCGTCGAGATCGGCTTCATCATCTTCCTCTTCTACTCCAACCTCCTGATGGGCGAGTTCAACAGGTCCGCCGGCGAGGGCAAGACCCTCGCAGCCGCACTCTACGACGTCCTCACCCCCGCCAACTTCGCCATCGGCCTCGCCGCCGCCCTCGTCGGCTACCTCATCGTCGAGTTCCTCCGCAAGAAGCTGTGACCCGTCTATCGATCATTGGCTCCGCTGAAGATCTGACTATCAATAGAACTGTCATCCCGAGCGGAGAGCATCGTGTCAACGATGCTCGCAGTCGAGGGACCTGCTTCTGTCTTTTTCGACTAGCCCCCGTACTCCCGCATCCTCGCCACCAGGTCCCCCGGAAAGATCTTCATCCCATCCGCCAGCGCCCTCTCCACCTCATCCGCCGACCACCACCGCATCTCCTGCATCATCGCCAGCTCTTCTTCGGTCACGCCCTTCATCTTCGGAGCATCCGCCTTACACCGCGTCACAAACCAGTGGTCCACGTTGTCGCGCATCTCGCCTGCCAGCTCGAACCGGTTCGCCTCCGTATACAGCGGCCCCCGAACCTCAAGCTCCAACCCCAACTCTTCGCGCAACTCGCGCACCGCCGCATCGCGCGGCTCCTCGCCCTGTTCAATCTCTCCGCCGGGCGTCACCCAGAAGACAAAGTCCTCGCCGCTCTTCAGCACCATCGCGCAGCGGATCAGTAGCACCCTCCCCGCCTCATCAAACACAAACACTCGTACCGTTCGCCGCGACTTCACGCCTTCCCCGCCACCTTCCTCCTCACCGCAAACTCCGCCGGTGTTGGGATCGCCTCCAGCCCTCGCCCCGCAAACATCTCCTCAAACAGATGCTCCATCTCGCCCGCGATCCTCCCGTTCGTTGCCAGCACCTCCTGCGAGTCCAGTCGGAACTTGCTGCCATCCATCCGCGTCACCCGTCCGCCGGCCTCCTCCACCAGCAGATACCCCGCGCTCGTGTCCCACGGATTCAGGTGAAACTCCCAGAACCCGTCGATCCTCCCGCACGCGACATAAGCGAGGTCCAGCGCCGCACTCCCCGCCCGCCGCACCCCATGCGACCGCAGTGTGAACTCCTGGTAGAAGTGGATATTCGGACTCACATGCCGCTTGTGGCTGGGAAACCCCGTCGCCGTCAGCGACTCCTGCAACGTAGCCGTCTTCGAAACATGAATCGGACTTCCGTTCAGCCACGCGCCCCGTCCGCGCTCCGCCGTAAACATCTCATCGCGCAACGGG
The DNA here is from genome assembly GCA_963766975.1 of uncultured Acidobacteriaceae bacterium. Lineage (GTDB taxonomy): Bacteria > Acidobacteriota > Terriglobia > Terriglobales > Acidobacteriaceae > Edaphobacter. The sequence continues at coordinate 594,387 of CAVYCF010000007.1, forward strand.
TCATAGATCACTCCCGCCGTCATCACCCCGTCTTTGTCTTTGGAATCTAAGCCTTCATCCGCGCGCAGCCCCACAGCCCTGTCGCTCCAGCCCCAGCACCACGCAGAACACCGGAAACCCATGCGCAAAGTTCGTCGTCCCGTCCAGCGGATCGACATACCAGCGGAACTCGCTCTCCATCTGGTCGCGCGTCCCCTCCTCGCCAAAGATCCCATGCTCCGGAAACGCCGCCGTCAATCTCTCCCGGATCAGCTTCTCGCTGGCGCGGTCTGCCTCCGTCACCAGGTCAACATCGCCCTTGTACTCGGTCGCCACGCCCTTCGCGTAGAACTCGCGCAGCAGCGCCCCCGCCTCCCGCGCAATCTCCTCCGCCTTCCCCGCAAACTCAAACTCCGGCTTTCGCTCTTCGCTCATCCTTCCATTGTGCCGGTTTTTTGCAAGCCAACTAACAACCAGAACCGATCAACTCGCAACCTAGTTCGCCCCCGGCCGCTGCACCTTATCGATCACCATCACGTCCGTCGCCGTCTTCACCGGCTCCAGCTTCAACCCCAGCTGCTCCTGGATCGCGGTAAACATCGTCGGCGGCGCGCTTCCATCCGCCGGAGCCTTCGTCTCGTCGAAGGTGTACTTCAGCAGAAAGTCATACCGCCCCTGCAAACCCGTCTGATCCACCACCGGCCGGTCCATAAAGTAGGTCATGATCAGGCAGAACTCGCGCATGGACATATTCCCGATCTGCATCGTCCGTACTCCGCCGTTCTCGCGATCATTTTCGTCCGGCAGCCCGTTCGGATCGCCCGCACTCTTCTCGATCTTCAGTCCGCCCTTGCCCACCGTCAGCGCATACACCGCCAGGTCGCGCTTCTCCGTATGCTCCACCAGCCCAAACCGCTCCACCAGCAGCTTCCGGATCAAGCTCTGGAACTGTGGAATGCTCGGCTGCCCCGCCACATCGGCATAGCCCCTCGCATCCCATCGCTCGCTGCGCACCCAGTCCGGCGCATTCATCACCTGCGTCTTGTGCACGCCGTAGCCGAACAGCAGCAGCGTCTCCACCGTATTCCGCTCCACCACCAGGTCTCTGCCCTCGACGCGAATTCCTGACCCCATCTCATTCGGATCACCCTTCCGCACCGTCACCACATCCCAATCCGGATCCGCATCCGCCGCCATCGCCTTCTTCGTCACGGGAATCGCCCACGCCGCATCGCCATCCGCCCTCACCAGAGTCAGCGGATGCGCTTGGCCACCCTGTGTCCACTGCCCCGCAATCGACTTCCCGTCCGCGCTCAGCCGCCCTTCGAACTTCGCGTCGGCCGACGAGATCGCAAACTGTACCGCGCCGCCCTCAAAACTCATCGCCGTCGTGTTCCTGCCCTCCTCCGGCTGATAGGCGTCCAGGTTGTACATCAATCCCTTCCACGCCGGATGTGTGACATCGCCCTCCTTCGTCACCAGCAGCACAATCCGCTGCCCCTTGCCGATATCCACCGTCCCCTGCCAGCTTCCCGTCAGATCTGTCACACTCGCCGTCTGCGCCCGCACCACCGCGCCACACAGCAGCATCGCCATCGCAACTACACCGCTCACCCGTCTCCATCGATGCATCATCAGGTCCTCTTTGAACCTCTGCGCCATCCGCCCGCAATGGCCCCACCAACAACGATCACCTCGCCTAATTCGCCCCCGGCCGTTCCACCTTGTCGACCACCAGCACCGGCGCCATCGTCTTCACCGCCTCCAGCTTCAGCCCCAGTTGCTGCTGCACCGCCGTAAACACACCCGGCGCCGCGTTGGCATCAGGTGCGGCACGCATCTCGTCAAAGGTGTACTTCAGATCGAAGTCGTACCGTCCCTTCAGCCCCGTCTGGTCCACCACCGGCCGGTCGAGAGACACATTCAGCATCAGGGCCAGGTCTCCTACGGCAACATTCGTCATCCGCATCGTCCGTTCGCCGCCATTCTCATCCTCGCTCTCGTCCGGTAATCCATTCGGATCGCCTTGGCTCGCGGCCATCTTCGCTCCGCCCTTCGCCACCGTCAGCGCATACACCGGCAGCTCTCGCTGCTCCATGTGCATCTTCAGCCCGAACCGCTCGGCCAGCAGCTTCCGCATCAGGCTCTGGATCTGCGCCGGGTCCGGCTGTCCCTCCGCATCCGGCACGCCATCCACATCGAAGCGCTCCGTCCGCACCCACTCCGGCACCCCCGCAATCTGGCTCTTCTGCACCCCATACCCGATCAGCAGCAGATTCTCCATCGTCCGGTTCTCGATCGTTATGTGCCGCCCCACAATGACGAACCGATCATCCTTCGCATCCGGATCAGTCGCCCGCACCGTCACCGCCTCCCAACCCGGATCCGCCTCCCGCGCCATCATCTTCGATCCCGCCACAGTGCCCTGCGCCCGCGCTGAAGGCGCCAACACGCACGCCACGCCCGCGCAGAACAAGCCCGCCACCCCAACCCCCGCCGCCCGCATCCATCCCGCTCTCATCCGCATATGCACTCCCTACGAGCCGCCGCCGCGAAATGTTCCGCGTCTTTCTAACAACGAACAACCAGCAACTATCAAGTCGCCTCAATTCGCCCCCGGCCGCTCCACCGCATCTACTACCAGCACATCCGCCTGTGCCTTCACCGCCTCCAGCTTCAACCCCAGTTGCTCCTGCACCGCAGTAAACAATCCCGGAGGCGCATCCGGCGACGGGATGTGCGTATCGTCTGTCGTCCACTGCAATTTCAAGTCGTATCGTCCCTTCAACCCCGTCTGGTCCACAACTGGCCGGTCTACGTGAAACTGAAGAATCAGCGCCAGCTCGGCCATCGAAGTGTTCTTGAGCCTCTCTGTCCGCTGCCCGTTGGCCTCACCGTTCTGCTGATCCAGGAACCCGTTTGGATCACTGGTATCTGGCGTCACCTTCGAGCCGCCCTTGGCCACCGTCAATGCAAACACCGGCATCTCCCGCTGCTCGTGATGCGCCCTCAATCCAAAACGCTCCGTCAGAATCTTCCGCATCATGCCTTGCAGTTGCTTCAAATTCATCTGGCCGTCCATGTTCGCCAGGCCGTCCACATCCCAACGCTCTGTCTTGGCCCAGTCCGGTACTCCTCCGAGTTGGTCCTTCTGCAATCCATGACCGATCAGCAGAAACTGCTCCACCGTCGTGCCCAGAAGCCTCACATGCCGTCCGTCAAAACGACCGCGCTGGCCCCCTGCATCGTTCGGATCGCTCGGCTTCACCGTTACCACGTCCCAGTCCGGATCAGCGGTCGCCGCCATCATCGCCGGCTTCGTCGAGTTAGCCCCATCCGCCGCACTCTGCGTCCACACCACCCCGCACACGCAGAGCATCCCCGCGGCAACCAACGCCGTCCGCGCATATCCCCAGCTCATCCGCATAAGCGCTCATTACGCTGTGCCATCATAAAAAGTTCGGGCACCCCATTCATCCGCTCTGCGGGATGAGTGGGAGGAACCAGGCCCCACCCGCATCCGCCTCTACCAGAACGGCACGAGGTGCCTGTCAAGGCCGCCGCGGCCGCCATTCACCCCTAAACAACGCAAAACACGCCGCTTCCAAACGCAAAATAGTTGGCATAACAGTTTTGCCGCGACAGCTATAATGGAAGTAGCGAATCAGAACAGAGCAAAGGCCCGGCATCCGCCGGGCCTTTCGTCGTCCAGATGCCCAGATTCCGCATTCCTATCAGGCGATCAGCCCTTTGTTTTCAACGCAACGCCGCTAAGTCGTTTGTTTTCTGGTACGAAAAATAAGCCTTTTGTTTTGTGTTAACAAGCAAAAAGTTATAGGGGGAGGGGGGTTTACTTCTGCGTCTCAGGAAAATATCCCGTCCGATACCGCAGCTGGTCGCCCTCACGCCCCGCGCCCGGCGTCAGCGTGACCTTGATCCGCCGGAAGGCCGGATCGCCCCCACGCTCCGGCGCGTAGTAGCCCAGCAGGTACTGCGTCCGCAGGTCCTCGGACACATGCTCAAACGCTGGCTCCAGCTCCTTCGGATCGGCAACGTAGTAGTACTTGCCGCCCGTGTCCTCGCTCATCTGGATCAGCGCATGCTCGCCGCCCGTGTTCCGCCCTGCGTCGGCCGCAATCGGCACCACGATGATCGCGTAGATCATCGCATCCGACCGCTCCGCCTCCGCAATCGCCTCCTCGTACTTCAGGCCATGCTCCAGCGAGTCCCCGCCGTCCGAGATCACCACCAGCACCCGCCGCCGCCCCGCCGCCTGCGAGGTCTGCGCCAGCCGGTCGCTCGCCAGATACACCGCGTTGTACAGCGCCGTCTCGTCGCCCTGCTCCAGGTCCCCCAGCCCCTGCTCCACCCGCTTCGCGTCATTCGTAAACGGCACAATCTCGCGCACCGTGTCCGAGAAGTCCATCAGGTCCAGCTCGTCCTGCTGCCGCAGGATCGCATGCACAAAGTGCTTCGCCGCCTCGCGTTCCAGCCGCTCGCTGGTCATCACCGTCCCGCTGGTATCGATCGCCAGCACAATCGACAGCGGGCTGGTCGCCTCCCGCTCGAACACCGCGATCCGCTGCTCCTCGCCGTTCTCGAAGAGCCGGAAGTCCGATCGCTCCAACCCGCCCACCGGCGAGCCATGCGCGTCGACCGCATTCACCGCCACGCTCACCAGCCGCGTCTTCACCCTGATGGTCTCTATCGGGCCGCCGCGATTGACCGGCTGCTGCTCGATCGGCTGCTGCTGGTCACCCGCCGCCGCAGCTCCAGCCTGTTTGCCGATCGGCCCCGCCACCGGATCAAGCGACCCCACGCCCGGCTTCGACGCCCGCCGCTCGATCGGCGCCGCCTTCTGCTGCTGGCTCGCCCCGTTCGCGCTCGTCCCACCCGTGGTCTGGTCACTGTCCTTCGGCGCCGTCGTCGGCAACACCGGCTGCGAGTTGCTGTCGCTCACCTGCGCCTGCACACCCGGGACGGCCATCGCAAGGAGGACACAAAGTATGAACTGCCTCACCGCTCCGCGCCTCGCGGGTTCGCGTCCTTCGCCACCAGCCCAATCTCCTCTGGGAACGGCTCGCCATCTGCCCAAACCACGCCGTCGGCAAACGTCTCGCGCTTCCAGATCGGCACCGTCTTCTTCAGCGTGTCGATCAGCCAGCGGCACGCCTCAAACGCCGCCGATCTGTGCGCGGAGGCCACCGCGATCAGCACGCTCGTCTCGCCCACATGCAAGCGCCCCAGCCGATGCACCATCGCCACCTCGCGCACGCCGAACTTCGCCACCGCCTCATCGGCCAGCTTCTGCATCTGCGCCAGCGCCATCTCGCGATACGCCTCATAGTCGAGATACAGCGTCTTCCGTCCGCGCGTGTTGTCCCGCACGATCCCGTCAAACACGCACACCGCGCCATCGCTCGCCGCCTTCACCGCCCGCACAATCGCATCCGCATCCATCGCCGCATCGACAATCGCAACCCTGCGCCCAACGCCAACGCCAGCCCCGCCACTCACCGGAGGAAGAAGCGCAACCTCATCGCCCTCATGCAGCACCGCATCCGCTGCCGCGTACTCGCGATTCATCGCAACCGCCAGACTCGCCCACACGCTATCCGTTTCACTTGCCATCGCTGGATTAGACGAGCGCTCGCGCAAAACTCTTACCAGTTCGCCCACCGTGGCGCCGCCGCTGAGCTCCACCGCCTCCTCGGCCGCGCCAAACCGCTCCTTCAACACGCCGAAATACAACACCCGCACCCGCATCTGCCAAGGATACCGAAGCGCCATCGAGCCACGCCAAAAAAGAAAAGGCCCGCCGAAGCGGGCCTCTCAGAAATCGAAACAGAAATGAATCGAAGCAAGAATGTTCGGGCGCCCCATCCGTGCGCGTCTTTACCCCGCACGTGCGGGATGAATCAGGTACGCAGCACTTACACCGCCGCGCTCAGCACCTCTTCGCGGATCACCTCGTCCTGCACCACCTCGCCGGTCGTCCGAGGAAGCGCAATCGCCAGCACCTCCTCGATGCTGCTGGCGTAGTGGATCGTCACGCCCTCCGTCTGGTCTGCCTGCAGGTCTTCGTCCACCTGCTGCCTGCAGTCCACCGGCAGAATCACATCACGCACGCCAGCGCGCTTCGCGGCAAGGAACTTCTCCTTGATGCCGCCTACCGGCAGCACGTTCCCGCTCAGTGTGATCTCACCGGTCATCGCCAGCAGCGGCCGCACCGGAGTGTCCGTCAACAGGCTCACGATCGCCGTTGCCATCGTCACGCCCGCACTTGGCCCGTCCTTGGGGATCGCGCCCGCCGGCACGTGGATGTGCAGGTCGGAGTCCTTCAGCAGGTCCTCGTCGAGGCCGAGCTTCTTCGCATTCGACCGCACCCAGGTCAGCGCCGCCTGCATGGACTCCTTCATCACATCGCCGATCTGACCGGTGATGGCGAAGCTGCCCTTGCCCTTCATGCGGCTGGCCTCGATGAACAGCACGTCGCCGCCCACCGGAGTCCACGCAAGCCCAACCGCTACGCCGGCGCGCTTCGTCCGCTCCGCGATCTCCGTGTCCACGCGGACTTTGATGCCCCCGAGAAATTCCCGAATCACATCATTCGTGATCGTGACCTTCTCGCTGTTCCCTTCGGCGATGCGCCGCGCGATCTTGCGGCAGATCGTGCCGATCTGCTGCTCCAGCTTGCGCACACCCGCCTCGCGCGTATAGTGCCGCGCAATCTGCGCAACCGCAGCGGTGGGGAACTCAACCAGCGCCGGATCGATGCCGTTCTCCTTTTCCTGCCGCGGGATCAGATACTTCTCCGCGATCGCAACCTTCTCTTCTTCCGTGTAGCCCGTCAGCTCGATGATCTCCATGCGATCGAGCAGTGGCGCCGGCACGGGATCGAGCTGGTTGGCCGTGCAGATAAACAGCACCTTCGACAAATCAAATGGCTGGTCGAGGTAGTTGTCGCGGAACGTATTATTCTGCTCCGGATCCAGCACCTCCAGCAGCGCGCTCGCCGGATCGCCGCGGAAGTCGCGGCCCAGCTTGTCGACCTCGTCCAGCATAAAGACCGGATCGTTGGTCTCCACCCGCTTCAGGCTCTGGATGACCTGCCCCGGCAGCGCACCAATGTACGTGCGCCTGTGTCCGCGCAACTCCGCCTCGTCGTGCATGCCGCCCAGCGAGATGCGCGAGAACTTGCGCCCCAGCGCCTTCGCCACGCTGCGGCCCAGCGAGGTCTTGCCCACACCCGGGGGCCCGACAAAGCACAGGATCGGCCCCTTCATGTCCGGCTTCAGCCGGCGCACCGAGAGATAGTCCAGAATGCGGTCCTTCACCTTCTTCAGGCCGTAGTGGTCTTCGTCGAGGATCTCCTTCGCCTTCAGAATGTCCACTTCGCCGGCCGAAGACTTCGACCACGGCAGCACCGCCAGCCACTCAATGTAGTTGCGCGTCAGCGAATAGTCCGCCGCCATCGCATTCATGCGGCTCAGCCGCGCCAGCTCCTTCAGCGCGTCCTTCTTCGTCTCCTCGGGCATGCCCGCGGCTTCAATCTTCTCCTTCAGCTCCGTAATGTCCTTCTGCGTGTCGTCCAGGTCGCCCAGTTCCTTCTGGATCGCCTTCAACTGTTCGCGCAGGTAAAAGTCGCGCTGCGAGGACTGCACAGAGTCCTGCACCTCGCTCTGGATCTTGTTGCGCAGCTGTTGGACTTCGAGTTCCTTCGCAAGATGCTTATTGATCCGCTCCAGCCGCGCCGCCACATCCGGCGTCTCCAGCAGCTCCTGCTTGTCCGTCGTCGTCAGGAACGGCAGCGAAGACGCGATAAAGTCCGCCAGCCGGCCCGACTCTTCGATATTGATCGCAATCGTCTGCAAGTCGTCCGACAGCGTCGGCGAGGAGCTGACGATCTGCTGGAACTGGCTCACTACATTGCGCTGCAGCGCCTCCAGCTCCGGCGACTTGGCCGGTTCGATCTCCTCGATCGTCTCGCACTCCGCCGTCATGAATGGCGTGATCTGCGAAAACTCGCCCAGCCGCACACGCTCATTGCCTTCGGTAAAGACGAAGAGGCTCTGGTTCGGCATCTTCACCACCTTGTGCACCGTCGCACGGGTGCCGATGTGGTGCAGGTCGGTCGCCAGCGGAGAGTCCTGCCGCGCGTCGCGCTGCGCCACCACCAGAATGGTCTTCTCTTCGCCAAGGGACTGGATCAGCTGAATCGAGCTCTCCCGCCCGACGGTCAGCGGCAGAACTGCGTGGGGAAACAGGACGGTATCGCGGACGGGCAGGACGGGGATCGGGCTGCTGCTGCCCTGCTTCCCTCCGGGGTCGTCCGACTTGGGTTTGATTACGCTTACGAAATCGTTGGCCATGGGAATCTTGAGTGTCCTTATATCAAATTTCCTTCATTGGATGTATGAGGTGCCCTCAAAGTCGCAACCCGCAGCCCCACTTCGGTCCAGTGGCGGCCAATCCAGACCCAGTCACTGCATAGGATGCCGAAGCTCAGCATTGCCGTCATCGGCTCAGCCAACGATCGGCTCCAGCCACAAAAGAGCAAAGACCCCGGCTCACGATTTTTTATCAGATAGTTACGCCGCCACGTACCGGCCCAGCTCCTTGACCATGCGGCAGTGCCGTGCCAGTTGGACGAGGGCCGCATCGATCTGCGCTGCCGAATCAAAGCGCAGGTCGACAAAGAAGACGTACTCCCACGGGCTGCCATGCACCGGGCGGGATTCGATCTTGGTCAGGTTCACTCCGGCGCGGGCGAACTCCTCCAACGCATGGACCAGCGAACCCGGCTTGTGGTCGACCGAAAAGGCAAGGCTGGCCTTGTTCGCGGCCGGATCCACAACCGGCCCAGGCCAGGGCGCTACACCCGGCGCAGGCGGGTCACGCAGCAGCAGGTGGAAGCGCGTGAAATTCTCGGCGTGGTCCTCGATGCCGGCCTCCAGCACCTCGGCCCCATACTGCCGCGCGGCCAGTTCGGGCGCGATGCCGGCCGTGTCGTCCAGCTGCTCGGCCATCAGGTGCTTCACGCTGCCCGCCGTGTCATAGAAGTTGACCGCTTCGAGCCAAGGGTGGTCCGCCAGCCAGCGGCGGCACTGCGACAGCGCCACCGGATGCGAGAGCACGCGCTTCAGGTCCTCCGGCGCAACGCCCGGCCGCGCGATGAGGTTATGCCGGATGCGCAGCAGACTCTCCCGCGCGATGCGTACCGGCTTGGCCAGCAGCAGGTCATAGTGCTCGGCGACCGAGCCATGCAGGCTGTTCTCAATCGGCAGCACAGCGGCATCGACCGAGCCGGCGATCACCCGCTCGAAGACCTCGGAGGAGACGGCGCAGGGAACGATCTCAATGCTGGGCAGATCGCGCAGCATGGCCAGCGCCGCCATGTGGCTGTTGGAACCGAGTTCCCCCTGGATCGCAATCTTCAAAGACTCTCCTCTACCGGCGTCCTGCAGCAGCCCAATTCCGGCTCGCACTTGGCAACCTCATCGCAGTAACACGCAACTTACCACATGGCGGCCCCGCAGTTTGATTTCGGGCCGCGAATTGCCGGGCACCAAACTAAGGAGAACACGCATGCTCTGGACGATCACCATCATCTTATTTGTGCTCTGGCTAGTGGGCATGGTCAGCAGCTATACCCTCGGCGGCTGGATCCACCTGCTGCTGGTCCTGGCGGTCATCGTGCTGATCTTCAACCTGCTCTCCGGCCGGCGAGCCGTCTGACATACTCGGCCGGACGCAATCGACTCACCCAAGTGTATTGACCAAAGTGTATTCCGAAGGAGCGGCACATGAATCGCGACACAGTGGAAGGCAAGTTCGATCAGGCGAAGGGCAAAGTAAAGCAGTCGATCGGCGAAGCGGTCGGCAATGACCGAATGGCCAACTCCGGCACAGCTGACCAGGTAAAAGGCGCAGCCAAAGAGGCGTGGGGAAATACCAAAGATGCGGCGAAATCCCTAGCCAATGACGCCAAGGCCCATTCCGAGGAGCATAAGCATGACGTGCGCGAGAAGGTGTCCTCCACCGCGCAGAATGCCAAGGACGCCGTCAACGAACACGCAGACAAGTTGAAGTATCGCAAATCGGCATAAAAGACTTGCTCGTTGCCGAGAGAGAGGCCCGCGCCTTGCGGGCCTCTTTTACTTTGCCGCCCACATGCTACCGATGCAGCAAGACGGCCGCAGCGAAGAAGCAGAAAAATGCAACTGAGACGATACCGTTCAAGGTGAAGAAGGCCGCATTCATCCGCCGCAGATCGCCCGGCGACACGATGGAATGCTCATACAGCAGCAACGCCGCCACCACCGCAACGCCGGCCAGCGCCACAGGCCCCAGATCAAAGAGCCGCGCCAGCCAAAACAACAGCAGCAGCATTCCTATATGCATCGCGCGCGCAATCCAGAATGCGGTCTCTACCCCGAAGGCCTGCGGCACGCTGTTCAGGCCCACGGCCCGGTCGTGCTCCGTGTCCTGGCAGGCGTAGAGCACGTCGAACCCGCCCACCCACAGGAGCACCGCCAGCGAAAGTACGGCAATGCGCCAGTCCAGCGAGCCGCGCACCGCAATCCATGCAGCCGAGGGTGCAATGCCCAATGCCAGCCCCAGCACAAGATGCGACCAGCGCGTCACGCGCTTCATATAGCTGTAGGCCAGCAGTACAGCGAGCGTCGGCAGCGCGAGAATCAGCGTGAGCCGGTTTAACATGGCGGCTCCCAGCAGGAAGATAGCCGCCGAAACCACGGTGAAGACCCCTACAAACACGGGCGCCAGTACTCCCGAGGGTAACGCCCGCATCGCCGTGCGTGGATTGGCGGCGTCGAGCTTGGCATCCGCCAGACGATTGAAGGCCATCGCCGCCGATCGCGCTGAGATCATGCACACCACAATCCACGCCAGCACGCGCGCATGGGGCCAGCCGCCGGCCGCGAGCATCGCGCCGGTCAGCGCGAACGGCAGCGCAAAGACCGAGTGCTCCCACTTGATCATCTCCAGCGTCAGCCGTGCGCTCTTCCATGGGTTGGTCATAGCTCTAAATTGCCTACCCCTTCGATCTTAAATGACAAGCGACCGCACAAGGCGGCCGCTGTCAGGTTTGCGCGATGGGAGCTGTTGTCAGATGCCGGACTTGCCGCTGGCCACCTGCAGGTTATTGGTCACCTTGAAGACCCCGGACACGCCATTGGCCTTGATGCCGGCTATGTTCTTGTCCATGGAGTTGTCCACAATGCCCGTAAGTGTCACATTGCCATTGATAACCGTAATCCGGATCGGATTGGCCGGGTCCATCGCATAGCGCTGCAACTCCGACGAGCCGTAAATCGCCCGCGCCAGCCGCACGCGAAGCTGATCGTCCATTGGCGACAGTGGGGCCACGTCCAGGTCATCGACCACGTCGCGCACGCCCGGCGTATTTGACACAAGGCTCACGGCATCGCTCTTGTCCGTCGGATCGTACACCGTGCCGCTCAATGTAACCACGCCGTCCCTCACTCCCAGGTTGATAGCGTCGAACACATTCGTGCCGTAGCCGACACGATAGGTCGAGAGCTGCTTGGCCAGCTTGTCGCGCAAGGCCGCGTCTTCCACGCGCGGTCCGCCCACCTGGATCTCATTGTCCACTCCACGCACACCGGGCACATGGTGCAGCTTGGTATCCGCCTGCTCCTTGTCGGCATAATTCGCCACGGACCCGGTCAGCACCACATTGCTGCCGTGCACTTCAACCGTCACGTTGGAAAACTTCTGGTTGCTCAGCGCCTTGTGCGCATCGGCTGTGATCTGTGCGTCATCCCCTGCCTGGGCCAGCGCCATGCCCGTGGTAAACGGCAGAATCATCGCCAGCGCCATCTTTCCCATATCTCTTGCCAATCTCTTTGTCGATATCATTTGTATGCCTCCTCCTTAAATCGGGGCCCCGCGAATAATGCCTTGGCACATCCGCAGAAGCATTGGACGCACAATAACCCGCAAGCGTTTCCCGGCATGTTTGCTGGTATTTGAGGCGCAACTACAGGTGTTTTTGAGGGTTTAACGACACACCATACAAATGACCGCCGGACCCGCGCGTCGCGCGTCCTATCGATACCGCCGGCGGATCTTGTAAACCACGCTGAAGACGCCCGACTCGTCGCGGGCCACCACCAGCGCCGCATTCGGCGTCAGGTCATACTCGCCCTGCAGCAGGGGCTGCGCCGTGGAGTTGACGTTCGTCGCGTAGGTCGCGATCAGCTGGCGCGTGATCTGCTTCTGCACCGTGATCCGCGCCGTGGAATTGCCCAGCGTACCCACAAAAGCGGGATCGATCTTGACCGTGCCTCCCCCGAACAGCTTGCCGATCCGGTTGCTCACGGTGGCATTCAGCGCGCCGCCCAGCAGAGCGCTCGTCGTGGGGTCCGCGCCCTCCTGCACCTGCTGCTCCTGGTAGAGCTGCGCCTCCTCCTGTGTTCGACCCAGCGCCAGCAGCGCAAAGATGTCCGCCTCGCTCAGCGGCGGCTCGGAGCGATACGTCGGCTTCAGATGGCTCATCGTGCCCTGCAGCCCGATGGTGATGTCGTACGTCTCCACGCGCGCGGTCGCATCGATGTCGATGGTGGGATCGATGCGTACCGGATTGGTGAAGTAGATGTCTCCGCGCTGCAGCTCGTACTTCGTACCCGCGAAGGTCGCGCTCCCGTCCGTAATCTGGATGCGACCCAACACGGAAGGTTCGGCAATCGTACCCCCCATCCGCAGGTCCACCGTTCCCACCAGCTTGGCGTAGGAGTTCTGGAAGTCAAGCTGCGGCGAGCTTGTGACGCGCACATCCATTCGAATTTTGGCCGCCGTGGATCCGGGATCAGGCGGGGCGCTGACCCCGCCCGTGGAGGCAAACGCCGCAAAGTCGACGTCCGGCCCCACGCCGAACCGCGTGATCAGTACGTTGCCGCTCAGCAGCAGGTTATCCAGGCCGCCCTGCAACTGCAGACTCGTAGTGGCCGTCGCGCTCAGCCCATACAGACGCACACGCGTGGTGTCGCCCGTCGCAGTAAGGTCCGCATACACGCCGTTGCGATACGCCAGAAAGCCGCCGATCTTCAGTTGCCCGCCGCCAGTGGTCGCGTTCAGGTTCTCGATCTGCAGCCGGTCCTGGGTGAACACCAGCGTGCCATTCATGTTGCTCAGGCCGTTGGGAATGCCCTGCATCGCCGCATTCACGTTGTCGAACTGCACCCGCCCGGTGAGGACCGGCTTCTTCACCTGTCCATTCGCTGCGACCGTGAACTCCACCTTGCCGCTCGAAAGAATGTCCGCGTCCAGCGTATGCGCCAGCGCTACGCTGACGCTGCCCTTGGCATTCAGCCCCAGATTGTCGCCGTTCGCGCCAGTCGCGCCAAAGACCTGCACCGTCCCGCCCAGCGTGAGGTCAGTGTCCTGCCCGGTGATGTGCACCTGATCCATGGACGCACTGCCGTTACGCAGGCCGATCCGCACCGGCCCAACGCTCTTCAGCTCCACACCCTGCAGCTTCACGTCGAAGTCATTGAACTCCGCGGTCCCGCTCAGTTGCTGCGGCGTCTTCAGTGGCCCGCTCACCGTTAGCGTCCCGCCAATCGTCGACTGCACCTGAATATTGCTCGTGGAAAACAGCGCAATCGCCGTACTCAGGTCGAGACCCGAGAGATTCAGCTTCGCCTGCGTCGGATAGTTGCCCGTCAGGCGCGTCTGCCCGTTGCCATCGATCTTTGTGCCAACCAGCGTAGCTTGCGCGGTGTAGGAGAGCAGATCGGCATCGCTGTGCATCTCGGCCGAGACGTCACCCAGGACCTTTCCGTCGGCGACCACCTGCACCAGCTTCGCCGTTGCCTTCAGTCCGGGCTGCTCCACAGTGCCGTTAGCGTCGGCGGAAACCGTCAACGTTCCATCAACACCCGGATGCGCCCTGGCAAAGCCCTGGAACTTCGACAGCACAAGATTGTCGCCCTCCAGGTGTCCATGTACGTGCTTGGTATCGAGGTCATATCCGCCATTGCCCCGCACCTGCATCCCGTACATCGAGACCACCGCCTGGCTGGCCTCGAAGTCCTTGCCCTTGACGGCAAGGTTCACCGAGACAGAGTCATACGCCTCTCCATATGCCGTCCCCTTGCTCAGGGCGATGCGCCCCTGCGCATCCGGATCGGCAAAGGTCCCGCGCATCGTCGCGTTCACGTTCATCGTCCCCGTAACAGCAATACGTTGCTGCTGGCCGGTCATCTGCAACACGTCCGCCACGCTCGCGTTCGCCAGTTTTACATTCGCCTGCACCGCAGTGCCTTCGTCCCAATCGTAGTTGGAGATGCCTCTGCGCTCCGAAACCTTGCGCGGGACGACTGTGCCCGACAAATTCAACACAGCGCTGCCACGTTTGACTGTCGAGCTGGCGATGGCCAGCCCCGAATCGTAGGAGAACGCCGCGTCCGCCACAACAGAATCGATCTGTGTGTCCACATCGTTGTCCAGCTTCACCTCAATCGCATTGCCTTCGAGGTGGCCCTTGAGATTGAGGTCCGCCGCTCGACCGGCAGCCGTGCCATGGAAGACCACCCCGCCATGCAGCACCACCGGCACCGCTGCTGTCCCCTTCTTGCCATTCGCGGCAAAACCCAGCGTCTGCAGAAGCTGATCGAACTCGCCCAGGTCGCGTACCGTCATGTCGACCTTCAGGTTGGTGAGCGGATCGCCTTCGTTGACGCCCAGCACGCCCGTGGCCTCCGTCGACGACGCCGGCGTCAGCAGCGTCACCTGCTGGATGTTCACCACCTCATGCAGGCCGTCGTAATGCGCCACGGCTTCGCCCGTCACAGGAGTGTTGTTCAGCGCGCCAGGCCGGCGCATCCCGGTCGGGCGGAACTTGAGGTCCGCGTCGACCGTGACGGTGTCCGCGATGTCCTTCGCCGGACCGCCCCAATCCACCTTCACCGGCCCGGTCACCGCCGTGTCAAAGCCGAGGTCGCCATAGCTCTGCGGCTCCGTCACCTCCATAATCGTGCGCAGCGGAATCGCGTTCACCGCCGCTGTGAGATAGGCATGCGCATTGATCTGCGCCGCCGCTGCCGTGGGAGTTGGCGTCTTGGAATGCAGCGTCTCTGCCGTCTTCCTCGCTGTCGTCACCGCGGCAACCGCCGTCGGGCTCTTCGCCGGCCCGCTCGTTGGCGCCTCGCCCAGCCAGTCTTCAATGCGCAGCTCGCCCGCAGCGCTGCCGCCGCCAGGCAGATATCCGCTCAGCGCCGTCAACAGAAGCTCCGTAGGCGTAATGTGCAGCTGCGCGCCGCCGTCCACATCATGCAGCTCCACATACTCGTTCGCGTAGCCAGCCTTGTGGATCTTTGTGCTGCCCGCTACCAGATAGCCGGCCTTGCAGTCCGGACTCGGCGGAAGCTGTGCGGTTGCCGGATTCGCCGGCACGGGCGGCTTGTGCCGCTGCCAGAAGTGGGGACGCTTCTGCGCAACCGCTGGCGCGACCTCGCAACTGTGCCCATTGATGTCCAGATCGACCGAGCCGCCGGTCAGGCCGTCAAACGCAGTCAGCACTGAAACCTGCTTCAGCTCGAGCGTTCCGTTCACCTTCGCCTGCCACTCTGGCTGCGCGAAGTGGGTCAGGTTCGCCGTCGCGTGCAACACCGATGACGTCCCGGAGGTGAAATCCAATTGAGTCACCTGCACCATGTCCCGTCCAAGTTCGGCTGCAAGGTACAGCTTGGACTCGGCCTCCGGCGCGTCCTGCATCTGTGTCCGCAGATCGGCAAGATCGAGCGTCAGCCCATAGCGATCGGTCGCACTCAGATACTTCACCTGTGCATCCAGATCGCGCGCCGCAGCGTTGAACGGGATCGCGCGGTCATTCAGCAGGAAGACGCCGTTCACCGCGTCCATCTCGGTTGCCTTCAGATCCAGCAACGTGTCCTGCACCGGCTCTGGGCTCGTCTTCGGATGCTTCGGCGTCGGCTGGTTCGTGTGTCCGTCCTTGTCGACAATCAGGTGCACCTGCGGATGCTCCACGCGCAGCAGGTCGAGGCCAATATGCGAGGCGATCCCCGTCCCCGTCGCATGCGCCAGAAAGCTCGTGATGCGCATGTGCACCTGGATCTTGTCCGCTGAAAGGTATGGCGCCTCGCCCGGCCCCTCCAACCCGTGAATCACCAGGCCATCCACCTCGACTGAGAGATGCCACAGGCTGAAGTGGATGCCCGCGACCTCCGCTCTGCCGCCCGTCGAGTCCTCCAGCACCGAGACAATCTCCCTGGAAACGCGCCGCTGGAAATCACCTGTCGTCGAGTACCAAGCGAGACCCGCGACCAGCACGATCAGCAACGCCCCGATCCCTCCGGCGGTCCACGCGATCACGCCTGCTACGCGCGAAGTTACACTCCGGCGGGGAGTCTCCGGCGCGGGCTCGCGCACGGGAAGGCGCGGAGCGCTCTCCGGTTGAGGCTGAAGATCGTCCGTGCTCACGGCGCCTCCTCTTCAGCCTTCATCGTCACCACGCTTCCCTGCGCGCGCAGCGAGGTCAGCCAGTCATCCAGCAGCTTGTCCACCTGCTGCTGCAGCACAATCTCGCCAATGCGTGGGGCGATCGTGGCCTCGGCCGGCGGCGTTGCCTTCTCCTTCGCATAGACCGGCAACATTGTCTTCTGATAGTAGTCATCGATCTGCGCCTGCGAGATCGTAATTCCCATGCGGAACCGCTCCTCGATGTAAGCCAGCACCTGCATGCGCTGGCGCCACCGGTCCCGCACCTCTTCCAGGGTGAAGCCGTGGTCCGCTATAAACTTCTCCCAGCCGGCATCCGTCTCGCAGTGGTAAGCAGCGCAGCGCGGAATCGCCTTGCGCAATATGGCCAGCTGCGCATCAATCTCTGCATCGGTCACGGCCGCCGGTGGCTGCAGCGCCATCTGCTGCAGGATCAGCGTGCGGTCAATCAGCCGTTCCAACAGCCGGTCGCGCGTGGGCTGAGACTCAGTAAACGGCTGGAAGGCCGCGAAGCGGCGCTCGGCATCCACATCACTCCCCAGAATCAGTTCGCCGTTCACCACCGCCGCAACGCTGTCCAGAGTGACACGCGCGCCGTCAGACGCTCCCTGCGTCGCGGCAGATGCCGCGGCCGGCCCCTGCGCCTCAGCTGTCGAACCGGGACGCCCGATCGCAAGCATCAGCGCGACGGCAAGCCAAACGCCCCGCCCTGCCGTGCCTATCCGAATCTGCATGCCCGCGCTCATGGTCAGAATGCCTGCCCGATGCTGAAGAAAAAGTTGAAGTGCGGCGCCTGTCCTTCGTTAGGCGGATTGCCATTGAAGTCATAGATCACCGGATACACCGGCGGATTCAGGTTATAGCTGAAGTCCACCCGGATCGGCCCTACCGGCGTCTTGTAGCGCAGGCCGGTGCCGATGGCATGCGAATAGTAATTGAAGTTGCACACGCCGAACGGAGCAGCCGACGTGATCGGAGGATTGCCCGTCGGTCCCACCGAAGCGCACGTCTGCTGGTTGGGCTGATGGAAGTGGAGGAAGCTGGGGAAGGTGTCCGAGACGTGCGCAAACGCATTGCCCATATCGTGAAAGAGCACAAACGTCAGGTTGTCCCCCACCCACGGCAGCACAAACGGCGGCATGCGCAACTCCGTGCTGTTCACAAAGACCCCATTGCCTCCCACCGGAAAGCCGGTCTGCAGGTCACGCGGCCCGGCGTCATTGATGCCGAAGCCGCGATGCGAAGTAGCGCCGCCCGCATACAGCCGCTCGGGAAGCGGCACCGCATTGCAGCTTGCATTGGTCTCCAACAAATTCTGCTGCGGATCGGCGCTGCAGCTGGTGCTGCCCACATTGGGGTTCGTGCCGAAGGTCGTCTCAAACCCAAGGCGAGTGCTGCGCGCCAGCGTGTATCTGTGCTTGCCAAACGTGTAGTAGCTGGAATTGGTCACATCCACGCGGTTGAAGTTCGCCTCCGAGCCGAAGTGCGAGCTGGCGAAGAACTCCTGCACCGAGGTGTACGAGCCCCGCGTCGCGTCCAGCGGACTGGGGTCGCGAGTGTCATGGAACCACGTCAACCCCGGGCCGCCCACCCGCACCGGTTGCGACAGCTGCGGGATCAGGTTGGCCGAGACCTGCAGCGTCGCCGGATTCACCGCGACGCGCCGGTAGACGAAGTTGTAGATAAGCGTGTCTGTCGGCTTGATCTTCTCGGAAATTCGGAAGTCGGCCTGCAGCGTCGATGCCTGGAAGGTCGTGATGTTCTGCACGTTCGAGTAGCCGCCGGAGATGCTGTTGGCGAGGTTCTGCCGCCCGCGGAAGTGTGGGTTCTGGAACGTCAGCGTTGCCACCTCTTCCAGCAGTCCGTAGGTCGAGTGCAGCGTCAGCGACTCGTCCGTGCCCCGCAGATTGATGCGGCTCACGTCCAGCGAGACGCGCGGGCTCACGCCGGTCTTGCCGTTCTGCTGGTAGCTCGCGCTCGGCGACAGCCCCAGCAGGATCGCCGAGGCCGGGCTGATGACGCCCTCCTTGGGTGTGCCCGTCTCCGCCTCAAAGCCGAACCCGTACGTCACATCCCAGCGGCGCGCCTCCGTCAGCTGCAGCAGCACATTCTTGCGCGGATCATCGCCGTCGGGGTCCTGCACCGCGGTATTCACCTCATTGAACAAAGCAAGTCCATAGAGGTTCCGCTGCGTCTCCAGCAGCGCGCTCTGGTCCAGCGGATCGCCCGCATGCACCTTCACCTGCTTGCCCACCACATTCGGCTTGGTATGTACTATGCCGCTGGTCAGCACCTGGCCGACAAACACCTGCTCGCCCTCGGTCACTGCCAGATTCACATCCATCTTCGCGGCATCGCCGCCCGAGGCCTGCTTCACCTCTACCCGCGCCTGCGAGAAGCCATGGCTCAGGTAGTAGTCCAGAATCGCGTCCCGGTCGCCCGACAGCGTGATCAACGAATACGGCTGCCCGGCCTGCGCATTCATCAGCGCCTCCAGGTCTTTCATGCGGCTGGCGTCCACTCCCGTCAGCGTCACCGCTCCGAACTTTCGCTGCGCGCCTTCGCTCACCTTCACCGCAACATCAATCTCCGGGACCTTCAGATTCTTGCCGTCTTTGGTCGTGTCGATGTCCTTGATCGCCGTCGAAACCGACGCCTTGTCGAACCCGTTTGCCCGATAGAGCGACACGATCGAATCCACATCGGCCTTCATCAACGCGGGCGAGTAGCGACCGTTGCGCACATACAGGTCTGCCCGCTGCACCTGCATGCGCTCCTTCAGTGTGTCCGTGTCGAAGTATTTGTTGCCCGTGATCGTCACCGACCCGACCTTGCGCTTCACCCCTTTGTCGACGCTGAAGACCACGCTCTCTGAATCCGTGTCGGCGCCAGCCACCTTCACCGTCACCGTTGCGTCGAAGTAGCCCTCGCGGTACAGGTAGTCCTGGATGTTGAATGTGCCTTCATTCAGCAGATCATTGTCGATTGTTCCCTCCTGGTAGATGGGCACCAGCAACTTCAGCCTGCTCGTCGAAAGCTTGGCCCCCTCCACTGTCACCTTCACCAGCGGCCCCTCATTGGCGCTGAAATCGTAGTCCACCTGCCTGCGCTGCTCGTTATACGTCTGCTGGCGCAGAGTCGCGGTCGCCTCCAGCCGGTCCCGTTTCTGGTATTGCGACCGCAGGCGCGAGAGCGCATTGCTGATGGTGTCGCGGCTTACCTTCTTGCCCTGTTTCAGCTTCGCCTCTTTGCGAAACCCTTCAGGCGTAAACCCCGGGTCCTTCCCCTCCACCGTCACGTTGCCGATGCGCGCCAGTGGCCCGGTATCGACCGTGTACACCACACTCACCTGGCTGTTTGCGTCATCTACACTGCTCTTCCAGGTGATCTTTGGCTGGAAGTAACCATTGCCGGCGAGCACCTGCTTCACACCGTCTTCCCCGGCCGTAATGTCCGCATCCGTGATCGCCGCACCCGGGTTCAGTTTGGTCGCATACTCCAGCAGCGAACTCAGCCGGTCGCTCTTTACACCCTCGATCGTGACCCGCCCGACGAAGTACTGCGGCGTCCCCACAAAGACCAGCGTCACCACATCGCCCGCCCGCTCTCCATCCACATGGATGTCGCGATACCGGCCGCTGGCAAACAGCCGCCGCAAGCTCGCCGTAACCTTGGCCGGATCCAGCGGCTGGCCTGCCTGCTGCGCCAGTTCGCCCGGCAGCGGGTCCTTGGGATCGAACGGAACACCCTCGAACTCGATCTTCGCCACCCGCAGACCTCGCCACGCAGACAGGCTCGGGGTCGTAGCGTCGGCTGGAAGCAATGTCGTCGCCGCTGCTCTGGCCGGCGCCGGAAGAGGAGAAGCAGCAGGAGGCGTGGGCTGCGCAGTCGGCCCCGTCGCAGGCAGGGGCCGCGTCTGCAGCTGCCCCGTAGGAGTCGCAGGCTGTTGCGCCGGCAAGGTCCCAACGCTCAGTAGAGAAGCGCTCAGCAAAAATAGAATGCTGAACAGCAAATCTCTCCGCGCGAACAACCGGCAGAACGCGCGCGCTTGCAGCATCGCGATCTCCTCCGCCGTCCCTTCACTCCCCGATACACGCAAACCGAATTGCCCCTCCGCTGTTGCAACTCTCCGCCCAGCCCTCGCTGGGTCTTTCCGTTAGACCCTGGTCCTGCATCTGAGTCACGCCAAGCTCTTTCCGTCGGCTCTTCCAATGTGAGCATAGGATGCTCAAACGCTCGCTGCCGTGCCCGCGCACGGCGCACCACCACAATTTTCTATACTACGGAGAGCGATGCCATTAAACGAATGCGCCGAACCTGCCGTGTCAGCCTCCGCCAGCGCCGGTGTTGCTATTTCTGATGGCGCCGGCGGCATCTCAGATCAAGAGCGTTATTCGCGCCAGGTGCTCTTCCCCGGAATCGGCGCCGAGGGCCAGCAGCGCCTCGCAGCCTCGCACGTGGCCATCATCGGCTGCGGCGCGCTCGGCGCAGCGGCAGCTTCCCTGCTCGCCCGCGCTGGCGTCGGCACCCTCACGCTGATCGACCGCGACTTCGTCGAGCCCTCCAACCTGCAACGCCAGATGCTCTTTGACGAAGCCGACGCGCTCACCGGGATGCCCAAGGCCGAGGCCGCGCGCCGCCAGATCGCCCGCTTCAACTCCAGCATCTGCGTCCACGCGCGCATCGCCGACCTTGTCCCCGCCAACATCGCTCAGATGATTCCTGTCGGCACGGCCGCCGTGCCCGTCGATCTCATCCTCGACGCCACCGACAACTTCGAGGCCCGCTACCTCATCAACGACTACGCCGTCCAGCAGGGCATTGTCTGGATCTACGCCGCCGCCATCGGCGCCTACGCCGCGACCATGAACATCCTGCCCAGACCCGCGACGCAAAACAATACCCCCGCCGCATCCTTCGAACCCACCGCCTGCCTCGCCTGCATCTTCCCCAGCCCGCCCTCCGGCAACGTCGAAACCTGCGACACCGCAGGCATTCTCGCCACCGCCGTCAACCTCGCCGCCTCCATCCAGGTCACTGAAGCTCTCAAGCTTCTCACCGGCCAGCCACACCTCATGCGCCGCACGCTCGTCTCATTCGACCTTTGGACTCCCGCAACCGGCGCCACGCTTGAGCGCTCGGAGATCGCCGCCGGCCGACCGCATCCTGGCTGCGAGGTCTGCGACCGCCGCGCCTTCACCCATCTCGCTGGAGAGAACCGCGCGCACATCACCCTTTGCGGCCGCGACTCAGTCCAGATCCACGAACATCACCGGCCCGTGGACTTCACCGCCATGCGCGCGCGCCTCGCCGCCAATAAAGAGATCGCCGACCTGCGCGCCAACGATCTGCTGCTCCGCTTCCGCCGAGGCCCGCACACCATCACCGTCTTCGCCGACGGCCGCGCCATCGTACAAGGCACAACGGACATCTCCGTCGCGCGCACGCTCTACGCCAGGTTCGTGGGCGCCTGATCGGCAGGCCACCGTGCGCCTCCGCGCCCATCTTTGCATAGCCTTCCCCACACAACCGATATCCATCCCATCCTCTTCACTTTCATCCTGCGCACAACCTTTTCTGCATCGGCAGTGTCCTATGGAACACGACAGAACCACCCCGGCACATGCGATAGGCTGGAACGAAGGCGCCAGTCCGGCGATATCAGTACCACCGGAGCCGACCAACAATGAACCACGAAGGCCAGCTGATGACGCAGGCACCACCCGCAAAATCCAGTCCCGGACTCTTCAAGCGAAATCCGCCCATCGCTGGTGAGGCAGAGGCCATTGAAGCCGCCAAGAACGGCGATGCGGAGGCCTTTTCCAAGCTCTACGCGCTGCACAAGCGTCGCGTCTACACCCTCTGCCTGCGCATGCTCGGCAACGTCTCCGAGGCCGAGGACATGACGCAGGAGGCATTCCTCCACCTCTACCGCAAGCTGGGCAGCTTCCGGGGGGAGTCCGCCTTCTCCACATGGCTACACCGGCTCACCGTGAACCTTGTGCTGATGCATCTGCGCAAGAAGGGCCTCAACCTCGTCTCGCTCGAGGAGACGATCAATCCCTCTGAGGAAGACGCTCCCAAGCGCGACTTCGGTAGCCACGATCCCATCCTCGCCGGCTCCGTGGACCGCGTGGCGCTGGAGCGCGCCGTCGGCTCGTTACCGCCCGGCTACCGCATGGTCTTTGTTCTGCATGATGTCGAGGGCTTCGAGCATAATGAAATCGCCACCATGCTTGAGTGCTCAACCGGAAACAGCAAATCTCAGCTCCACAAGGCGCGCCTCAGGCTCCGCGAACTGCTCCGCCAGCCCCACTCCCAACAGCCGGAAGCCGTTGCCGGGGGAGCGAAATGAGCCGCCCATCTGAGATCGACTTCGCCCATCTGAAGCCTGAAGAATTTGAGCGCTACCTGCCGGAGCTCTTCGCCAACAACGATGGCAAAGTAAGCGACGACCCGCGCCTCAAGGACCTCTTCGCCAAGTATCCAGACTGCCTCGCCCTCGTCCGTGACCTCGAAACCATCGCCGAGACCGCGCGGGGTCTCTTCGAACCGGTCGACGACCCCAGCGATCAGGTCTGGACCAAGATCCAGAGCAAGCTGCGCGAAGAGGCCGGCGACCTCGGCCAGGAAGACAATGTCAAAGACGGCAAAGACCTGCTGCCCAAAGGCGGCGCCCTCAGTTAGCCGTATTGCCCTTTCGATTCGTTCTAGGTACGCTGCACTACAGGATGAATCTGCGCTCGTTCCATTTCGGCGGTTTTGTGTATCAAACCTATCCCTGCTTCTGGCAGGGCGCGGGTCGGCCGCACGCGCGCGCAGCTCTCGGATAAACCCGGAGCATCCGCAAGCTCCCGACCGCGACCCGCAATGGTCGCGGTCTTGTTTTGTATGCAGCACTTTGTATGCCGTATCTCCCGCTGTACTCTCAAAAGGAGTTCTGAGAATGTCCGCCCGCACCGCCGAACTGAATCTGCACCCTGGTCCCGCCTCTCCCGCGATCGAAAACATGGCCCTCCATCCCTGTCACCGACGTCTCATCCTCACCGGCTTCATGGGTGCCGGCAAGTCCACCGTCGGCCGTCCTCTGGCAGCGCGCCTCGGCTGGGAGTTCCTCGACCTCGACACCCTCATTGAAGCCCGCGCCGGCAACACCGTCCCGGCCATCTTTGCCACACACGGCGAGGCCCACTTCCGCCGCCTGGAGTCGCAGGCCCTCGCCTCCGTGCTCGGCCGCAACCATATCGTGCTTGCGCTCGGAGGCGGCGCACCGGAAGAGCTCACCAACCGCCTCCTCATCGAACAGACGCCCGGCACCACCACCTTCTTCCTCGATGCGCCGTTCTCCGTCCTCTTCGACCGCTGCATGATGCAGGCCCTCAACCCGCAGTCAGTCCCCAGCGACCCCACATCGACTCTCGCCGACAATGCCCCTTCAACGCGTCTCGGCCACGCGCGTCCCATCTTCGCCGACCCCGCGGCCGCCGAGGCGCGCTTCCACGTCCGCCATCCCATCTATCGTCGCCTCGCGCACCATACCGTCCAGACCGCCGAACTCACCACCCAGCAAACCGTCGCGGCCATAGTGTCGCAGTTGATCCACGCCCCAGCTCCGTTGCGGCCGTAACGCATCCCAATCTGTAGAATCCTGTCTTTAGAATCCAGTCTGTAGAATCCGCAGCAGTAGTTCACCGTCTTCGGAGGAAGAAACTCACCTGACCCCCGCAACCCCAATCTGGGAGCAGCAGAAGCCACCCGGCGTGCGCAGCAACATCCTCTTCGCCGCCGGCGTCGTGCTCGCGCTCGCGCTCGCCTGGCAGTTGCGCGATGTTCTGATGCTGATCTACGTCAGCGCGCTCTTCGCCGTTGTGCTGAGTCCAGTCGTCAACTCCATCATGCTCTTTGAGCTGCGCGGCGGCCGCCGTGTCTCCCGCGCGCTTGCCATCGCGGCCTTGCTTGGGGTCACCCTGCTGGTCCTCACCCTCTTTTTCGTCCTCTGCCTGCCGCCGGTCATTCATGACCTCCGCCAGTTCGCGTCCGACCTGCCCGCGCGCATCTCTGCAATCGTCAGCAAAATCAAACGCCTCCCCATCGCCGACAAACTCGGTGTCGATGATGTTGCCAACAAGGTGGAGAATGCGCTCTCCGCTACCGCCACCTACCTCTTCGCCTCGTTCCCCATGTGGCTCGGGCGCATCTTTGACATCCTCACCGCCTTTGTCCTCTGCATCTACTTCATGCTCGAAGGCGACCGCGCCTACGCATGGATCATGTCACTCTTCTCCATCGAAAAACGCCTGCGCCTCGCCGTAACCCTCGAAAAAGCCGAGGTCCGCATGAGCAAATGGCTCTTCGGACAGGCCCTGCTGATGCTTTGCCTCGGCGTCTCCTCCACCATCGCCTTCGGCCTGCTGCACGTGCGCTACTTCTTTCTCCTCGGCGTGCTCATGGGCCTGATGAATATCATCCCCATCGCCGGCGGCGTCGTCACCATCCTGCTCGTCGCCGCCGTCGCCGCACTCGACTCCTGGGCCAAGATGGCAGGTGTCCTCTTCTTCTACCTCATCTACGTCAACGTCGAGAATATGTACCTCACCCCGCGCATCATGCGCTCCTCGCTCGATCTCATGGGCCTCACCGTGCTCATCGCGCTGCTCGCCGGCACCGAGCTGGCCGGCGTCGTCGGTGCGCTGGTCGCCGTGCCCACCGCCGCCCTCGTCGCCGTGCTGCTGGACGAATACATGGTGCAGAAGGACGACCTCACCCACATCGCCCCCACAGAAATCCCGCGCGACGTCTGATCGCTTCTTCCGCAACGGCAGACCCCCGGATCGATCTTCGCGACTTTCGTCATCGATAACCTTCCTGTCCCAGCCCGGGCACTCTCCGTGGACATGGTCGTCTGTGCGACCGAAAAAATTCTTGACACAACAGCCCGCACCGGCGAGACTGCTCTCTCACACACCAACAAAATCAAGGATCGCGGATGCGGCCTTGGTTCAGCATCTGGGCCAATCGTCACCACCACTGAGCTTGTGAAGATTCACCTTTACGCTGCAACCATTGCGACGCACTCCTGCGCCTGCCTCGGCTCGAACTGCGTCCTGAATCGACCCCAAATCCATTCACGGAGGTAATTCCATGCCCGCCTGCCGCGTCACTCCCGGCTTTCCCTACACTGTCCCCGCCAGCCCGAACCCAATCAACTGCATCCTGAATGCAGCCCCCGTCGGCACAAAGATTTCAGCCGCCGCCACCGTCGATGCCGCAGGAAAGATTACCCCACTCACGGTCAACGCGACCGGCCAGAGTTTTGCGCTTCCCATCGCGACACCGGGCCTCTTTACGGTCGGCGTGGTCATGGTAGGGCGGGTG
Organism: uncultured Acidobacteriaceae bacterium; assembly: GCA_963766975.1. Classification (GTDB taxonomy): domain Bacteria; phylum Acidobacteriota; class Terriglobia; order Terriglobales; family Acidobacteriaceae; genus Edaphobacter. The sequence goes on from CAVYCF010000007.1 coordinate 620,247, forward strand.
AGCCAGCTGGTCATCGTCGCTGAAGACTGCGACGGCAAGACGCCCCTGATCTCAATCACCGACAAGAACGGCTCCTTCGACCTGGAGGTGCAATAACCATGCGCCCACTTGGCAGGATCACCTCACCACTCACGTTGCTCCTGGGCATCGCCACCGCACTCGCGACGTCTCAGGCCCGTGCACAGGTAGCGCCCGCCAACCCGCCCGCAGCTTCTCCGGCTCTCACCCGTGTTCCGGCCAGCCCCGCAACCTGTGACGAAGTCCTGACACGGCTCTGGAATGGGAGAGGGGCCTTCGCAGGTGCTCCAAAGGCCTTCGCGCCTAACATCTCCAGCCAATTGCTCCCGAATAACTCCTCTGCCTGCGGTGCCGCTTATTTGGCGGCGTACCTGCCCACCTTACCAACTGACGCCGAAAAGAAAAGGGCCGAGGAACTCTATGCGCCGGCGCGTCAAAGTCTTCTTAACGCGCTGGAGAACTACTCCTCGAAGCAGCAACAGACCTCCACCACATCCTCTACAGCCAGCGTCAGTCCCGTATCGAAAGTTACCGGGCTCTCTGGCGTCGCCGAGGAGTTTAGCGGCATCAGCGTTAACTCCGGCACCAGCGCCCTTACTTTTTAATTTCGCCCCCGGAACACTACTGTCACAACTCAGCGAATATGACGTGGTGATTCCCTGCACTCCCGCGCTCAACATAGCGCCGAAGAGCGGCGGCCAATCCTTGAATGGCGAAAACTGCATGTCCGGAGCCCTTCAGGATATCGCCGAACGCCTCACATTATCGGTCACCGCCAACACCTCCACCGCCAACCAGTCCATCAAGGGAACAACAACCTCAAGCTCGTCCAGCTCAACTGCCGCGTCCGCGACCCTCAGCAACACCGGCTCTACCGAACCCACCTTCGGGGGCTTCGGGATCAAAGGCGTTGCCATATATCAGCACAGCAAGTCCCCTCCAACAATCACCGACGAGCAAACCCTCAACCAGGCAATTCTCAACACCTCGCTCACGCTGCGAGTGGACCTGCGCAGCTGCCTCGACTCCCCGCTCAGACAGGCAGCCGGGGATGCCGCCAATGCACAAGACCTGAATGGCTTTCTAAGCGCCGCTCATAGCCATTTCCAGGCGCTGGGTGCGGCGTTGGCGACATGCCTCGGAAATAACGGGACAGACCTTGCCATGAGGAACTACCTCGCCTCCATCGTGGCGTACGACGCCGCAGCAGCCGACGTCACCCAGACCCCCATGCTCGGCTTCGAATACGATCTCAACACCCCCGCCAGTCAGCCCAGCTACTCCAGCATCAAAAGCAACTTCTCCCTCGGTCTGGGCTCCACAAAAGCGGCCCAGACCAACGCGGACTGCAGCGGCAACGCCAAAACCCCCGCCAATACATTGCCATGTCCCGCGGCCAAAGGCGCTCTGACCCCGGGCGCCGCCAGCCCCGCCCCCACCAACACGGCCGCCAAAAGCGCCGCCAAAGCCAACACCCAGCCCTTCACCATCAACGTCTCCCTCGCCGTCGATCTCTATAACTCCGAACCCTCCTCCTCCATCCCATCGGCCTCCCGCCTGCGCGACTTCCAGGGCGGCATTGAGCTCGACTACATCGTCCCCAGCTCCAAAATCAAAGGCATCGGCTCCCTCATCGGCGACTCCACCCTGGCCGGCAGCTACTACTACCAGGACCAGACCAGCCCCTCCATCCTCACCGGCCCTCCGTCCAGCATCACCATCGCTAACCTTCCTTCAACCGCAAGTTCGGTCTACACTGCGCGCGGCCCCATCAACCTCGGTCAGATCCGCTATGGCTTCGGCACTGGCACCAACGTCAGCTTCCCCATCGCCTTCACCTACTCCAACCGATCCGAGCTCATCGCCCATCCCATCAAAGGACTTCAATTCGGCATCAGCTACAACCTCTCTTCGCTCTTCGCGTCGGCGGCAGCGAAAAAATAATCCGGCGCACGGATCTGGGCAGGCCGAGGCCGTCATCTTCGCTATGATGGATCGGCATGCCTGATCTATCCTTCTCGCAACCCGAGCGCCGCAACTTCCTCGCCCCCGCCATCATCGTCGCAGTCGTCGTTGCCGCAGCCTTCGCCTGGATCTACTACTTCACCCCGCGCCGCGTCGCCGACGTCGAGGTCACCCGCGTCTCCTATCTGCCCAAACACACCTCCCTCACCAGCGGCTCGCGCGTCGTCGGTCATCTCACCACCACGGAGGACGACCTCTACGTCCTTGCCACCGTCCGCGTCCACGACGACCTCAAGCTCCCGCTCTTCATCAAGGACCTCACCGGGACCCTCACCACCTCCGATGGCGCCGACCTTACCACCAGCGCCGTCGAGAAGAACGATCTTGACGACGTCTACATCGCCCTACCCTCGCTCAAGTCCATGTCCGGCCCTCCCTTGCTGCGCGAGATTGAGATCGCACCCGGCGCCACCGCCGAGGGCGTTGTCATGCTGCACTACTCCGCCACAGAATTGATGTGGAAACAGCGCAAGTCAGCCTCCGTCACCATCGAGTTTTACCACCAGGATCCCGTCACGGTGCCCATTCCCCCGTCATAATCCTGTCAAGCCCCTGTACTTTCACTTTTGTCTCTAACTCATTCTTTTCGCACCGATTATTTCGTCCCGAAAAGTGGCATTTTAGTTTTTGCCTGCCAGCTATAATGGAATTAGGTATAGAAACCTGAGTTTGTCCAGCAGATATCCAACGGCCCGCTTACTGGGCCATTTTTCATTGCGACCGACGAGATCCGTAACCCACACAAATGCAGACACATAGCGTCAAGCCCGAGCGTTTTCAAACAGCTGCAACCATTATGCTGCAATTCCCTGAAAACAAGGTACTTGGTTATCCCCCCCCCGGGGGGGGGATATGACCCGCCGCCGCTGGATCGCCGATACCTGGTCGCCCGCAGCAGGCCATCCCACCCACGCCTCCCTTACCGGCGAGCAGGCCCAGCACCTCGCCCGCGTGCTGCGTGCGCAGCCCGGCCAGGTCTTTGACGTCGTCGCCAACGGCTTCCTCCACCGCGCCGAGATCAGCACTGTCTCTGAATCGGAGGTCGGCTTCACCCTGCTCGAAGAGCTCGACGCCGATGCTGCGCTGCCCATCCACCTGCTCCTCGCAGTCTTCAAGTTCGACCACTTCGAGTGGGCCATCGAAAAAGCGACCGAGCTCGGCGTCGCGCGCGTCACGCCCATCCTTGCCCGCCGCACGGAGAAGCACCTCGCCCTTGCCGCCGCTCAGAGAGTAGCCCGCTGGCGCCGCATCGCTCTCGAATCGGCCAAGCAGTCCCGCCGCACCGATGTGCCGGAGATCGCCGAACCCGCCAGGCTCGATGCCGCGCTCAAGGCTGAAGCCGGTCCGCTGCGCATCCTCCTCAGCGAGGTCGAGCAGTCCGTATCGCTGGTCTCCGCTTTGTCGAATGCGGTCCAGAATTCCCGGGTGCCCCATTCATCCCGCGTCTCTCAGCGGGATGAGTGGGATGAGGACAGCTCGTACCTGGCCCTCGCCATCGGCCCGGAAGGCGGCTGGTCTCCCGAAGAGATGACCCTTTTCACCCAGCATCAATGGACCCACGTCACCCTCGGCCCGCGCATCCTGCGCGCTGAAACCGCCGCCATCGCCGCACTGGCCATCGCAGCGGCGCACCTTGAACCTTGAACCTTGGTCCTCGAACCTAGCTGAAGATGTCTTTCATCTTGTCGAGAATCCCGCGGCTATGCGGTATGTTCTCCACCTGCATCGTCTCTGCCAGCTGGCGCAGCAACTCCTTCTGCGCCTTGTCGAGCTTCTGCGGCGTGGCCACGCGAATCTCGACGATCAGGTCGCCCTTGCCGCGCTCATTCAGGTGCGGCACGCCCTTGCCGCGCAGCTTGAAGGTCTTGCCGCTCTGCGTGCCCTCGGGCACCTTCAGTGTCGCCGGCCCCTCCAGCGTCTCAATCTGCAACTCCGTCCCCAGCGCCGCCTGCGGGAACGAGATCGGCATCACGCAATGCAGATCATCGCCATCGCGCTCGAAGAATCTATGTGCCTTCACGTTCAGGATGACGTAGAGATCGCCCGACGGCCCGCCGAAGCGCCCCGCCTCGCCCTCGCCCTGGTAGCGGATGCGCGTGTCCTGCTCTACTCCCGCCGGCACCTTAACGAGAATGGCATGCTTCTTCGCCTGCAGGCCTTCCCCGCGGCATCCTGGGCAGGGATCGGTGATGCGCGTGCCCGTTCCGTTGCACGCCGAGCACGTCTTCGCCACCGAAAAGAAGCCCTGCTGGAAGCGCATCTGTCCGCGCCCGCCGCACTGGTCGCACGTGGCGGGCGGCTTGCCGTTGGCGCTGCCTGAACCTTTGCAGTCCTCGCACACCTCCAACCGGCGGATCGTGATCTCTCGCTCCACACCAAAGACCGCTTCCTCAAACTCAATCGTCAGGTCGTAGCGCATATCGCGCCCGCGCTGCACACGCGAGGCACGCCGGCCACCGCCGCCACCAAACATCTCGCCGAAGATGTCCCCAAAAATGTCGCCCAGATCGCCCTGGAAGCCCGCACCCGCAAACGGATTGCCTGCCGCCCCGCCGCCGCCTGAAAATGCCGCATGGCCGTAGCGGTCGTATGCAGCGCGCTTCTCCGGGTCGCTCAGCACCTGGTAAGCCTCGCTGCACGATTTGAACTTCTCCTCTGCCTCAGGATTGTTCGGATTGCGGTCCGGATGGTACTGCATCGCGAGACGGCGATAGCTGGCTTTCAGCTCCTGGTCGCTCGCTTCGCGCGATACCTCCAACACTTCGTAGAAATCTTCTTTGATCACGTTTGCCGTCGCACTCATCTCTTCAGAATCTCCACCCTCAACTCTGTTCCTGCCGCAATTCAGCGAACCTAGCTTGCGTTGTTCACCTGCGCCGGATTCGCCGCGATCCTCACCAGTGCCGGACGCAGCAGCTTCTCGCGGATCTTGTACCCGCGACGGATCTCCTCCAACACTTGGTGGTCCGGGAACTCTGCGGTTTCGATGCTGCCCAGCGCCTCATGGATTCTCGGGTCAAACTGTACGCCCACCGTCTCCACCGCCTGCACATTTAACCCACGCAGCGCCTCTTCCATCTGCTTCAGGATCAATTCCACGCCGACTCGCAATTGCTCCGCCGATCCGCCGGACTTCAACGCAAGCTGAAAGTTGTCCATCACACCCAGGAACGGCTCGACCGCGTGCTGCACCGCGTAGTCGCGGAGATCTGCGCGCTCCTTCGCTTCGCGCTTGCGCGTATTGTCGAACTCGGCCTGCAGCCGCGCCAGCCGATCAACCAGTTGGTCGCGCTCACCGCGCAGCTTCTCGACCTCGCTCTTCAACTGCGCCTCTACGCCTTCCTCAGCAGCGGGCCCTGCCCCGGCCTGTGGCGCGGTCGCGTCGTCCACGCCCAATGTCTCTGCACCTTCCAATGTCTCTGCTGCCATCTTGTGCTTGCTCCTCATAAATCGCCTCAGCATTCGTTGTTGCCAATCTTCCCGACCCGGTGCTGCGCTGGCCGGCATATCACAAGCGCACACTCGGCCGCACGCTTACGCAGTTGGATGCAGCATCCGCTCGAACACCTGCGCCACGTACCCTACCGCCGCCATCGTGCTCTCATAATCGATGCGCTTCGGCCCGATCACTCCCACCGTCCCGCGTGCCTCGCCCGCCATGCGCGCCGGGGCCGCAATCAGGACCAGCCCGGCCATCTCCGGCGCATGCTCTTCCAGGTCGAAGATCACGCGCACACTCTCCTGCCGCGCGTCGATATAGGCGTCCAGCAGCGATGCCAGCCGCTGCTTCTCTTCGAGCGCCGCCAACAGCTCCCGCAACCGCGCCACATCCTCCGCACTGCCCACCGCGCCGCTGCCCAGCAGGTTGGCGACGCCTTCCACGTACACCGACGGTGTCCCAGAGGCACCCTCAGGCACCGCCGCGGCCCACAGCCTCTCCACCGAGGCCATCAATTGCTGGTACTCACTGCGCTCGCGCTCCACCATGCGGCCGATCTCCGCGCGCACGCGTTCGATGCTCCAACCGCGGAAGTGTCCGTTCAGCAGGTTCGCAGCGGCCTCCAGCTCGCCGGTCGTTACATCTGCTTCCAGGGTGAGTATCCGGTCGCGCACCAGCCCCGAGGTCGTGACCACGACCGCCAGCACCTGGGCCCTTCCCAGCCGCGAAAAATGCACATGCTCCAGCGTGTCTCCGCCTGCTGCCAGCGCCACCGCTACGCCAACGCCGCTCGATATCGTCGCCAGAATATGGCTCGTCCGCTCCAGCAGCGCCTGTGTTCCTGAGACCCCGGCCATCCCGGACTCGATCCGCGACACCAGCCGCAGCCGTTCGGGATCAATACTCATGCCGCTGCGTCCTGCCTCGCTCAACTGGTCGACAAAAATCCGGAACGCCCGCGCCGTTGGCACTCGCCCCGCGGACGTGTGCGGTTGCTCCAGCAGCCCTGCGCCGGCCAGCTCGGCCATTTCATTGCGCACCGTGGCCGGACTTATGCCCGCACCACCATACATGCGCGCGATGCCGCCGGCGATCGTGCCCGACCCTACCGGTTCGCCCGTCTCAATGTAGCTCTCGACGATGGCCGTCAGAATCGCCCGCTGCCGCGCCGAGATCCGCTCCGCCTCCGCCATCGATACCACCTCTCTATCCATTTTATGGCATCCGTCAAGCACCGTGCCGCCGGCCACACCGCCGCCGGTTCTCTCCACACCCAGCACCTATACTTTCTATGACCCTCCGATTCTTTCCACGGTGCAAGCCTCTTCCTTCGATGTCCTCCGCATCTCCCTTTCCGATCCTCACCGATGCCACCCGCAGCGACAGGCATCCTCACGAAAGCTTCGCCGATGCGCGCGCTCTGGAGTCGCGGCTCAAGGCCACCGTCCGCGGCGAGGTCCGCTTCGACGACGCCTCCCGCGCGCTCTATTCCATGGACTCCTCCAACTACCGCCAGGTGCCCATCGGCCTCGTCATCCCGCGCAATGCCGAAGACGTCATCGCCGCCATCGCCGCCTGCCGCGAGTTCGGCGCGCCCGTGCTCTCCCGCGGTGGAGGCACCAGCGTCGCCGGTCAAACCGTCAACGTCGCCGTCGTCCTCGACTTCTCGAAGTACATGCGCAACGTCGCCTCGCTCGATCCCGTCGCCCGCCTCGCCCGCGTCGAGCCCGGCATCGTGCTCGATGCCCTGCGCAACGAAGCTGAGAAGCACGCCCTCACCTTCGCCCCCGACCCCGCCACGCACAGCCGCTGCACCCTCGGCGGCATGATCGGTAACAACGCCTGCGGCGTGCATGCGCTGATGGGCGGCAAGACAGTCGACAACATCGAATCTCTCGACATCCTGCTCTACGACGGCACGCGCATGACCGTCGGCCGCACCAGCGAGGCCGAACTCGCCGCCATCATCGCCTCCGGCGGTCGCAAAGGAGAGATCTATGCCGGCCTCCGCCGCATCCGCGACACCTACGCCGATCTCATCCGCACTCGCTTCCCCACCATTCCGCGCCGCGTCTCCGGCTACAACCTCGACGAGTTGCTGCCGGAGAATGGCTTCCACGTCGCCCGCGCCCTGGTCGGCAGCGAGGGCACCTGCGTCACCATTCTCGAAGCCACCTGCGAGCTGAAGCACAGCCCGCAGCATCGCCGCCTCGTCGCGCTCGGCTTCAACGACGCCTTCATCGCCGCCGACCACGTGCCCGCCGTCCTCGCGCACAAGCCCATCGGCCTCGAAGGCTTCGACGGTTATCTCGTCGACTGCATGATGCGCAAGAACCTGCTGTTCGACGATGTCAAGCTGCTGCCTCCGGGCCGCGGCATCCTGCTCTGCGAGTTCGGCGCGGACTCACCCGCCGAAGCCGATGCCATGGCCCACAACCTCATCACCGCTTCCGCGCGCTTCGACGAACCTCCAACACACGCCCTCTACTCCGCCGCGGAGGCCGACCGCGTCTGGAAGGTGCGCGAGTCCGGCCTCGGCGCCAGCGTCTTCGTCCCCGGCCATTCCAGCGGCTGGGAGGGCTGGGAGGACTCAGCCGTCCCGCCCGAGCGCCTCGGCGCCTATCTGCGCGAGCTCTTCCGCACGCTCGAACGCTACGGCTATCGCACGCCCATGTACGGTCACTTCGGCCAGGGCTGCGTCCATCTGCGCATCACCTTTGACCTGCGCAGCTCCGAAGGCCTCGCGAAGTATCGCAGCTTCATCGAGGAGGCCGCCGACATCGTCCTCAAATACGGCGGCTCGCTCTCCGGCGAGCATGGCGACGGCCAGTCACGCGCCGCGCTGCTGCCGAAGATGTACGGCCCGGAGCTGATGCAGGCCTTCCGCGACTTCAAGGCGTTGTGGGACCCGACCAACCGCATGAACCCCGGCAAGCTCATCGACCCCATCGCCGTCTACGATCCCATCGACAACCTTCGCCACACCCCGGACCACACGCCCGCCAAAGTCGATACCTGGTTCCAGTACACCGCCGACTCCGGTTCCTTCAGCGAGACCACCTCGCGCTGCGTCGGCGTCGGGCTCTGCCGCAAGCACGAAGGCGCCACCATGTGCCCTAGCTACATGGCCACGCACGAAGAGAAGCACTCCACCCGCGGCCGCGCCCATCTGCTGTGGGAGATGCTCGAGGGCGGCGTCATCCGCGACGGCTGGCAAAATGAGGAGATTCATGAAGCGCTCGACCTCTGCCTCTCCTGCAAGGCCTGCAAGACCGAGTGCCCCACCAACGTCGACATCGCCACCTGGAAGGCCGAGTTTCTCGCGCACCATTACGAAGGCCGCCGCCATCCGCTGCATCACTATGCCTTCGGCTTCATGGACCGCTGGGCGCGCCTCGCATCTGCCGCCCCTGCGCTGGCAAATCTCCCGCTGCGCACGCCAGGCATTCGCTCGCTCATCAAGTCCACGCTCGAGATTGCCCCACAGCGTGAACTGCCGCACTTCCCTGCGAAGAGCTTCCGTAGACAGTTCTCTCGCTTATCACGCAAATCCTCTTCCGCAGGCGCACAAGACGTCCTCCTCTGGCCCGACACCTGGAACAATTACTTCCATCCCCAGGCGCTCAACTCCGCTGCAAAGTTGCTTTCTGCATCCGGCCACGCAGTCAGCATTCCACACAAGCACATCTGCTGCGGCCGCCCGCTCTATGACTTCGGCTTCCTCGATCAGGCCCGCGCCTACCTGCTGCGCATTCTCGACGAACTTGCCCCACAGATCGCCGCCGGAACTCCCGTCGTCATGCTGGAGCCCTCCTGCGCCAGCGTCTTTCGCGATGAGCTGCTCAACTTCTTCCCACATGATGAGCGCGCACAGCGCCTCGCACGCCAGACCGTGATGCTCAGCGAGCACCTCGCGAAATCGCCCGGCACCTGGCAGCCGCCGCAGCTGCCCGGCCGCCGCATCGTCGTCCACGGCCACTGCCACCAGAAGTCGCTGATGACCATGAAGGACGAGATGAAGCTCCTCGAAGCCACCGGCGCCAATGTCGAACTCCTCGACTCAGGCTGCTGCGGCATGGCCGGCCCCTTCGGCTTTGAGCGCGACAAGTTCGACGTCTCGCAAACCCTCGCCGAACGCGTCTTGCTCCCCGCCGTGCGCGCCGCCGCCCCGGACGATCTCATCGTCACCAACGGCTTCAGCTGCCGCGAGCAGATCGCGCAAAACTCGCCGCGCCGCGCAGTCCATTTCGCCGAGATCCTGGCCGGCGACTGCTAACCTGCTGTCGGCGCGCGATAAGACGTGCTCTCGCAGAGCGGGTTGCGCGTTGCGTACCTGCGATCGCACAGCGTATCGCAGGCTAAGCGCGTGCAATCACGCAGTGGATTGCGCGTTACCATAGACCCATGGAATCGAAGCTCTTCTTCGGCGACCGGCCGCCTTCGCGACGCCTGCCCTTGTTATTTTTGCCGTCGATACGCAGACCGATAAGGACTCTGACCCACAGCCCGCCCTGCTCTCCGTTTCGCCCGAGATCGAGTCCGCTGCGCATGCTCTGCTCGCCTCGGGTGAATTCAAGGCCTCGCTCGGCGAAGTCGCCCTGCTGCATGCGCCCGCAGGCGTCAAGGCAGAGCGACTGCTGCTCGTCGGCCTGGGCAAGTCCAAAGACCTCACGCCCGATGCCCTGCGCAAGGGCTCAGGCGCCGCCGTCCGCGCGGCCAAGGCGCGTGCAATTCGCAATCTCGGCATTGCATTTCCGGACCTCTCTTCGCCTTCGCAAACGCCCACAGTCGAAGTGAATTCATCACTCGCGACGCGCGCCATCGTCGAAGGATCCGAGATCAGTGAACTCGACTGGGATACCTACCGCACCGACCGCAAGGATCGTTCTGTCGAATCGCTGACTCTCCTTGTGAGCGGAGACGATACGCCGCGCGCCGAATTCCAGCGCGGTCTAGGCGAAGGCCGCATCGTGGCTGCAGCGCAGAACTTCGCGCGCTCGCTGGTGAATGAGCCCGGCAACGTCTTGACGCCTACGGAACTCGGCGCGCGTACCAAGGCGATGTGCCGACGAGGCAGGACTCAAGTGCGAGATTTATAGCTCGGACAAGATTCAGGAGCTGAAGATGGGCGCGTTCTGGGCCGTTGCCAAAGGCTCCGCCGAGCCGCCCGCGCTCATCGTCATGACCTACGAGCCGGCGAATGCACCTGCGAACGGCCCCGTGCTCGGCCTCGTCGGCAAAGGCATCACCTTTGACACCGGCGGCATCTCCATCAAGTCCGCCGACGGCATGGAGAAGATGAAGTACGACATGGCCGGCGCGGCAGCCATGATCGGTGCGATGCACGCCATCGCGCGGCTGAAGCCGGCAGTCAAGGTCATTTCCGTCATCTGCTCGGCGGAGAACATGCCTGACGGCCGCGCCTACAAACCCGGCGACATCCTCACCGCCATGTCCGGCAAGACCATCGAGGTCATCAACACAGACGCCGAAGGCCGACTCGTCCTCTCTGACGGGCTGCACTACGCGAAGACGCTGGGCTGCACGCACCTCATCAACGCGGCAACGCTCACCGGAGCGATCTCCATCGCGCTCGGCTCTCTGAACTTCGGCGTCTTCTCAAACGACGACGCAACCTGCGAGCGCTTCATGGAAGGGCTTGCAGTCTCCGGCGAAAAAGCCTGGCGCCTGCCCTGCACCGACGACTACCGCGACCACATCCAGAGCGAGATCGCGGACATCATGAACACCGGCAAGAACCGATATGGCGGAGCGATCTCCGGCGCGATGTTTCTGAAGGAGTTCGTGGGCGAGACTCCCTGGGTGCACCTGGACATCGCGGCGACGGCGTGGAACGAGACACCGAAGCCCTGGATGGCGTATGGGCCGAGCGGCGTCGCGGTGCGGTCGATCGTCGAGTGGGTGCGAAGCTTCGCAGGGTAACTACATCACCGCTGGGGACTCGATGCCGAGGTACGCGAGGGCGCGGACCATCTCGCGGCGGGCGACCGCGGCGGTTGCCAGCAGCAGTGCGCGGCGGGCGGCGTCCTGCTCGTTGAGGATATGGTGGCGGTGGTAGAAGTTGTTGAACTGCTGCGCGAGCTGGAAGGCGTAGCGCGCCAGGTGGGCCGGCTCAGCCGTGGCGATGGCCTGCTCGATCACTGCAGTGAGGCGCGAGGCCAGCAGCCACGTCTCCCGCAGGCTGGTGCCTTCTTCGCCGCTGAGCGCCGAGAGATCGAGATCGGCGACCGCGGTGAGCGCGGCGGCTTCGTCCACGCCGGCTTTGCGAAAGATGTTGGCGGCGCGCACGATGGCGTACTGCACGTAGGGGCCGGTCTCGCCTTCAAAGCTGAGCGCGTCGCGGAAGTCGAAGGCGATGACGGTATTGCGGGTGAAGCGCAGCATGAAGTAACGCAGCGCACCGACGGCGATCTGCACGGCAATCTGCGTGCGCTCGGCGTCGGCCAGCTCGGGATGGCGGGTGTCGACCTCGGCCTGGGCCGCTGCGGTGAGCTTGTCCAGCAGGTCGTCGGCCTTGACGCCGAAGCCCTTGCGGCCGCTGACTTCGATGAAGGGCCGCGCCTTGTCTTCGTCGCTCAAGATGTAGCCGAGGTCTTCGGCGCAGCGCGGCGTCATCGCGACCATCTCGTAGGAGAAGTGGGTGTAGCGGTCGGCGGCTTCGGTGAAGCCCATGCCGCGCAGCGCGGCGATGACGTTGTTCTGCGGGTCGTTCTGGCGTGAATCGATGACGTTGTAGATGGCGTCGGCGTGGCCGAAGGCAGGCGCTCCGGCTTCGCTGGGCCCGGAGGTTGAGATCCAGCAGGTGTGTGAGGCGTACTCGCGGAAGCGCGCGTAGCCGAAGTCCTTGCCGGGGAGCAGGCCGAACTTCCAGAGGTGATAGGCGATGTCCTTGCCGACGTAGGTGACGGTGCCGTTGGAGCGGACGATGACCTTGGCATCTTCATCCGGGCCGTCGGCACTATCCGGCCCATCGCTAGTGCCGTCCGCCTGCGCTTCACTGCCTGCGCGGCGCATGACCCAGCAGCCCTTGTTCTTCCCTTCGGTCTCGAGGTAGAGCACGCCGCGCTCGATCATCAGCGCGCGGGCGGAGTCCCAGAAGTGCAGCGACAGTATCTCGCTCTCGCGGGGGAGGAAGTCGTACTCGATGGAGAGCCGCTCCATGGTGTCGAGATGGCGGCGAAGGACGGCGGTGGAGATGAGGTCGGCGATCTCGGAGGTTTGGTTGCCACCGTGTTCGAGGGCGTGCAGAGTGTCGAGGCGAATCTGCTTGCGGCGGACGAGCTCGGCGGCGGCGGGTAAAGCCGGATCGTCGGGTCCGGTGCCGGTGTACCACTGGCTGACGCGGGCGTAGAGGTCCCAGCAGTAGAAGTCGATGCGCTGGCCGCGGGCGACGAGATCGGCCATGAGGGTCTGGATGGAGGCGAGGTCGCGGCCTTCGAGCTGGGTGAGGCCGACGACGACGTCTGCGACCTGGACGCCGGTGTTGTCGATGTAGTTCTGCACGCCGACCTGCCAGCCGGGCTTGTAGCCATCGGGGCGGAGGAGGCGCTGGAAGGTGTCGCCGAGGATGGCGTTGCGCAGGTGGCCGATGTGCGCGGCCTTGTTGGGGTTGATGCTGGTGTGCTCGACGAGGCGGAAGCCGGGGCCACCGATGGCGGCATGCTCGTCGGCGGCGATGCGGCGTGCGACGGCGGCGCGGTCGAGCTTGATATTGAGATAGCCGGCGCCGGCGACCTCGACAGAGGCGATGCAGCTGTTGTTGTTCTGCCCGGAGGCGACGTCGGCGTTCAGCTCGGCGGCAAGCTCGGTGGCGATGGCGCGCGGGGCCTTGCGCAGCTTCTTGGCCAGCTCGAAGGCGATGGGCAGGGCCAGCTCGCCGAGCTCGATCCTGGGGGGAAGCTCGATGACGATCCTGGGGGCGTCGGGGCCGTCGGCCGCGATCTGGTACTTCTCCGCGAGGATCTGTCGGATGCGGGTCTCGAGCGCGAGCTGAATGGTTCGATACATGCGTTCCTGGCGGTGGGTACCCCGCCCCCCTATAGAATTTTCTACTTATTTGAAAACAAATGATTTAAAAGTCGTATTTGATTCTAAAGGCCTTACCGGCAAGCTGTTTCTTTGCAATCGCTTGACGTTAAAGCCTGTGCCGCTGCTCTTCGCAGGCAAAGATTCCCCTTATTTCTATTGTAGCGTGTGGAATGAAACTAGAATGCCAACTCTATCCGTAACAGGATGAGTGAGATAGGCAAGTTTGGGGCTTGACATCATTCTTGCCGTTCTCGACGCGGTACGACGTACGGTTCTTGACGCGCTGGCAACTACAGGGATCCTTCGCGGCGCGCTACGCGCTCTGCTCAGGATGAGGACAGATGGGAGTTAGTTGGCAGCCTTCAGCGCTTGAAGGAGAACTTCTTGTGAGCGAAGTAGCTGTAGAAAGCAATGATGGCCGAGTTCACGAAGCCGGCGAGGTTCGGTGCGTAGTGGCGCGCCGCCGGGATGTGCATGAAGAGACCCGTAGCCAACGGAAGAATCAGCAGTTCGGCGGGTGTGCTGACTCCGTAGACGAGGAAGCAGCGGAGCCATTCCTTCAGATAATTGCCTTTGGTGCGGAAGACGAAGTGTTTGTAGCACAGGAACGCTATCGTGATGGCTATCGGTTTGGAAGCAATCGACGCGATGTCGGCGATGAGCGGTAGCGGGCGATGCGGCATCGTGTGCTCAAACAGGAACACGAAGCCGTTATATAGGGCCAGCGATACCAGGGTGTTTGAAACTCCGACCATGAGGAAGCGAGTAACCTCCCCCTGCGGCAGCATGCGGCGCATGGCGGCGAATGGGCCGTGAGCCTGCGGGTCGGGCGGCGCGCCGTCGGGGATGAGGGCGTCTTGTGAGTTGGTGGAGTCGGTGAGGGGCACTAGGGAGATTCTAGCGGATGGGCGTGAGTGTCAGATTTGTGGGATCAAAAGAACAACTGCAGGTCCCTCGGCTGCGGCGCGTGCTGACGCCCGCGCCTTCGCTCGGGATGACAGGTTTTTGGGAGTAGACCTCAACTTTTCCCACTCATGCGCGATGAAGCCGCGCATGAATGGGGCACCCAAGTCTCAAGTGCCGAGCTTAATTCTCGGCACTGCAGCTACAGCCATCTTCCTGGATGAAAGATTGGCGATGGCCAGATCGAGCCACAGTACTTTCCGATGAAATAGATGGACGCGACGAGTAGTACTGCGATTGAGCACCAAAATTGAACAGGATCACTCGAGCGGATAGCCCAACCGCCCCTACCACTGAATACTTTACCGATGCTGGCTCCAATAACCGCATAAGCAAGGCAGAAAATGCCGATCATCAACAAAGGAAAATCTGGATTTAGCAACTGGTCTGTATTGGGCATATCTCTTTCGCGACTCTTCCCAGTTCGACTCTACGCGGTGGCGAGGGTCTTCGCGGTGACGGCGGCGAAGGCGGTGTCGAGCATGCGGAGGGCCTGGTCGACGTCGGATTTGGCGATGTTCATGGGCGGGGACATGCGCAGCACGTTGTTGTACATGCCGCCCTTGCCGATGAGCAGGCCGGCCTCGCGCGCGGCCTCGAGCATCTCGGTCGGCGAGCTGCGGCGCGGGCTCCTTGGTCCTGGGATCGGTGACGAGTTCCATCGCCTGCATCAGGCCCATGCCGCGTACGTCGCCGATGATGGGGTACTTGCGCTGCAGCTCGAGCAGGCCATCGCGCAGGTAGCCGCCGACGACATCGCAGTTGCGGATGAGGTCGTCCTCTTCGATGAGGTCGATGACGGCGCGAGGCGGTGACGCAGGCGACGGGGTTGCCGCCGAAGGTGGCGATGGTGGGGCCCTGGTAGGCGTTGGCGATCTCCGGCGTGGCGACGGTGAGGCCGATGGGAAATCCGTTGCCGAGCGACTTGGCGGCGGTGAGGATGTCGGGCTCGACCTCCCAGTGCTCGATGCCGAACCAGCCTTTGCCGGTGCGGCCCCAGCCGGTCTGCACCTCGTCGGCGATGAAGTCGCCGCCGTATTTCTTGACGATGGAGAAGGCGATCTTGAAGTACTCTTTGGGCGGGGTGATGAAGCCGCCGACGCCCTGGATGGGTTCGGCGATCATGCCGGCGATGGCGCCGGAGGTGGAGGACTGGATGACGGCTTCGATGTCCTGCGCGCAGGCGACCTCGCAGGAGGGGTAGGTCTTGCCCAGCGGGCAGCGATAGCAGTACGGGTTCATCGCGTGGACGATGCCGACCTGATAGGAGGCCTTGCGCCAGGCGGCAATGCCGGTGAGCGAGCGGGTGAGCGCGGTGCGGCCGGAGTAGGAGTGGCGGAGAGCGACGATCTCCATGTTGCCGGTGTGCATGCGCGCGGAGTCGATGGCGGTCTCGTTGGCCTCGGAGCCGGACGAGAGTGAAGAAGGATTTTTCCAGGCGGCCGGGCGTGATCTGCGCGATCTTTTCGGCCAGCGCGGCCATGGCTGGGTGCGGGTAGAGCGGTGGAGGAGTGGCTCATGCTTGTCGAGCTGCTGCCTTCTGCGCGGCGGTGATGCGCGGGTTGGCGTGGCCGACGCCGACGGTGACGATGCCGCCGAAGAAGTCGAGATACTGGCGGCCGTCGACGTCCCAGAGATGCTGCATGAAGCCGCGCTCCATGGGCAGCGGATCGGCGAAGTAGTTAGAGACGGCGGGGTAGACGTACTTCTGCTTTTTCTCGACGATCTCTTGCCTATTCATTGGGCGGTCCATGGCGCGGCCTCTTGGTGGAGATGAGAGCTGGAGCAGTTAATATACGCCCGCGGGACAGCTAACATGGAAGGGGCGAGTAGCCAGCGCGTTGATATGAAATGCTGCGCGTTGCGGTGCGAGCGGGACAGAATTGGAGCGATACACGTTGGGAGTTCTGGTAGCACCGGTTGAGGCGCGGCGTGAGAGGGTGTGGGCGCGGGTGCGTCTGGTGCAGCGTCTGGGTGGGCGCGGATTGGCGCTGGTGGTGGTAAGTGCGGCGACGGCGCTGGCAGTAGGCGTGGCGGGGTATCACCCGTATGCCGAGGATGGCGGAATTTATGCGGCTGGAGTGAAGCGGCTGCTG
This sequence comes from uncultured Acidobacteriaceae bacterium, assembly GCA_963766975.1. Taxonomy (GTDB): domain Bacteria; phylum Acidobacteriota; class Terriglobia; order Terriglobales; family Acidobacteriaceae; genus Edaphobacter. The sequence continues at coordinate 636,837 of CAVYCF010000007.1, forward strand.
GACGCGGGGTTGTATACGCAGGACGCAGCGTTTGTGATGGAGCCGGCGCGGTGGAGCTTGTTTGCGCCGGTGGTGGCGGGGCTGGTGCGGCTGACGCATCTACCGCTGGAGTGGATGCTGCTGGCGCTGCATGTAGCGAGCGTGTGGGCGACGCTGCTGGCGGCGTGGATGCTGGCGGGGCGATGCTTTTCGCAAAATGCGGCACGTGCGGGTGCGGTGGTGCTGCTGGCGTGCTGGCTGGGGCTGCCGGTGGCGGGAACGGCTCTGTATGTGATGGACCCGTACCTGACAGCGCGGAGCGTGGCGACGCCGGCGATGTTGCTGGCGATGGTTGGCGCGCTGGACGTGATGGGCGGCGGTTGGGAGGATTCGGCGAGGCGCAGGCGGGGATGCGCGATGTGGGTTGCGGGGCTGGCGGTGTGTGCGGCGATGCATCCGCTGACCGCGATGTATGCGGCGTTTGCGACGGTAGTGCTGGCGTGTGTGCGTGCGCGGCGCAGCATGGTGCAGGTGTGGGGTGTGGCGGGGGTGGGCGTGACGGCGATTGCGGGCGCGGCATGCGCGCAGGTGTTGGCTCCTGCGGAGAGTGCGGCGTATGTGCGCGCGGCGCTGTCGCGCAGCTACTGGTTTTTGAGCGAGTGGCGGTGGTATGAGGTGGCGGGGCTGGTTGCGCCGTTGATGATTCTGAGTTGGGTTGCATGGCTTGGTGCCCGGAGAGGACGCGGTTGGATGGTCCGATCGCACATCGCGGAATCGAGATGTGGGGCACCCGAGCTGGTGGAATCGCGCAATGCGCTGGCGCGGATGGCGGTGATTGCGGGCGCGCTGGCGTGCGCGGTTGCGATTCTGTTTGCGCGGGAGGGTGCAGCGGCGCATCTGGTGGCGCGCATGCAGCCGCTGCGCATGTTCCAGATTGTGTACGTCGTGATGATCGTAATGCTGGGCGGATGGCTGGGCGAGCGTGGGCTGCGGCGCAGCGCGTGGCGATGGGCTGCGGCGGTGGCATTGCTGGGCGGAGTGATGTTTGGCGCGGCGCAGGCGGAGTATCCGAGCACGAGGCACGCGGAGCTGCCGTGGATGCAGCCGAAGAATGCATGGATGCAGGCGTTTGACTGGGTGCGCGGGAATACGGCGAAGGATGCGGCGTTTGCGATGGATGCGGACTACATCCACGCGGCGGGCGAGGACGCGCAGAGCTTTCGCGCGATTGCGGAACGAAGCGTGCTGCCGGATTTTTCGAAGGATGGCGGCGAGGCGTCGATCGCGCCGGACCTGGCCGATGCGTGGGCGCGTGGCGTGGCGGCGCAGCAGGGACTGAATACGATCAGCGACACGGAGCGCGTGGCACGGCTGCGGCCACTGGGCGTGACGTGGATGGTACTGGATGCGGGGGCGCGGACGGCGTTGGATTGTCCGTATGCGAACAACAGCGTACGGGTGTGCAAGCTGCCTTAATCAGCGGGGGACGTAGTCGTCGGCGTGGATGACGAACTCGGGGTAGGCCCCGGCGCCCAGCTCGCGGATGTCCATGCCCTGCCAGTCGCCGTCGGGATCGACGCGGTAGGGCAGGAAGCGGTCGAGCAGGATGTTTGCGCCGTAGATGAGCGGCAGCAGGACGCCGAGCAGCGCGGCGACGCCGATCATCTGCGAGAGAAGATGCTCGGTGTGCGAGCCGGCAACGAAGTGGCCGAAGAGGCCGGCGGCGAGGATACCCCAGATGCCTGCGCCGGCGTGGACGGAGACGGCGCCGCCGGGATCGTCCACCTGGAGGCGGAGCTCGGCGGTCTCGATCATGTAGGTGACGAGGACGCCGGCGATGGCGCCAATGTCGATGGCGGCGACGGGCGAGACGAGGAAGCAGGCTGCGCTGCCGGCGACGAGGCCGGCGATCCAGCCGTTGGAGGCGATGGAGGCGTCGGGCTTGCGGTAGCGGGCGCGGGTGAGGATGACGGCGGCGAGGAATCCTGCTGAGGCGGAGAGCGTGGCGTTGAGGATGACGGCGGCGATCTGGAGCGGCGCGGCGGCGTAGAAGAGGACGGCAGCGGCGGACTCAAGCGCGGTCCATCCGACGAGCGCGAGGATGCAGCCGAAGAGCACGAGCACGATGTTGTGGCCGGGGATGGCGGCGGGCGTGCCGCTGGGCTCGAACTTGCCGCGGCGCGGGCCGGTGATCCAGGCAACGGAGACGGCGGCAAGGCCACCGACGATCTGGATGACGGCGGCTCCGCCGACATCGGTAAATGCGGGCAGGTTGAAGTTGACGCCAAGCTGCGCGAGCCAGCCGCCGCCCCAGGTCCAATGGACGAAGAGCGGGAAGAAGAAGAGCGCGAGCACGGCGGTGGCGGCGCAGGAGGGCGCAAGGCGCCAGCGGTCGGTGCCGGCGGAGAGCGCGGGCATGGCGGCGAGGCCGGCGGCGAAGACGAGGAAGCAGAGTTTGAGGGCGAGGGCGAGCGAGAGAAGATCGGGCGCATTGAACGAGATGTTGTGTGCGAAGAGCGGACCGCGGCCGAGCCAGTCCCAGTGCGCGCCGCCGGCGGCGAAGCTGTGCGCGGCGCCGGGCGTGCCGATGGCGAAGGAGAATCCGACGGCGACGGTGAGGATGGCGGCGATGGCGAAGGCGCAGAGTGTGGCGATCATGGCGTGCGCGGCAGAGCGCGAGCGGCCGAGTCCCTGATGGATGAGGCCGAGGCCTGCGGCGGCGAACGGAATGAGCAGGACGGCGCCGAGTGTGAAGAGGATAAGGAAGGGGTTCATTGCGCTTCCTTTGCCAGGGCGCGGTAGGCCTGGGTGAGCAGCCAGACGCCGAGGCACTCGACCGCGAGGCCGGCGGCGACGAAGGCGAAGCGCATAGCGAGCGCGGGCAGCAGGAGCAGCGCGGCGAGCGCGACGACGAATCCGGACACGAGCAGCAGACAGGCGGCGAGCCTCAAACGGTCTCCTTGATGGCGCGATGGAAGATGAGATTGTGCGGAGACAAGTATAGAGCAAGGGATTGCGCAGGCCGAGAGGATTCGGAGGCGGCATGCCGCCGCATCCGGGCACAGCCCTATTCCAGGTTTGCGTTCAGGATGGCCACGGCAGAAACGCCGCGGTTTGCGCGATTCGCAAAATGAGTGTGAAATCTCTGGTGAAGGAATTCAGAGGAGAAGAGATGAACTTACGAGGAATCGTTCTGGCGCTGCCGGTCTTGTGGATGGCGACTGGTGGAGCGTTGCATGCGGCTACGGTGACATCAGAACCGTGGGGAAAGACCCAGGACGGCACTGCCGTCGATCTCTACACGATCAAGGACAACAACATTGAGGTGAAGGTCGCTACCTACGGCGCGCGCATCATCTCCCTCAGCGTGCCGGACAAGGACGGCAAGATGAGCGACGTCGTCCTCGGCGCGCCCGACCTGCAGGGCTACGTCCGCTTCGGCGCGCCCGCCTACGCCGGCGCCAGCATCGGGCGATTTGCCAATAGAATTGCCGGCGGCCAGTTCACGCTGAACGGCAAGACGTACAACACGCCGAAGAACAACGGCCCCAACACTCTCCACGGCGGCAACGGAGGCTTTGACCGCAAGGTCTGGACAGCCACGCCGACCAAGGACGGCGTCACTATGTCTCTCACCTCGCCTGATGGCGAGATGGGCTTCCCCGGCAACCTCTCCGTCTCTGTCGACTTCGCGGTGAAGCAGCAAAAAGGCTCGCCCGCGCTCTCCATCACGTACACCGCGTCCACCGACCAGCCGACCGTCATCAACTTCACCAACCACTCCTACTTCAACCTGGGCAACGATCCCGCCACTCCGGTCTTCGACGACATCGCGCGCATCGACGCCGACAAGTACACCCCGGTCAACGCGAGCGCCATCCCCACCGGCACCAATGATCCGGTCGAAGGCACCGCCTTCGACTTCCGCACGGCGCACGCTATCGGCCAGAACATCCCCGACCGCGGCTATGACCACAACTGGGTGCTGAACCCGCACAAGCCCAACGTCGCCGTCGCCGAAGTCTCCGATCCCAACACAGGACGCGACGTTCAGGTCTTCACCGACCAACCCGGCTTGCAGTTCTATGTGCCCAAGTCTCCGGCACCCCCGCCGCCTGCGCCGGGTGCGGCCACCCCAAACGCCCGCCCCCGCCCAGGCGCCGCCCAGGCCTTCACGCTGGAGACGCAGCACTTCCCCGACTCGCCGAACCAGCCCAGCTTCCCCTCGACCACTCTCGAGCCGGGCAAGCCGTTTCATTCAACGACTACGCTGGTCTTCACGGTGAAGAAAAACTAGCGGCGTAGTTGCATGAGTTCTACCGGATGATCAACTCGCGCGAACAACGATCCCCGCCCAAGTGGCGGGGATCATTGTATTGAAGGATAGGAGCGATTAGTAGCGGTAGTGCTCGGCCTTGTAGGGGCCCTCGACCGGCACGCCGAGGTAGTCGGCCTGGCGCTTGGAGAGCGTGGTGAGTTTGACGCCGATCTTTTCGAGATGCAGGCGCGCAACCTCTTCATCCAGCTTCTTGGGCAGGATGTAGATGCCGACCTTGTAGGTGTCCTTGTTCTTCCACAGGTCCAGCTGCGCGAGCGTCTGGTTGGCGAAGCTGTTGGACATGACGAAGCTGGGGTGGCCGGTGGCGCAGCCGAGGTTGACGAGGCGGCCTTCGGCGAGCACGAAGATGCTGTTGCCGTTGGAGAAGGTGTACTTGTCGACCTGCGGCTTGATGTTCAGCTTGGTGACGTCCTTGTCCGCGTTCAGCTTTTCCATCTGGATTTCGTTGTCGAAGTGGCCGATGTTGCAGACGATGGCCTGGTCCTTCATCAGCTTCATGTGGTCGAGCGTGATGATGTCCACGTTGCCGGTGCAGGTGACGTAGATGTCGCCGCGGCCAAGCGTCTCCTCGATGGTGGTGACCTCGTAGCCTTCCATGGCGGCCTGCAGCGCGTTGATGGGATCGATCTCCGTGACCATGACGCGCGCGCCGAGTCCGCGCAGCGAGGCGGCCGAGCCCTTGCCCACGTCGCCATAGCCGCAGACGACGGCGACCTTGCCCGCAACCATCACGTCGGTGGCGCGTTTGATGCCGTCGACCAGAGACTCGCGACAGCCGTAGAGGTTGTCGAACTTGGACTTGGTGACGGAGTCATTGACGTTGATGGCGGGGACCAGCAGCTTGCCCTGCTCCAGCATCTGGTAGAGGCGATGCACGCCGGTGGTGGTCTCCTCGGAGACGCCGCGCCAGTCCTTGGCGACCGTCTGCCAGCGCGTGGGGTTCCGCTTGTAGACCTGCTTGAGGAGGTCCTTGATGACGGACTCTTCGTGCGAGCCGGAGGGCGAGTCCACCCACTTGGCTTTTTCTCCAGCCGCGGCGCTTTTCTCCAGCTCGACGCCTTTGTGGATGAGGAGAGTCACGTCGCCGCCGTCGTCGATGACCAGCTGCGGGCCTTTGCCGCCGGGGAAGCTGAGCGCCTGGTCGGTACACCACCAGTATTCTTCGAGGCTCTCGCCCTTCCAGGCGAAGACGGGGACGCCGGCGGCGGCAATGGCGGCGGCGGCGTGGTCCTGGGTGGAGAAGATGTTGCAGCTGGCCCAGCGCACGTCGGCGCCGAGGGCGACCATGGTCTCAATGAGCACGGCGGTCTGGATGGTCATGTGCAGCGAGCCAGTGACGCGGACGCCGGCCAGCGGCCTGGCGGGCGCGTACTTGGCGCGGATGGCCATCAGGCCGGGCATCTCCTGCTCAGCGATGTCGATCTCCTTGCGGCCGAAGTCGGCCAGGGAGATGTCTGCCACCTTGTAATCGAGTGCCGCCTTATCGATGGTTGCCGTCGCCATGCATTTCACCTCATTGGGGTGTGATTTTTGTCTTCTGAGAGCTCGTGATTCTTAGTCAGGATAGCATCGCGGGCCGCATGGATTGTGCAGTTTGCGCGAATGGGGAACCTGTGCAGGGAACGGGGATATGGCGCAGCGAACGGCATGTGCACAGGAGGCAGCGATAGTCTGAAGAGGCTTTGAACGAACCGACCAGTGCGTCTCCCGCTTACTGCGATGTTGCGTTGCCCGTCCCGCTGGACCAGGCGTTTACCTATGCGGTGAACGGCGTGGTGCCCGCGGTGGGCGCGCGCGTGCTGGTGCCCTTCGGCGGGCAGCGGCTGATGGGTGTGGTGGTGCGCGTACACGATGAGAGGCCGGGCGACGGCATCGAGATCAAGCCAGTCCAGCAGTTGCTGGATGCCGAAGGGCTGATCTCCGACGAGCTGATGCGGCTGGCCGAGTGGATCGCGCAGTACTACGTTGCGCCGCTGGGTGAGGTGCTGCGCGGCATGCTGCCGCTGATGGCCGAGGTGCGGCGCGAATTTGTGTATCGCATTGCTGAGGCTGGGCGGCGCGTGCTGCATGAAGCGGCGGAGCGCGGGGCTTCACGCAGATCAAGACTTAGTTCGGAAGATCAGGATCGCGAGTACGCGGTGCTGAATTACCTCGAAGACGGCCACGTGGCGAAGCTGGCGGCGCTGCGGTCTGCCACACGGGCGAACAAGGCCCTGCTCGATGCCATGGCGAGGAAGAAGTGGCTGGTGCGCGAGGCCGTCGCCGAGGAGCGCGATGCGCGACGGCTGGAGCGCGTCGCGTTGCTGATGCCGGATGCGCGGATTCCAAAGCTGAATGCGAACCAGACGGCGATTCTGGCGGAGCTGGCTGCGGCGGGAGGGCGGATGCGAGTTGCTGATCTGCGCGATTCCGCCGCGCTGCGCGAAGTTCCGCAGACGACCTTAACAACCTTGGTGAAGCGCGGGCTGGTGGCAATTGAAGAGCAGCCGGAGGTTTTTGCGCTGCGCGGTGTGCATGCCGAGGGCAAGAAGCACGCGCATGAGCATGCGCTGAACGAGCCGCAGATGGAGGCACTGGGTACGATTGCGGCGGCGATGGCGAAGGCCGAATTCAAGCCGATCCTGCTCTATGGCATCACGGGCTCGGGCAAGACCAGCGTGTACTTTGCGGCGATGCAACGTGGGCTGGATGCGGGAAAATCCGCGCTGCTGCTGGTCCCGGAGATTGGACTGACGCCGGCGATGGCTGGCGAGCTGCACGCGGCCTTTGGAAAAGAAGTCGCGCTGCTGCACTCCGCGCTGACGCCGGATGAGCGCGCGGAGCAGTGGCACCGCATACGGCGCGGCGAGGCGCGCGTGGTAGTGGGGACGCGCTCGGCGGTGTTTGCGCCGATGCAACAGCTCGGACTGGTGATTGTCGACGAGGAGCACGACTCCAGCTACAAGCAGGAGGAGACGCCGCGCTACCACGGGCGCGATGTGGCGGTGATGCGCGCGAAGCTGGAAGATGCGGTGGTAGTGCTCGGGTCGGCGACGCCGTCGCTGGAGAGCTGGCGGAATGCAGACCTTGGCCGCTATGAGCGTGTGGAGATGACGGCGCGGGTCGAGGACAGGCCGCTGCCGGCGGTGGAGTTGATCGACATGCGCGAGGAGTTCCGCGCGACCGGGCAGGACGCGGTCTTCTCGCGGCGGATGGTCGAGGAGATCCAGGCGGCGCTCGACCGCGGCGAGCAGGCGATGATTCTGCTGAACCGGCGCGGCTATTCGTTTACTGTCCTGTGCCGCAGTTGCGGCGAGAAGATCGAGTGCGAGAACTGCGCGATCGCGCTGACGTATCACAAGCCCGGTGGGCATGTAGAGGACGATGCACATGCTCATACGGGCGACCGGCTGGTGTGCCACTACTGCGGCTACCGGCGCAGCGTGCCGAAGAGCTGCCCGAAGTGCGCGAGCGAGCATTTGTTTTATCTGGGAGCGGGATCGCAGCAGGGCGAGGAGCGGCTGCAGGAGATGTTTCCCAACGCACGCATCGGGCGCATGGACCGCGACACGGTGCGCGGGCGCGGGGACATGGAGCGGCTGTTGCGGCGGCTGCACTCGGGCGAGATCAACCTGCTGGTGGGCACGCAGATGATCGCCAAGGGACACGATGTGCATGGCGTGACGCTGGTAGGCGTCATCGGTGCGGATGCGGCGCTGGCGCTGCCGGACTTTCGCGCGGCAGAGCGGGTCTTTCAGCTGCTGACGCAGGTCTCGGGCCGTGCGGGACGCGGTGAACTGCCGGGCAAGGTTTTAGTGCAGACGTACAACGGGGACCACTACGCGGTTAAGTTTGCGGCAGCGCATGACTATCGCGGGTTTGTGGAGAAGGAGATGTACCACCGGCGGCCGTTCCTCTATCCACCGTTTGGCGCGCTGGCCAATGTGGTGGTGCAGAGCGAGAGGATGGAGGAGGCGGCGGGGTGGTCGCAGAAGCTGGGGCGGTGGTTTGCCGGAGCGAAGCTGGAGCGGGTACGCGTGATGGGGCCGGCGACGGCGCCGATCGCACGGCTGAAGCGCATCTATCGCTTCCATTTTGTGCTGAAGGCCGAGCGGCGCGACGCGCTGGGCAAAGCGCTGCGTGCGATGCTGACGTTCGCGGATGCCGAGGGAATCCCACAGCGTAACCTGACGGTGGATGTAGACGCGGTCCACCTGATGTAGGGCCTGAACGATCTGGAGGACTAACCTACCAGTTCGTTCCAGCGTCGCCAGTACTCGAAAAATGTCCGCAGCCACTTCATGGTGTTCTTCCCTTCCCGCGGCTAGAGGCCGACCTGATTTGTGGTCCGCTCGTCCGGGCGACCATCATACGGAAACGCACGCACAAAATCACGTCTTGTTTTTAGATTTCTTTTCGGCGCGCGGCGGCGCAAAACCGCGGCCAGGCGGTGATATCGGCTAGAAGCGGACCTCCTCCGGAGCAATCTCGCGGCGGTCCTCGGCCAGGATGGCGGCGCGCTCCAGCACATGGGCCAGCTCGCGGACGTTTCCCGGCCAGTCATGCTCCATCAGGCGATCGAGGGCAGCGCGAGAGAGGCGCTTGACCGGCATCTCCTCGCCGAGGCGCGCCAGGATGTAATCAGCGAGCCCGGGCAGATCGGCCATGCGCTCGCGCAGCGCTGGGATGTGGACGGGAAAGACGGCGAGGCGGTGGTAGAGGTCGAGGCGGAAGGAGTGCTCTCTCGCGCGCTGCAGCAGCGGCTGGTGCGAGGCGGCGACGACGCGAACGTCGACGCGCAGGACCTCATTGTCGCCCACGCGCTGCAGCTCGCCGGACTCCAGAAAGCGCAGCATCTTGGCCTGCAGGGCGATCGGCATCTCGCCGATCTCGTCGAGGAAGAGGGTGCCGCCGTTGGCGGCCTCGATGCGGCCGGTGCGCGACTGCACGGCGCCGGTGAATGCGCCCCGGGTGTGGCCGAAGAGCTCAGCTTCGAGTAATGATTCCGGTATAGCCGCGCAGTTCAACACAAGAAAGGGTTTGCTGGCGCGGAGGCTGAGCGTATGCACGGCCTTGGCGACCAGTTCCTTGCCGGTCCCGGTCTCGCCCTGGATCAGCACGGTGGAGGAGCGAGGAGCAACGAGGCGCACCATGCGGGCGAGTTCCACCATGCCGGCGCTGTCGCCTACCATCTCCGGCAAGGGCTGTGCGGGGGGCCGGGGTGCGGCCGTTGGCGCTCTGGAAGGCACAGCGGGCAGGGCGGTATGGGCAACGGCATCGGTCAGCGCGGGACGGGCATCCCCGGCCGGTTTTCGTTCGCCACGGGTGCGGAGAAGATCCGTCACCTCGCGCGAGACCAGGGCACGCTCGTCCGCAGGAGCAAGGCGGCCAGGGCTGGGGCCCTGCGGGATGGCGACCGGCGCGGCGGCCCATGCAACGGTGTCCGGCAGAGACTGCGCGGGTGTGCGCGCCTCTTCCTGGGCGCGGCGCAATGCATGCAGCAGCTCGTTGCGGCGCGGGCTGCGCGGACCGGCCTCATCCACCGGGGCGTCCACCCACAGCAGGTCCATGACGGGATGGCGGGTACGCATCTGGCGGGCGAACTCGCCCACTTCGAGGTCGGGCAGCAGGCTGTCGAGCACCATGGCCTCAGCCGGCTGCCTCTGCAGTTCGGCCATGGCCTCCGCGCCGCCTGAGGCCTCGCGCACATTCCAGCGCATGGCCGTCAGTTGCCGGCGCAGGCGCTCGCGGAAGTGGGCGTCCGCGCTGGTGAGCACGACGGTGCGCGCGGGTGCTTTTGTCTCCGTTGTGTCTTTGCCTACGCCATAGCCCATGGAGCTGCTCCGCTGAATCCACCGCAAGGATTTGGTCTAAAAGTGATCTCCACTACGCAGGCATGTGTGTTGCCTGGGGCGGCTGGTCGTCGCGCGCGCTCTGCTTGCGCGGCTTGGTTCCACCCAGCCGGTAGCCGGAGCCGCGCACTGTCTCGATGACGGAGGCGTCGCCGGTATCGCTTGCGAGCTTGCGGCGCAGATAGTTGATGTACACGTCGACGACGTTGGTCCCGGTCTCGGTGTGCATCTGCCAAACATCGGCCAGCAATCGGGCGCGCGAGACGCATTCGCCCTTGTGCAGCATCAGGTACTCCAGCAGCGAGAACTCCTTGGCGGTGAGCGCGACGGCCTTGCCGGCGCGGGCCACGCGGCGCTCGATGCGGTGCAGTTCGAGATCGCCATGGCGCAGCACCGGGTCGGCCGTCTGGCGGCGGCGGCGCAGCAGAGCACGGCAGCGGGCCAGCAGCTCAAAGTAGCTGAAGGGCTTGAGCAGGCAGTCGTCGGCGCCGAGGTCCAGGCATTGCACGCGGGCGTTGAGGTCGTTGCGGCCGGTGAGCACCAGCACGGAGGAGTCATGCTGGCGCGCGCGCAATTCCTCCAGTACCTCCATGCCATCGCGCCGGGGAAGGCTGAGGTCGAGGACGATCAGCTCCGGGCTGGCCTCGGCTATGCTGACCAGGGCCGCGTCGCCATCCTCCACCCACGCGACCTGGTGGCCCTCCATCTCCAGCCCCTGGCGAAGGAAAGCGCCCAACGCCTTGTCATCTTCCACAACCAGAACCCGCATGCTGCTCTCCCGCCGAAATGCCCACTGGCCCAGAATCGAACACCGCAGGAGCGGTCCCGGGGAGGACAGCTTGATGATCAAGTGCGCAGCTGGGCGAGGGATAGCAAAAACCGCTGCGTGTGAGGCGCGGCAGTCCCAAAACGGAAGCGAGGTCAGGCTCGCTACTTCGCCAGCTCGATCTCCAGATGGGATGGATGGTCGGCTGAGCTGTAGATGCTTATCGTCTCCGGCTTGTAGGCGTCCGCGGGCGCGGTCATGATGTTGGGCACGAAGGTCTGCGGGTTGCGATCGTAGAGCGGGAACCAGGTGGACTGGACCTCGACCATGATACTGTGGCCTTTGAGGAAGGTGTGGTCGACGCCGTGCAGACTCCACTTGAACTCGTCGACCTCGCCGGGCTTCAGCGGCGCAGGCTGCTCGAAGCTGTGCAGGTAGCGGCCGCGGAAGATCTCGCTCGGCCACCATCAGCTGGTAGCCGGAGTCGGGCGCGGACGCCGAGTCGGGGTAGACATCGATCAGCTTCACGATGAAGTCGGCGTCGGTGCCGGTGGTCGAGGCGAAGAGGTCGGCGATGACGTCGCCTGTGACGGTGACGTCGTGGTCGAGCGGCGGCATGCGTGAAGGTTGCGACGTCCTTGCGGGTGGTGGCGAAGCGCTGGTCCTCGACCAGCCAGGTGTACCACTGCGAGCCGCGCGCGTAGGTGGACTGGATCGGGCGATGGCGATACGGGACAGGATCGGCGGGGTCGGAGACGTAGCTGGCGGCGATACGCTGCGTGCGCGGCCGGCAGGCGGGTCGAAGCTCAGGCGTCTGCCCGGCATCCAGATAAAGCTGCGCCGGGGTGAAGCCTTCGGCCGGAGGCCATGCGTCGTAGAGCTCCCACTGGTCGACGCCGGTGCGGTAGCTGGCGACTGTCATTGAGGGTCGAAGCCGGGCCGGTCCTTCAGATACTTCTCGAAGAACGGCGCCTCGACGTTGCGGCGGAACTCGGTCGCCGGTGGGCTGGCCGAAGTCGAGGGTGCCGCAGTTGGTGCCGACGCGAGCGGCCATCGGTCCTGCCAGCCGCCGTGGTTCCACGGCCCCAGCACGAGGAAGAGCTGGTGGCGGGGGTCGTGGGCCGCGAGCGCGGCGTACTCGGCCTGCGTGCCCCACATGTCTTCCTGGTCCCAGTAGCCGCCGACCAGCAGCGTGGGCACGGCCACGCTGGTCAGGTGCCGCTGGACCGCCATCGCCTGCCAGAAGGGCGTGTAGGCGGGCTGGGTGAGGAAGGCCTGCGCGGTGGGCAGGTCGCTGCATCTTCGCTGCCTCGGCCGCGCCGGCGAAGTTGGTGTGCGCGAGGAAGAAGTCGAAGGCGTCCTGATGCCCGTCCGCACGATATCGACGCGCACATCGGTCTTCTGCGCCTCCATCTGCTGCACGTAGTCAAAGCCGTAGCTCTGGCGGAAGGCGCCGTTGTGGAAGAAGTCGTCGCCCATCCACACGTCGGTCATGGGGGCCTGCGGCGAGATGGCCTTGACCGCGGGGTGGGGATCGATGCCCGCCATGATGGCGAGAAATCCGTCGTAGGAGATGCCGTAGACGCCCACGCGGCCGTTGTTGCCGGCGACGTTCTTCACCAGCCAGTCGACGGTGTCGTAGGCGTCGGTGGTCTCGTCGATATCGTGCGATGGTTGTGTGCGCCGACGAGGGCCGGGCGGTTCATCACAAACGTGCCCTCGGAGCCGTAGCGGCCGCGCACGTCTTCCATCACAAACAGATAGCCGCTGGCATACAGCTCCGGCATCTCGTCGTTCAGGTCCGCGGCGTCGAGTCTCGCTGGCGCCGTAGGGCGTGCGGTCGAGCAGGAAGGGCAGCTGTTCGCCGGGTGAGGTGCGTCCGGGCGGAAGATGACGCAGTGCAGGCGCACGCCGTCGCGCATCGGCACCATCGCCTCGCTGCGCGTGTAGGCGCGCATATGCGAGGGCTCGACACCTGCGGCGGCCGTGAGGGTTGCGGGCAGCAGAGCAAGCGCAGCGAAGATGCAGACGCGGGCAAGCTGGAGGCGTGGGTGCGGATTGCGCTCGAGGTTCAAGGCGAAGGTCTCGCGCGAAGGATGAGCCTAGGTGAGAGTGGCTGGCGGCGTGGCCGCGCATGCGAAGCCCATGGTCTTGTGGGAGCCGTCGCAGAAGGGGCGGTTGGCGCTGGCGCCGCAGCGGCAGAGTGAGATGGCCGGCTTGCCGGTGAGGTCCCAGGCGCGGCCGTCGGCATCGGTGAGAGTGATGGGCCCTTCGACGCGCAGCGGGCCATTGGGCCGGACGGTGATCTTTACAGGTTCAGACATGGATGCGGGGTTGCTCCTGAAGAGTGGATTGCCTCAGGATAGCAGCCGCGATCTGCCGGCCCTCCCGAATTGCCTTCCGCGTGGGGTGAGAACAGGCCGATACTCCACAATTTCTTCGCGCCTCAGTTCCCTTCCATGTCGCCGCCATCGCCGAGGCCATACTCCTTCAGCTTGCGGTAGAGGGTGGTCTTGCCGATGCCGAGCAGCTTGGCGGCCATCAGCTTGTCTCCCTTCAACTGGCGGATGGTATCGAGGATGGCCTGCCTCTCCATCTCCGCGATGGAGATGATCGAAGGACCGGTCTCACCCACGCTCTGCTCGATCACGGTCTGGGCGGCGATCTCCTGGCGATGCGCGCGGAAGTCCTGCAGCTGGGTGGGCAGGTCGACCGAATGCAGCACGGGTCCGGAGGAGAGCGCACAGGTGCGCTGCACGGTGTGTTCGAGCTCGCGCACGTTGCCCGGCCAGTCGTATTCCATCAGCAGTTGCAGCGCCTCATCGGAGAAGCGATAGGTCTTGCCGCGCTCGCGCTCCACCTGCTCCAGGAAGAACTGCGCCAGCAGCAGAATGTCCTCGCGGCGCTCGCGCAGGGGCGGGATGCGGAGGTTGACGACGTTGAGCCGGAAGTAGAGGTCCTTGCGGAACTGGCCCTGCTCGACCATCGCGGTCAGGTTGCGATTGGTGGCGGCAAGCACGCGCGCGGTGAAGGGCACGGCGCGCGAAGAGCCCACCGGACGCACCTCCTTCTCCTGCAGCGCGCGCAGCAGCTTGGACTGCATCTCGGAGGGCAGCTCCCCGATCTCGTCCAGCAGGATCGTCCCGCCGTCGGCTGAGGCCAGCAGGCCGTCGCGCGGGCGGCTGGCGCCGGTGAACGCTCCCTTCACGTGGCCGAAGAGCTCACTCTCGATCAGCGTAGGCGCCAGCGAGCTGCAGTCCACCGCGACGAATGGCCGCGCGGCGTTCGGGCCACCGGTATGGATCGAGCGCGCGACCAGCTCCTTGCCGGTGCCGCTCTCGCCGAGAATGAGCACTGGATGCGCGGAAAAGGTGACCTTGGCGAGGATGCGGTAGACCTTCTCCATGCCGGGCGAGGTGCCGATCAGGCTGCCCATGCCACGCGGGGTACGCATGCGCTCGCGCAACTGGCGACTCTCCAGATCGAAGTGCAGCCGCCGGGTCGACTCCTCGAGTACGTTGGTCAGGCCTTCGAGCGTGAACGGCTTGGTGAGATAGTTGTCCGCGCCGTTGCGCAGCGCCTCCACCGCCGAGGCGACGGTGGCAAACGCGGTCATCACCACCACGCCGGCGGAGGGGAAGCGCGAATGGATCTCCGCCAGCAGCTTCAGGCCTCCGCCGCCGGGCAGCCGCAGGTCCAGCAGGACCAGGTCGAATTGCTGCTGCTCCATCGCCGCCACTGCATCCGGCACGCTTCCGGCTGCGGCGGTAAGAAAGCCCATGCCAGCCGCGATCTCCACGCACGCCCTGCGCAGCGGCTCGTCGTCGTCCACTACGAGCAGGCGCAACTGGGGCAGGCCCTGGGACAGGCGGCGGATTCCGGCGACGGGCCCGGCATGCAGAAGGCCCGGAACATCAGGCACAGTCGAATCCCGATGCCGTGATTCAGGGTCGTCGCGCGGGTCTCGGCCTCCGGGTCCTGGAGTCAGCTCTGCCATGCTGCCCTCCGTCTCTCCCTGGGCGCAGGAAGCGCATCAAGATCGTGCTGCATCGGCTCCGCGGGCTGCGCGACCGGCCACTCCATCTCCACGCGCGTACCCTGCCCCAGCTGGCTCATCACCGAGAGCTCGCCGCCGGAGACTTCGACCAGTTCGCGCACCACGTGAAAGCCTATCCCGTGGCGCGGGACCCCAGGGCGCGCGCTGCGAGAAGCTGTTCACCTCTTCGGGCGCCATGCCCCGGCCGAAGTCCTCCACCGTCAGCCGCACGCGCTGGAAGGGCCATGGCCTCATGATGCCGTCTCCGTTGCCGGGCAGCAGGCCAACCCCGATGCGGATGCCGCCCCGTATCGGGGCCAGCGCCGCCGCCGCATTGCGCACCAGATTAATCAGAATGCGCTCCACGGAATCGGCCGGTACGCGGACAGGCAGCGCCGCAGCTTCGCCGTAGAGGAACTGCACTGCCTGCTTGCCGGCAATGCCACGCAGCAGGCCGGCGCAGCGTTCCACGGCTGGCCGCAGCCCCAGGGCCCCTTTCGCAGGGCGGGAAGCGGATGGCGCGGCGTCAGGCCGTTGCGGCTGCGGCTGTGCGGAGGAGGCCAACAACGCGGACGCCTCGCCCCACTCACCGATCCGCCGCTCGATCAGTTGTTCGATCATCGCTGCGCTGCGCTCGCCCAGCAAGCGAAGCTCGTCGGCATAATGGCGGTGCTCCGGTCGAAGCACATGGGGCATCGATAGCAGATCGCAGTAGAGGCCGACGGCGCCGATCAGATTGCCCGCATCGTGCAGCAATCCATCGTCAACGTCCGCGGCAGCTCGAGCGGCGTCCCAGAATGCAGGCCCTTCGCGAGCTCGCCAGGCGCCAGGCACTGTTCCCAGCTGCGGAATGCACTGCTGCTCGCCGTGGTCTGCCCCTTCGATATTCATCGAGGTCTGCACCGTGCCCCGAGGCGGCAGGGGGATCGGAGCGCAAAAGTTGGAACTGTAGTCCGGTGAATGGGCGGTACTGCTCGACTTGGTCCGCACTGACGTTCTCCGATCGGTTCAGCGGCTCCTGCTGGGAGGGCAATCAACCCTTTTAGTAACAACTTGCGTGCCAAAGTGAATATTCGCTCTAAATAACTGAAAAGAGGCAGTGAACATCGATTGGACCGTGCCTTCTCGGAAGCGCAGCTTCCCGATATAGAACTTACAATCACGACTGGATGTTGGGAAGCCTATCAAAAATAACCGTCTCGCAAGATTCCCAGATTGGTGCCATTCCCAAAATGGGAATGAAGGCCGCAAAAGTCTCCCACACCGCCTCCTGCTTGCCGGAGCGGCATGGGACACGGGGCGGGCAACTATAATCGCCCAATGTCCTCTGCTGTTTCCGTGCCGCAAGCCGCCACCGCCAATCCACTCTTCCGTCCCGATGGACGTGCCGCAGATGCCCTGCGTGGCGTGCGCTTTACCCCGGGATACGTGGCTACGGCTGAGGGCTCGGTGCTGATTGAGACCGGCAACACCCGCGTACTGTGCAATGCCACGGTGGAGACGGGCGTGCCCGGCTGGATGCGCAACTCCGGCCGCGGCTGGGTGACCGCCGAGTACGGCATGCTGCCCCGCGCCACGCTGACGCGGACGCCGCGCGAGGCCGAGCGTGGCAAGATCGGCGGACGCACGCACGAGATCCAGCGGCTGATCGGCCGCAGCCTGCGCGCTGTGGTGGACATGAAGGCCCTGGGCGAGCGCACCATTATCCTGGACTGCGATGTGCTGCAGGCCGACGGCGGCACGCGCACCGCGGCCATCACTGGCGCCTCGGTCGCGCTGGCTCTGGCGCTGAACCGCCTGGTCGCCGCAGGCACGCTGAAGACATCGCCGCTGAAGCAGATGATTGCGGCCACCTCGGTCGGCATCGTGGATGGAAATGTGCTGCTCGACCTGGCGTATGAGGAGGACTCGCGCGCCGACGTGGACATGAACGTCGTGATGCTGGCCGACGGCGGTCTGGTGGAGACCCAGGCCACTGCCGAACGCGTCGCCTACAGCCGCGCGCAGCTGCTGACCATGCTGGACTACGCGGAGCAGGGCATTCGCGAGCTGCTGGCCGCGCAGCAGGCGGCGCTGGGTGAAGCTCGATAAGACTGCGAGGTCCTGAATATGGCAAAACGTTCAGCGAAGAAGGAAGCGGCGCCGGAGCAAACCCCTGAGACGGGACTTCAGTCTTTCGCCTCGATCTGCACAACGCTGGCGGTCGGAATCTTCGCTCTCACCTTCATCGCGCAGAACTTCATGATCCCCTCGGCCTCGATGGCCAGTACGATTCTGGTTGGCGATCACGTTGTGGCGGATACAACGTCGCTTGCTCCGGCGACGCAATGGATGCCGTTGATGCCGTATCGTCCGCTCGAGCGCGGCGAGCCGGTGGTCTTCCACAAGCCGGTGCAGGACTCTGACGGTAAATACTCCATCCTGGTCAAACGCACGATCGGCCTGCCCGGGGACCGGATTCATCTTGATCATGGCATTGTCTATGTAAACGGCGTTGCGCAGAATGAGCCCTACGCGGCAAAGATCACATCGGAGAATTACGATCCCTACCGCGACGACTTCCCTGCCCACTCTGGCGCGCTGGTGCCCGGAGTGACGGCAACATGGTCGCTCGAGATGGGGGAACATATCCGCGACGGCGATCTCGTCGTTCCGCCGGATTGCTATTTCATGATGGGCGACAATCGCGCCGACAGCCTGGACAGCCGGTACTGGGGATTCGTGCGTCGCGAGAATCTGGTCGGTCGACCGTTGTTCGTCTATTGGTCGTTCGAAACGCCGGGTGATCAGATGTACAAAACCTCAGCCGGCGATCAGATTGCCTTTGCGCTGCATACCGCACTGCACTTCTTCGATGAGACGCGCTGGCGCAGGACACTGAAGCCGATCCGCTAGGCGCTATCTTGCAACATCGCGCTCCGGCGCGAACCAGAACGCATAGGCCAGCAGGGCAAGCCCGATGAATAGAAAGATCGTTCCGCTGAGATAGATGGGCTGCCCGTGGAGCAGGGCCCGGAGGAAGATCATATTGCCCAGTCCGAGGCCGGAGGTGACGAGGCCGCCGAGTTTGATTCCCCCCAGCCGCTTGGCTGCGGCGATCCGCTCCTGCTCGCGCAGGTATTCAAGCGCTGGATTGTTCTCGCCGCCCACCTCGGCGATCTTCTTCATCATCTCGGCCTTATAGTATGCCTCGCGCTCCGCCTGGCGCGTGCCGGCCCAGGTAGCAACGGAGAGGAAAGTGAACAGCGCAATCGCGCCGATGGAGAGGAAGACAAATACGGCGATAGCGGGACCAACGACTATGGGTGACATGTAGACCTCGATCGGGAGTTTCCCGGTTTCGAACGGTATGACCCCAGGGCGAGGCGGCCGGTTTCATTTTTCTTTGCCCAAGAAAACGAAACCGCAGACGCGGGATTGCGGTCACACTGAATTCGAGGGGTAGAGTTGACAGCGACAACCGGCCATTCCGCAACAGATGGGAGCCAGCCGGCCTCTCTCGACGCGGCGAGCGCCGGACGGGTTGCTGAGGGCGCAGCTCGCAGCGCAGAGGACGACCGCCGCGATGTGCAGCGCGTGCTCGCCGGAGACACCTCTGCCTTTGAGGGCCTGGTGCGTCGCTGGCAGTCGCCGCTGATCAACCTCGCCTACCGCTTCTGCCGCGATCGCGCCCGAGCTGAGGAGATGGCGCAGGAGGCTTTCCTGCGCGCCTACCGAAATCTGGCCTCATGGCGGCAGGAGTCGGCGTTCTCCACATGGCTGTTCGCGCTGGCCACCAACGTCTACTGCTCGCAGATTCGCCGCCTGCCACCGGTGACGCTTTCCTTTGAGGATGCTCCCGAGCCGGCGGACCCGCATCGCTTCGACGCCGCCATCGAGCAGCGGCACGAGCGAGCGACCGTGCGTGAGGCGGTCGACCGGCTGCCGGCAATGTATCGCGAGGTGCTTACGCTCTATTACTTCCACGAGATGGATGTACCCGCGGCGGCGGCCAGCCTGGGCCTGCCCGAAGGCACGGTGAAGGTTCGCCTGTTCCGCGCGCGCAATCTTTTGCGCGACAAGCTCAGGCCATTGATGAAGCGCTCTGCTGCGCTGCAGCGGCAGGCAAAGGGGACCGCATGAGTCCGAATGAAAAGAATCGCGACCTCACTCACACCTCCGCGCCGGATGACGTAGACAGTTTGCTCCGCGCGCACTTCGCTGCCGGCGAGGACCTGACGCCGTCCTCCGGCTTCGCGCTCTCCGTCATGGAATCGCTCCATGCGGAGACCAGCGCGCCTCCGCCGATTCCCTTCCCGTGGCGGCGTGTTGTTCCGGGTCTCGTTGCCGTGCTGTGCGCAATGACAGGCTTTGGCGTCTTTGCGCTGCGAGAGCTGCGGACGGTCTCCGCCACGGTTGGCGGATCGCACAGCATGCTCCTGAGCCTCGCATCGGGACAACAGATCCATCTCACGCCGCTGGAGCAGGCGCTAGGCTGGATTGCGATGGCTACGTGCGTTTCGATCGCAGTCGTTGCGGGTTGCATGCGGATGGCGACGTCCAGCAGCAGGATGCGGGTCTGAATCAATTAGGGCGTCTGATTAGCGCGTCTGATTACAGCGCTAACTGCGCAGTCTGAAACTGCGCCGGTGGAGGCGGCGGAGCCGACGGTTCGGCAGGACTGCCCTGCACAGCGGGATTGGGCGGCTCGCCGCTTGCAGGCTTGCTGCCGTCTGTGTCCGTACCGCCCTTGTCCTGACCGGCCGGCGTAGTCGGCAGCAGCACACGGCGCGAGGAGCCCGGCGCGCCCTCGCCGGGGTTGAGAATGCTGGGGGGCGCCTTGGCCGGGCCGTCGCCATCAGCCTCATGCGATGTGTCGCCCTCGGCGACCTCACGCACATTGCCGGGATCGCTCCAGCCCTGCATCTCATTCTGTGTATGCACAGCGACCGGCTGGCCGAGCGCGGCGACCTTCACCTGGGTCACCACGTCGCCTTCGATACGCACGAAGCGCACCGTCTGCGGCTGGTGGCCGTAGATCCACTCCTCGTAGTGCCTGGTGTCGGAGCCGGGCACCAGCTCGCGCACCTTGGAGTCGGGCGCGCCCATCGCGGCCAGCACCATGCGACGGTTCATACCCACCAACACATCGTGCTGCGCGATCGCGTCCTTCAGGAACTGCGGCAGGCTGTCGGCGTAGGCCACTTCGGAGGTCTTCACGCTGAAGTCGATGATGGGATCGAGCAGCGCCTTCACCTCCGGCGCCGAGATCTCCGGCACGCCGCCTTCGAACAGCAGCGTCAGCCGGCAGCCATCCACCTGCGCGCCATCGTCAGGCACCATGTTCATGTCGTTGATCGAGATGTGGCGCAGGATGCGATGCTTCAGGGTCGGCCCGCCGTTCAGGTCCAGCAGGATACGGTCCTCGCGCACTGTGACCTTGGTGATGGCGACGCGGTCCCCGATGTTGGCGAACGCGCCGTTCTTGTAGAGCAGCTGCTTGTAGTCGTCGCCGCCGGGCGTCATGTTGCCGTTGGCGATCAGGGTGACATTGGTCGCCAGCGGCAGTGGCCGGTGCGCGAAGCCCTGCTCGGCTTCCAGATTGCGGATCAGGTCCAGACGACCCCGCTCCGTCATCGCGACCGCGGGAAGCTCCACACGCGTGGGATGGAAGTCGTTGGAGACATCGGCCATCGCCGTCGTCTCACCCACGACGAAGACCTGCGCACGGCCGGGCAGCGACGCGCAGACCAGCAGCGCCGCGAGTGCTGCGAACCATTGTCCCCTGTTTGTGAGCGAACGAAACGCCATGCATGGCACCCCGCGTACTCAGCATCTTGCGCCTTCTGCTCCTCTTTTTCAAGCGGGCGGAGGCGGGTAGCTTGCGGGATACGCCGCTTGCCGGGACAGCCTGCCCACCCGACGGGTCGGTGGATGCTGCATCTGGCGGGGCGAAAGCTGCTGGTGAGAGCAGGTGTGACGCGGTTTCCACTAGCAGCGGAGACCCTGGCATGACACACAAATGACTCGGGCCGGCGATGGCACCCGTCGGCCCGAGTCACACCCTGGTAAACATGGCCGGGAGGGTTCCCCTACGCGGCGTTGGAGTTAATCTTCAATTCCAGATCATCCAGCATGCGCTGTAGCGACCGCTGTATCTCGGCCTCTCTGGGGTCATTTGGATTTTGGGAGACTCTTTTTTCCACCTGCTCAAGAGTCGACCGGAGGATTTCAATCACCTCGGCGTAGGGGGCCGCCCTCAAATCAACCTTCCTGATCTTCGGGGTGGTCCACTCCTTCTTCGTTTGCGCTTTCGATTCTGGATGCATGCTCAAAGATTTGGCTCCAGTTCCTGCGGTTTATGACGAGTTGGTTTACCCCGTTCTTGCTAGGATTTGGACGACTCTGCTACATCGAAAGATAAGCATCTGTCGGAAGCAGAAATATGGCCTGAAAGTTGTAGCTGGTCAGGGAAATCCCAGGCAACCGTGGACAGACTTACTCCGGAATCTGTTCGGCGGGCGACGGCGGAGGCGCTGGAGCCAGCGGCTTGATCTGCACCAGGGCTGGCCGCGCGGCCTCCGCTTCCTGTTCCATCGCGATATGCGCGGCGGGCGGCGCAATGGTCACATCGTAGCCGCCGGAGACGATCTCCGGTCGCGTGTACTCCCATGCGTAGTCATCGGTCACGCGCACCAGTACAGGGATCACCGCGATCAGCACCAGGATGGTGAACGCCGCCGCCGCCGGCCCGTACGATCCACCGGTCAGCCATACCGCACCGACGGCGCGCGTATCGACGACCGAGCTGAATGAGATGTCGCCGGCCAGCGGCAGGCCGAAGAGCGCGGCGGTCGAGGCCGCCCACGCGAGGTGCAGCCCCCAGGCCAGCCATACCGCGTGCGTGCGCAGCCAGCACAGGCACAGCAGCAGCGCGCCCAGCATCTCCACCAGCAGACGTGTGCCTTGAGGCGTGTCATAGGGCACCGGCGTCAACCACGCATAGACCGCAACCAGCGCGATCAGCAGCAGCGTGGCGCGTGTCGGGCCGAATGTCTCGATCAGCCGTGGCAGCGCGTAGCCGAAGATCATGATCGTATGCGCCAGCGTCAGGACCGCCAGCGTCAACAGGCTGATCGCGAGCAGAGACCAGGCGCGGGGCTCGCTCCAGAGCTGAATATTCAGCGAACGCGCCAGCGCCATGGGCAGCACCGACGCGACGGCGATGCCCCAGCCGATCGCCGCGCCCATCCTCCACTCTTCCCCGGCGGTTGCGCGCTTCGGCAGTCCAAGCACCGCGCGCAGCGGGCTGCTGCGGCGCTCTATCCCGCGTAGCGCTGCTACACCCAGGACCGCGAGAAACAGCAGCAGCACCGCCTGCAGCAGCGGCTGGGTATCGCTGAGGTCAAAGCGCAGCGCGAGGCCATCGGCAGCGCTGATCGCGATGGCGCGCGCAGCCTGGTACCAGATCACCGCGGCAAGAAACAGCGCAATCCGCCCGGTGCGCGACCGGTCGCGCCTGATTTTGACCGGGGGACGCGGAGGCGGTGGTACGGCGGTGCTGTTGGCGTGGGCGAGTTGCAAAGAGGGCCTTTGGGCTGAAGTGGCGTTGGTGCTTCGCTGCGGCCAGAAGCGTCTGCGATGCAGACGGGACTATCGAGCCATCCGCGTGCGGCGGGTCAGCGCTGCTTCTCGGTGGTGTAGAACTGCGCGATGTTGCGGAACTTCAGGTAGCGCTCTTCCAGCAGCTCCTCGATGGGCTTCGCCTCGATCTGCGCCAGGTGAAACTTGAGACGCTCGTCCACCATCTGCATGGCGTAGGCGGGATCGCTGTGGGTGCCGCCTTCGGGCTCGCTCAGCACGTCGTCGACGCAGCCCAGCTTCAGCGCATTGGCGGCGGTATAGTTCAGCGCCGCGGCCGCCTGCTGCTTCTTCGACGCATCCTTCCACATGATGGAGGCGCAGCCTTCGGGAGGGATCACAGTGTAGATGGCATTTTCCAGAATCAGTACACGATCGGCGACCGCCAGTCCCAGCGCTCCGCCCGATCCTCCTTCGCCTGTGATCGTTGCGATGGTCGGCACGCGCAGCCGCGCCATCTCGATCAGGTTGCGGGCGATAGCCTCGCCCTGGCCACGCTCCTCGGCGCCGATGCCCGGGTTCGCGGCGGTCAAATCTAAAAACGTAAGGACAGCTCGCCCGAACTTCTCCGCGATCTTCATTGCGCGCAGCGCCTTGCGGTAGCCCTCGGGGTCCGGCGAGCCGAACTTGCGGGCTAACCGCTCCTTGAGCGTGCGCCCCTTCAGGTTGGCGATTACCATCACCGGGCGCCCATGGAAGTCGGCCATGCCGCAGGTCATCGCCGAGTCGTCGCCGAAGCGGCGGTCGCCGTGGATCTCGCTGAAGCCGGTAAAGAGAGTTTCGATGAAGTCCATCGGGTAGGGCCGCTCGGGGTGGCGCGCCAGCTCTGTTCTGCGCCAGGCCTCCGGCTGCGTGCCTGCGGCCCCTGACTGCGCCGGCGTGCCTGCTGCCTGTTCTGCCATCTGCTCCATTGTATCGAAGACTGCC
The DNA here is from genome assembly GCA_963766975.1 of uncultured Acidobacteriaceae bacterium. Lineage (GTDB taxonomy): Bacteria > Acidobacteriota > Terriglobia > Terriglobales > Acidobacteriaceae > Edaphobacter. The sequence goes on from CAVYCF010000007.1 coordinate 660,335, forward strand.
GCGTGCGATGGCGCGCCGAGAAATGCGGGACGCGGACTAGCCGATCACGCGCACTCCGCCGCGCCCAACCAGCTCTTCCACGCGGTCGATAAACAGCCGGTCCGCGCTGACGCCGACGCCCTGCGGCTCCAGCACCGCGCAGAACTCGCCCGGCTCTTCAAGATCGAGCAGCAGCTTGCCCTTGCCTGGTGCGGCGGCGAAGACTGCCTGGAGCTTCGCCAGCAGTGCGTCGTCCGGGCTGTGCAGCGGGACCTTGATGCGCAGCGCCTCCGGCAGCTTGAGCGTAACGTCCTCCAGCGCCTGGATGCTTGAGAGCGACAGCTTCGGCGCGGAGTCTTCCTCGCCGCGCAGCGCGCCGCGCACCAGCACCGGCACCTCGATCTTCAGCTTCTCCGCCAGCTTCTGATACGACGACGAGAACGCGATCAGCTCGATCTTACCCACCGTATCCTCGAGCGTGGCCTGCGCGTACATCTCGCCCGAGCGCTTGGACTTCGCCACCTTGAGGCCGGTGATGACCCCGGCGATCTGGATCTCGTTGGGCGGCTCGCCGCCGCCGCGCCGGAAGACCTGCGGCTCTGGCTTCATCTCGCACGCAGTCGCCGTGTCGACCACCTTGAGGTTGCGCAGCTTCTCGCGGTACTTATCCAGCGGATGGCCGGAGACGAAGAAGCCCAGCACCTCTTTCTCGTTCTGCAGTCGGGTGTGCTCATCCCAGTCCGGCGCCGGGGGCAGCGCATCGGTCTGCGCGCGCACTGCCGGCTCGTCTGCGTCGAAGATGCCGAACAGGCCGTGCTGTCCGGCGGCAAGGTCCTTCTGCGACTTCTGTGCGCGCTCCATCGCCTTGTCCAGCGCGGCGAAGACCTGGCCGCGCGGACCGAAGGCATCCATCGCGCCGGCCTTGATCAGCGACTCCAGGACGCGCTTGTTCAGCAGGCGCAGGTCCACCTTCTCGCAGAACTCCCACAGGCTGGCGAAGCCCGGGTGCCCTTCCGCCTTAAGCGCCTCACGCGCTGCAAGGATCGAGACGATTGCGTTGTGCCCGACGTTCTTGATCGCGGCGAGCCCGAAGCCGATCGCCTCACCCGTCGCAGCCCTCACCGGGGTGAAGTTCGCATCTGAGACCTGAACGTTGGGTGGCACGACGGGGATGTTCATCTCGCGGCATTCGGAGATGTACTTGACGACATTCTCCGGCTTCGAAGTTTCGCTGGTCAGCAGCGCCGCCATGAACTCGACAGGATAGTGCGTCTTCAGCCATGCCGTGTGGTACGCCAGCAGCGCGTACGCGGCCGAGTGCGATTTGTTGAAGCCGTAGCCCGCGAACTGGGCCATCAGATCGAAGATCTTGCCTGCAACGTCCTTGGGATGCTTGTTCGCCGCGGCCCCTGTCATAAAGCGCTCACGCTGCTTCTGCATCTCGGCGACGTCCTTCTTGCCCATCGCGCGGCGCAGCAGGTCGGCTTCGCCCAGCGAATAGCCGGCCACAACGTTGGCGATCTGCATCACCTGTTCCTGGTAGACCATGACGCCCAGCGTCTCGCGCAGGATGGTCTCCATCTCCGGCAGGTCGTACTCGACCGGCCGGCGTCCCCACTTGCGCTCGATGAAGTCGTCGATCATCGCCATGGGACCGGGGCGGTAGAGCGCATTCAACGCGGTCAGGTCCTCCACCCGATTTGGCTTGTAGCGCCGCAGCACGTCGCGCATGCCGCCCGACTCAAACTGAAAGACGCCCGAAGTCAGAGCACGATGGAAGACCTGCTCGTACGTCTGCGCGTCGTCGAGCGCAATCGTCGCCAGATCGAGCGCAAGTCCTTTGGTGGACTGGACCAGCTTCAGCGAGTCGTCGATGACGGTCAGCGTCGTCAGGCCGAGGAAGTCCATCTTCAGCAGGCCCATCTTCTCGACCGACTTCATGTCGTAGGAGGTGACGATGGCCTCGTCCTTGGTGCGCGTCACCGGCACCAGCTCCGCCAGCGGCTTCGGCGCGATCACCACGCCGGCGGCGTGCACCCCCGCGCCGCGCACCAGCCCCTCCAGCCGCATCGCCGCATCCACCAGCTCGCGAATCTTCGGGTCTTCATACGCCGCAGCCAGCGGCGGAGAGTCCTTCAACGCCTGCTGGATGGTGATGCCGATGGTCGCGGGGATCAGCTTCGCGATGCGATCCACCTCGCCGTAGGGCATGTCCAGCGCGCGGCCGACGTCCTTTACCGCAGCCTTCGCGGCCATGGTGTTGAAGGTGATGATCTGCGCCACCTGATCGCGGCCATACTTCTGCTGCACGTACTCGATCACCTCGCCGCGCCGGTTCATGCAGAAGTCGATGTCGATGTCGGGCATCGACACGCGCTCCGGGTTCAGGAAGCGCTCGAAGAGCAGTTCGTTCTGCAGCGGATCGATGTCGGTGATCTCCATCGAGTACGCGACCAGCGAGCCCGCCGCAGATCCGCGCCCCGGCCCTACTGGAATCCCGTGCTCTCGTGCAAATCGGATGAAGTCCCACACAATCATGAAGTAGCCGGGAAACTTCATCTGCTGGATGCACTCTATCTCGCGCTCCAGCCGAGCTTCGTACTCGGGAATCGTCTTCTTCATCAGCCCGTGCGCGCGCAGATGCTCGATCGAGGTCGCCATCCGCTTCTTCAGGCCCTCGCGGCACACCTGCTCAAAGTAGCTGTCCAGCGTCTGGCCCTCGGGCACGGGAAAGGCCGGGAACGGATTGTCCACCTTGCTCAGCTTCAGGTTGCAGCGCTCGGGAAACTGCATCGTGCCGCTCACCACGTGCGGCGCATGCGCAAACAGTCGCGCCATCTCGTCAGCGGACTTGATGTAGAACTCGTTGGTGTCGAACTTGAACCGCTTAGGGTCGTTCATCGAGCCCGCAGTCTGCACGCACAGCAGAATCTCGTGCGCGCGGCTGTCATCGGCGGAGATGTAGTGCGAGTCATTCGTCGCGATCAGCGGGATCGCGAGTTCCTTCTCCATGCGCAACATCGCATCGCAGACGGCCTTGTCCGGCCCAAGCTGATGGTCCTGAATCTCAAGGAAGAAGTTGCCCTTGCCGAAGAGGTCCTGATATTCGCCAGCGGTCTTCTTGGCCGCATCGTAGCGGCCGCCCATGATATTCTCGGCGACTTCGCCCGCCAGGCAGCCGGAGAAGCCGATCAGCCCGGCCGAATGCTTTGCCAGGAACGCCTTGCTTACGCGCGGCTTGCGATAGAAGCCATGCAGCGCAGCCTCCGAAGTAAGCCGCACCAGATTGCGATAGCCCTCTTCGTTCTCCGCCAGCACCAGCAGGTGGTTGTACTTCAGGTCGGGATTCGGGCGCGGCGCGATGGTCCTCTTCCTTGCAGATGTAGAGCTCGCAGCCCAGGATCGGCTTGATCCCCTTCTCCTTCGCCGAATTGAAAAAATGCACCGCACCGTAGATGTTGCCGTGGTCCGTCATCGCCACGGACTTCTGCCCCAGCGCAGCGACGTGCGCGACCAGCTTGTCCACGTCGCAGGCGCCGTCCAGCAGCGAATAGTCCGTATGCAGATGCAGGTGGGTAAACTCAGCAGGCATGGTTCTATCTTAAGTCCGAGCCTCGCGGTTCGTGCGCGCCCCTTCGCAGCACAACTCCTGCGCAGCGAGGAAAACCGGGGACGAAACTCATCTGGAGCAAGAACAAAGTTCTTCGTTCGCTACCGTATGCGGCTAGCCCACCAGGCTCGTCGCCAGCTCCACATACAGGTCCACGCACTCCAGCAGCTCTTTCTTGCTGATGCGCTCGTCCGGCGTATGCGCCACATGGATCGATCCCGGCCCCAGCAGGAACGGCTCGCCCCAGGTCGTCAGCGAGGGAATGTCGGTCGCAAACTTCGCCACCATCGTCGGCAGTGCTGCCCACGCGCCGCATGCGCACGGCGGCGAGGTCCAGCGAGAACGCAACCTCCGCGCGCCCTGCGACCACGCGCTCAATTTGTCCCTTCAACTCCTCCGAGGGCCCTACCGTGCGGATCAGCAGATGCGCCTCAGCCTTGTCCGCGATCACGTTCGGCGCGTGCCCGCCGGAGATCAGCCCGATGTTCAGCGTCGCCGGCCCGATCTCCGGCTCGACCGGCAGCGGCATCGCCAGCACATCGTGCAGCGCCTCCACCAGCTTCTCAATCGCCGACTCGCCCAGCTCCGGATACGCCGAATGCGCCATGCGCCCCTTCGCGCGCAGCTCCACGCGCAGCGCGCCTTTGGTCGCCATCGCCAGCCGATTGTCCGTCGGCTCGCCGTTGATCAGAAAGCGCGAGCCGCGCGGGTTCACATTCGCCACCTTCGCACCGGCGGAGTCGCGCTCCTCGCCCACGACAAACAGCAGCCCAACCTTGACGCCCGCATCGCGCAGCTTGTCCGCTGCCGCCACCTGCGCGGCAATAATGCCCTTCGCGTCGCACGTCCCGCGCCCGTAGAGAAACTCGTCGTCCTCGGTGCAGCCGAAGAACGGCGGCACCGTGTCCATATGCGTGGAGAGCACCACGTCCGGCGTCACGCCCGGCATGGCCGCGTAGACATTGAATCGGGCTGCACTCGCCCGCGCCAGGCGCCAGCTTCGCATCCGGCTGCGCGACGGCCATCCTCTCCACCGCCCAGCGCTGCGCCGGCGAGAAACTCCGCCAGAAACGCGCCCGCCGCGCCCTCGTGGTACGTGGTGGATTCAATGTTGACGAGCCTGCGCGTCAGATCAATGGGGTCCAATAAAGTGCTGGCCATGAGGCTACAGGATACCGCGACCCGCGCATTCTGCCGCGCGCCTCCCGTAGCGCATTAGACTCAACCAAGCATGACCGAAAGCTCCGATGCAATCACCGCGCCCTCGCGCGTTATCACCATCGACGACCTGCGCGGGCCCGCCGGCCGCCTGGAGGCGCTGCTCAACACTGGCCGCGACGACGCGCCCTATTGCGCGCTCGTCTGCCATCCGCATCCAGCCGGCGGCGGGACCATGCACAACAAGGTCGTCTACCACGCGATGAAGGCGCTCACCGCGGCGGGCCTGCCGGTGTTGCGCTTCAACTTCCGCGGCGTCGGCCTCAGCGAAGGCGAGCACGACAACGGCCGCGGCGAGCAGGACGATGTCCGCGCCGCGCTCGACTGGCTTGCTGCCCGCATCCACAAGCCTATCCTCTTCGCGGGATTTTCCTTCGGCTCCGTGATGGGCCTGCGCAGCAGGTTGCGGCGATCCCCGCGTCGCAGGACTCATCGGACTGGGCCTGCCTGTTAGCGCCGCCGGACGAGACTACAGCTTCGAGTTCCTCGGGCACTGCCCGCAGCCCAAGCTCTTCATCTCAGGCGACCGCGACGAGTTCTCACCCGTCGACGCGCTTGAAGCCGCATGGCAGCTTGCACGGGAGCCAAAGCAAACGGTCCTCATCGCAGGCGCGGATCACTTCTTCCAGGGCACGACCGATTCGCCCGGCGCCAAGCTCGACCGAATCCAATCCGCCATCCGCGCATGGCTGGCGGAGACCTTCAACCTCTAGACACGGACCCGCAGCATCAACTACTGCTGCGCGGAACTTGGCACAGCCGCGCCCGACGCAACCCTCGGCCGCGCCTTCGGCTGTGGATACTGCTGCTCGCCGGTGTCGGGAATATCTTGTACGCGATTCGCGGGCCTGGCCGCCGGCTGCGTCACCAGCGGCGCGCCGCTTGCTGCAGAAGCACGCCCGGGCACTGCCTGCGCGAGGGCTGCAGGAGCTTTCGTCGTCTGCGGCGCCGGCGCCGCCGCAATGGCCTTCGGTGCAGCAGACGCTGCCACCGGCTTTGTAACACTCGCCTTCAACGGCGTACCGGCGGCGGAGGCCTGCGGCCTCTGCGGGTTGGCGATCGTGCTTTGCGGGTTTTGCACCGCAGGCACGGACGCTGCAGTAGCAGGAGGCAGAGCTGTTGCCGGCGCAACCACCACTGCGTTGGGCACAAATGGCGCGTACGCTGGATCGGCGACTGCCGACTGTGCCGGCGTGCTGCCAATGGCGGTCATCATCTGCTGGAAGCCCGCGGTCGACTCCAGCTGCGCGCGCGTCGCCGCGGGGATCGCCGTCTCCTGCGCTGATGCGTCGGCGTCGTGCCCCATCAGGTGCAGCGTGGAGATCAGCCCCGACCATGCGTCCAGCCGGTCCGGCTGCTCCACCAGCACCTGCCGGAACAGCGGATAGGCCGCCTGCGGCTGGCCGTTGGCGATGTCCATCTCCGCCAGTTCCACGGCCAGCTCCGCCGGAGGACGTCCCGTTGCAGCTGCCGTGTGCGCGACCGCGGTGGCCAGCACCTGCTGCGCGTCGCCCAGCCGGTTCTCCAGCACCAGAACGTTGGCGAGGGCCGTGACCGGACTCACCGTGTCGGGCCTGAGCGCCAACGCATCGCGATATCGCTTTTCAGCGTCGTCCAGATGGTTGGTCTGCTGCGCGCTTTTACCCTCGCCCATCAAAAACTGGTAGCGCGCGCCATCGAGCGCCGCCGCGATTGCCGCATCGTTGGGACTGGCCTGCTTCGCCTGTTCCAGAAAGCTCACCGCGCCCATGTAGTTGCCCTGCAGTATGCGCACCTGGCCCATGCCTGCCAGCGCCCCTGCGTCCTTGGGCTGCGCGGCAAGCACCGCCTGAAATGCAGCGGCCGCCTCATCCACCTGGCCGGCGTTCAGCTTCGCGTACGCTGCACCGTCGGCGCCGGAGTCGTCCGGCGCGGCGACCGCCGCCTGCGCCTTCGCGCCTGCGTGCCTGGCCGATTGCGGGCCCTGCGCCTGCGCGCCGCAGAGACACAGCATCCCGCCCACCATCACTGCAACAAAACTCCGCCGCACTTCGATCGTTCCCGTCATCGCACCACTCCTCCCGGAACAGAAAACCGCGCTGCCGGAGGGTTCTCCAGCAGACTACAGCCTTTGTCGTCTCTTATTTCCCTGGGAGTGTGCCGCCATCCAATGAGTTGAGGAAATCTTGTCTTTAATCTTGTCCCTTAAGGCCGGGTCCCTCAACGCAGGTGCAACATGAATTCGCTAAGCCATGGCCTGCAACCTTTCGCGCGCGCGCCGTCGCAGCCGCGCCTGCCACAACACCGCAAGAAGAAAGCAGACAATCGCCACGACCAGCGCAACCAGCCATGGCGAATCGGCGAGCAAGAACTCCAGCCGCAGCCACGGCGAGAGAGCGCCCACCCAATACGCGTCACTGCCCAGCCGGTAGGATGAGAAGCTCGATCCGTGGAGCACGCTGACCGACTGCCCCATCTCGTCCGCCGCGGAGCTGTCGAGCGCATTCGTAAAGCTCGTTGCCGCCGCGTCGTCGCGCAGCGCAATCACCACCGCAGTGTGCGCCGACCCACGCGGCCATTCAATCTCTTCGATGGTCGCGTCGGGCAGCTCACCGGTTGTCTCCATCTCGCCGAACCTTTGGTCGTTCGGTTCTCCGCCCTGCCTCCATCCGCGCAGCCGCTCCAGCAACCCGCGACCCGCGCCGCCGAAGATTCCCTCCGGCCCGCGCACATGCAGGCTACCGGCGCTGAGGCCGACCGGAAGCGCCGCATCCAGCTTCGCAATCCCCTGCTGGTCCTCGGGCGTGCCCAGCACCAGCAGGTCTTTTCCTGTATCTCCATCGACTGCCGACGCGTCCGTCACCGTCACATTCACGCCCGGCAGTCCTGTCTGCGCGCCCATGCGCGCCATCAGCGAAAGGAACGCTTCGAGCTCATGCGGGGTCGGCGCGGCAGGAAGAACGACGTCCGTGTCCGCCAGGTCCGCACGCCGCGTAAAGGGAAAGCCTGTTCGCGCAAACGAGTTCAGCTCCGGCAGCTTCGTCCAGTGCGGAATGCCGCTGATGTCCAGATAGGAGTCCTTCAACACCGCGCCCATCAGGTTCGCCGGATTCGCACCGCCCTGCGCGGCGCGAAACGCAAACCGGAAGGAGAACTCGTTGTCCCCCGGCCGCAAATCCGCGACCGGCACCGGCACCACCGTCTCCAGCACCTCGCTCGCCTTGTCCGTATGCGGCATCGGCGTGGAGCTGATGTACGCACCATTCACATACACCTCAAGCGTGCTTGCTTCGCCCAGCGGCACCGCCTTGTAGCGATAGTCGAGATGCAGCGCCAAATTTTGTTGGAAGCCGCCCTGCCGGCCAATGCCGTCTTCATAATCGAGGTCCGGCGGCAGGCGCAACGTCGCGGTCAACGGTCGCGAGCCATCGCCCTGTAGCTCACTGCTTCCCTCGATCTGCGCCTGCGCAAAAGTCGCTACGTGGTCCGTGCTCAGCCAGCGCGGTGCGTCATCCGGCGCGCGCGCGGCAGGCAGCGCAAAGATGCCAACGTGCACCTGCGGCCCATGCCATGTATCGCCGTGCAGCGCCAGGGCCATCGCCGCGGTCAGCAGCTCGTCGTCATCGCTGCCCGTCAATAGCAGCACGCTCGACGTCGCATCGCTGGGGTTCGCAACCAGCTCTATCGATGGGCCGGCATCCATCGCGCCCAGCGCAGTCAGCATCGTCGACGGCGCCTCCACCAGAGCGATTGCATTGCCCGCAGGGATTGCACCGATCGACACCACAAAATGCACTGGCCGGTCACCACTCACCACCCCCAGCCACGACGCAACAATGCCCGCCACCTGCATTGCCTTCAACGATGGCTGCGCGGCAAAGACGATCGACACCGGCTTACCCTCGCCGGACCCCGCAAAGGCTCCCGGCAGCGTAGCAAGATCTCTCGCCGGAGCCTGCGCCGCCCCACTCTTTGCCGCTGCGCTCTGCGCCGCTACACTCTTCGCCGCCCCGCCAACGTTCGACGAGGTGAGCACTGCACTCGCCTGCGCCGCACTCACACTCTTCACCGGCCCGCCCAACGTCAGCCCCACCAGCAGCAGCGGCACAACGCCGGCCGCCAGACTGCTCTCCGCATTCTTTTTCCGCCGCGACCCACCAAAGATCTGCCGCACTCCCCCGAGTGTCAACCGTGCTGCCCGCCCTGCTCCGCGCAGCGGCGACCGCGACTCCTGCCCCTCGCCCCAGCCAAGCCACGCGTCCGCGCGGGAGTAGAGCAGCGTCGTCAGCGCCTCGGCCTCTCGCAGCCCCAATTCGCCGAAGCGTGCGCGCAGCTCGCCGCCCGTCGCCGAGACCACCGTCGCCCGCATGGTCACCGCTCCATCCAGCAGTGGCAGAATGAACTCCACCACATCGCCCGGCCTGGCCTTGCCTGCCTCGGCGGTCCGCGCGCGCATGCCTCCGCGGGAGAGGTCGCAGGTCACGCCCTGCGCCATCGTCCCATCCGCCAGGATCACGTCCGCCGGCACCTCTACCGCGACGCGCACGCTGCGCCGCCGCTGCGTGCTCTCCCGCGCCGCGCCTGCAGCCACGCACAGCACACACAGGTTGAACAGCGCCCACGTGGCGTTGATCGCCACCGCCCCGGCGCTGCTCGCGGCATGCAGTCCCGCCGCCCATGCGGAGACCGCGCCCATCCAGCCGTGTGCCGCGATCGGATGCAAATGCGTTACCCGCAATCCCGCACACAGCAGCGCAAACAGATTCAGCGCCAACAATGCCAGATACGGCAGTGCCGTCTTCACGTCGTAGAACTCGCGCTCCACGACACTGCCCTTCTCTGTCACCTGGAACCGTGAGCGCCGCGGGCTTAGCAGCGCCGCCAGCGTGGGCAGCAAAATATACGGCGCCATCACCGTCTCGTAGATCTCGTTCCAGAACGCCTGCCGCTGCCGTCCGTAGATGCGCGCGCGCGTCAGACTGGCCAGCAGGAGATGCGGCAGCGCGTAGACCGCAATCGCCGCCCACAAACCCGGCAGCGCCGTCCGCCCGAAGACCAGATAGATCGCCGGGGCCATAAGAAACACCAGCCGCGGCAGCGCGCACAGAAAATATGCCGCCGCGTTCAGATAGCACAACCGCTGCTGCCAGCACAGACCGTCGCAGGTGAGCGGGCGCTCCAGCCGCAGCACCTGCATCATGCCGCGCGCCCAGCGCGTGCGCTGCCGCACATGCTCGCGCAGCCGCTCCGTCGCCAGCCCCGCGGACTGCGGCAGGTTGATGTACGCCGTGTTCCATCCGCGCTTCTGCAGGCGCAGTGAGGTGTGCACGTCCTCCGTGACCGTCTCCGTCGCCAGCCTGCCTATTTCATCGAGCGCCGCGCGCCGGAGCACCGCGGATGCGCCGGAGAACGTCGCGGCGTTCCACAGATCGTTGCCGTCCTGGATCACGCCGTGGAAGAGCTGCTCCTCGCCCGGCACAACGCCGAACTGGCGCAGGTTGCGCTCAAATGGATCGGGCGAGTAGAAGCGGTGCGGCGTCTGCACCATCGCCAGCTTCGCATCGCGCAGAAGCCATCCCATCGTCACCTGCAGAAAGCTGCGCGTCGGCACCTGGTCGCAATCGAAGATCGCGACGAACGGCGCACTGGTCTGTGCGAGCGCATGGTTGATGTTCCCGGCCTTCGCGCCGGCGTTGTCTTTGCGCGCCAGATATTCGATGCCCGCCTCGGCGGCGAATGCCCGGAACTCGTCGCGTCCACCATCGTCCAGCAGCCAGACCTTCAGCTTCTCTCCCGGCCAGTCGATGTTCATCGCCGCCAGCGCGGTCGTGCGCACCAGGTCCAGCGGCTCGTTCAGGGTCGGAATCAGCACGTCCACCGCGGGCCACTCCTCGGCATCGTCCGGCAATGGCACCGGCGGACGATGCAGCGGCCATGCCGTCTGCAGATATCCCATCAACAGTACCGCCAGCGCGTAGCCCTCCGCCAGCAGCAGCGCGAAGAGAACGAACACATCCGGCGGCGCTGCATGCGAACCTGGATCGCGCAGAAACGCAGCCACCGAAGACACGCGCCACACCGCATAGCGAGCCGTCGAAAAGACCGACAGCAGCATCAGCGCCAGCGTCGCCAGTCGCGTTCGCCAGCTGCGATGCACCCACAGCGCGAAGGCCAGCGTCGCCAGCGCCAGGGCGGCCTGCTGCGCCCAGCGCATCGGCAGTATCGCCGCGCAAGCCAGAAATACTCCGCCTCCCGCAATTGCCACAAAGCGCAGCGCTCGCAGCGGCGCACCCTCGCCGGACTCAAACTCGCGCCATAGCGGCGAGCGCGTCACCGTTCACCTCGCGCCGCATCGGCGAGCGCCTCAGCTGACGCCGGCGCAGCCTCCTGCAGCCAGCGCGCCACCTCCGCATAGTCGCGCGCCACCGGAGCGTGCGGCGCGTAGTCGATCACCGTCGTCCCCTCGGCCAGCGCCTCGCCTACCGCGGCGGAACGGCGCACCGCCACCGGCAGCAGCCGCCCATCCAGCTCGCGCCTCAGCACCTCGCGGATGTCCAGGTGCAGGGGCAGCCCCGCGTCGAACCGGTTCAGCACATAGAACGGCAGCAGCGCGCGGCCCTCACTGTCGGTAATCGCGGCAAATATTTGCTCCATCGCGCGCAGCCCGGCCACCGAGTTCATCTCCGGTGCGATCGGCGCCAGGACCATCGGCCGCAGCGCCGCCAGCCGTCGCACCATCCACTCCGCGCCCGGTGCAAGGTCGATGACGATGCGATCGAATCCCTGCGCTGTGCGCAGCAGCGCTTCCATCGAATCCTTTTGCATGCGCTCCCTGTGCATCTCGGTCGCGTCCGGCAGCACGAGCAGGCTCCCGTCCAGCCCAAGGATGGAAAGCGCGCCGCTCTCGTCCTCGCGTCCAGCCACCGCACGCAGCTCGCCCGGCTCCATCCTTCCGACCCCGAAGTACAGCGGCAGCAGACTCCCCGGCGCTGTCTCCACCAGCAGCACGCGCTCTCCACCCTTCGCCAGCGCGCGCGCCAACATCGCCGACAAACTTGTTCCGCCCGCTCCCCCCGCCGGTGAGACGATCGCCGCCACTGGCCCGCGGCTTCGGCTCATCCGCGCAGTCGCCGCGCTCAGCCGCAAGTCCCGGGCCAGCGCCTGCAGCGCCGGCCAGCGCAGCGCCACCTGCTCCCGCGAATCGAACAGGGTCTCCGTTACCGCAGTCCGACGCGCCGCCGGCACAGCGTTTGCAGGAGCGGAATCCGCGAGTCCAATGGTCTCTTCCGCCGGCTCGGTGGTCGGACCCAGCCATGCGGGACGGATCGCTGCGTCCGTTTCCCTACTCTGCTGAGTCGGCTCGGTAGTCGGCTCTGCGGACGCGCTCCCGCGCTCAGTCGCCGCAGAGGTCCCGCTGCCACTCGGCGCCTGGCCTTCGCCTGCACCGGGCCTCGGTCCGCTTCGCTCCCGCCGCTGCCGCTCCGCCTGCTCGAATGCCGCATGTTTGCGCCGCGCAGACGTATGCGCCAACGCGATCTCCCGCTCCTCTTCGATCGCCCGCAGCGCCGCACGCGCGGCAGCCGCCGCTTGCCGCGCCCCCTGCACTCTCTCGACACCCGTCTCCGCGGCGCCCTTGGCCTGCAGCTCCAGCTCCTTCTCCAGCTGCTGCCTGGCCGCGCGATAGCGCATCCGCGCACGCTGCTCCCGCCGCTCCGCGGAGTAGTCCCTGTACTTCGCTCCGGTCAGGTTCGCCCATCGATACAGCGCCGCCACATCCTCCGGCGTGCTGTCGTCGACGACGTCGGTACCGCCTGGGCCCATGCGAGACCTGCCTTCCTGAAACACGCCTTCGCTCCGCGGTCCAGACCTGAACCCCGCTCGTCCAAGAGGGTTGACCCAATCCGCAAAGCATTCGAAATGCGTGGTTTAAGCCTATTGGGACGCATATCCAGCGTCAATCGGCCTGCTCTGCGACTTAAGTGGGACGACCTTCGTTACCTGGGCACTGTTTACCAGTCACGCACGGCCTGGAACCGAGGTAACCCGCACTGCGACGCACCCCATCCCGCGCACCGACTCAGCCCCGCCCACAGGGCCAACTATGCTAACTTGAGGATTGGAACGAGAGCGTAGCTCAGTTGGTAGAGCATCGCCCTTTTAAGGCGTTGGTCCTGGGTTCGAGCCCCAGCGCTCTCACCATAAAATCAATCACTTAGCCTTAGCTGGTCGCCATTCCGCAGCGTTCGCCATCATGCATGTCGAATGCAAAGGAATCCGATTCACTGACCAGGAGCCACGGCTCATCGGCTCTTACGGCTTTGCCACCTCCACCCACACGTCCGTCGTCTCCCAGCGCACATGCATCTCGGTCGCGTCCGGCGTCGAGTTCTCAAAGCTGATACTCATCACCTCCTGCGGCGAGCCCAGCGCCTTCTTTAGCATCGGCGTGCGCCCCAGGTCCATGCTCGGGGTGTAAGTCAGCCCCCACTGCCCCGTCTGGTTGTTAATGATCAGCTGCCACGTGTCCGCGCTGGGCAGCGTGTAGATCGTGTGCGTCCCCGCCGGCACCAGCAGGTCCCCGAACTTCAGGGGGACGGAGGTGATCAGTGTGGTCGCCGGATTCGCGCCTGTGCGCCATACCTGCCCATACGGCACCAACTCGCCCATAATCTTTCGCCCGCGCATGTGCGGCGTGTTGTAGCGCACGTCGATGGTGCCGCCGGCGATCTCCACACTCGCCGTCGCAGCCTCGCTGACAGGGGCCGCCGCCTGCGCGCCCGGCGCGGGTGTCGCTCCGCTCATTGGTCCGGCCTGCGCCAGCGATGGTGCGGACACGGCTACAGCCGCAAACAGTGCAAGCATCGCGGCGCTGCAGAGGACGCGAACTCTCGACCTGCGCGAAGACAATGCAACGACTCTCATTGGCCTGCTCCCCCCGCAGCGCAACTCCGCTACCGGTTTGATGCTCGAACGCGCGCGATTCTGCTGTCAAGCAAACGCCCCATGCTACCCTTAACTCACGCGCCCGTAGCTCAGCTGGATAGAGCGGCAGCCTCCGAAGCTGTAGGTCAGAAGTTCGAATCTTCTCGGGCGCACCATCCCCCTCAAGTGCAATAGTCTCGGCGCACGCTTCGGTCTATCACTGAAGTGTGGAGAAAACCCCCACATCCTCTGCCGCTGATCCCGTTCCGCAAGCTGTGAACTCCTCGCCACCGGCCCCCACCGCTCCGGCCTTCCATCCGGCCGACGAGCAGGCCCGTCTTCAGGCCCTGCGCGGCCTCGACCTCCTCGACACGGAACGCGAAGAGGAGTTCGACGAACTCGTGCAGCTCGCCTCTGAGATCTGTGATGCCCCTATCAGTCTCATCTCTCTCGTTGACAGCGACCGCCAGTGGTTCAAGGCCTCCGTCGGCGTTGAGTTTCGCGAGACCCCGCGCGACCAGGCCTTCTGCGCCCATGCCATCGGGCAGCATGAGCTTTTCATGATCGAAGATGCCACCCAGGATCCGCGCTTCCACAACAATCCGCTGGTTACCGGCGACGCGCATATCCGCTTCTACGCCGGCGTCCCCCTGCACATCTCGGCCACTCTCGCGCTGGGCACGCTCTGCGTCGTCGATACCAAGCCACGCACGCTCACCGAAAGCCAGCAGAATGCGCTGCGCATCCTCGCCCGCCAGGTACGCACACGCCTCGAGCTGCTTGAGCAGAAGAAAGCCCTCGCCCACGCCAATGAAGAGCTCCGTCGCCTGGCCAACACCGACTCGCTCACCGGCCTCGCTAACCGCCGCACCTTCGAGGAGCGCATGCGCGTCCAGTTTGCGCTGGCCAGCCGTAGCGACCGCCCGCTTTCCGTACTGATGATGGACGTCGACAACTTCAAGCACCGCAACGACACCTTCGGCCACGCCGCCGGCGACGGCGCATTGCGGGCCATCGGCTTCGTCCTGGGCGAAATCGTGCGCCTCGGCGATCTCGCCGCGCGTCTCGGCGGCGAAGAGTTCGCCGTCCTGCTGCCGGAGACCGATGCCGACCACGCGCACACCGTCGCCCAGCGCATCCGCGCGGGTCTCGCGCACTGTCCGCTCAACTCCGGCGCAATCACTATCAGCATCGGCATCGCCGCCAAGGAGTCCACCGTCCACTCCTGGCAGCGGCTGCTCGAATGCTCCGATGATGCCATGTACGAGGCCAAACGAACCGGCAAGGACCGTATCGTCCTGCACCGCGACTACATCCGCCACCGGATCGAGCAAACCGTCGGCGCGACCCTTCCCGCCGAGGCCGCGGCCCAATAGCAGCATCGCTGAGGATCAACGACATCCAGGCTGCGACTGACCTCTTCCGGGTTTACCCTTGTCCCATGAACGTCAACTTCGCCGAGCGTGCGCACAACCACAACTGGAAGCTCGACCCCATCGTGCGCTCGCTGCTGGACACAGACTTCTACAAGCTCCTGATGCTCCAGTTCATCTGGAAGAACTTCCCCGCGGTGCATGTCACTAGCGAGGTCGTCAACCGGACGATTCACGTGCGCCTCGCCGACGAGATCTCCGCCGACGCCCTCATCGCGCAGATGGAGCACGTCCGCCAGCTCCGCTTCCGCAAGTCCGAACTCATCTGGCTGGCCGGCAACACCTTCTACGGCACGCGCAGCATCTTCTCGCCTGAGTTCCTCGCCTGGCTCGAAGACGGCTTCCGCCTCTCCGACTACGAGGTCTCGCAGCATGAGGGCCAACTCACCCTGCGCTTCTCCGGCCTCTGGACCGAGGTCACCATGTGGGAGATCTACTCGCTCGCCCTGGTCAGCGAGATGCGCACCCGCGCCGCGCTCGCGAAGCTCAACGAAATGGAGCTCGACGTCCTTTACTCCCGCGCCAAGACCCGCCTCTGGGACAAGATCGAACTGCTCCGCGCCGTCCCCGAGGTCCGCATCTCCGAGTTCGGCACCCGTCGCCGCCACAGCTTCCTCTGGCAGGAGTATGTCGTCCAGGCCATGCGCGCGCGCCTCGGCAAAAGCCTCTCCGGCTCCTCCAATACCTTCCTCGCCTACAAGCACGACCTTGAAGCCATAGGCACCAACGCGCACGAGCTCCCCATGGCCATGGCCGCGCTTGCCGGCGACGATGACCAGGCACTGCTCGCCTCGCAGTATCAGGTCCTTGAACTCTGGCAGAGGTCCTACCACGGCGAACTTCTCATCCTCTTGCCGGACACCTTCGGCACCACGCAGTTCCTCGAGCATGCACCCGACTGGGTCGCCGACTGGACCGGCCAGCGCGCCGATTCCAAAGATCCCTTCATCGCCGGCGATGAATACATCCGCTGGCTGCTCTCGCGCGGCCGCGACCCGCGCAGGAAGCGCCTCATCGCCTCCGACGGCCTCGACGCCGAGGAGATCCTCCGCCTGCATGAATACTTCCACGGCCGCATCCGCTTCTCCGCCGGCTGGGGCACCCTGCTCACCAACGACTTCCGCGGCTGTCATCCTCGCGGCGAATCCGACCTCGAACCCATCTCGCTGGTCTGCAAGATCGTCACCGTCAACGGCCGCCCCGCAGTTAAGCTCTCGGACAACCCCAACAAAGCCACCGGCCCCGCTGATGAGGTCGACCGCTACCGCCAGGTCTTCGGCACGCCGGTAACCACGCCCCACGAAGTGCTTGTGTAGCGGCGGCATATCTTGTGCGGCCAAATTGTGCCGGTTAGGCGTCATAGTAAAGTGGCTATAGTTGCCGATGCCCACTCTCTCCACTCTCGCTCGCACCGTCGCCGCCGCTCTGCTTCTGCCGCTCCTCTGCACCCAGCAGAGCTTCGCCTGGGGCCACGACGCCCACTCCTACATCAACAAGCTCGCCGGCGAAAACCTGCCCGCCGATGTGCCGGAGTTCCTGCGCTCGCCCGAGGCGCTCAACGCCCTCTACTTCTACGGCCCTCAGCCCGACCGCTGGCGCTCTGAGGACAACTCTCTCTACGGCAGCATGGTGCCTGAGCATGACATCGACCTAGAATGGGCCGACCTCGCCGGTCCGTTGCCGCGCACGCGCTACGCGTACGTTGCCGCCCTCGCCGCCGCGCAGGCGAAGCATCCTGACCTCAAGCTCACTCCGGACAAGGTCGGCCTGCTGCCCTACTCCACCAACGAGATGTACACCATGCTCAAGTCGGCTTTCCGCGACTACCGGTCGGCTGTCGCGAATAAGGAAGACACTAAGCCAGTTGAGGCGGAGATCGTCTTCCTCGCCGGCTGGCTCGGCCACTACGTCGGTGACGGGTCGCAGCCGCTGCACGCCACCATCCAGTACAACGGCTGGACCGGCCCCAATCCTAACAACTACACCACCGACAAAAACATCCACGCGCGCTTCGAGGGCGATTACGTCCACGACAACATCAAAATCGAAGACGTCGCTCCGATCGTCACCGCCAAGCCCGTCATCCTGAACGACCCCTTCGCCGACTTCCTCACCTTCGTCCGCCACTCCAACTCGCTGGTCGAGAAGGTCTACCAGCTCGACAAGACCGGCGCCTTCACCGGCGCAGGCACGCCCGAAGGCAAGCTCTTCACCGAGCAGTGCATAGCCGCCGGCGCCACTGAGCTGCGCGACATGATCTACACCGCCTGGATCAAATCCGGCGAGCCCATCCCCGCCTACCACGGCAACTGACGGCTCATCCTCTAGGTGCCCATTCATGGAGCAATGCGACATGGGTGGGATCGTTAGTCCACAATTCCAACATGAAGCTCCGCGCCCTCGCCGCCGCAACTCTGCTTCTGGTCACTCACGCTGCACTCGCCTGGGGTCCCGACGGCCACATGACCATCAACTGGCTCGCTGGACAAAATCTCCCTGCGGACATGCCCGCGTTCCTGCGCACACAATCGGCATTCAACTCACTCGCCTACTACGGCCTAGAGCCTGACCGCTGGCGCTCGACCGCCGAGCCGGAGCTCAACGCTGCCCAGGCGCCCGAACACTACATCCTCCTCGATGTGGTGGACGAAGCCCTCGCTGGCCCGCTGCCCCACCGCCGCTACGACTACATCCGCGCCCTCGCCGCCGCTCAGGCCGCCCACCCCGATCTCACTCTCACGCCTGAACACGTCGGCCTGCAGCCCTACGTCACCACGGAGGTCTACGAGCGTCTGCAGTCCGCCTTCCGCGACTACCGCGCCGCGCTCAAATCGAAAGAAGACCTCCGCCCCATCGAGGCAGAGATTCTCTTCTACGCCGGCTGGCTCGGCCACTACGTCGGCGACGGCGCCCAGCCCATGCACACCTCCATCCACATCAACGGATGGATCGGCCCCAACCCGAAGGGCTACATCACGCAGAAGGAATTCCATTGGGCCTTTGAGAACGACTTCGTCAGCGCCGCCATCAAGTCCGCCGACGTCGCCCCGCTCGTCGCCGCCGCCAAACCTGCGCCGCTTCAGGGCGACATCTTCGACGACTACATGGCCTACCTTCGCCAGTCCAACTCGCAGGTCGAGAAGCTCTATCAGCTCCAGAAGGCCGGCGCCCTCACCGGCCGCGGCACAGCCGAGAGCCGCGCCTTCACCACACAGCGTCTCGCCGCCGGCGCCATCGAGCTGCGCAACATGATCTACACCGCGTGGCAACGCTCCGCGCTTCCTCTGCCCCCGGGCCAGACCTACTGACCGCAAAAAATATGGCACGCTTCCTACGTTCGACCTCGCGCACTGTCTATCTCGCCGCCCTGCTCGCCTTCGGCGCCGTCTGGCTTCTCGTTCGAAATCCACGCACCCGCGCGGACCGCGCCGAGTGGCTGCACCGCTTCGCCGCCATGCTACTGCGCCGCCTCGGCATCACCGTCAGACAAAGCGGCGTCTACCCGCAGAGCGGCGTCGTCATCTCCAACCACATGGGCTATCTGGACATCATGGCCTTCTCCGCGCTCGCCCGCTGCGTCTTCGTCTCGAAATCAGAGATCGCATCCTGGCCTGTCCTCGGCTGGATGACCACCATGTCCGGCACGGTCTACGTGCAGCGCGGCCGCGGAGGCTCCGCCGAGCGCGCCAAGGCCGACCTCGCCGCTGTAACAGCCGAGAATCTCCCCATCGTCTTCTTTCCTGAGGGCACTTCCAGCGACGGCAGCTCTGTCCTGCCCTTCCGCACCGGGCTTTTATACGATTGCATCGAATCAGGCCAGCCCATCACCGCTGCCTGCATCCGCTATCGCATCACGCGGTCGAACTACCCCGCCGCTGCCAGCCATCTCCCCTACTGGGACGACACTCCGCTCGCGAAGCACATCTTCCGCCTGCTCAGCCTGCGCGGCATCGCGATCGAGATCGCCTTCGCCGATGCGCCCATCGCCTTCTCGCCTGCCGCGCTCGCCGACCGCCACATCGCCGGCACGGAAGCCCGCGAAGCCGTCCTCGCGCTAAGAGAGGCCAACTGAGCGCGCTTCTCAATCCGTAAAAGACTTATGCAAACCGCCGCCGTAGCATCGGCACGGCCGGCCGCGCAATCACAGCGCCCGCCTGTGCAGCCCCTGTCTTCGTTGCCGACGCCTTCTTCACAGAGTTGTCCGGCCGCAGACCCGCCAGCGCCGCGCGCAGCCGCACCACCGCCGACGAATGGATCTGCGACACGCGCGACTCCACCACGCCCAGCGTCACGCCAATCTCCTTCATCGTCAGCTCCTCGTAGTAGTAGAGCGTCAACACCATCCGCTCCTTCTCCGGCAGTTCCTCGATCGCGTCCACCAGCCGCTGCTTCATCTCGCCCTGGAGGCAGCGGAACAGCGGGTCTTCGTCCGGCGAGCCGGGAATGTACGACAGCTCCTCGTCGCCCGAGTCCTCCGTGCGCTCCATGTGCAGGCTGCCGATCTCAAGGCCCTTCAGCTCGCCCAGCAGTTGCTGGTAGTCGGCGAGCGTCAGCTGCATCTCGCCTGCGATCTCCTGCTCGGTCGCCACGCGGCCCTGCCGCTGCGTCACCGAACGCACGGCCTCTTCCACCGCGCGGCCCTTGCGCCGCAGTTCGCGCGGACTCCAGTCCAGCGTGCGCAGCGAATCGAGGATCGCGCCGCGAATGCGAAACTGCGCATAGCTCTTGAACTGAACTTTCTTGGTGTGGTCGAACTTCGACGACGCATCGATCAGCCCAACCACGCCGGCCGACACCAGGTCATCCAACTCCACATGCTGCGGCAGCCGCTCGTGGATGCGCCGCGCGATATACCGCACCGTCGGCAGATGCTCCAGCAGCAGCGCATCGCGCTCCGCAGCCGTCGGCCCGGACGGCGTTACGCTCTCCAGCAGCTCCGCATCACTCGCGCGTCCTAAGAACGCCGCGTCGATCGTCTCTGAAACTCCACGTCCACCTGTTTTGCTTTGTGCCATCGCCTGAATCCCCATGAATGCGTCTCTCCAGATGCTGCTCGGGTTCCGCTCCTACCGGGCTAGCCCGCCCGGTCACTTCAGGAGCATCCGTCTGCATAGGGAGAAAGCACTCGCGGGGCCAAGCCGCCGAGCGCTTCTATTAGGCTTCTCTCAACTTGACTCTGACTCGGCCTTCTGCACCGCCGCGCGCACCAGCCCGCGCATGGCGTCCACCGCGCCCATCAGCCGCGAACACTCGCCCAGGCTCAGCTCCACCGCCTCGCGATAGCCCGCATCCGTCCCTACTACGCCCGCCATCTCCAGCCGGCACTGCAGCGTGGTCAGTGGCTGGCACAGGTCATGCAATGCTTTGCTCAACCGCCGCATCTCTTCAACTTCGTCCGTCTTTACGCTCGGTTCTATCATCTGAATCATCACCATCCCATCCGCCCGCAGGTCTTTTTCTAAGAAATCTCTCATCGGCCCCGCGCGGTTCATTCTTTATCCGTGGTTCGTCCTTAACTGTCCAATGGTGCACCCGAGTCCCACAATCACCAGCACAGCAGTTTTCCCTAGCGCCGTTCCAAATCTGCACCCGTCCCAATTCAGCACCTCGCGCCCATCGCACCCCCGTCGTCCTCCGCATTGTCATCTCTCTCTCAGGCGGATACCATGAGTCGCGGCCATCCTTCGCCGCCTCCCGCCGCCCGGAGCTTTCTCCTTCATGTCCAGCAACATCGCTACCGCCCTTGAGCCCGGCCTCACCATCTCCGCCCCGCAAAAGTCTCCCCTGCGCTGGTTCGTCTGCTTCCTCTTCTTCGCCGCCACCACCATCAACTACATGGACCGCGGCGTCTTCTCCTTCATCGAACCGACACTGCACCATGTCTCTTTCATGGGCTGGAACTTCGCCGCCGACCAGTTCCACCAGTCCGTCTTTGACAACAACTTCGGCAATGTCGTCATCTGCTTCCAGATCGCCTATGGCGTCGGCTACCTCTTCGCAGGCCGCATCATTGACCGCCTCGGCACTAAAACCGGCTATGCGCTCGCCATCGGCATCTGGGCCTTCGCCTCCATGAGCCACTCGCTGGTCACCTCGGTCCTGGGCTTCTGCATCGCGCGCATCTTCCTTGGTCTCGGCGAGTCCGGCAACTTCCCCGCAGCCATCAAGGGTGTCAGCGAGTGGTTCCCCACCGAGGAACGCGGCAAGGCCGTCGGGCTCTTCAACTCCGGCACCAACGTCAGCTTCTTCCTCGCGCCGCTGATCATCGGCTTCGCCGTCGCGCATTACAGCTGGCGCGCTGCCTTCATCGCCACCAGCTCGCTCGGCTTCGTCTGGCTGGTCGTCTGGCTCGCATTTCCTTACAACAAATACCGTCGCGACCTCTCGACGCAAACCCAGCAGGAACTCACCCTCCCACTCCATGCGCCCCGCCCACTCTGGTCGCTGCTTACCTCGCGCGGCACCTGGGCCTTCGCCCTCGGCAAAGGCCTTACCGATGGCGTCTGGTGGTTTTACCTCTTCTATCTGCCGCAGTTCCTCAACCGCAACTATGGCCTGGACCTGAAACATGCCTACTGGGAGATCGTCACCGTCTACCTCGTCTCCTCGGTCGGCTCCATCTGGGGCGGCTCACTCTCCGGCTGGCTGATGAACCGGGGCTTCTCCATCAATCAGGGCCGCAAATACACCATGCTGCTGATGGCGCTGCTCGTCCTGCCCCTGGTGCTGGTGCCGCATACCGACAAGCTCTTCCCCGCCAACCCCTGGCCCGCCACGCTGCTCATCGCGCTGGCCGCCGCCGCGCATCAGGGATGGTCCGCCAACCTCTTCTCCACGCCTGCGGACATGTTCCCATCGACCACTGTCTCCACCGTGATTGGATTTGGCGGCGCCTTCGGGTCGGCGTGCAGCGCGGCCTTCACTGTGCTCGTGAAGCGCAGCCTCTCTTTGCACCCAATCATTGTCTTCGCCTCGGCTGCCGGCGCCTACCTCATCGCGCTCGCCATCTTCCAACTCCTCGTTCCGCGCCTCGGCGCCGCACGCCCGCAGGACAGGATGGCGTGACCGCCTGATAAACTGGCCTTTCGCCCATGCCGCAAAAGTTCTATCTCACCACGCCGATCTACTACGTCAACGCGCGTCCGCACATCGGCCACGCGTATACCACCATCGCCGCCGACGTCCTCGCCCGCCGCCATCGCCTCCTCGGCGACGACGTCTTCTTCCTCACCGGCACCGACGAGCACGGCCAGAAGATCGAGCGATCAGCAGCTGCGGCGGGAGTGCCGCCGCAGCAGTTTGCCGACGAGGTCGCCGTCAGCTTCGCCGCCCTCTGGCAGCGCATGGGCATCACCCATAACAAATTCATCCGCACCACCGACCCCGAACACAAGCGCGGCGTGCAGAAGCTCTTCCGCACCCTGCAGGAGACCGGCGCGATCTATCTGGACTCCTACACCGGCGCCTACTGCGTCTCCGACGAGACCTTCGTCGATCTCCCCGCCGGCACGCCCTGCCCCGACTGCGGCCGCCCACTCGAGATCGTCACCGAAGAAAACTATTTCTTCCGCCTCTCGCAATATCAGTCGCAGCTGATCGAACTCATCGAATCCGGCACACTCTCGGTCGAACCCGAAGCCCGCCGCAACGAGGTCCTCAGCTTCGTGCGCGGCGGCCTCAAAGACCTCTCCATCTCGCGCACCAGCTTCCAGTGGGGCATTCCCGTCCCCGACAATCCGAAGCACGTCATCTACGTCTGGCTCGACGCGCTGGCCAACTACATCACCGCCGTCGGCTATGGCAGCGATGCCCCCGAGGACATTGCCAGCTTCGCCAAATACTGGCCTGCCGATCTCCACCTCGTCGGCAAGGAGATCATCCGCTTCCACTGCGTCTACTGGCCCGCCTTCCTGCTCGCCGCCGGCCTCCCGCTTCCGAAGAAGATCCAGGCCCACGGCTGGCTGCTCTTTGAAGAGTCAAAGATGTCCAAGTCGCGCGGCAACATCGTCCGCACCGAGACGATTCTGGATGCCTTCGGCGACCACTACCGCAGCTCAATCGTCGCGCAGAATAAAAAGCTCGCCGCGGATCCCGCGACAGCGAACGCTCTGCTGCCCGAACCCGACAAGCGCGACTGCGATCTCTTCGCCGCCGATGTCCTCCGCTACTTCCTGCTGCGCGAGATCCCCTTCGGCCAGGACGGCAGCTTCTCCTTCGACGCCCTCATCACCCGCTACAACGCCGACCTCGCCAACGGCTACGGCAACCTCGTCTCCCGCACGCTCGCGATGATTGAGAAGTATTTAGGCGGTAAGTCTTCGCTCCATACTGGCCCCACTATCAGTAACGAAATGCTGTCATCGTTGACCGAAGCTGACTACCGTAACACTTACCATTTTGATCGATATAACTTCCAAGTCGCGCTAGAGAACATCTCGTATCTCATACGAGATGTTGATCTCTTGCTTAATGATAGGAAGCCATGGAAAGTCGATAGCGAGTCAACACACGGCCGAGAAAGCGTTGAAAATACTCTCTACATGGCCGCCGAATCCATCCGCATCATCACCGCTCTCCTCTATCCCGTCATGCCTCACACCACCGCCAAGGTCTGGGCGCAGCTTGGCCTCGGAGACATCGAAGCCGCCGCGCGTAACGGCGAACTGAAAGACCTCAAGTGGGGCGGCCTCAAGCCCGGCACCAAGCTCGGCCCGCTCGCGCCCATCTTCCCTCGCGCGCCCAAGGAGCTCGCACAAGTCATGTCCGACATCGAATCCCAAAGCAACCCGCCCAAAGCAGCCGAGCCGACACCCGCACCCGCGACTCCACCATCCGCCGCCGCACCTGCAACCTCCTCGCCCGCTGTAGCAGATGCTCCGCCCGCGGAACCTCGAACCTCGAACCCCGAACCTCGAACCTCGCCCCTCATCTCCATCGACGACTTCGCCAGGGTCGATCTCCGCGTCGCCCGCGTCCTCGTCGCCGAGCGCATCCCCAAGGCCGACAAGCTCCTCCGCCTCGAAGTCGACCTCGGCCCGAACTTCGATCCGCCAACCCGCCAGATCCTCGCCGGCATCGCCCAGTTCTATGAGCCGGAGAAGCTCATCGGCCGCAAGATCGTCATCGTCGCCAATCTCGCCCCACGCAAGATGCGCGGCCTGGAATCGCAGGGCATGGTCGTCGCCGCCTCCATCGAGCCCGACGGCGCGCCCGCCCTCGCCAGCTTCCTCGAAGACGTCGAGATCGGCGCCCGCCTCAAATAATCCGCCGCAAAATTCTCATCACCCGCACCAAGGTAATGCGCCTCGCGCATTACCACTGCAATTGCCGCGCCCGCCCGCGCACCAGTTCCCGCGCCCGCACCCCTCCGCCTGAAGCCGCAATCCCTCGCGCCGATAAGCCCTTCAGTTGACTTGGCGCCATGACACAAACCACCCCACTCCTTGAGGCAGCCCTCGATCTCGTCGAAGAGGCCGTCGTCGTTCTCGACGCGGACTCCGCCGTCGTCCAATGGAACGCCGCCGCCGCCGAGGTCACCGGTTACCTCGCGCACTCCGTCCTCGGCCGCCCCTGCCCGGAGTTCCTCGCCGGCACTCGCTCCCAGCCCAACTCCGACCCTACCTCCGACACCACCCGCATCTCCATCACCCATCGCCTCGGCCATCCCGTCGCAGTCATCCTTCGCCGCGCCGTCCTGCGCGACGACCTTGGCTCGCGCATCGGCGCTGCCCTGCTCTTCCATCCCATCGAGGACCTCGACACCCTGCCCCACGGCGAGGCCCACGGCGCCGCCATCGAACGCAGCCAGGCCGAACTCGAAGAGCGCCTCGACGCGGCCTTCCATCAATTCACCGCCTCAGCCATCCCCTTCGGCCTGCTCTGGATCTCCATCGACCAGGCGCACTCCCTGCGCCGTACCCACGGCCGCGAGGCCTGCGAGTCCATGCTCTCTGTCATCGAACACACCCTCTCCCACCAGATGAAGCCCTCCGAGACCCTTGGCCGCTGGGGCGACAACGAGTTCCTCGTCCTCACTCATGAGCGCACGCCCGAGCTGCTCCACGAGCACGCCGTGCGCCTGCTCGGCCTCGCACGCACCGCCGACTTCCGCTGGTGGGGAGACCGTATCGCGCTCACCCTCTCCATCGGCTCCAGCTTCGCCGCCCCCGGCGATACCCTGCACTCTCTTCTCGCGCGCGCCCAGCAGGCCGCGCAGGCCAGCCTGTACGCCGGCGGCAACCACCTCACCCAAGGAAGGTCTGCCTAGTGTTCGCCATCATCGGAATCGTCATCGTCTTCGGCGCCGTCATCGGCGGCTTCCTCATGGAGCACGGCCATCTCGCCGTCCTCATCCAGCCGTCGGAGATCGTCACCATCGGCGGCGCCGCCCTCGGCACCATGCTTCGTCGCCAACTCCATGGACATCATCAAGGCCATGGTCGCCGGCATCCTCGGCGTCCTCAAAGGCTCGCCCTTCAGTCAGGCCCGCTATCTGGAAACCCTCAAGATGATGTTCGAGCTCTGCAACAAGGTCCGCAAAAAGGGCCTGGTCGGCATTGAAGACGACGTCGAAAAGCCCGCCGAGAGCGAGATCTTCAAGAAATATCCCGACTTCTTCCTGCAACGACCATCACGCGCAGCACTTCGTCTGCGACACCCTGCGCACCGCCATCACCGGCGGCGTCGAGCCCTTCGACATGGACCAGATGATGGAGCTCGACATGGAGGTCGCCCACCACGAGGCCATGGCCGCCCATCGCCGCCTCTCTACCGTCGCCGACGCACTCCCCGGCCTCGGCATCGTCGCCGCCGTGCTCGGCGTCGTCATCACCATGGGCGCGCTCGGCGGCCCGCCGGAGGAGATCGGCAAAAAAGTCGCCGCCGCCCTCGTCGGAACCTTCCTCGGCATCCTCATGTGCTACGGCGTCGTCGGCCCCATCGCCTCCAACATGACCAAGATGGCCGACGCCCACAACTCTTACCTCCACGTCCTGCGCGTCATCATCCTCGCCTTCCTCAAAGGCCTCGCGCCCATCCTCGCCGTCGAGATGGGACGCCGCGCCATCCCCGAACACATCCGCCCCTCCTTCGACGAGATGGAAAAGGGCTGCAAAGCCGCCGGAGCCGCACCCGGTGCCGACGGCGCTGCCGCCGCGCCCGCCGAGGGCTGATCGATGCCCAACCAGAAAGACGCAAAGCGCCCCATCATCGTCATCAAGAAGAAAGGCGGCCACGGCGGCCACCACGGCGGCGCGTGGAAGGTCGCCTACGCCGACTTCGTCACCGCCATGATGTCGCTCTTCATCGTCCTCTGGCTCATGAGCAGCTCCGACCCAGGTCAAGAAAGCCATCGCCGGCTACTTCAACGACCCCAAGGGCAGCGGCGCGCAGATAGGTTCAGTTGCCGTCAACTCCGCTGCGTCTGAGACCGTCGCCATCGACCGCGCCAACGTCGCAAAGCTCAAGGACGAGATCCAGAAGGCCATCCTCAAACAATCCGACCTCACCAAGCTCTCCAAGCAGATCGAGATGACCGTCACCGGCGAAGGTCTCCGCATCGACATCATCGAAGGCTCCGGCGGCACGTTCTTCGAGTCCGGCTCGCCCAAACTCTCCGGCAGCGGCGTCGAGCTGCTGTCACTCCTCGCCGGACAGCTCAAGGTCCTGCCCAACCAGGTCCTCATCGAAGGCCACACCGACGCCCAGCCCTTCTCCTCCACCAACGGCTACACCAACTGGGAGCTCTCCGCCGACCGCGCCAACTCCGCCCGCCGCCTGCTCGAGACCGGCGGCATCCGCTCCGGCCAGGTCTCCCAGGTCCGTGGCTACGCCGACCAGAACCTCCGCGTCCCCGCCAACCCCCTCGACCCCTCCAACCGCCGCGTCTCCCTCATCGTCCAGTGGGTCGACGCCAACTCCCCCGCCGCCCAAACCTCAACCCAGCCCGCCGCCGCCGGCAGCGCCCCAGCACCCGGCGCCGACACGGCAAAACCCGCCGCAGCCAAACCCTCCGCTAATGGCGAAGCCACACCCAGTTCTGCCGCACCCGGCACTCAATCGACCGCCGGCAGCAAATCCAGTGAATCAGCCGCCTCCGGAGCAAAGCCCTCCGCAGCACCAGCCCCAGCCTCTTCGAACTCCGCCTCCGCAGGCCAATTCTCCGCGACCGGCTCAGCACCACCCACGGCAAAGCCGCAGCCCGCGCCACCGACATCCAAGTCCGACTCAGTCTTCGCCCGCCTCAAATCCCTCATCCCCGGCAAGAAGGACTAGCGCGTCCGCTCAATACCCATTCGCCAGCAGATACTCCACCGTCAGCTCGCGCTCGTTCAACTCACCGCGCGCCCGGCCCTCGGCATACTTCGCCAGCACATCCACCTCGATGTTCACGCCGTCGCCGGGTCGTAGCGTATGCAGGTTCGTCGCCCGGTACGTATGCGGCAGGATCGCGATCCACACCTCGTCACCTTCCACCCCCGCAACCGTGAGGCTTATCCCCTCGATCGCAATCGATCCCTTCTCCACCACGTACCGCAGCAGCGCCTTCGGCAGCCGCACCCGCAGCACCCAGTCGCCGCCGGTCTTTCCCTGATCCATCGTCACCGGCTCAAGCGCCGCCAGCGTCCCCACGCCGTCCACGTGCCCCTGCACCACATGCCCGCCCAGCGGAGTCCCCGCCGGCGTCGGCAGCTCCAAGTTAACGGATCCGCCCACCTTGGCTCCCGCCCCAAGCCGACCCAGCGTCGTCCGCGCCAGCGTCTCTGCCGCCAGATCAGCCGAGAACCGCGCCGGAACAGCATCTGCCTCAATCTCGAGCGCCGTCAGACACACACCGCTCACCGCCACGCTGTCGCCCGTCTTCAGCGCAGCAACCAGCTCACGCGGCCCGGCAACGGTCAGCCGCGCCGTGCTCGCGCCGGCGCCGTCACCAGCGCCCTTGCCCGGCACAAACGCGATCACCTCACCCGTCGCCGCAATGATCCCAGTGAACATGACTTAATTATCTATCTCAGAAGCCGCACGAGGAACACCCTGCCACGCATCGCGCAGTACGCCCGTCACGCACTCATCTCTCTCAATTCCGCCAAACCCCGCGCGCGTTACATCCTGCAGCTGCGCCAACAGCCTCTCCGGCGGCCCGAAGCCGCGCGCAAACGGCACCGCATCCGCACCCAGCACCTTCGTCGAACGGAACAGCACTACTTTATCCACCAGCCCCGCAGAAAGGAACGCCGCATTCAACTCCGACCCGCACTCCAGCAGAAGGCTCAGCACCTTCCGCTCGCCCAGCACACCCAGCACATCGTCGAGCTCAAGCCGCCCACCCTTGCCCTCAACCCGCACCACCTCGACGCCCGCAGCCTCCAGCGCCGCAACCTTGCCACCCTCTGCACTCGCGTCACAGAAGACCAGCACATCATTCTGTGCCGTCCTCACCAGCTGCGAGTCCAGCGGCATCCGCAGCCGCGAGTCGAGAACGACCCGTAGCAAAGGCCGCCTTCGCGCCAAACCACTCCTGTCCGTCAGCAGCGGATCGTCCGCCAGCACAGTACCAATGCCCGTCAGCACCGCATCCGCGCCGTGCCGCAGCCGCTGCACCTGCTCTCTCGCCTGGCTGCCTGTGATCCACACCGGTGCCCGCTGCTCCCGCCGCGCCGGCGCTATCATTCCATCTGCTGAGACCGCCGCCTTCAGTATGACCAGCGGCCTCGCGCTCCGCACCCACTTCGCAAACGCATCGTTCATCGCCCGTGCCTCATGCTCCAGCACGCCAACCGTCACCTCGACGCCCGCGGCCCGCAGCTTCGCGAACCCCTCGCCGCTCACCCGCGGGTTCGGATCGACCGTAGCCGCCACCATGCGCCGCACGCCGGCCAGCATCAGCGCCTCCGCGCACGGCCCGGTACGGCCGTGATGGCTGCACGGCTCCAGAGTCACGTAGGCGGTCGCGCCGCGCGCCTTCGCGCCCGCTTGCCTCAGCGCCACAACCTCCGCATGATCGAAGCTGTCATAGAGGTGCGCGCCCTCGCCTACAACTTCCCCATCCCGCACGATCACGCAGCCCACCTGCGGGTTCGGCGAGGCCAACCCCTCCGTCGCCCGCGCCAGCTCCAGCGCCCGCCGTATGTATTGTTCGTCAGACTGCATCAGCTAAAACCTAACAGCTTGGAGTCAGCAAGCGCCTCACCGCACCATCGACTCCACAAACGCCGTGCTGTCGAACGGAAGAAGGTCTTCCATCTTCTCGCCCACGCCGACGTACTTCACCGGCAGCTTCAGCTCGGTCGCAATGGCCAGCACGATGCCGCCCTTCGCCGTGCCATCGAGCTTGGTCAGCACGATGCCCGTCACCCGCGCCGCCTCGGTAAACAGCCGCGCCTGTTCCAGGCCGTTCTGCCCGGTCGTCGCGTCCATCACCAGCAGCGTCTGGTGCGGCGCGCCCGGCACCTGCTTCTCCGCCGTGCGTCGCATCTTGTCCAGCTCCTTCATCAGGTCTGTCTTCGTGTGCAGGCGTCCCGCAGTGTCGACGATCAGGATCTCCGTCCCGCGCGCCTTCGCCGCCGAGCAGGCATCGAACAGTGCCGCCGACGGGTCGCCGCCCGTCTTGGTTTTGATCACCGGGACCTCGCTGCGCGCCGCCCATACCTCCAGCTGCTCGATCGCCGCCGCTCGAAAGGTGTCCGCGGCGCACAGCAGCACCGTCCTCCCCTGCCCGCGCCAGAACCCCGCCAGCTTGCCGGTGGTGGTCGTCTTGCCGGTGCCGTTCACGCCCACCATCATCACCACTTCAGGCTTCTCGGCCGGCGTCACGTCGGGCGTCGCGACGTTGTCCAGCACCTGCTTGAGCTCCAGCTTGAGTAATCTTTTCAGCTCTTCGCCGCTCTCGATGCCGTGGCGCAGCGCGCGCTGGCGTAGGTTCTCGATAATTGTGCGGGCGGTCGTGCCGCCGATGTCCGCGCGCAGCAGCACCACCTCAAGCTGGTCCAGCGATGCGTCGTCGACCTCACGCGTCAGCGCCAGCACGCCGCCGATGGATTCGCTGAACGAATCGCGCGTGCGCGCCACCGCCTGACGCATGCGGTCGAAGAAGCCGCGCTTCTCCGGCTGGATCTGCGGCTCAGCCGCAGGTTCCCTGCGTTCTATTTCTTCTTTTTCGGAGTCGGTCCCACGCTTGCCAAACAGAGAAAATGCCATACAGCCACAAGTCTACCAACCGCGGGCAGCGCACAGCTGACGCCGACGTAACGCTCGGCTACGACGCGGGACGCGGGTTGGGTCGCACGACATTAAACCAAGATCCCAGATGCGGTACCAGAAATATACCCAGCAACAGACACGCCAGGATGGCCACGCAAAACAAGACCACGATCAGTGGGAAGTTTGGTCCCCTGGGTCCGGTGCCGCCGTCTTCCGGTCCTTCAATTCGATACATGTTGATTGAGATGCACGATGCCTCATCAACGCCGTCTCTCGCGGCTACTCGTCTCGCCCTGGCCGCGTCATCAGCTCGCGTATCGCGTCTTTGGGAGATTTGCCACGATGCAGAATCGCCTCCATCTGCTCGGTGATCGGCATCTCGACGCCATAGCGTGCCGCCAGGCCCAGCGCCGCCGTGGTGCTGCGCACGCCCTCGGCCACCTTGCCGTTCAGGCCGGCGAGAACGTCCGCCAAAGCGCGGCCTCTGCCCAGCTCCGTGCCCACCGTCCGGTTGCGCGAGAGCGATCCGGTACACGTCAGCACCAGATCGCCAAGGCCGGACAACCCCGACAGCGTCTGCGTTCTTCCGCCGCAGGCCAGCGCCAGCCGCGTGATCTCCGCGATGCCCCGCGTGATCAGCGCCGCGGCGGCGTTGTGGCCAAGCTCCAACCCATTTACCACACCCGCCGCCAGCGCGATAACGTTCTTCAATGCGCCGCCCAGCTCTACGCCCGCGACATCTTCATTGGTATACAGCCGCAACGAGGGCGAGCTGAACTCCTTCTGTACGCGCTGCGCGACGCCCGGTGCGGCGGAAGCTGCCACAATCGCCGTCGGAATCCCGGCCGCAACCTCGGCTGCGAAGGACGGCCCGCTCAGCACGCAGCAGGCGTTGTCCGACACCGACGCGACCACCTGCGACATGCGCAGCAGGGTCGTCTCTTCCAGTCCTTTGGTTGCGCTGACGATCACCTGAGCGCGCGCCAGAACCGGGGCTGCCCGCACCAGCACGCTGCGCAGATGTTCGGACGGCGTCACCAGCACCACCATCTCGGCCTCGGAGACCGCTGTCACAAGGTCCGAGGTGACGCGCACGTCAAAGGGTACGGTGTAGCCCGGCAGATACGGCAGGTTCTCGCCGGCCTCGGTCAGTTGCTCGGCCAGCGGCTCCGAATGCGACCAGAGCGTGATGGAGTGGCCGCCGCGCCGCGCCAGCGAGATGGCCAACGCAGTGCCCCACGCACCAGCGCCCAGGATCGCAATGCGGCTCACGCGCCCGCCTTTCGCGGCGAACTGGCATCAGCCGAGGCATCGCCGCCAGCAGGGCTCTTAGCGCCGAACCGGCTCTCCGTGCCATTCAGCAGCCGGCGAATGTTGGCATGGTGCTTCACAATAATCAGTGCGGGAATGAACAGAAATCCGAACCAGACCATCGGTGTGCGCTCGGTTACAAAGTGAAAGCCAAACAGTGGAAACGCGGCGGCAGCGACGACCGAGGCCAGCGAGACGTATCGCGTGAGGGCGAAGACGGCCACAAAGACCAGTAGCGTCGCCAACGCAGTTCTCCAGTCGAGCGCCAGGAACACGCCGAGCGCGCTGGCTACGCCTTTGCCACCCTTGAAGCCCAGCCACACCGGAAAGACATGTCCGCAGATGGCCGCGACCGCCGCCGCGACCTCTACGTCATACACGGCTGCAGCGCCAGCGGCTGTGAGACCCGACGCGCCCAGCGCGTGCTCAGCGAGAAGCCGCGCGATCATCACGGCGGCATACGCCTTGCCCAGATCCAGCAGCAGAGTCGCGAGGCCCAGACCTTTGGCCCCCGACCGCGCCACATTTGTCGCGCCGATGTTGCCGCTGCCGGTGGCGCGGATGTCCTGCTTCAAAAAGAGACGCACCAACAGGTAGCCGAAGGGGATCGACCCCAGCAGATAGGCAATCGCAATCGGCGCGATCCAGCGATTTGCGAAGAAGGTGTCGGTGAGCAAAACTGCGCAGCTCTCTTTCGTCGAAGTCCAAGCAAGAGTCTACCGGAATCGCGCCGCAGAGATTGCCGACCCGGACTATCCGCGCTCCACGAGCGCCTTGCGCAGTTGCTCCAATGCATGCTGGCTGGCCCACAGCCGAATGCGCTCGCGGTCGCCAGTGATGTTCAGCTCGGTCACATGCGCCTTTTTCTCGTCCGCGAAGCTGAGCGCAACGTACACCAGGCCGATGGGCTTGTCCGCGTCAGGGCCCGGTTCACCCGGCCCCGGCCCGGCAATGCCCGTCACGCCCACGCCCACGTCCGCGCCGGTGCGCTTGCGGATACCCTCCGCCATCGCCTTCGCCACGGCCTTCGACACCGGGCCTTCGTTCGCGATTATCTCCGCCGGTACATCGGCGAACTCCATCTTCAGCGCATCGGCGTACGTCACCGCGCCGCCCAGGAAGTAGCGCGACGCACCCGGCACCGAGGTCAATCGCTGGGAGACAAGTCCGCCGGTAATACTCTCCGCGACGGCCAGCGACAGGTGCCGCAGCCCTAGCATCAGCAGCACCATCTCCTCCAGCGTCTCGCCATGCGAGCTGAAGATCGCCTCGCCCATCTCGGCCTCAACGCGCTCCGCCAATTCGTCCACGCGGGCCTGCGCGTCCTCTTTGCTTGTCTTGGCGCAGAAGAAGTGCAGCTGGATCTCGCCCGAGCCGGCAAGGATCGTCGTCTCCACATCGCGGTAGCTCTTGTAGATGGGCGCGGTGCGCTTGTCGACCTGCGACTCCGGGATCAGGGCCATGCGCAGCATGCGCGTCGCAATATGCCGCTCCGGTAGAGCATCCCGCAGGCGCGGTGCGCACGCGCCTTCGTACATTGCCTTCAGCTCCTTGGGTGGGCCGGGAAGCAGGATGACGATCTTGCGGTGCCGGCCGGCAACTGTGTCGATGTACTGCCCGGGCGCACTGCCGGTGGTGTTTTCCAGCAGCAACGCGCCGTCCAGAACGTCGGCCTGCTTGGCATTGTTGTCCGGCATGGCCATGCGCCGTGCGGCGAAGCGCTTGTACATTGCGGCAAGCACATCGTTGTTACGGCGCAGACGCAGTCCCAGCGCAGCAGCGACCGCCTCGCGCGTCAGGTCATCCTCGGTCGGTCCGAGGCCGCCAGAGAAGATGACAACATCCGCGCGCGCGATGGCTGTCTTCGCCGCATCGGTCAAATGGGCCAGATTGTCGCCCACGATGGTCTTGAACGCAACCTGCACGCCCAGCTCATTGAGCTGCGCGGTGAGATAGAGCGAGTTGGTGTCCTGCCGGAAGGGCGTCAGCATCTCTGAACCGGCGGCAATAATTTCGGCAATCATCGTGCTGCTTCGATGCTATCGCGAGTCAGGCTAAACCAGCCTTCTTCCCTCAATCCCCAGCGATACGTGATACAGCGCATCCTTGGTCGCCAGCACGGCGCAGCCGTCCTCGAGAAACGCCAGCCCCACCAGGTTATTGCCCGAGACAGCGAGCGATGCCTCCCGCTGCGGCGTAATCTTCACGATTCCCCGCTGGCCATGCAGCGAGGCAGCGACATACAAGTTGCCTTCTACATCGAGAGCCATACCCTGCGCGCGGCCGAGGCCGCGATAAAAGACCGAGGTCTTGCCATCGCGGTCGATAGCATAGATCGCCTGGCTAGACGAGGTCGTCGGTCCGGTGACAAAGAGAATGCCTTCATCGTTGAAGGCCAGGTGATAGGCCGCCACGCTCGGCTCCAGCGTCGCGTAGACGAATATCTCGCGATCGATCACTGGATCGCCCAGATCGCCGGGCTCGTTGGTGCGTCTGCGGTCGGGGCCGACCCGGAAGATAGTGCCGGAGCGATCGCCGACGTAGAGATTGCCCTCGGCATCGAAGGCAATGCCGGTGGCGACGCCCATGCCCTCGGCGTAGGTAGACATCGCACCCGCCGGCGAGATGCGATACACCGTACCCTCGGCGCGCGAGCTGGCGTAGAGGTACCCGTCCGGCCCGAAGGCCATGCCGGTGGCGTTCAGCAAGTCGCGAACAAACGGGCGCACCTGGAAGTCGCGCGCGATGGAAAAGATCGACACCGGAACGCTCTGCCCGCGCGGACCGGAGACCGTCGCGAAGACCGTGCCGTCGGCGTCGACCGCGGGGTTTGTTACTGGATTCAGGTTCTCCGCCATGGGCACGGCGACGCGCAGCTCCAGCGGATTGCTGGCGTGCTCGCGTTTGGCGGCGTCGATGGCCGTCACGATCAGGTCGCCGGTGATGGCACCCTCAGGCACGCGCACAATCGCGCGTTGCGGGCGGCTGAGCGAGAGGTACGCCGGTGTGTCACCCACCCGGGCGCGCAGCGGAACTCCGTCGGCCGCCGCCAGGCCGGCGCCCGTCACCTCCACCTCGCCACCCGGCATCGCCGCCGGCGGGCGGACCGCATCCAGCCGGGGCCCATTACTCTTTGCACGCAACAACGCGCTCATCGTCTCCCTAGCGTAGCCGGGCGCGCGGAGCAGAGCAAACTACACCCACCGCTGGAGCAATAGTCCGCAGACTAGCGCGAGGATTCCCGCGGCCACATCGTCCAGCATGATGCCCGTGCCGCCGTGCAGCCGTTCCAGCCGTCGTATCGGCCAGGGCTTGGTGATGTCGAAGATGCGGAAGAGCGCCAGCGCAAGGGCCGCGTGCAGCGCATCCGGCCGGATGGCGATCAGCGCGATCCACTGCCCGGCGACCTCGTCGATGACGACAAAGCCGGGGTCTTCGCGGCCCGCCTCACGCTCGGTGATGGTGGAAGCGGGAATACCTATAGCAGTGGCGACCGCAGCAGCGATCAACGTCGCGAGCGACAAGCCATCCATACCAAGGTGCGCCGTATGCGCGGCCACGAACCAGATCGCTGCTGCTGCCGCCGACGCGTACGTGCCCGGTCCTGGCTTCAGCCAGCCAATGCCAAAGAACGTGCTGATCAGCCACGCCCAGCGGGTTCTGCGCATGGTTTGCATCGGGCTTCCCTCAGCCGACCCGGCCACTACTCCTCATCCCCGGAGCTTCCGATGCCCGCACCGCCGCTGCCCGTCTGGCGGCCGCGCAGGCCATCCAGCTCATCCAGCAGGTCGGGATCATGCACCGGCGAGCGGACGACGTAGGCGTCGCTGGCCCACTTGCCCAGGTCGATGCGGCGGCAGCGGTCCGAGCAGAACGGAGCGTCTTCGCTGTCTACAATCACCAGCGTTCCGCAGGTGGGACAGCGCAGCGTTTTGGTTTTGGCCTTCGCCATGACTTCATTTTAGAGCTTCACGGTGCAGCCATGCCCCGATTCCGTGTGCGAGCCCATTCGCGCTGCTGGATGGACTAGTACTCAGCGTATTATCCACACAGAGCAGAGCGGTATTGTGCTCTTGATGTGTTTCGCGGGAGATCTGATCACATGTCTGAACCGGAAAACGCCGCCCCCAGAAAGCTCACCCACAATCAGGCGAGGATGGAACAGCTCCTGTACTGGAGCCGTAAGACGATTCCCGAACGCCTGGCGGCTGCGACGGCCCTGACCGTCCGCATGTATAGAATGCGGGGTATTTCCATCGATGAACAAGAAGCAGATTTCACTCCTAGCCGCGTTCGCCGCCGCCAAAGTTGAGTACGCAATTGTTGCGGAGTCGCCGTCAACGCCCACGGGTATGTGCGCGCGACCAATGACCTGGACATCTTCATCCGGCCGACGGAGGAAAACGCCCCGCAGCTTTCGGTGCACTGTTTCGCTGGGAGTTCCGCTCGATGGCGTTGAGGCCAACGATCTGCTGGATGAGGAGGAGAACCTTCGCTTCGGTCCGGAGGAGGACCGCGTCGACATTCTTGCCTCGATCGGGGAGATGCCTTTCGAGCAGGTTTGGCGAAACCGGATCGAGACGGAGGTCGAGGGCGTACCGGTGCCCTTTATCTCCAAGGCAGACCTCATTCAGAACAAGCTCCAGGTGGGGCGGCTGCGCGATCTGGCCGACGCAGAGGAGCTAACTCTCATTCCTGAGGAAGAGAGATCGGCATAATGCTTCAGCGCTCAGTGCTGTAATGTCAGCGCGATTTCGTGGGTGGGGATGGCGCCTTCGCGCAGGATCATCCAGGAGTTGCCGCCACCAGAGAGGTCGACGATGGTTGTGGGCAGCGAGCGCGGTGTCGGGCCGCCGTCGACGATCAGAGGAATCATGCCGGCGAGCTGGGCGCGGACGTAGTGCGCGTCCGTGCACTCAGGCATGCCGGCGAGGTTCGCGGAGGTGGCCGTAATGGGCAGTCCCAGCTTCTTGACGACGGCAAGGGCAATGGGCGACTCGGGCACGCGCAGCGCCACGTTGCCGGTGTTGGCGGTGACGCGTAGCGGCAGGCGGGCGCCGGCCTTGACGACGATGGTGAGCGGACCGGGCCAGAAGCGCTCGGCCAGGCGGTCGAAGGCGGTATCGATCTCGCGGGCGAGATGATACGCCTGTGCGGTGTCGGCGATCAGCAGCGAGAGCGGCTTGTGGCGGGCGCGCGTCTTGATCTCGTAGATGCGGTCGACGGCATGCAGATTTACCGGGTCGACGGCCAGGCCATAAAAGGTATCCGTGGGCAGCGCGGCAACCGCGCCGGCAGACAGTGCGCTGACGACCTGGGCGATGAGTTCGGGCTCGGGTTCCTGGGGATGGATGGGGAGGATCTCGGCCGTCAAAAAACTTTCTCCTCGGTGCTGCGAACTATGCGGGCAATACATGCGTTCCGCAGTCCATAGCATACCGCCGATGAATCGAGGGGCAAGGACGCCTGCCGAGATTCACAGGAAGGAGCACAAAGAGATACGGCGATTCCCGATCCGCTCCACACCTTTCGCGAAGAGTCCCAAATGGCAGGGAGAGGGGTAGGCCGGTGTACGCCGCAGCCTTCTATCCTCTAATCTCTTCAGAGTGAAGCGAGCTTCCAGATCGAGGTGGGGTTGGCGGTTGCTGCGGTGGGCGCTGAGTGTGCTTCTGCTGGCCGCGGCAGTGTGGTTCGGGTGGCTCTACACGCAGATCAAGGACGTGGCGGACCGCGACGAGGCACACCCGGCGGATGCAATCGCCGTCTTCGGCGCGGCGGAGTACTGGGGCCATCCCTCGCCCGTGCTGCATGCGCGGCTGGATCACGCGGCCGAACTTTACCAGGAAAAGATGGCGCCGCTGGTGATCACGCTGGGCGGCGGAACCCAGGCCGATGCGGGCAACACGGAGGGCGCCGTCGGCCGAGACTATCTGCTGGCCAAGGGCGTTCCGTACGAGGCCATCATCGCGGAGACCCAGTCGATCGACACTGAGGAGCAGGTCAGGGACCTGGCCGCGATTGCCCGGTCGCGCCATCTGGGCCGGATCGTGGTCGTCAGCGACGGCACACATCTTTTCCGCATCCAGAAGGAGTGCGAGGCGGCGGGGCTCTTGATCTACACGTCGCCGCGCGCGCCGGTGGGGCATGTGGATCAGTGGGACCTCGCCATGCGTTACCTGCACGAGATGCTGAGCTACACCTTCGTGCGCCTGCACCTGAACCTGGAGTGGCTGCACGGCAGGGTGGGGCTGTAGCCTAGTCTGGATAGCTGAGATGGAATCAGGCGATGCTGAACTGGCCCAGCATGCGTTGCATCTCGAGTGCGAGCAATGCCGCAGAGATGGTCGATAAGAAGTTGACCAGGTCATTGCCGATCCAGCCGCGGCGTTCGAGCGTCGCGCCCAGAAGCGAGTCAACGAACATTCCCGCGACAGCGGCACTGAACGCGATCGCGCAGTCGATGCAATCCATCCCAAGAGCGGGAATTCCACTTAGAACTATGACCAGGGCTCCGATTAGGCCTGCGCATGTGCCCAGGGGGCTGACGGCGCCATCTGTTCCTGGTGATGCGCGTCGCAGCGTTGTAACCAATCTGGGATGGCCACCAAAGGCTTTTCCGATCTCCGAGGAGACGGTATCCGCTGTAGCCTCCGCCAGCGCCGCGAGCATGGGCACGGAAAGGAGAGTCAGGATGTGAGGCCATTGCAATCCGTGGCGAACTCCAGAGCCAAATGCCAAAAGAAAAAACGCATTGGGGATGACAGCGGTCCCGATGTTGGCAACAATCTGTGCGGCGTTCCGGCCTTCTCTGGTCTCCGCTATACCCAGTACGGCCTTCCGGTCGCGACCGAGCCTCGTTGTTTCACCCGTCAGCACGAAAAGAAGAATCAGTGGCGCGAGGCCCGAGTGAAACGGCGACAGGCCTTCCGGACGACCGCTTAGAACAGTAACGGCCACGCAGATCATTCCTCCGCACATCGCGGCCTCTGCGGTGGCTGACTTCAACCTCCAGGCAAGCAGGCCGAAGAACATGCTGATCGCCACAGAAAGCGCGAGATAACCGCGGCCGCTGCGGCCCGCGTTGAGCGCATAGCGAACGGCCACGGTGTCCGCCCAACAGATGACTGGCAGCATTGCGCACACCAGCACCCTGGACTGCAGGCGGTCGCGGGCAGGCGATATCGCCTTCGGATGTGGCTGTATTGTGCCGTCAAGCGGGTGCATTTATCGATGTGTTGCGTCCAAAGGAGGGGTCTTCCCCACAACAAGCGCCCACCCAGTTGATTTACAATCAGTCTTTGAGCATAGCGAGTTCAGGCAGCACTGCGGGAGAGGTTTTGCATTTAGCGGGAATCGAGCAGGGAGCAGAGGTTCGTCGGCCGGGCGTAGGTCGCAGGGCGGGGCGTTGGGCGACAGCGGTTGCACTGGCCGCAGGGGCATGGGCCTTGTCGAGTTGCGGCAACGCCTACCGTCCGGTAGTGGCGACTGTTGGGCTCGTCGGGCCGGCAGGACAGCCGGAGAAATTCGCCGTCGCCGTGGCCAGCCCCGCCCCCAACTCCAATGGCCTGCTGACCATCGTGGACTTCGGCGGTGATACGGTGGTGGACAACGCAAATCTTGGTGTTAACCCCTATTATTTTGCGTTGAACGGATCGGGTACCACAGGGTACACGCTCAACAGTGACAAGACAGTCACCTCGTTCAGCATCGGCACCAGTCTGCTGTCCAGCGACGTGCTGGAGTCAACGCTGCCCGCAGGCACCAACCCGGTCAGCCTGTTCGCCACCAGCTTTTCCACCTATATCTCTGATCCGGGCGTAGGCGCGGTCGACCAGTTGACGGGGACCCCTCCAGCTCTGAAGCAGGAGCTGCCCGTACCCAGCGGCTATACGCCGGTATATGTGGTTGGCTCCGGCTCCAGCGTCCGCAATTATGCCCTGGCGCCGTCGACTTCAGGCGGCCCGGGAAAGGCATTGGCCATTGAGTCCGCTACGAACGCCATCTCCGCAGCGTTGACCGTGGGCCGCGGACCGATCTACGGCGTGATCAGTGCAGACAACAAGCGGGCCTTCATCATGAACCAGACAGATGGGACAGTCTCGGTGATCAATACTGTGACCAACGCGCTGGACACACCCGTGAATACGATTTCGGTGGGCGCAAATCCTGTGTGGGCAGACCTGGCAAGCCTGCTGAATGAACTGGTGGTCGTCAACCAGGGCAACGGCACGGCACCCGGGTCGCTCTCCGTCATCAACATTCCTCTGTGCACAACCACCACCCTGCCGAGCAATCCGAACTGCGATGCATCGAATCCGATCGACGCGACCACATTCGGTCAGGTGGTGGCAACCGTTCCCCTGGGAATCAATCCTTTTATGGTCACTGTGTTGTCAGACAACACGCGTGCCTATGTGGCCAATGCCGGGACCGGCACGTTGCCCTGCTCAGGGACGACGACGCCCACCTATGTGAGCAGCGTCGAGGTTGCGGAGCCGTGCACGATCTCGGTCGTTAATCTGACGACCAACACGGTGACGGCGACCATTCCAATCAAGGGACACCCGGCATGGATCGCGTCGACCAACGCCACTCCCACGGGCAAGGTGTATGTGGTCTGCCATGACTCTCAGGTGATGACAGTGATCGAGACCGATACCGACAGTGTGGACCTGACGATCCCGCTGCAGGGGTATGGGGTCAGCGTGCGAACAACCGCGCCCTAGCCAGACTAAGTCAGATCACCAACATTTCCATTCCATGTGACTGGCAGCTCGCGTCGTGCATCGCAAGCGGCATCGGCCCTGCCCCTGCCCTTTCGACCTCGAAGATCCCGAGTGACCGGCCTCCGCTTAGTTGCCGAACATCACCAACGGCATGGTGGGAGACTGGGAACCGCCGTCCGGCTCGATCGTCACGCCAAAGGCTTTGGCTGAGATTCCCTTTGGCAGGTCCGGCATTACAACCGCGGCGTTGCCCTGCTGGTCCGGGTGGAAGGTGCCGGCTGGAACCGGCGCGGAGTTGTCCGCAGGGATGATCCAAAGCTCGTAGGCCTTGTACTGCTCGAGTGGGCCCATATTGCTTGCCAGGAAGATCAACGCCCCCTTCTGCGCGTTGTACGTGACGCCCGCCGAAGGCAGGTCCGTCGGCTTGGGTGTCGCGGGCAGGCGCAGGGAGACACGCATCGCGCCAGGGTCTGTGAGCGCGTCCATCAACTGATGTGCGGCGGAGGCGTCGGTGTGCAGGCGCGCAATCTCGCCGTCCTGCACCGCGAGGTCATTGCGCAGGTTCTGGCGGTCGCGCAGTAGCAGTCCTGAGACCAGGCAGAATACGGCAGCAGCGGCCCAGCCAAATCCGGTCAGAACCACAAGCCGGGTGCCGCGCTTCGGCCTGCGCTGATCGATGGAGAAGACCGAGCCGGAGCGGCCAAACGTCGCAAGAGGCGGGGCCTGAACAGAATCGATTGGCGCCGGGACCTCCGCAGCGGCAGCGATGATCTTCTTCTCACGAGCAACCTGGCTAAGCAGCCGCTCCCGCGCGGATGCGGAGGGCGCTTCGAGATCGACGGTGGCAAGCGCAGCCAGCGCGAGATCGCCCTGGATGCGGGCCAGCTCAGCGCGGCACTCGGTGCAGCGGGCCAGGTGGTCCGCGATCGCCGCGGCCTGATCGCCGGAGACCAGTTGCATGGCATAGAGCGTCAGGTCCGCCGGATCGGGATGTGCGCCCCCGGAGGAGACGAGAAAGGCGGTGTTCTGGTCAGGAGGAATCATGACTCAAACGCCTTTCTCAGCGAGAGCAGCGCGCTGCGGATGCGGGTCTTCACAGTACCCAGAGGGTCGCCAGTCATCTCGGCGATCTCAGAATGTGTCAGGCCGTCGAAGAAGGCCATCTCCAGTGTCTTGCGCTGTTCGCGCGGTAACTGCTGGATCGTAATGCGCGCCCGCTCCATCAGCACCGAGCGCTCCGCCTCATCGGCCAGGTCGAAGGAGGAGGCAAGCACAACATCGTCCACGGAGTCCGTCGGGCGACGGCGGCGCAACAGATCGATGGAGCGGTTGCGCGCCACTACGGCGAGCCATCCGCTTAGCGACCCCCGCGTGGAGGCAAAACCCGATGGCCTGCGCCAGACCTGCATCAGGACCTCCTGCATCACATCCTCCGCCGCGGCGGCATCGCGCAGCACACGCAACGCGACGGAATAAACCAGCCGCGAATATCGGTCGTACAAAGAGGCCATCGCCGTCTCTTCACCCGCCTGGACGCGCGAGAGGAGCGATGCATCGTCGTCTGCGGCGATCGCGTTCGGGTTCAAGGCGTCGGTCTCTCTGTTCATAGAACGCAAACCTGCAGGGTTTGGATTTGCCGCGCCGGGCGAAGTTGACACGAAGAGAGGTGGCCGGTGACTTCGAACAAATGCGCTGCCTGCAGGGTGAGATGCGCACAAATGGCCCAATGCGTGTTCCAGTGTACTGGATTCCCCATAACTTGCGGCAGCGTCTAGTCTTGATGAGGTGAAGACGCGACTCGATAAGGCGCTGGTAGAGCGCGGGCTGGTGACCTCCCGGGAGAGGGCGCAGGCGCTAGTCCTTGCCGGCCGCGTGCTGGTCGCCGAGCAGAAGGTCGACAAGCCGGGAGCGCAGGTCGCGGAGGACCTGGCGATTCGAATCCTCGGTCAAGACCTGCGCTATGTGAGCCGCGGTGGCCTGAAATTGGAACGCGCGCTGGAGCACTGGAAGATCGCGCTGGAGGGGTGCGCCTGCGTGGACGTCGGCGCCTCCACCGGAGGCTTTACCGACTGCATGTTGCAGCACGCAGCAGCCAGTGTGCTGGCCGTCGATACAGGGTACGGCCAGATTGCGCACAAGCTGCGCACCGACCCCAGAGTGACACTGATGGAGCGATGCAATGCGCGGCTGCTCAGGACCGGCGAGTTGCTCCCTGCCGGTTCTCAGTCGGGGGAAATCCCGATCAGTTTTCTTGCCATGGACGTCTCGTTTATCTCCGCGACGCTGGTGCTGCCGGCTGTGC
Organism: uncultured Acidobacteriaceae bacterium; assembly: GCA_963766975.1. Taxonomy (GTDB): domain Bacteria; phylum Acidobacteriota; class Terriglobia; order Terriglobales; family Acidobacteriaceae; genus Edaphobacter. Next base: position 703,013 of record CAVYCF010000007.1, read on the forward strand.
TGGGGGCGCTGGCGCCGGGGAGAGAGCGATGGCGCGGTGAAGCGGTCGTACTCATCAAGCCGCAGTTCGAAGCTGGCCGTGAGCACGTCGGGAAAGGCGGCATCGTGCGTAGCGAGGCGGCACGACAGCTCGCCATCGAGCGCGTGCGCGGGTGCGTGGAGGCGCTGCGCGGCGAGCAGATCGATGTGATCGAGTCGCCAATCACCGGCGCGGAGGGAAACGTGGAGTACCTGCTCCACACGGTGTTTGGAGGATGAAGCCCGACACTGCAACTCCGGGCGGTAAACTGATGCTATGCCGTTAGCTGCGATCCTCTCCAAGCCCCAGAAGGCCGAACTCGCGACCATTCTGCGTGAGCTCCGCGCGTGGCTCTCGGAACGTGGCTGGGAGTCCGTGCTGGACGAGGAGAGCGCGGCATACCTGGGAGTCGAAGGCGAACCGCGCTCGGCCCTGCCCCTGCGCAATCCGGACCTGGCCATCGTGCTGGGAGGCGATGGCACGCTGCTGGCGGCGGCCCGCGCCTTCGCGCATACGCAAGTCCCGCTGCTGAGCGTGAACCTCGGTTCGCTCGGATTCCTCACCGAGGTCCCATTGGCGGACCTCTACGCGACGCTCGAGGCGTGGTGTGATGGCAGCGCCACCATCGACGTGCGCAGCATGGTGCGCGCCGAGCAGGTCTGCGCCGACGGCACGCGGCGCATGTGGGATGCGTTGAATGACGTCGTCGTCGCCAAGGGCACCATCGCGCGCATGGCGGACTTCGCGCTGGAGATCGATGGCGCTCCGGTCGCCACCTTCCGCGCCGATGGCGTCATTGCCGCCACGCCGACCGGATCGACCGCCTATAACCTCGGCGCCGGCGGTCCCATCGTGATGCCCAATGTCGATTGCATGGTGCTCACGCCGATCTGCCCGCACCTGCTGACCATCCGCCCCATCGTGGTGCCGGGCTCCTCATCTATTACCGTGCGCGTCACCGGCGTTGCCAATGAGATCTTCCTTACCGTGGACGGCCAGGAAGCCGTGCCCATGCGGGTCGGCGATGAGGTGCGCTGCTGCAAGAGCCGATACTCCGTCCGTCTGTTGCGGCTGAAGCCCAACGGCCTCTTCAATGTGCTGCGCCAGAAGCTGAAGTGGGGCGAGCGGTGATGCCTTCCTAAAAAGCACCCGATTCTGTTCCCGATTGCGCGTTGAGGTTCCAAAAGGCGGAGCGCAGGCCGCAACCGTGGAAGATCTGTTGCGCCTCTGCAACCGACCATTTGTGCCAGTCGCGGCGAGCATGGGTACCGTACCAGGCGCGGGCCAACTCTGCGGTTGCAGTGAGTGAGACGGCTTCGCCGCGCGGCTGCCGGTGACGTCGGCACCAGTCGTCGATCTCTACATCGGAATGGAAGGGCAGCAGCAGCGCGCAGTGGCGATGCACATTGTCCCACGCATGCGCGGCCGGAACAGCGAAGTGGACGAGGGTATTGAGCGAATCAACGGGCTGTCCGTTGTATACGGCGATGATCAGAGGTTCGCCCTCCGCAGCGTAGCGCGTGTGGATGCGCACCTCCCCGGCGGCGAGCGTGGCAATGCCAAAGGCACACCAGATGCACGGCGCCCACCAGCTGGCGTGGCGGCCCTCGACCCAGTTCAGCGTGGGCGTGGTGGAGACCGGATGCACCACCCACGGTTCGCAGGCATGCGGATGCAGAACAACGCCGTGTATGGCCTCCAGCTTGAGGAGAAGTGATTCGACCTCCGGCACGCTGCTGCGAAGACTCGCAGAGATCTCGGAGTTTGTTGGACAGACACCGCGATGGATCAGGCCATAGACGAGCTCATAGTGCAGGCGCGAAAGAACGGTCTCCATAACGGTATTGTGCAGGAAGCGCGCACCGGCAAGCTGCGACCGGATCAGAGTAGCCGCGAAACGATCTGATACGTCGCCAGTGCGGCGACATAGGCCACGCCGGTCATATAGACGAACTGCAGTATCGGATACTTCCAGGAATTCGTCTCGCGCTTCACTACGGCCAGTGTGGACATGCACTGCATGGCGAAGGCGTAGAAGACCACCAGCGCGAGAGCGCCGGCGAGCGTCATGTCGTGCTGCAGCGCGCTCTGCAATGCGAGAGAGTGCGTCGCCGGATCGACGCCGTACAACGTCCCCAGCGTGCCCACGATCACCTCACGCGCCATGATCGATCCCAGCAGCCCGATGCCGATCTTCCAGTTGAACCCCAGCGGCCGAATCGCCGGCTCGATCCAGTGGCCGACGTGACCGATGACGCTGGAGGTCAGGGCTGAGAGCTGGAGGGCCCCGTCGACCCGATGCAGCGGCAGCACGCTCAGCACCCACACCAGAAACGAGACGCTGAGGATGATGGTTCCGACCTTTTTGGTGAAGAGCATGCCGCGGTCATACAACCGGAGCGCCAGTGAGCGCACCGTCGGCCAGCGGTACTGCGGCAGCTCCAGGATGAACGGCGCGGGCGAGGCCTTGAGGACGCGGGAGTTCAGCAGCTTGGCGGTGATGAGCGCCGCGAGAAATCCGAGGACATAGAGTCCCAGCATCACCAGCGCGCGCAGGCCCACAACGCCGCCAAGAAAGAGCCGGTTGGGGATGAATGCGGCGATCATCAGCGTGTAGATGGGCAGGCGTGCCGAGCAGGTCATAAACGGCGCAACCAGGATGGTCGCAAGCCGCTCGCGTTTGTTCTCGATGGTGCGCGTGGCCATGATGGCCGGCACCGCACACGCATACGCTGAGAGCAGCGGGATGAACGCCTTGCCGTTGAGGCCGATGGCGCGCATCAGCCGGTCGGCGATGAGCGCGGCGCGGGCGAGATAGCCCGAGTCCTCGAGGATCCCGATGAAGAGAAAGAGGAGCAAAATCTGGGGCAAGAAGACCAGCACTGACTGCACACCGTTCCACAAGCCATCGCGGACGAGCAGACGCGGCCAGCCGTCGGGTAATGCCTGCGTCACATGCACGCCCAGCGCGGTCAGCAGATTGCCCATGCCGTCCGAGAGCGGCTGCCCCAGTGTGAAGACCACCTGAAAGACGAGAAAGACAACCGCAAGAAAGATCAGCGGCCCGGCGATGCGGTTCAGCAGCACCGCGTCCAGCCGCTGGGTCCAGAGCGCCGTTGCCGGGGTGACGTAGTTGGTGCGCGAGGTCACCTGTGTCGCCCAGCCGCGGGTAATGGCAGGCGACTGCAGGATAGGCAGCTGTACCGGACGCGTGCCGGCATCCGGCATGGCGCTCTCGCGGGCAAGGAACTCCGGGATCACCTCGAGTCCCTTGTTGCGCGCCGCGCTGATCAGCGCGACAGGATGGCCAAGTTCCTTGGCCAGAGCGAGAGTATCCACCTGGCCGCCGCGCTTGTCCAGCTCGTCGCTCATGTTCAGCAGGACCAGCGTAGGCAGACCGATCGAGAACACAGGCGCGGCCAGCATCAGTTGGCGGTTGATGTGCGTAGCATCCAGCACCAGCAGCACCAGATCAGGGCGCGGCACACCGGGCATGCGACCGGTCAGCACCTCAACCGCGACGCGGGCGTCCTCGGAGTAGGTCGCGAGCGAATAGATGCCCGGCAGGTCGATGAGCGTGAGGTCCGGCCGGCCGATCGGCTTCATCTTGCCGGAGTGATGCTCGACCGTGACGCCCGGATAGTTCGCCACCTTCTGCCGCATGCCGGTCAGCCGGTTGAACAGCGTCGACTTGCCCGAGTTCGGCGGCCCGATCAGCGCAACCGTGCGGATGCGCGGCCGGGAGCCCGCAGGCGCCTGCTGGGCAAGTTGATCTAGTTCAGGATCGGCGACTGCGGTGTGACAGCTCATCCGTGCGTTCCGTTCTTGTGGGCTCTGCCGTTGGTATGGGGAGAAGTGACCTTGGCCACGGACGTCACACGCAGGTAGATGTGCCGCGCCGTCTCGTTGCGCAGACCTACCTCTACGCCGTCGATGCGATAGACCGTCGGGTCACCTGCTGGCGCACGGCGCAGCACCTCAACCGAGGTTCCGGGCAGGAACCCAAGGTGCGCAAGGTAGTTGGAGACCTCCTCAGGCAGGTCGATCTGCTCGACCACGCCCGCGCTGCCCACCTTCGCCTGGCTGAGTGATGTGACCACAATGGATGCGTTGCTCACGCCTACCGCCGCCTTGTCCCTGTTATTGCAGGGCTTAAACTCCGACCATCCAGACCCGAAATCCCGCAAATCAGATTTCAGACCAATCTAGTCCTCTTTATCATACGACAAAGCGGGAGCCGTTGTGCAGTCAGGAATATAAGAGCGGTCAGTAGGCAGGGGGAATCCCTCACTCCTGACTGGTTGCGGGGGCAGCGGGCAGCAGCCTACTCGTACGCAGCCGCTCCAGCACCTGCTCCACGCTCCAGTCGAGCGCCTCGGTCCCGTCCACGGTGATCGTCGCCCGCCTGGCTGACGGCAGAACGTACTCCACTGCCATGGGCTGTGCGGTCGCCCAGAATTGCTCACGGACGGAGGCTTCGGTTCGTCCGCGCTCGCGCATGTCGCGATGGATGCGCCGCGACAGACAGACATCATCCGGCGCATCGACGAAGATCGAAAAGCCGTAGCAGTCCACCAACTCCGGATAGTGCAGTGCCAGGATGCCCTCAACGATCACCACATCGTTCGGCGCGATTGTCTCGAAGCTGCCCTCCACGCGCGAGTGCGTCTTGAAGTCGTAGACTGGCCGCTGGATGGCCTCTCCGCGAGCCAGCGCACGCACATGGGATAGGATCAGCTCGCTCTCAAGCGAATCGGGATGATCGAAGTTCCGCTTGTGCCGCGAATCCAGCGGAAACTGCGACAGATCACGGTAATAAAGGTCCAGCGGAAAAAGCGTCGCGTCCAGTTGCGTCGCCAGCTCGCGCGCCAGCGTAGTCTTGCCCGACCCTGAACAGCCCGCAATCCCGATCACCAGCGGCTTGCGCAAACGACTCTCTCCCTACGCAGCATCCATCTGCGGCACCAGCGCGGCCAGCAGCCCGGTAAACTGCTGTTCCACACGGCGTCCAATGTCCATCACGTCCTCGTGCGCAATCACCTCGCCGGTCACACCGGCGGCCATGTTCGTCACCAGCGAGATGCCAAGCACCTCAATACCCATGTGCCGCGCGACAATCACCTCGTGGACCGTCGACATGCCAACCAGGTCCGCGCCGAGGGTACGGAAGGCGCGAATCTCGGCCGGCGTCTCAAAGCTCGGCCCCAGCACGGCGAGGTACACGCCCTCACTGATCGCGATTCCCTGCCGTGCGGCTTCTTCTGTGGCGAGTATGCGGAACACGGGCGAGTATGCGGTTGTCATGTCGAAGAAACGCTGCCCTGCCCCATCGACGCATGCAAAGCGCGGCTCATTCGGCCCCAGCGCCGCATTGTGTCCGGTCAGATTGATGTGGTCGGAGATCACCACCAGCGATCCTTGCGGAATGGTCGCGCGGATGCCGCCCGCCGCGTTGGTCACAATCAGCTTCTTGCAGCCCAGCAATCCCAGCACCCGTGCCGGAAACGTCACCTGCTCCATCGGATAGCCTTCGTACGCGTGCACGCGGCCCTGCATCACCGCAACTGGCACACCGCCGATCGTCCCCACAACCAGCTTGCCCGAATGCCCCGCCACCGTCGACTGCGGGAAATGCGGAATCTCCGCATACGGAATCGTCACCGCATCCGCCACCTGCGCGGCGAATCCGCCTAGCCCAGAACCCAGAATGATCCCAAGGCGCGGCGCGACCTTCGCGCGCTCGCGCACCAAACGCACCGCCTCCTGCGCCTGACTGAAGAGGTCCATTGTCCCTGCTCCCACATTCGTGATTCGGCTAGTGTACGGGAGCCCGCACCATCCGTCGCGGCAAAATCGCTACTCCTCCTCATCGTGCACCGGCTGCCTGGCCTGCGCCAGAATCTTCTCCGCTATCATCGCGGGCACCACGTCATAGTGGTCCATCTCCATGCGGTAGCTGCCGCGCCCCTGCGTCATCGACGTCAGCGACGTGCCATAGCTCAGCACCTCGGCCATCGGCACCTCCGCGCGGATCACCGTGCCCGTCCCCGAGCTCTCCATACCCTGCACGCGCCCGCGCCGCCCGCTCAGGTCGCCCATCAGCGTTCCCGCAAACTCGTCCGGCGCCTCGATCTCGAGCTTCATGATCGGCTCGAGCAATGCTGGCTTGGCCTGCTCCATGCATTTGCGGAAACCCAGCCGCGCCGCCAGCTTGAACGCCATCTCGCTCGAGTCCACGTCGTGATAGCTGCCGTCAACAACTGTGACCTTGAAATCAACCACCGGATAGCCGGCCAGATAGCCACGCGCCGCCGACTCGCGCACTCCCTTCTCCACCGCCGGAACATATTGCCGCGGAATCGCTCCGCCGAAGATCTCGTTGCCGAACTCAAAGCCTGAGCCGCGCGGCAGCGGCTCGATACGCAGCTTGCAGTCGCCGAACTGGCCGTGCCCGCCGGTCTGCTTCTTATGCCGCCCCTGCGCCTCGGCGCGCCCGCGGATGGTCTCGCGATACGGCACCTTGGGTGCGTTCAGCACCACGTTGGTGTGGTACCGCTTCGCCAGCTTGGAGACCAGCGCCTCAATGTGCGGCTGTCCTGCACCCGCGACGAGGAACTCGTTCGTCTGCGGATCGCGATAGAAACGCACCATCTGGTCCTCTTCCATCAGCTTGTGCAACGCCGGCGCGAGCTTGTCCTCGTCGGCGCGGCTCTTCGGCTCGATGGCGTAGGTCATCGCCGGCTCCGGCATCGCGACCGGTTCGATCAGGATGTCCTGGCCCTTGTCGCCCAGCGTGTCGCCGGTGAGCGTCGTCTTTAGCTTGACTGCTGCGCCCAGGTCGCCCGCGTGCAGCTCCGTCACCTCCACCGGCTTGCGCCCCTGCATGATGTACAGGTGCGTGAGTGACTCCGACTCGCCGCGTGAGTAATTCACCAGCGCGGCATCCGCCTTCATCTTGCCGCTGATCACCTTGAAGAAGGTCACCTTGCCCGTGAACGGATCGGTCATCGTCTTGTAGGCATAGATCGCCAACGGCTCGGCGTCATCGACCTTGCGCATCACCGTCTCTTCGCCCGCAATGTATCCATGCGCGCCGTTTCCATTGGCGGCTCCGTTGGCCTTCGACTTGCCGCGTGCGGCGACCGGCTCACGTTCCGCAGGCGATGGCGCGTAGACCCTCAGGAAGTCCAGCAGATGGTCCGTACCCACGTTGCGCAGGCCGCTCGTGTACAAAACCGGGAAGATGCGGTCTTCGCGGATCGCCTCATGCAGCGCGGCGATCAGGTGTTCCTCCGGGATGGTTCCCTTCTCGAAGAACTCCTCCATCAACTCATCTTTGCCTTCGGCGACCAGCTCCACCAGCGCCTCGTGCGCGGCCTTTGCGTCGGCAGCGATGCGGTCCGGTATCTTCCCGACGGCGCCGTGCCCGCTGCCGTTCGGTTCATAGAGAAAGGCCTGCATCGTGACGAGATCCACCACGCCGTGAAAGCCCTTCTCATCCACGATCGGCAATTGCACCGGCGCCACCTGCCGTCCCCACCGCTCCTGGAACTTCTCGATCATCTGCATCCGGCCCACGCGGCTGTCCGCCTTGGGATGATCCACCTGGTTCACCACAATCACGCGCGGCAGATCCACCTCCTCCGCACAGCGCCACAGCCGGTCGGTCGCCGCCTCAATCCCCGCCTGCGCGTTCACCACCACCAGCGCAGCCTCCACGGGCAGCATCGCCGCGCGCGCCTCATGCAAAAACATGTGGAAGCCCGGCGTGTCCACGAAGTTGATCTTTACGCCCTCCCACTCGGCGTAGGCGACCGCATTGGCCATCGTCGTCCGCCGGGCGACGTCCTCCTCGTCATACGCCGTTACCGCGGAGCCGTCGTCGACACGCCCCTGCGTCTGCGTCATCTTCGCCGCCTGCAGCAGCGCCGCCACCAGCGTCGTCTTGCCGCTGTGCGAATGGCCCACCACGGCCACATTGCGAATGTCTTTACTGGAATAGACCCTCATAGCGCGCTCCTCCTCGAATGAACAGAGCGCTATCGAAGCGCTCCGTCAGCGGATGTGACGCGCCTCACCGAAGGCGCATCATCCGCCTCCCTCCTTCGGGGCGCTAATTACCACGCCCCGCGCAAGGGCGGCATCCTACCACACGCGCTCTACCGTTGGCTCACACGCGAATCCTCGGACGGCGGCCCGCATCGTATACTTGTACTTAGTTCTTTGAGTGCCTAGAGCATCGTCAGTCAGCACCCAGAATGGGGGCGTCACGGCTTCGACGGGATTGCTTGTGGCAGAGAGGCATGCCGGGGTGCGGACACCCGTAATCGCTCGCAAAACCATAAGTGCCGAACCTCAATTCGCACTCGCAGCCTAATTAATTAGACTGCCGATCGCTTCCGCTTCGCCTACGGGCGGATACCGATCGTCGCACAGTAGGCTGGCCCAAGGAGTTCCGTCTGTACGCCAAGGGTGAGATCAATCAGGCTGGTCGATGTCGCATCTTCGCCCGTTCTAAGCGCCATCGATGAGACCAAATGAACCTGGGAAAAGCATGAACGCTCTCTGTTGCCGGTAGTTTCGGACGTGGGTTCGACTCCCACCGCCTCCACCAATTCCCTCCTTCCAGCCTGGGCGCCTTTGCTCGATCAACGAATCCCGCAGGCTGCGGGCCTGCTCCGTGACCCAGCCAAACGTGAGATAAGCCAGCCATCGTAACGATGGCTGACATTCACAGCCGGGAACGACACTGCACCTGCGGAGACCTTGGCCAGACGCTGTGGCACAGATGCCCGGCGGGCATGTATTCTGGAGTGACAGCGTCATCCGATGCTGTTCCCCCGCATCGCGGTCCGGGCGCATAACTCAGCGGTAGAGTGCCACCTTCACACGGTGGAAGTCGTAGGTTCGAATCCTGCTGTGCCCACCAATCCCATCAACAGTTGAATCAATATTCGCGGACGGCTGGTGTCCAGGCCAGTGTGCACCCCGGGATCCAGACTCGTTGTCGCCGTGCAAGTTAGATTGATATAGGTAGACATCGATCCCTCAGACTGTTTGGTATCTTTGGTGGACACCGAAATGATCCACTCAACTGAGGCCGCGCTGGGGGCGAAGCGAGATAAGGGTTTCTGGATCGCGGGCTGCACCGCTCTCTTTTTGTCTTGTGCTAGTTACGTAAATCTGGTGGTGGTTCGCTTCTTCAACGCGCATCTGTTTCGGGCGGAGACACAAAACTGGGGATGGTGCCTTTATGTGGCGCTGCGGCTCCCGTTTGTCGTCTTCTTCGTTTGGACGGTGTTGCGCTTTCCCAGCCACACGAATCGTGTCCCCCCCCCCCCGCGGAGCAGCCCAGCCGCAAAGGCGAAATCCTTCGATCCGTTGATGGGTTTGCGCGCGCTGGCTTGTTTCGTAGTCCTGATGGGTCACTATTTCGGCGTAGTTTTCACCTTTGACGGCAACGTGAGCCGCTATGTGCGAATGCTGCTGTTCCCGCCACCCTGGTGTGGGGTATGGATCTTCTTTACTTTGTCGGGCTATCTGATGGGAAAAGGGTTCGCGCGGGGCCGTTACACGCTCGACGAGGCGGGAAATAGATCATTTCTGCGCAACCGCCTGCTTCGCATCGGCCCCGTCTACTATTGCGCCATCCTTTTCCTCAGCTTGTATCGCTATACAGAAATCTTCCAATGGAGACATTGGTGGATGCTGATTGAGATGTTCATCTTCGACTATCGAGGGAATCTCCCAATCTCCCCCAATAGCGCTCTTTGGTCGGTGAGTACGGAGGTTCAATTCTATCTTCTTGTGCCGCTGCTAATGGTGCTCTTGCTGCACCTGCGGAAGTGGACTGGGGCGGCCTTTGCTATTGTGCCCTTGCTGCTGGTCTGCTTCGGCACCGCGCTCCGCGTCTATATCACGCACCGCCGATGGGGCGCATACGACTACGTTTACAGCCCGCTCATTCCCAATCTCGATCTGTTCCTCGCAGGTATGTCAATCAATCTCATTCCGCCCGCCAACTTACCAGCGGCGCTGCGCAAGCGGCTCGGAACGGTCCTGCTCGCAGCCGCCGTTTGCTCCTATGTGGCAATGGGTGCCATGACCCCGACACAGTCAAGGCTGGAAAGTTTCTGGGAAATGGGACCGCTTTTTTGCGTCCTCCCTGCCATGGCTTTTATCTACCTCGCCGAGATCCGAGGCAATATTGCGATAAAGGCCGGATGGACTGGAAGATTTCTTCTTGGTGTGCAGGCGACCGGGACGCTCACCTACTGCCTTTACGTCTTTCATCCTGAGGTGTACATGGTCAACGCTGCGCTTCTTCCTAAGGTCCATTCACTAGCCGTTAGCCTCGCCCACTTTCCTATGGTGATGCTCGAACTCTTCGCGGTTGCCGCCTTCTTCTACGTCGCAGTCGAGAAGCCGTTTGATCTCAGGAAGCGGGTTAGTGGAACTGCCCTTGAGGATGCCCCCTGATAGATTCAATCTGAGCCGGGTGTTGTTCGGGAGTAGACATCGAGACGCGGAGAAGAGTGGATGGATCGAAGGGTATTTCTGGCCAGTGGGGTATCGGCGATGTTGGTGTCGCAGATGCCCGACGCGATCGCAGCGGAAGATCCCGGGGCAGTTGCCGGAAAACTTATCGGCGAAGCACGCAGGCTGCCGGATCGCGATGCTTCGGCAGGTTCTCTGGTAAGCCTCGCCCAGCCTGGGGATGCGGTGTCTTACAAGCAGATCAAGGCTGGCGGCACGCTGGCGATTCGCTATGCGTCCCTGTCCGTGGGAACCATCTCCGTTGCAGTCAACAACGCCTCCGTGCGGAAAGTGAACGTCCATTCGTCGGGCGCCCTCACGAGTTCCTATCTCAATGCCATCGTCGATCTCGCAATCCCGGCCAACGCCACGGTGACCATCAGTCTCGATACCAGCGACGTTGGAGTGAACATCGACACGATACGCGTGGGGGACGATCTCGGTTTGCCCCCGGATATCTGGAACCTTCCCTCCTTGCCGGTGGCTCCCGGCCCCTATTCTGCCGACTGGAAGGCTCTAGGCCGGGCCTATACCGCTCCTGCCTGGTGGCGCGAGGCCAAATTCGGTGCGTGGGCGCACTGGGACCCACAGTCCATGCCGGAGCAGGGCGACTGGTATGCGCGCGGCATGTACCAGGAAGGCCGGCCGCAGTATGAGTTTCACCTGAAGCACTTCGGCCCTCCTTCCGAATACGGGTACAAGGACATCTGTCACAACTGGGTGATCGATCGATGGAACCCGGAAAAGATGATGGACTTGTATGTCGAGATGGGCGCGAAGTTCTTTATGGCGATGGGCTGCCATCACGACAATTTCGACTGCTTCGACTCGAAGTACCAGCCCTGGAATGCGACCCGCGTTGGGCCGAAGGTCGATATCGTCGGAACGTGGGAGAAGGTTGCACGTCGACGCGGCATGCGCTTCGGCATTGGGTTCCACGACACCCCTGGCCGCACCTGGGGACAATTTATGCCGGTGCGTTACACCAGCGATAAAGCTGGCCCGATGAAAGGCGTCCCCTACGACGCCCTCCAGACCATCCGCGATGGAAAAGGGAAATGGTGGGAGGGGATGGACCCGGTGGATCTGTATGGCCCGGCCCACACCGCGCAGGATCCTTTGCACTCACCCTTCGCAACCCAGTTTATGTGGCGCGTGGATGACGCCATCGGCAAATACCATCCCGACGTGATCTATTTCGACGAGCATGCGGGTGATTCACAGGTCGATCTGGGCGTTCACATGGGGCTGGGATTTCTCGCCCCGCAGTTGATTGCAAACTATTACAACAAATACGCCCACTGGAACCACGGGAAGATGGAAGGCGTCGTCAACCTCAAAGGCGTGGGTGGACGCTACAACAGCTTTCAGGACCATCCGGAGTGGCTGCCGGATGTGGACCGGGCTTTGGTCAAGAGCACAGAGGCAATCATTGAACCGGAGATCATGGCCTATCCCTTCCAGACGGAGACCAGCATCGCCGACTGGCACTACAAGACCGGCCAGCAGTACATCGACGCGCAGAGCCTGGTTCGTTCCCTCATGCAGAATGTCTGCCGCAACGGGACCATGCTGCTCAATCTCACCCAGCATGGTCGCGGTGACCTTGATCCCGAGGTCGTTCAAATCGCCAAAGACGTCGGCGCCTGGGTCGGGATCAACGGCGAAGCGATCTATGGCTCGCGTCCTTTTGAGGTCTATGGCGAGACCCAGGTTTGCTATACGCGCAATAAGGTATATGTCTACGCTGCGCTGCTGGACTGGAAGGGAGCCTCGGTTACATTGAAGGGCCTGCGTGCCGGCGGAGCCACCGTGGGAAGGATTGCTAAGGTGGAACTGCTGGGCGAGGGCGGCCCGGTCAATTTCACTCAAGACGATCAAGCGTTGACGATCGACCCAGGAGGATCGGTGCAACCCTTATCGGGAATCAGCAACCAGTCGTTGGCGTCTGGGTGCAGAGTCTTTCGAATTACCCATGATAAGAGATGGATCAACGACGATGACCTCGAAGTGGTATCTCACGGATGGCTTCGCCGCTGCAACCTGGGAACCGGAGACTACAACAACGATCTGACTACCAGCGATACACCGGGCGACGTTTGGAGTTCATCCTTCACCGGCAGTCGCATTTCGATTGTTGCCCCCAGAGAAACGGGAGCCGGAAGCATCGAAGTCCAGATTGATGGTCGGACCCGCGCCACCGCGGACCTTTCAACGACTGGACCACGCCAGGCACAGCAGAAGGTTTGCGAGGTGGCCGACCTCGCAAACGGCACGCACTCGATCTCCATCATCAATCGCGGCCCCGGACCTGTGGCCTTCGATGCCTTGATCGTCGACTGACCTGCGAACAGTTAGCGATACAGTAAAAAGTAGAAAAGGCTAAACGGTTTGGCGTATAGTGCCTACTATGGCCGTCAGAATGAAGGATATCGCCGAGGATCTGGGCCTCTCCGTCGTCACGATTTCGAAGGTACTGCGCAACCATCCCGACATCGCCGAGCGCACCCGGGAACGCGTCCTCAAGCGCATCAAGGAACTCGATTACCAGCCGAATATCATGGCTCGCAGTCTGGTCACCGGGCGCAGCTATCTGATTGGGTTGGTTGTGCCCGATCTTTTGCACCCATTCTTTGCCGAGATGGCAAAGGCGCTCTCCGCGGCGATCGGCAAACGAGGCTATTCGGCGATTATCTCTTCTTCTGAAGAGGATCCTGAACTGGAGGAGCGAGAGATACAGCAGCTGACGGGCCGGCGGCTCGACGCGCTCGTGATTGCTTCTGCGGGCAGTGATCCTGAGCGCTTCCTTCGGCTGGATCGCCTTGGCGTGCCCTACGTTCTCATCGATCGTGAGCTGCCAGGGCTCTCCGCGAACTTTGTAGGCATCGACGACGAGGCGGCCGGCAGAATTGCCACCCAGCATCTGATCGAGCAAGGCTGCAGGATCATCGCCCACATCCGCGGGCGCGAAAACAGCACCGGCATGAAGCGGTTTGAAGGATATAAGCGCGCCTTGAAGATCGCCGGTCTGCCCTACTCCGATTCTCTGGTCGTAGCCAGCTCCAATGTCGATATCAACAGTGAACGCATGGGAGCTCACGCCATGCGCCTTCTGCTGAAGCACGACCCGCTGCCGGACGCAGTATTTGCACACAACGATCCGCTCGCATTCGGCGCCATGGAAGCAATCCTGGACGCGGGCCTGCGTATTCCCGAAGACATTGCCATCGTCGGATGCGGCAATCTCCATTACGACCCGTTGCTGAGGGTCCCGCTTTCCAGCATCGACCAGAACAGCCAGGCCATCGGCGAGAGGTGTGCCGAGATCCTCTTGAACACACTGGAATCGAAGACCAGGCCACCACTCAGGAGTGTGATTCTTGAGCCCTCCCTGGTGGCGCGCGCTTCGAGTGTCAAGACACACTAAGACAAGACTCCGCCGCCACGTACGTCGAAATGCTCAGTTGTTTTCCGGCCGTCCAGATGGCCATATCGTGTTTTGCACGGGCGCGAGAATCTCTTCGAGTCGTTGCAGAACATCCAGCTCTACGCCCTTTTCCAGAGCACTCAAGTTCCGCTCCACCTCAAGTGCGGTAGACATTCCTATCAACGTCGTTGCAGCCCGCGGGTTGTCAACGCAGAATCGCAGCGCGACTTCAGACAAATCGACCCCGCGGGTGTGACAGAACTCCACTGCTTGCCTCACGGCCCTGTTTACCCCAGGTGGCGCCGGATGCCAGGCGGGTGCACCCTGTTCAGTCAACATGCCCATATGCAGCGGAGACGCATTGATAAGGCCTATTCCCCGCGATTCCGCGAAGGGGACGAGCTCATCGTTCATGTCGTTCGCCAGCAGATTGTAGTGACAGTAGTTCAGGATGGTGTCGACCGGTATAGCCTGCGCCGTGCGAACAAGAAAGCCAGGTGGGTAACCGGAGATTCCGACATACCGGACCTTGCCCTCCTCTTGCAGCTGACGCATGGCGGGAATTGTCTCGTCAACGATTTGCTGTGCGTCGCCAAATTCGATGTCATGCGCGTGAAAGATATCGACATAGTCCGTGCGCAGTCGCTTCAAGGACTCCTCAAGGCCTTCTCGGATCTTTCGAGCCGAGAAATCAAACTCATCTTTGCCATAGCGTCCACACTTGGTTGAAAGGATGACGTCCGAGCGCCTGCCGTCCAGCGCTTCACCGAGACGTTCCTCAGCCAGGGTGAGTCCGTAGTAAGGGGACACATCGAAGAAGTTGATCCCCTCGTCCATCGCATGATGGACTGCTCTCGCTCCTTCCTTTGCATCGGCAACCCCAAAAACGCCGCCCAGCGGGGACGCGCCGAATCCTACGATGGAGACAAGGAGATCGGTACTGCCCAGTCTGCGACGAGCCACGCGGCCAGACGTGGAAGAATGAGCAGAAGTCGGAATGGTTCGGGGCATTGGGGTACTCGCTCGCGTGGCCTTTTAGCCAGAGAACAACTGGGAATAATTCCTTGGCTGAAACGCAGACATCCAAGTATCATCGCTAACTGTATCGTAAACGTCCGGCACGCGCTCATGTGCGGACGCGGAAGGCGGATTTATCAGTGCGCTGGATCGGGATTGTTGTAACGGGATCGTTTGGTCTTCTTCCACACTTGGCTCTTTCGCAGGCAAAACCCGCACAAGAGCTGCAACTGTCTGCGCCCTGCGGCGCATTACGGATAACTGCGCAGGCTGAAAACGCAATTCGAGTGCGCTGCGGTGGAGGTGACACTCAGGAACCTGAGCTTATCTTTGCTCATCCGGCTCAAAACGTTCGAGCATCGATTGGCTCCGACGCGCGGTCTTCCTGGCTGCAGACCGCGCAAATCAAGGCCGTAGTGGACAAGCGCACAGGAGACATCCGATTTTTCGATGCGAAGGGCAGTCCGCTTCTCCAGGAGATCCCGGGAAGCCGCACTCTCGCGAAAGCCAATGACTCCGAAGCATCCCTGAAAACAGCGGAGGTTGACTTTGCGTTACAGCCTTCAGAGCACCTTTACGGCTCCGGTCAGTTTCAGGATGGCTATCTCGACATCGCCCGGCTGCCGCGAAAACTGGTCCAGCTCAATACGCAGATCTCGATCCCGCTCTTCCTATCCAGCAAAGGCTATGGAATCCTCTGGCATAACTACGGGATGACGGAGCTGAATCCTCCAGACAATCATCTCGTTCTTGGCGAGGCAGGGACGGGCACGGGCGCAAGCGTGGACGTCACGACCAGCTCAGGAACCCAGCGGCAGGTGCGCAGAGCGAAACAGTTCGCAGGCGAACTTCAGGCCCCAGCCGAGGGTGACTACGGTATCGTACTGGACTCCGGCCGCGTCATGACCGATCGGTACCATCTGCAGATCGACGGCAAGGTCATCTTCGCCCTCGATAACCAATGGCTACCCGGCTCTACAAGCGGAATCGTGCATCTGACCGCCGGCGTCCACCATCTCGCAGTTGAGGCCAATGCCGACGACCATCCGGCGCTGGATTGGGGACTGGCGAAGGACATGACCGTGCTTCGGTCTCCGGCCGCGCGTCAGGTGGACTACACCGTATTGGCCGGGGATGCGGACCAGATCATCGGCACGTACAGGCAGCTTTCCGGCGAGGCGCCGCTCTTTCCAGAGTGGGCGCTGGGATTTATCCAGTGCCGCGAGCGCTATCACTCAACCGACGAAATCGTCGACACCGTCCAGCAGTTCCGCAAGGATGAATTGCCTCTCGACCTGATCGTTCAGGACTGGCAATACTGGGGCAAGTATGGATGGAATGCGATGCGCTTTGACGAGGCGCACTATCCCGATCCTGCCGCCCTGGTCAAGCAGGTCCATGATCTGCATGCAGAGTTGATGGTCTCCGTCTGGTCGCGCTTCGATCCGGCCTCGGATGTAGGCAAGCTGTTCAAGGACAGGAATTACTTCATCCCGGACACAACATGGGTCGACTTCTTCAATCCGTCAGCTGCGAGTCTCTACTGGCAGAACTTTTCGCAGCGCATGCTCTCCCTGGGCATCGACGCCTGGTGGCTGGATGCGACCGAGCCTGAGAACGACGATCTGCACAATCGCACCATCTTCCTTGGCTCGGGCGATGAGTACCGCCTCGCATATCCGCTTTTCGTGACCAGGACAGTCTACGAAGGCTCGCGCAAGGATGCGCCGGACAAGCGGGTCATGATTCTCTCGCGCAGTGCCTACCTCGGCGAGCAGCGCAATTCCGTCGCAACCTGGTCCGGCGATATCGGCAACAGCTGGGACACCCTGCGCAGACAGGTAACTGCCGGTCTCGACTATGCTGCTTCCGGAATGCCCTACTGGACCACGGATACCGGGGGCTTCTTCCGGCCCGGTCAATCCCAGTACACCGATCCGGCCTACCGCGAGCGTTTTATTCGCTGGCTGGAGTTTTCCACCTTCTCCCCCCTGATGCGCGTGCACGGCTACCAGACCAATACCGAGCCCTGGAACTACGGCCCGGAGATGGTGGATGAAGAGAAGAAGCTCATCGACCTGAGGTATCAGTTATTGCCGTACCTCTACTCGCAGGCGGCAAACATTACCTTCTCCGGCGGAACCATGATGCGGCCGCTGATGATGGACTTCGCTGGCGATCCGCGTGCTCTCGATCAGAAATATGAGTACATGTTCGGGCCCGCATTTCTGGTCGCGCCGGTGCTGGAGGCCGGCGTCACACAGGCCCATGTGTATGCGCCGCAGTCCAAGGGTGGTTGGTACGATTGGTGGACCGGCCAACCCGTTGCCTCCGGCAGTGAAACAACCCTGGACGCGCCCGTCGGAAAAATTCCCCTTCTGGTGCGCGCCGGCAGCATCGTCCCATTAGGCCCGGTTGAGCAGTACACGGGGGAAAAGAAAGACGCGCCGCTCGAACTACGCATCTATCCTGGCGCGGATGGGCACTTCACTTTGTATGCAGACGATGGTACCTCCTACAAATATGAGCATGGGCAGCGCGCAACCGTTCGCGTGGCCTGGAACGATGCGAGCAAGACCCTGACCCTGGCCGCCCGCCAGGGCTCATACGAAGGCATGGCGCCGCAAGAGCAACTGCACGTACGCCTCTTGCGTGGCGGCCAGTGGTCGGAAAGAGACGTCACATACAGCGGGCGCCCGGTCAGCGTGTCTCTCGGCAAGTAGACCAGGCGTGTTCTAACGCTTCGCTTCGCTGCGCTAATCCGTAGCGGGAGTGAACGTCAGTCTTTCCCCGGCATGGGTTGCAACGGCGAGTACAGCGCCATGAAGCACTTTGCTGGAGCCATTCGGGCCCTGCATCTTTACAGCGTGGTCCGCACCCCAGGGATTCGCCAGGTTGCATTGCCCGCCATGCTGACTGGTGATCTCAACTTCGCCTACCACTCCATTGGCAATGCTGCTGGAGACAAGAAAATCGCCAACCGCGAGTAAATCACCGAACGAAGCATCCTGATTTGCAGGCCAATTGGGAAACACATGGATGTTCTTCTGGTAGCTCTGCAACAGCATCGCCGCGATGGTCGTGGGCACCGTGGCTTCGTTCTCCACGCCGCCCGCGTTGAACTTATACGCAAAGTTCGGATAACCGATATGCGTCACCATCAGATTCAGATGCTGAAGAATTGAGTCCGGATCGTAGCCCGCATCCGCCGCCGCCGGATAGAAGTTCGAAGTGTTGTTGGAGTCGTACCACAGGCGCGTGTAATCCACCGTGTTGACCGCGGCACGGCGCAGCTCATCACTGCTCTCGAGGCCGACATTCCACGCCGGAAATACGGTCTGCAGCGAGTTCATGCCCGCGGACGAGCCTTGGATTGAGACTGGAGGATTGTCTGAAAAGCGATTGCCGCGGTCGATGTTCACCCACTGCATGCCGTGCTCGCTCTCGAGGATCACCATCTTGTCGGCCGGGATCGGCTTGCCAACAGCCTTTGCGATTGCGTCCACGCTGGCCGCCGGCGCCAGCGGCAGCGGGCTCAGATGCGCCAGAATGTCACTCCAGGTGGCGCGCTTGTCCTGTCCCATATTGAGCTGCTGGCTCATGTCGATCAGCGCGGGATACAGCATGTTCAGAAAGCCAATTACCGTGGCCGGATTCACATCGTCGGACGGTCCCCACAGATGCTCGTCCTCAGCGTCGTTCTGGTCGACGTATCGGCCGTCCACCAGCTTCAGGTCGTGGTCCCAGTAGTCTGCAACCCCCGTCAGGAATGGCCACATCTTCCGCGCGTAGTCGGCATCGCGAGTGTAGCGCCAGCGCTGAATGCAGTTAACCGCAGCGAAGAGCGCATCGCTCTTCTGGTCCAGCGCTTTAAAGTTATCCGCGCTCCACCCCGGAGACGGAGCCAGATGCGTGTAATACACCAGTCCCTGTGCGTGCAGCTCTTTGGCAAGCCCTTCGCCGCGTTTCATCCACGCCAGAATCGGCGCGTCATACGAATCCGCCAGGTCAACATGGTTGGTCGGAAACGCCGCCCAGAAGGGCGCCTGGTAGTTGTAGTCCAGCGTGTAATCGCCCTGCCACCCAACGTTCGTCGAGGTGATCCAGTTGCCCCACAGCCCCGGCGCGACATTGCCATGCTTGCTGCACGACGCCAGCACATACAGCGATCCATACCACCAGGATTGGACAGTCTTGTCCGGGATCTCGACAAACGATCTGGACCAGAAGTCGCGCCACGAGGCCACATGCTTCGTCCATGCCGCGGCGACGGATGCCGCATTCGCCTGTTGCAGCTCGGAGATGGATGCATGGAAGTATCCCGCGGCGTCGCGGTCATCGGTCGCAGCGATCGCCACAATCACCTTACCGCCCGCCGGAACCTGAAAGCGGAGTCCTCCCTCGTCCGTTGTGACCTGCGCCCCGATGACGCGGGCCGCCAGAACTCCCAACGGAGCAATTCCCTCGTACGGAATCTGCGTATCGCCGGGATGCGCCGCCGCCCACTGCCACTCCGGGCCTACCACCTGCGCGGCTGTCGGGAACTGGCTCGTCTCACCCACCTGCGTTCCGTTTACCAGCAGCGTCATCTTCGCGCCGTCATACGAGACGGCAACATTGGTCCATTGCTGCAATGGAACCGCACTCCCGGCGGTGACGACGGTGCCATTCAGATTTGCGGCGAGCCGCCCTTGCGACAGGTAGATCTGCAGCCCGGCCTCAGCCCCCTGCGGCCTGCCCACATTGTGCCCGCGAACATTGCCCAACGGATCGGTGGGATCCTGCTGCTGCATCTGCCAGCTTTGGGTGAGCGAGGAAAAGATAACGCCCTCTGCGTTGGCATGGTCCGCGTTAATGGACGCGCGTACCGTAAACTTCCGCTCCGGCACAATGATGTTGCCGCAGGAAAACGCCTGCGCGGTCTTTGCCGCGCTGCCGGACCACACTCCATTGGGCGACTCCCACGCGTAAAGAGGCTTCTCACCCGCGGCAGCTGCATGCGTCTGCGGGCCGTCGAAGATTTCGAGCGAACGCACACTGGCATCCAGCTGTCCACTCTTTCCATCGTTCGACCCACCGATGGTCGCATGGACGATCTCGGGCGAAACCCGGCGCCAGGAGACCTGTCCGGTCGTTCCGCCCAGCGTCTTCAGATCGTCCTGGTTAAAGCCATCGAGCATTGCCGCGCTCACATCCAGCGCAGACGCGCCCGGATTTTCAAGCTCGAGAAAGAAAAAGTTCTTGTCGGAGTCAACCCACGAGTGCGACTTCAACTGCGCGGAGGCCGCGGAGAAACTCGCCGTCACATCCGCCGGGCCGATGTTCTCCTGCAACTGCGCCGTAGCGTTCTGCAGCGCCGGAATGCTGAGTTCCAGCCGTCCCATGGGCATGATCTTGCCGCGCTGCACGCTCCAGAAGTCATCGCGCCCGACATAGTATTCCTGCTTGTCCGCAGTCCCGCCGATCGCGACGCCGACGCTGCCGTTTCCGATCAGCGCGCCCCCGTTCATACGCGAGCTCACAATGTTGCCCGGCATCTGCGTCCAAGAGCCGTGAATGCCGCCCACGATCTCGAGCGCCTTTCCAGCCACTGCCTTGTCGACAGCTGGCGCAGTCGTCCTGGATTGAGCCGTTTGCGCGGAAGCCCCCGCGCAGAGACAAAACAAGAAAGCCAGACTGAGGCGCCTGATCCGATAGATGGGCATGCGAATATTTTCTCCAGATTGCTTAAGTTGAGATGGAACTCTTGCCGGGATGCAGGTCCGGCATACCCCCATACGCAACATCTAGCGGAAGAGCTTCGGCGCTTCCTCATGGAGGTACAGACGCCAGTTCTTCCACTCGTGTCCGTCGGGTGTCTCCATCGTCTCTACATGGACACCCAGGCTCTTGAACTTGTCCGTCACCAGCATGGCGTTGGGTCGCGCGATGTCAGTCGCTCCCCATCCCCACCAGAAGAGCTTGAGTTGTGAATTGTAAGTCGGAATTCTCGATGCCTCGTTAGTGAAGAACCAACTCCGGTCCTGGTCCGTCGTCCACCCCGAACTCATCACCACCAGATAACGGAATGTGCCAAGGTTGTGCAGGCCCAGGTTGAGCGTCTGAATCCCGCCCATCGAAAGACCGGAGAGCGCGCGGTCGTCCGCATCCGCCTTCACCCGGTAGTGCGACTCCATATACGGAATAATGTCCTTCATCATCTCGTCGTTGAAGGGGTCCTTGGTTGCGTCGGACGTCATCACCTGACCGCCCGACGGAGTCCAGCCCGAGGGCATCACGATGATCATCGGGACTGCCCTGCCCTCGGCAATCAGATTGTCCAAAATGTCATTCGCGCGGCCCACCGTCGACCAGGCGCCGGCCGTCTCTCCTCCTCCGTGGATGAGATAAAGCACCGGATAGCTCTGCGTTCCCTTCTCATATCCCGGTGGCGTGTAGACATCCATCTCGCGGCTGGTGTTGTTCAGGGTCGAGGCAACGTAGCGAACGCGCGAAACCGCGCCATGCGGCACGTCGCGCGTCTCAGAAAAGTCACCCGGGACAACAAGCAGGCTCTCGATACGGGTCTGGTAGGGTGAGGTGCGAAGGTTGGCTGGGTCGATGACCGTCATGCCATCCACCATGAAGTGGTAGCGCCACGCGCCCGGTTTCATCGGAAGCGCCGAGGTGCCGGTCCATGTGCCGTCCGGCCCCTTGGTCATCGGGATTCCCGCAGCCGCTGGGGCCGCTGGGGCAGCCGGGCCCGCGGTGGGCGCCGCTGCCGCCGACGGATCGCGGTTCAACCCCTGGTTGATATCGCCGCCCAGAGTGACCGCGGTGGCCTGCGGAGCAAAGATACGGAACGTCACTCGTCCGTCCGCTTCAATCTGCGGCGAGACCAGCGGTGCGCGTCCGCGCGGTATACGCGTCTGCGCCGCACCCGGGGCCTGTGCGGCCGGCGGCGGAGGTGGAGCTTGAGCAAAGGCCGGGCAGCCACCCATCAACACTGCGCTAAAAATCCCGGTGCCAAAAATGAGGATCGACTTCACACGATGCATCAAGAATCCTTGTGTTCAAAAGTTGGTGCAAGGCGTTGGCAATCTTTCAAGCGCTCCGGAACCACATCTTCGCCTGCTCTCAGCGTTATCTGCTCCGGCGCTTCCGCCCTTCAAGCTCCCGAGCAATCCGCAGGGCCGCTTCGGCGATTCTTCTGCTCTCCGCCTGCCACTCCGATCAGAACGAAGCGGCAGGCAGTCAGCAGAGACGAATCTCTTACCGGAACAGAAGCGGAGCAAACACATACAGGCTCCGCCTCCATGTCTGCCACTCGTGCGAGGTACCGGGCGAGATGTAGACGTAGCTGTTGGTGATGCCGGCGGCAATCAACTGTTCCTGGTGTCTCTTGAGGGCTTCGGGATTCTCAATCGGAGGCACCGTGCCACCGCTGAAGAAGAAGACCTTTACTTCCTTGTTGAACGTTGCGGGATCGGCCATCGCCCCGTTGTAGATGGTCTTGAGGTCGAGTGCCGCCGGCTGGGGAGCCGGAGTAGTGGCTGCAGCCGCGGCCCCACGAGGTCCGCCACCGCCTTGCGTCCCCCCGCTGAACAGGCCGATGTAGGAGAACTTGTCCAGGTTGGTCATGGTGACCGACGCCGTCATGAAGCCGCCCATCGATAGCCCCGCCATCGCCCGATGGTCTTTGTCGGGAATGGTGCGGAAATTGGCGTCGACCCAGGGAATCAGATCGTTGATCATGAGCTTGCCGTACGCGTTGCCGGCTGCGCCCATGCCGGGAATGCCACCTCCGCGCGGTGCGCCTGCGCCCGGACCAGCTCCCGGGGCTCCAGGGCCACCCGGGCCGCCAGGACCAGCAGCCGGACGAGGGCCAGCGCCAGCGCCGGGACCAGCAGGCGGAGCACCAACCGCACTGGTCTCCATCACGACGATCATCGGCTTCACCTTGCCGTCGGCCAGCAGGTTGTCGAGGATCAGGTTCGTCCGGCCCATCTCCGTCCACACGCGCTCATCTTCGCCCCCGCCGTGCTGCAGATACAGCACCGGATAGCGCATCTTCGTATTGGCGTCGTATCCGGGCGGCGTGTAGACGAAGATGTGCCGCCAGGAGTTCGAAGTCTTTGAGAAGTAGTTTTTGATCCGGATGTCGCCATGAGGCACATCCTTCAGGTCGTAGAAGCTGACGCCCGGCTCCGGAACTTCAAAGCCGTTGCACATATGGCTGTAGCCGATGAAGGCATTCGTGGCGGGATCCAGCGTGATCGCGCCGTCCACCACCATCCAGTAGTTGTGGTAGCCCGGAGCCTGCGGCTCACTGGTATAAGTCCACACACCGTTGTCGCCCTTCACCATGTCGTACGACACGTTGTTGATCGAGACCTGGACCTTCTGCGCGTTCGGAGCCTTGAACTGGAAGGTCACGCGCGAGTCCGCCTCGATGCGCGGATACTGCACGCCGGGAAAGTTATACGGCGAAGGATGCGCGGGGACCGGCGCCGCCGCATCGGACCGCAACGGCGCGGGAACCAGCTCCTGCCTCGCGCCTGACGACTTCGCCCCCTTGGCAAAACACGTCCCCCCCATCAGGGTGGCCGTGAGGACACTAACAACAAAGACTCGCTTCATAAAGTGCAATCTCCTTGGAACAGGATTGGCTTCTTCGCGCCCATCGATCATTCCATTCGCAGGAACTATCTGCCTCACAAAGCAGAAGCGATTGGGCGCAAAAATGGGCTTAGAAAACGTTTTCCAGTGGATTCGTTCTGGCTGCCTCTTGTCAAGACCTTTCTGCCTATAGCAACGCTCGCCACGCCTGGTATCAACGCTCGCCAAGCGTTGCTCTGCCCGCGGCCCACTCTGCCATGCATCTATTTCTTAGGCTTTCGTTGACGATTGGCCTCAGTGCAGACTAACGCGCACCGCCTTGCCGTCGTAATGCACCACCGAATCGAATTTCGTCGTCAGATCCACGCCGGCGCCATGGTCCCTGGAGACCTCGACGATATTGAAGGTGTGCTCCTTCAACATGCCGGGAAAGCTGCCGGCACGCGCGCCGATCTCGAGGGTATGTGTGGACTCACGCCAGGTAATCGGGATGGCGGCATACTGCCCTTTCTCATAGTCGTAGGTGTCGCCTGCATCCTCGTAGAAGGTGAAGTGCCCGTCCGCACCCCGGTAGATCCGCAGCTCGATGGGATCGGCCGGCTTCTCATCGGAGTACTGAAGCAGCGGTCCCATCGGCAGGATTGCGCCGGGGCGCACGAAGAGCGGCAATGTCTCTACCGGCGCGGCAGCCTGCACGCTCTGGCCTGCGGCCTCTTTCTCGCCGGTCCAGAAGTTATACCAGGGACCCGCTGCGGCCGGCAGATAGACCGCCTGCTCGGTTGCCCCCGCCTTGGTCACCGGGGTCACCATGATCGCAGGCCCGAAGAGGTATTGATTGCCGATACCCACGACCTTCGGGTCCTTGGGGAAGTCCATCACCAGCGGCTGCATAAAGGTGCTGCCCTTCGAGGTGACCTGCCACGCGACCGAGTAGGTGTAAGGCAGAAGGCGATAACGAAGATTCAAATAAGTGCGCAGAACATCCTGGGTCTTGTCATCGAACCGCCAGAGCTCTTTGCCCGGACGCAGCCCGTAGGAGCCGTGCACGCGGAACATGGGGCAGAACGAGCTGAACTGGAACCAGCGCGAGAAGAGTTCCTGATACTGCGGGTTGGACGGATCGCCGTTGCCGGCGCTGCGGTTGCCAAAGAAACCGCCCGTATCCGTGTTCCAGTACGGAATGCCGGAGAGCGAGAAATTCAAACCCGCCGGAATCTGGTTCTGCAAAACCTGCCACGTCGCCTGAATATCGCCCGACCAGGTAATCGCGCTGTTGCGCTGCTGGCCGGCATAAGCCGAACGGGTAAGGATGACGACCCGCTTCTGGTCGGTCGCTGCGCGCTGGCCCTGGTAGATGCCGGTCGAATGCATCAACGGATAGGCGTTGTAAACGGTGTACCCGGGACCCAGCGGCGTGGTGTAGTCGCGGAAGCCCATGTTGTTGATCTCCGGCTCAGGCGCATCCAGCCACCAGCCATCCACTCCTTTGGTGAAGAGCTGGTCGTCGATCTGCTTCCAGTAGATCTGGCGGCCGGCGTCGCTGAAAGGGTCATACCACTGCCCCTGTCCCGGGGGGAAACATACCGCGTGACCTCGGGAAACATGCCACCGGCGGCGTTCAGCTCATCGCTGTTCTTGCTGCCCAGGTCAAACTTCGCCCACACCGAGATAAGGGTGTGGAAGTGCTCATCATGCAACTGCTGGAACATGGCGACAGGATCCGGGTAGCGCTGTGGATCGAAGAGGTGCGAGCCCCACGTGTTGCTTCCCGCCGGCCAGTACTGCCAGTCCTGGATAATGCCGTCCACCGGGACCTTCAGGTCGCGCAGCTTCTGGGCGATGCCCAGCAGCTCCTCCTGCGAGGCGTACCGCTCCTTCGACTGCCAGAAACCGAACTCCCATCTGGGCATCAACGGAGCTTCGCCCGTCAGGTGCCGGTAAGCTGCCATCGCTGTCCCAATGGTGCCGTCGCCATAGCAGAAGTAGTAGTCGATTGCCTTGCCGTATTCGGAGGACCACTTGAGGACACGCGGGCCGCCGCTCGTAGCGCTGGTCGCATCGGAGGAGATCGTCGTCACAGCAGGGTTGTCCCACAGCAGCATGTAGCCTTTGCTCGAAGTCATCACCGGAACGCCTACATTGGTGTTCGACTGTGCGAGCTTTTGGTTGAAGCTGCCCGTCGCCTCATAGTTCCAGGCGCCCTGCTGGTGTTGCCCCAGCCCGTAGATGCCCTCGTCCGGGGCCAAATCGAAGCTCTGCTCCGCGGAAGTCACGGAGGCGCCGGCCACAGTGGCCGGGGCAACGGCACGTCCCTGCGCGGCCTCCTGCAGCAGGATGTGGTTGGCAGGATCGAGAAACGTCACCGCCCCACTCTGCTTGTCGATCCTCACCTTCACCTCGGGTGACGCAACGGTGAAAGCCTGCCCATTCTCCTGATGCGTCAGCTTGACCGTACCCGGCTTCGCAACCACAGAGAGACTCTTCAGCTCTGGCAGCTCAGCGCCCGGCGCGTACGTTACTCGCACAATCTCCGGCGACCAGAACTGGACGCGCAGCACTCCACCGTCCACCGAGAGCTGCGCGCCATCCGCCGTGCCTCTGTAGTTGGCAATCGCTGCTGCGGCAGAGTTAGCCGCGGCGTTCAGAAGCACTGCGCCCACCAGCACGCAGAGAGATTTTTGCATTGGAATCCTTTTCACATTGCCTCGCTGGACTACGAACCGGCAGGAGCACTTTCGCCACAACAATAGAGCATCCAGTAAACGATGTCTATTTCCGGTTCTTGCACGTTTGAGTAATCGATGTCCATCGGACCGTTGCAGGCACAAATCGTATAGACTTCTGTGGTCATCCAAGGAGTTTCGATTGAAGCAGCTTAATCTGGCCATCGCCCTCGCCGCTCTTACGTGCCTGCCTGTTCTCGCCCAGACGTCCGCGCCCTATCAGGACCTCAAACTGCCGGCGGAGCAGCGCGCCGCCGACCTGGTCAGCCGCATGACCCTCGAAGAGAAGGTGCTGCAGATGCAGAACGTAGGGCCGGCGATTCCCCGCCTCGGCATTCCCGTCTACAACTGGTGGAATGAGGCGCTGCACGGCGTGGCATCGGGGCGGGCAACGGTATTCCCAGAGCCGATTGCGCTCGGCTCTACGTTCGACCCCGAGCTGGTGCATCGCATCGGCGACGCCATCTCCACCGAGGCGCGCGCGAAGTACAACGAAGCCAAGCGTCAACCTCCCGTACAGGAGGTGGCGCCGGGTGCGTCGCCGGGCAGAACGGCGGGGCTGACCTACTGGTCGCCCAACATCAACATCTTTCGCGATCCGCGATGGGGCCGCGGACAGGAGACCTACGGTGAGGACCCATATCTCACCAGCCGCTTCGGCGTTGCCTTCGTCACCGGCATGCAGGGTGACGATCCGCATTATCTGAAGGTGGTTGCTACACCCAAGCACTATGCGGTGCACAGCGGCCCGGAGCCGTTGCGGCATGTCTTCGACGCGAAGGCGAGCGAGTACGACCTGCAGCACACCTATCTGCCTGCGTTCAAAGCCGCCATCGTAGAGGGCAAGGCCGATTCGATCATGTGCGTCTACAACTCGGTGAACGGCGCGCCCGGCTGCGCCAACGACGATCTGCTGGAGAAGCGGCTGCGCGAGCAGTGGGGCTTCAAGGGATATCGTGGTCAGCGACTGCGGCGCGGTGGGCGACATCTACCGCAGCCATAAATATGTCGCCACCGAAGGCGACGCTGCGGTGGCGGCGGTGAAGGCCGGGACCGACCTGACCTGCGGCGGCGAGTATAAGAGCCTGCTCGATGAGGTGAAGGCCGGCCACATCACCGAGGCGGAGATCACCCAGTCGGCCGTGCGCCTCTTTACCGCGCGCATGCGCCTCGGCATGTTCGATCCGCCCGAGCGCGTCCCTTACTCGAAGATTCCTTACTCCGAGAACGACTCCGCCGCGCACCGCCAACTGGCGCTCACCGCCGAGCGCGAAGGCATTGTGCTGTTGAAGAACCAGAACAACTTCCTTCCACTCAAATCTTCCGTCCGCACCATCGCCGTCATTGGACCTTCGGCGGACGACCCGGTCGGACTGCTGGGCAACTACAACGGCATCTCGTCGAAACAGATCACCCCGCTTGAAGGCATCGCCACGCAGTTTTCTTCGGACAAGGTGGAATATGCTCTGGGCGCGACCTATACGCCGACTGCCGCGGCCATCATCTCCACCGATGCGCTTGCTCCGCCGGATGGCAACGGCCATGGGCTGCTGGCCGAGTACTATGACAACCCGGACTTCCAGGGCGATCCCAAGCTGAAGCGCACGGAGGCTCGCCTCTACTACGACGCGAACATGGAAGAGCCGGCAGTCGTTTCTGCGATCCATGGCAACAAATACTCCATCCGTTGGACCGGCACGCTCACCCCTCCGGGCACCGGAGACTATGTTCTCGCCGCGCGCACCGGGCAGTGGAACCGCGACGGTAAGGTGCGCCTCTTCCTCGATGACAAAGAGCTCACCTCCGGCGGCCCCGGTGGCCCACGTCCCGCGGGACTCGGCCCTGGCCAGGGGCAGGGACAAGGACCCGGCCAAGGATTCCGCCGTGGAGGCGCTCCGCCGGTGCATCTGGAAGGCGGGCACAGCTATTCCGTCCGCGTGGAGTATTCGCAGAACGGTAACGGCGGCGGCGCAGAGCTGAACTGGGTTCCTCCCGCCGACGTCCTGCTGGAGCAGGCGCGCAGCACGGCCAAGAACGCAGATGCCGTGCTGGTCTTCGTAGGTCTCAATGGATCGCTGGAGGGCGAGGGCCACGATCGGAGCACCATCGATCTGCCCGAGCCGCAGGAGAGCATGGTGAAGGCGCTGATCGCCGATGGCAAGCCGGTGGTTGTCGTGCTGACCGGCGGCAGTGCCATCGCGGCGAACTCCGAGGCCGCAGGCGCAACTGCGGTCCTCTCCGCCTGGTATGGCGGCGAAGAGACCGGCACGGCAGTTGCAGAGACGCTCGCCGGCACCAACAACCCTGCGGGCCGTCTGCCCGTCACCTTCTACAAGGGTCTTGATCAGCTGCCCGAGTTCACCGACTACTCCATGAAGGGCCGCACCTATCGCTACTTCACCGGTGAGCCGCTTTACTCCTTCGGCTACGGGCTGAGCTATTCGAGCTTCGCCTACTCCGGCCTGAAGGCGCGGCGGACGGCTGCTGGCGCCGAGGTCCGCGCCACGGTGAAGAACACCTCCAGCCGCGACGGCGACGAGGTTGTCCAGCTCTACCTCAGCGGCGGCCCGGGCGAAGAGATTCGCAGCCTGCGCGGCTTCCAGCGCATTCACTTGAAGGCGGGCGAGAGCCGCGAGGTGCGCTTCACGTTGGCGCATGACGACGTGCCGGAGGCAAAGCTTGAGGTCAGCGTCGGCGGTGGCCAGCCGGTGAGCGGGGTGCAGTTCGTCAAGGGATCGCTATAGGGCGCTGGCTTTCGAGCGAGGGACCAGTTGGAGCCAGCCGCGACTTACGTTTGTCCGGCTGGGATAAGGAAAACGCATGAAAGCCGGCACTAAGTACGCAGCCATTCTTCTCGCTGCTCTCGCAGGGTCGCCAACCGCAGTTCAGGCCCAGACCCATGCGACCAAACCCATCATCGTCTCCAGCCCTGACGGCAAGGTAAGAGCCGAACTTAGCGCGCCGGACGGCATGTTGCAATATCGCGTCATCGTTGACGGCAAACAGGTGCTCGCGCCTTCCAAAGTTGGCATCGAAGCCGACGACGTGGAGTTCGGCCAGGACGCTACCCTCGGTACGGCAAAGCTGCGCAAGGTCGATGAGCACTACCACTTCAACGGCGCGCATGCCGAAGCTGTCAATCGCGCGACCGAGGCAACGGTCCCGGCGAAATCGCATGGCCAGTCATACTTCGTCGATGTCCATGTCGCCAACGATGGCGTCGGCGTCCGTCTGCGACTGCCGGCCAGGGCTGGCCGAACAGTCCAGGCCGACCGGTCCACCTGGATGCTGGACGGCGACCCAACCGTCTGGGCCGCCAAGCTCGATAACGCGTACGAGAGCCCGTATCACCAGACCACCCTCAAGCAGTTGGGCACGATAGGAAATCTTGGGTTTCCGCTGACGGCGCGTGTCGGCAACCTCTATGTCACCCTGACCGAAGCCCTCATCAAGGACTACGGCGATCTCGCCGTCAAGCTCGGCGATGACGGCGCCCTCCAGGGCCAGCTCTACGCCGATCCCCAGGGATGGACGACCGATGATGAAGTCATACAGCCGTGGCGGGTCACCATCGTCGCTCGCAACCTGACGGACCTGGTCAACACCACGCTGGTCCAGAACCTCAATCCGCCGGCTTCTTCCGAGTTAGCCAATGCGGACTGGATCAAGCCGGGAAGGTCCGCATGGCAGTGGCTGGCGGCGGGCGATCCGATAGAGAACGAGCAGCACCAGTGGATCGACTGGACCAGCCAGCTCGGCTTTGACTACTACCTCATCGACGAAGGCTGGGAGAAGTGGCCCGACTCCTGGGCGGCGATCGCCGACAGCGTTTCTTACGCGAAGACAAAGAACGTCAAGATCTGGATCTGGGTGCACAGCCGCTTTGTCCAAAGCCCGCAGGCGAGAAAGGATTTCTTTCGCAAGGCGGTTGAGGCCGGCGTCGCCGGCGTCAAGATCGACTTTCCTCCGCCGGCCAGTCGCACGGTTGCCAACTGGTACTTCGAGACTGCCAGGGACGCTGCCGACGACCATCTGATGGTCGACTTCCACGGCGCGAACAAGCCAAGCGGAATGGACCGCACCTGGCCCAACGTGATCACGCGCGAGGGTGTGCGCGGGCACGAATATCAGATCACGCGCTACCATCGGGTCCCGCAGCCGGACCACGACGTGATCCTGCCCTTCACCCGTTACATCGCCGGCCCCGGCGACTACACGCCGACCGTCTTCACCACCAGCGAGCTGATGGGGAATACCTGGTCGCACGAGCTCGCGCAGGCCATTGTCTTCACCTCACCCTTCCTCTGCTTCGGCGGCCATCCGCAGAGCTATCTCGAAAATCCCGCGCGCGATGTTCTCACCGCCATCGCTCCGGTCTGGGATGAGACTCGCGTTCTCAACGGCAGCGAACCGGGCAAAGTTGTCGCCGAAGCCAGACGCTCCGGCAAGCAGTGGTTTATTGCCGTGATGAACGGCGCGGATGCAACCACGCTGGATATCCCACTCGACTTCCTGGGGCCCGGCGCCTGGAAAGCCTCCCAGTTGCGCGATGCCACCGGCAAGCCGGATGCATGGGCCCGTCAGGACGGGCAGCTGACCCGCACGGACCACATTCGGCTCGATATCACCCCGCGCGGCGGCTTCGTCGGCTGGCTCCGCCAATAGAATTGTCAGGTGCTGTATCTTTCTTCACGGGAGTTTCAGGTATGTCCAGGTCACTTCTAATCTCTGCGCTGGTCATCTCTTCGTTGTGCTGCGCCATGGCGCAATCAGGTCCTGCACCCGCGACCACCAAGCCGGACGCCGATGCGCTGCCCGCAGGCCCGGCCAAGGAGATCATTCAGAAAACCTGCGCCACCTGCCACAGCCTTCATATGGTGACCTCCAAACGCGCCACCCAGGACGAGTGGAACCAGACCATCAACACTATGATTGACCACGGCGCCATCCTCTCCGACGCCGACGCGGACACGGTCCTGCAATATCTAACCAAGAACTTCGGACCGGCAACCCCTAAGACGCCTGCGGACCAGCCAGCGCCTCCGGACAATACTCCAGCGCCTTCAGACAATACTCATTGACCCCATTCGGCGCTTCCAGCAAAGGAAGGTTCCATGAATCGATCCGCGGTTAGGTTAGGCGCGCTCCTCTGTGGGGCGTGCACGCTCTCGGGCGCAGCGTATGCCCAGCAGACGAACTGGCCCGGCTTCGGCAATGGGCCCGCCTCCACCCGCTATTCACCGCTGACCCAGATCAACACCGGAAATGTCGACAAGCTCCAGGTGGCATGGAAGTTCGATATGTCGGCCGGGGTGGCGCCGCCGGCGCCGGTCGATACGGTGGACCACTCCGCCAGCCTTCTCCCCGGTGCACCGGCCCAGGGTGCGGCTGGCACGCCCCCTGCGCGACGCGCCCCGCGCGCTCGCGGCTCCGAGTCGATTCCTCTCGTCGTCGATGGCGTGCTTTACATGTCCACCGGCTACAGCCAGGTGATCGCTCTGAATGCGGAGACGGGAGAAAAGATCTGGGCGTATGACAGTCCGCATCCTACCGCAATGCGTGGCGTGAGTTACTGGCCCGGAGCCAAAGGCTACGCGCCCGCCATCGTGTTTGGCACGCTCGACGGATGGCTGATCGCCCTGGACGCGAAGACGGGCAAGCCGGTCCCAACCTTCGGCGACGCAGGGACCGTCAATCTGCGCATCGGACAAGTGATCGACGCCGACTACAAGACCTGGGGCGTTCGTTCCCCTCCCGCCATCTACAAGAACTACGTCATCCCCGGATGCTTTCCCGGCGAAGATCCCGCCTTTGGAGCGCATAGCGACGTTCGCGCCTTTGATATGCGCACCGGCAAGCTGGTCTGGACGTTCCACACCCTGCCCCAGCCGGGAGAGGCCAACCACGACACCTGGAAGGACGGGCAGTGGGAGAACCGGGCAGGCCTCAACTCCTGGGGCTTTATGACCGTCGATGTGGACCGCGGCATGCTCTTCGTACCGCTCGGAACACCCAACAAAGACTTCTATGGCGGCGATCGCGCCGGTACCAACCTCTACGGCTCCAGCATCGTCGCGCTCGATGCAAACACCGGCAAGCTCCGGTGGTTCTTCCAGACCACCCACCACGACAACTGGGACTATGACGACGCTTCTCCGCCCATCCTGATTAGTGTGAAAAAAGGCGGCAGTATTATCCCTGCCGTCGAGCAGACCAGTAAGGCCGGTTACATGTTTATCCTCAATCGTCAGACCGGAAAACCTATCTTCGGCGTCAACGAGGTCCCGGTTGCGAACGACAATCCCACGCCCGGCGACTCCAACTGGCCCACCCAGCCGGTTCCCGTCAAGCCGCCTGCGCTTGCCCGCAACACCTTCTCTCCCGATGAAATTGCCACCGTAACCCCGGAGCACGAGCAGTACTGCCGCAATCTGCTCGCGATGGAAGGCGGGGCCATGACCGGCGGGCCGTTCGCGCAATATGGACCCAAACTGCGTGTCATCTTCCCCGGCTGGACCGGAGGCACGCAGTGGGGCGGCGGCGCCTATGACCCTACGCTTGGATATGTCTTCATCGCCAGCAAAGACCTCGCGAACTTCAACAAACTCGTCTCCGATGGCAAAGGCGGTTACACCCGCGTTGGCCCCGACAACCCTCCGCCCGGGATGGGCGACTACTTCTGGGATGGAAGAAAAGGCTGGCCGTGCCAGCAGCCGCCCTGGGGACGCCTGTTTGCCGTCAACGTAAACACCGGAGACATCGCCTGGCAGGTCCCGCTCGGCTCCATCGATGCCCTCGACAGGCTGGGCGTGCCGCAGACGGGGACAACGCTGAACGATGGAGGTCCCACTGTAACGGCCGGAGGCGTCGTTTTTATCGGAGCGACGGTGGACGGCAAGTTTCGCGCCTTCGATGCGCGCACGGGAAAAGTATTGTGGGCGACCGATTTGAGCGTCGATGTTAATTCCGTTCCGATTACCTGGATGGGCAAGAACGGTAAGCAGTATGTCGCCGTCAACGCCGGTGGCGGCGCGCATAACGGCGCGAAGCCGACATTTCTTTATGTCTGGTCGCTGCCGGCCAAGTGAGTAAGCCGAATATAAGAATCACCGGCTCCTCCAATTATCTGGGTCTTGCGACTGGAAATCGATAACTGTAGCGATTTGCGCGCCTTCGTCTGCAGATGCTATCCTCCGTCCCGACACCGCAGGCTGAAGTTCGTCTGCGCTGGAGGGACGACTGTGCAACGACGAGAATTTTGCAAATTGGCAGCGGCAACTGCGGCTGCGAATGCGATGCCTGGCTTTGCCCAGGCGGCACCGGGTCAACCTTCCGCACCTCCGCCCGCGGGATTCAACAAATACACGCAGGAGTACGCGCAGTTCTGCGCGCTGCCGGCGGAGCAGCGGTTGTACTACATGCTCAGCGGCAACTCGATTGTGGAGACGCGTCTGGACAATGCGACGTGGAAGCCGACGGGCATGGGCAATCCTCCGAAGCTGCCGATACCGGGTGGTTCGTGGGACGGCGTTCCGTATCAATCGCCGATTGCTGACCTCGAAGGCGAAGGGCCATACAAGGCCACATGGGATTCCATGCAGCAGTACGACGCGCCGGAGTGGTATCAGGATGCGAAGTTCGGCATCTGGGCGCACTGGAGTCCGCAGTGCGTGCCGGAGGACGGCGACTGGTATGCGCGCAATATGTACATCGAGAACCAGCGGCAGTATCAGTACCAGCTGCAGCACTACGGCCCGCAGTCGCGCTTCGGCTACAAGGATCTGTGCTCGCAATGGACGCTGCTGAACTGGGACCCCGATGCGCTGATCACGCGCTACAAGAACGCTGGCGCGCGGCTCTTCATTGCGCTGGCCAATCATCATGACGGCTTCGACTCCTGGAACTCAAAGCATCAGCCGTGGAACTCTTCTGCCATCGGCCCGCATCGCGACGTAGTGGGGGACTGGGCCGCGGCGGCGCGCAAGCAGGGGCTTCGCTTTGGCGTGACCTCGCACCAGGCGCGCAACTGGTGGTGGATCCAGCCCAGCCATGGCGCGGACACAACCGGCGCGATGGCCGGCGTGCCGTACGATGCGGAGCACAGCGCGCAGCAGGGGCAGGACCAGTGGTGGCAGGGGCTCGACCCGCACATGCTGTATGGCGTCAAGCATCCGTACGATGCGCTGCCGGATGTCTCGTTCGTGAAGCACTTCTACGACCGCACGCGCGACCTGATCGACCAGCACGATCCTGATCTGCTCTATTTCGACAACGACCTGCTGCCGCTGGGCTGGGCGGGCATGAACATCGCCGCCTATTTCTACAACCACAACCTGAAGACGCGCGGCAAGATGGAGGCCGTGCTGAACGGCAAGCACATCCCGGACAACCTGGCGAAGACGCTGGTGGCAGACTATGAGCGCGGCCTGACGGCGGGCATCATGCCGTACGCGTGGCAGTCGGAGACCTGCATTGGCGACTGGCACTACAACCGCCGGCTCTACGACGCCGACGGTGAGTATGGCCGCTACCTGCAGCCGCGCGACGTCATCCACTGGATGGTCGATACGGTCAGCAAGAATGGGACGTTCATCCTGAACGTTCCGGGCCGGCCCGATGGCACCATCGACAGCAAAGAGATTGCCGTGCTGGATGGCATTACCGCGTGGACGCAGGCGAACGGCGAAGGCATCTACGAGACGCGGCCGTGGAAGATCTACGGCGAGGGGCCAAACAGCGTGAAGGCGGGAGCGTTCCAGGGCACCAGCGTGAACAAGCTGGGCGCGAAGGACATCCGCTTTACGCGCAACAAGGCGAACACCGTCATCTACTCGCATGTGCTGGGCTGGCCGGCGGAAGCGGTAGTGATCCAGTCGCTCGGCACATCGGCGCAGACCAATCCGGGCAAGATTGCAAAGGTGGAATTGTTGGGGACGGAGAAGCGCGTTGACTGGAAGCAGAGCGCCGAGGGGTTGACCGCGAATCTTCCGAAGGACTATCAACCGGCCGTCGATTACGCGGCGGTGCTGAAGATCAGCCTGAGCTGAAGGCGCGTCGCCGCGAGTGTATCGTTGTCAGGTCGAAGTTTCGGCGTGACCTGCCGCTATTTCTTTGTCTGGAGTTTGTTATGCCTTTGATCTCTCGCCGTGACCTGATTGCCTCGGGGCTTGCAGCATCCGCATCTTCGCTGATCACCCGTGGTCCCTGGGCGCAGACCTCTGCTTCTCTCGCTGCCGGCTCTCCCGGCACGACCGTTGCGTCCTCGTCGGCGGTCGGCCCGCGGGAGCAGTTGCTCTTCGATTTCGGATGGAAGTTCGCCTTTGGCAACAGCGCTAACCCGGAGAAGGACCAGGGCTTCGGCACGGGGCAGAACGACTTCTCAAAGACTGGCGACTTCAAAGTCGCCAAGGCCGGCTTTGACGATTCAAAGTGGCGTACGCTCGATCTTCCTCATGACTGGGCGGTGGAGCTGCCGTTTGAGCATGACGAAGCCGCTGCAGGCGGAGAAAGTCCGCTGCAGTCGCACGGTTTCAAGCCGCTGGGCCGTCGCTATCCGGAGACCAGCGTGGGCTGGTATCGCCGCGAATTCGAAATTCCCGCCGCCGACGCCGGCCGCCGCATCTGGGTTGAATTCGACGGCGCCCTCCGCGACTCGCTCATCTGGGTCAACGGCTGCTTCATCGGGCGCAATGACAACGGTTACGCGCCCTTCCGTTTCGACCTCAGCGACTTTCTCGTCTATGGCGGCAAGAACTACATCGTCGTGCGCGTGGACGCGAGCTTCGGCGATGGCTGGTTCTACGAAGGCGCAGGCCTCTATCGCCACATGTGGCTGACCAAGACGGATCCCGTGCATCTGGGCCGGTGGGAGACTGTGGTTCGCTCCACCGTCACCGCCGCCTCCGCATCCCTCACCCTTTCAACCATCGTGCAGAACGAGAGCGCACAGCCCGTCAGCGGACGTGTGCACTGGAAGATTCTCGATGCGAAGGGCGCGACGGTTGCCACGGCAGAATCATCGGCGCAGCCGATCAACCCGGATGGCTCCACGGCGTTTTCCGCAACCGCCCGTCTGGCCAATCCATCTCTCTGGTCTGTGGAGCAGCCGAATCTTTATACCGCAGTGGTCTCGGTGGAGGCCGGTGGCGCAGTGCGCGATGCCGAGCGCGTCGACTTCGGCGTTCGCACCGCGGTCTTCGACGCTG
Source organism: uncultured Acidobacteriaceae bacterium (assembly GCA_963766975.1). GTDB lineage: Bacteria > Acidobacteriota > Terriglobia > Terriglobales > Acidobacteriaceae > Edaphobacter. The sequence goes on from CAVYCF010000007.1 coordinate 739,537, forward strand.
ACAAGGGCTTCTTCCTCAATGGCAAGTCGCTGAAGATCCAGGGCACCTGCAATCACCAGGACCACGCCGGAGTTGGCTCGGCATTGCCGGACCGCCTGCAGGCGTTTCGCCTCTCGGTGTTACAGGAGATGGGCTGCAATGCCGTGCGCACCTCGCACAACATGCCGACGCCGGAGTGGGTGGAGGCGTGCGACCGCATGGGCGTGATGATGATGTGCGAGACCCGGCAGATGAGCTCCAACGCCGAGGGGCTGGAGCAGTTGGAGATTATGATCAAGCGCTATCGCAACTCGCCATCGATCATCATCTGGTCCATCGGCAATGAGGAATGGCAGTTGCAGGGCGGCATGGCGGAGCAGGGGCAGCGCATCGCGGCAAGTATGGTGCAGCGCTGCCACGAGCTCGATCCCACGCGCGTCGTCTCCGCCGCGGTGAATGGTGACAACGAGAAGGGCGACTCCGTTCCGCTGGACATCATCGGCTTCAACTACAACACGCAGAAGTGGCCCGCGGCGTTCCACAAGAAGTATCCCAAGCGGCCGCTCTTCGGTTCGGAGACATCGAGCGCGATCAGCACACGCGGGGAGTACACCACCGACAAGCTGCGCAACACCGTCAACAGCTATGACGGCGTGGTGGGCTGGGGCGACACGCCGGAGCAGTGGTGGAAGTTCTATGGCTCGCAGGAGTGGGAGGCCGGTGGCTTTGCCTGGACCGGCTTTGACTATCGGGGTGAGCCAACGCCCTACGGATGGCCCTCCATCAACTCGCAGTTCGGCATCGTGGACATGTGCGGCTTCCCCAAGGATTACTTCTACTACTACCGCGCCTGGTGGCGGCGTGAACCCTCCTTGCATCTCTTCCCCCACTGGAACTGGCATGGAAGAGAAGGGGATGAGATTCCGATCTGGGTGTACTCCAATCTCGACGAGGTCGAACTCTTCCTCAACGGCAAGAGCCTCGGCAGCCAGAAGGTGCCGAAGCTGGGCCATGTGGAGTGGAAGGCATTCTACGAGCCGGGCGTGATCGAAGCGCGAGGCTCCAGGGACGGCAAGGTTGTCCTGACGGAGAAGCGCGAGACCACCGGAGCGCCGGCATCCATTCGCCTCTCCGCCGATCGTACCGAGATCGATGCCAATGGCGAAGATGTCTCCATGGTCAAGGTCGAAGTAGTGGACGCGCAAGGCAGAGTAGTCCCTGTGGCGGACAACCGCATCACCTTCACCATCACCGGCCCGGGCAGGCTCATCGGTGTCGGCAACGGCGATCCCAACTGCCAGGAGAGCGACAAGCAGCCCCGCAGGTCGGCCTTCCACGGGCTCGCTCAGACCATCATCCAGAGCACAAAGACCGCCGGCACCATCCAGATTCAGGCCCGTGGCCAGGGATTGGGCGCCCCCGCCACAGTGACCCTCACCTCCCGCCAGATCGAACTCAGACCCTCGGTCGCCATCCCGGGCGCCTGAAGTTCGACCCCTCAACGCGAACCAAGCCTTGCAGAGCCGGCGCAAGGCGCGTCTTGCCATTCTTAGCTTTATCCATTTAGGAATCAATCACTTGGCGATCCATTTCAGCCCTCTCACCGCCAAAGTCGTCCGTTCGCCCCTGTTGCGCTCATCAGCTGGCAGTTAGCGCCCTCGACTGACAGGCTTCAACCGCCGGCGGGGCATCCAGCCAGGTTCCCATCCATCCCGTGTCCCGCTTCACCCGCCAAGTACAATAACCGAGCCAGGATGCCACCCCGCCCCAGAAATCCCGACCGGACGGACCCGCCGCAACGCCCCGGCTCCGCCCTCCCGGACGACCCGGACGACTCCCCGCAACCCGAGGCTGACGACGACCCGGAAAACCACCCGGAATCGCCGGAATCCGCGCAACCTCACGAGGACGATGGGGTTATGGAAGATATGGCGACATTGGCCCTCAACCCGGGTGTAACCGAGCGCGGCACGTACGGACGGGAGATCGCGCCCGCCGTCGTTGTTGGCAACGCGCAGTTTGCCGAGATGGAAGACTCCGCCATCATGCTGGAGCTACGGGCCGGCAACATGTCCGGCTTCGATTTCCTGATCCAAAAGTACCGCAAGCCGATCGTGAACTTCATGTATCGCATGGTGCACAACCAGGCGGTGGCCGAGGAGCTGGCGCAGGAGGTCTTTCTCCGCGTCTACCGTTCGCGCGAGACCTATCGTGCGGAGGCGCGTTTCAGCACGTGGCTCTATCGCATCGCCACCAACCTCGGCGTGAACCACGCGCGCGACACGAAGCATGAGCGTACCGCCTCGACGATCTACCTCGATGAGGTCGACTCCGAAACCGGCACCACGCCGGACGTCGCCGATGACGAGCCAAGTGCCGAGGTCTCCATGCTGCGCCGCGAGCGGCTGAATGCGATCCGCCAGCATGTTCTCGCGCTGCCCGAGCGCCAGCGCATGGCAGTGTTGATGCATAAATACGAAGGCATGGACTACAAGCAGATCGGCGATGTGCTCAAGTTGAGCGAGTCCGCCACCAAATCATTGCTGTTTCGCGCGTATCAGACGCTGCGCGAAAAATTGAAGGAGTTTGTTTAGAGGCGAAACGTTGGCCCAACACCGCTCGTCCATTGCATCAGGAACGAGCAGACCGGAGGAAGATCGGGCGAGAGGAAGATCGATCCGGAGAGAGATTTCAAGTCAGGGGCGATGGTTGCCGATGCCCCCAACACAAGCCAGGCGCGCAGGACCGTAAAGTGACGCGCCGCGAAAGATAGGATGGGACCCCCATGGACCAGATGAACTGCAAGACCTGCCAAAACGCTCTGCCCGACCTGCTGCTGAATCCCGCGGCCCAGGAAAACTCCGCCAACTCTGCTGTTCGCGCGCACCTCGCCGCATGCACCGGCTGCGCCCGCGAACTCGCCTCCATGGAGGCGACCATGAAGCTGCTCGACCTGTGGACGGCCCCCAGGGTCTCACCCTACTTTGACCAGAAGCTGGCCGTGCGTCTGCGCGAAGAACAGGCCGCGCCGCCTGCCGGCTTCTGGGAGCGCCTGCGCCTGCGCCTGCAGTTGAACACCGGGCGCCAGTTCCGTCCGGCTCTGGCTACGGCCATGGCGCTGCTGCTGGTCGCCGGCGGCAGTGGCATCACCCTCTCCACGCTGTCGCATCCCCCTGCCCCGGTCGCGGTCTCAGCACCGGTAAAGGACCTGCAGATCCTCGATAAGAACGAGCAGGCGCTACAGCAGGTGGACCAGTTGCTCGACGACAATACGCCGGCCGCGAGCGGCTCCGGCGGGGCCATGCCGCAGAGCTAGGCGAAAGGGTGGACCGCATGCGGCGCAGAGGATTGTACGGCCGACGCGGTGCGATTCAGCCTTCCGCCTTCCAGTCGTCCCAAGTAGACTTTCGGGGGTGCGCGCATGCGCGTCCCGCGGGCCTGGGCCACAAGCAGAGCTGCCCCGGGGCAAGTGGTAAGAAGTACCGGTCGTGGTCAAGCCGCGGTCGGCTCTCTGTGTTTGGAATGTTCGGCTGATGGGATGACACGGTATTCTCCAATCCGGCTTGGTCTTGCAGCGGCGCTCAGTCTTCTCCTTGGTGTCGCGCCGGCCCATGCCCGCGGGCGCCAGGGCGGCCCCAAGGGCGCGCCGCCGCGCGTCGTGCGCCAGGCTCCTCCACCCCCCGCCCAGAGGTTCCCCAACGGAAGCCCCAACTTCCCCCGCCAGCAGCAGCGGCAGGAGCAGAGGGTGGAGAATCAGGGTCATCTCGCGGACTGGATGCAGAAGCATAGCAATCTATCGCTGCCCGATCAGCAGCGCGCGCTTCAAAATGAGCCCGGCTTCCGCGAACTCCCGCAGTGGGAACAGCAGCAGGAACTGAATCAGCTTGGCCGGCTCTATGCCATGAAGCCGGAGGCCCGGGATCGCCGCCTCGGCCAGGTGGAGCAATTGGAGCGCATGAGCCCCACGCAGCGCCAGCAGTACGGGGCCGCTGTGCAGCAGCTCTATGCACTGCCTCCGCCCCGGCGCGGCATGGTGGCCACTGCGATGAAGGACCTTCGCGACATGCCTCCCGAGCAACGCGAGCAGGTCGTCAGCTCACCCGTCTTCGCCCAGCAGTTCCCCGATCCCGGCGATCGCGCCATGATCCGCACCCTGCTGACCGCGGAGCCATATCCGCCGGCGCCGTAAACCACCCGCCTTTGTCATTCCGCAGCGTCCCGCGCGCTCGCACTGCACGCGAAGAACTCTGCTTCTTCAGCATTTATCAGGACAGACGACTTTAGCTATGCGCCTGCGGCCGCGCAGCCACCTTCACCCGCGGCGCCGGCTCGGTGATCATCGCACTGGTGTCCTTCAGCGCGGCTATCGCCTCGTCATACCGTCCCGCCAGCGAGTTCGACCGGATCACTGCCATCTCTTCCAGCATCTTCATCCCGTCCCGCAGATAGCTCATGCGGCTGCGCTCGTCGTGGCCCCAGGTCACCGGCACCTCGCGGACCTCATACCCCAGCTTGCGCGCGATGAACAGTATCTCCGGATCGAACCCCCACCGCTCGATGCGCTGCAGCCGGAAGATCACCTGCGCCACCGGCCTGCGAAAGGCCTTGAAGCCGCACTGCGTGTCCTTGAACGGCAGCCCCATCACCGTCCGCGTCACCCAGTTGAAACATCGCCCGAAGAACCGCCGGTACAGCGGCTGGTGGATGGTCTGCCGCGTGCGGTCCATCCAGCGCGACCCGATGGCCACGTCCGCGCCATCCGCAATCGCCGCAAACAGCCGCTCCGCCTCTTCCATCGGCGCCGAGAGGTCGGCGTCCGTAAACATCACAATGTCGCCCGCCGCCTGCAGCAGCCCGTTGCGCACCGAGTAGCCCTTGCCTCGGTTGCCCTCGTTCTGAATCAGGTGCAGCCGCGGATACCGCTGCATCCACCGCTGCACGATCTCCGGCGTCGCGTCCTTCGAGCCGTCGTCGACGACCAGCACCTCCGCGTCCCAGCCCTGCTTCTCGACGCATTCCATCACCCGCGCCAGCGCATCTTCGATGCGGGCGCTCTCGTTGTACGCCGGAATGACAATACTGAGGCGGGGGCTTGGCACTCGTTTCCTTCTACGCGGAGTCGTTGCAGCGTGTTCAACAAGGACGCGGCTTAACGAATACTGCAATTCCTGTACGCCCCGTCCGAAAATCTGCCCTCAACCTGCCTCGCATCTCCACGCAATGCGACGCGGGCCGGCAATTTGATCTAAACTCCAGAATCATGCCCGACGAGCTTCCCACACCGATCCCAGAGTCCTCTGCCGCATCGCAGCCGCACGCCGCAGCCTCCGCCGCACCGCCGCCCCCCGGTTCACCGCCTCCACCCTACGCCTACGCCCCGGCCTACGCGCAGATCTCCTTACGGCGCCTACATGCAGCCGCCCCGAAAGCGCCGCTCGCCGTGGTTCTGGGTCGCCATCTTCGGCGGCAGCGCGCTGGTCATCGTCCTGCTCATCACCGCGCATGGTCTGGTCGATCGTGAAGAACGTCAGCGGAGATTCCACCGCCGGCATCGACGGCTTCGGCTCCAAGATCGGCGTCATCGACATCGACGGCGTCATCGACGATCCCGACAAGATCGACGACCAGCTCCGCAAATTCGGCGACGACTCCTCCGTCAAGGCCATCATCCTGCACATCGACTCGCCCGGCGGCGGCGCCGCGGCCTCGCAGGAGATCTACAACGAGGTCCTCCGCGTCCGCGCCGAAGACAAGAAGCCCATCGTCGCCTCCGTCGAATCCGTCGGCGCATCCGGCGCCTACTACATCGCCAGCGGCTGCGACAAGATCTACGCCAACCAGGCCTCCGTCGTCGGCTCCATCGGCGTCATCATGGAGTGGACCAACTACGGCGACCTCATGCGCTGGGCCAAACTCAAAAGCGTCGTCATCCACGCCGGCACGCTCAAGGACGCCGGCGACCCCACCCGCGACATGACCCCCGAGGAGCAGGCCTACTTCCAGGGCCTCGTCGACAACATGTACTCGCCAGTTCGTGCATGACGTCGCCGTCGGCCGCCACACCACCGACGACAAGATTCGCCCGCTCGCCACCGGCCAGGTCTGGACCGGCAAGAGGCCCTCGACCCCAAGCTCGGCCTCATCGACAAGATCGGCGGCTACCGCGTCGCCCTCATCGACACCGCGCGCCAGGTCGGCATCTCCGGCGAGCCCCAGATCGCAAAGCCCTCCGCCAACAAAGGCCTCTTCGCCACCCTCTCCGACGACACCGACTCCCTGCTCCCCAACCCCACCAAAATCCTCGACCAGGCCCCCGGCTTCTACTTCATGTGGCGATAGTCTGTTCAGACGAAGTGTAACGAGGTTTCAAAACCGATGCGGAGCCTAGGTTGGATCGCTCAAACGGCCCTCCCAGCACTCGCCGCCGTCCTTTTGGCTCAGTCCACATCGTCGGTGATTTCGAACGTTGACTTATCGAGACCATTCTCGACCCGCGAACCTTGGCATTTCATAGCCACTCAGGGCTCTCCTGTCGCTGGGGACGATACCCCTTCCGGCGGCCAAGAGCCAGGGCCAATTCGGCTTTGTTTGCAGGCGACCCACTTGTCTCCCTGCGATCCTCAACTTTTGAATGCCCTGAAAGACACACCTGATGCCAGCGACATTTTTGCCGAGCCGCATTATCTCAACGCAGCTGAGGTCGTCTACCCGCGCGATGGCGGTCAACCTCTTCTGTTGATACAAATGGGCAGCCTGCACAGCGGAGATGGCGATCAGAGGGTGGCCACGCTGATGTTCGCCTACGCGAATGATCAGGATCGTTTCGTGCGCATCTACCAGCATCTGACCGGAACAAACAATAATCAGGAGACGCGTTACATCAGCTCGGGTGCGCTGAAGGGCGACATCATATTGGTCGATCCGACCCCGAATGCGCCTTACGGCTATTGGGTGACGGTGAGCGCGCTTACACCGCAATACACCTACAAAACGGCTCTACATTATCGAAGTGCGACACATTACGGCGACAATAACCCTCTTACAGTGATCGACTCCGAGATGCCCAATATCGAAGGGCACTTGGGAGTCTGGAAGTCAGGTATGGCTCTGCCACTTCCATCCGGCCCCTGTCCGAAACCACGGCTGATTCACATGGAGCTATGGTGCAAATAGGAAAATGGCCTGCGGCAGGACGTTTCTATCTAGCCCCGCTTCTACTTCATGTGGCGATAACTGAGAACTGACAACTGAGAACTTAACTGATCTCAATCACCTGCTCAGCGCCCGCCGCAATCTGCTCCGCCCGCGCCGCCACCTTGCGCGCAATCTCGTAGAACGGCTTGGCGATCGCGCTCTCCGGCCCGGCCAGCGTCACGGGCAGCCCGCGATCTCCGCCCGATCGTATCGTCGGATCCAGCTCCACGCCGCCCAGAAACTCGAGCCCGTACTGCTCGGCCGTCCGCTCCGCCCCGCCGCTTGAAAAGATGTCGATCACCTGCTGGCAGTGCGGGCAGGTGAAGTGCGTCATGTTCTCGACCACTCCGATCACCTCAACCTTCACCTGGCCGAACATCTCAATCGCCTTGCGCGCGTCCTGCAGACTCACATCGCTCGGCGTCGACACCACCACCGCGCCCGTCAGCGGCACCGTCTGCACCAGCGAGATCACCACATCGCCCGTGCCCGGCGGCAGGTCCACAATCAGAAAGTCCAGCTCGCCCCACTCCACCTGCTGCAGAAACTGCCGGATGATCTGGTGCAGCATCGGCCCGCGCATCACCATCGGCTTGTCGCCCGGCGAAATCAGCCCCACGGAGATGAACTTCACCCCATGCGCCAGCAGCGGCTCAATCCGGTTCTCGCCCACGATGTTCGGCTGCCGCGTCTGCCCCAGCATCATCGGCACATTCGGCCCGTAGATGTCCGCGTCGATCAGCCCGACCTTGTTCCCCAGCGCCGCCAGCGCCACCGCCAGGTTCACCGCCACCGTCGTCTTGCCCACGCCGCCCTTGCCGCTGCCCACCGCCACCACGTGCGCTACGCCCGGCAACGGCTGCGGCGCCTGCGGCATCCGCGTCTGTGGTGCTCCTGCTCCCATATGTCCCATTTGTTACTCCTAACCAATTCTTTCAGTAGCCGTCATCCCGAGCGAAGCTGCGCAGCAGCGTAGTCGAGGGACCCTCGCATTTGTCTTAGTCACTGGCAAGTTACAAATTCCACCCGCCGCCCAGCCTCGCCCGCAGCTCCCGCGCCCGCACGCTCTCGCCCGCCCGCAACTCGCGCCTTCGTCCCGCATCCTCATACCGCCGCTTCTGGTGCGCCGTCTCCGGAGTCACGCACGGCACCGCCAGGCTCTTCCCCTCGGCATCCACCGCCACATACGTCAGGTACGCCGACGACACATGCCGCATCGTCCCCGTCGCGCATGTCCTCCACCATCGCGCGCACGCCAACCTCCATGCTCGTCCGGAACGCCCGGTTCACGCTCGCCTTCAAAATCAGCAGGTCGCCCACATGCACCGGCGCCACAAAATCCAGGTGGTCCATGCTGCGCCGTCACCACAATCGCCCGCGAATGCCGCACCGCCGCCACCGCTCCCACCAGGTCGATGAACTGCATCAGCCGCCCGCCAAACAGGTTGCCCAGCGCATTCGCGTCCGCGGGAAAGATGATCTCGCTCCGCTCCGCCTGCGACTCCGCCACCGTCCGCGCAGCCACCTTGCTCTCGCTCATCCCTTCATTCTAAATCCGCATCTAAACTTATCGTATGGACAAGATCGCCGCACTCAACGAAGTCCTCGAACTCGACCCCCGCAACGCCTTCGCCCGCTACGGCCTCGCCATGGAGTTCGCGTCGCGCAGGACAACTCCGCCGCCGCGCTCGACGAGTTCTCCCTCCTCATCGAGCAGCACCCCGACTACGTCCCCGCCTACCAGATGTCCGCGCAGACGCTCGCGAAACTCGCCCGCATCGACGAAGCCCGCGCCCGCCTCGACGCCGGCCTCGCCGCCGCCCAACGCACCGGCAACTCCCACGCCGCCTCCGAAATGCAGGCCATGCTCGACGAACTGGCGTGAAGAGAAAAGCTCCAGCTTATAGCTCTGAACTTACAGCTCGGTGCCCCATCCCGCTCCGCGGGATCGCACTTGGGCACATGGGAGAGTGCGTAAACTGGCGTCATCCCGAGCGAAGCTGCGCAGCAGCGTAGTCGAGGGACCCCCGCATTTGCATTTTGTATTGTCATTCCGCAGCGTTCGACGCCAGTCGAATGCGGAGGAATCTGCTTTTCAACCAATGAGCCTCTAAGCAATCCCTCGTATCGCCCTCAGCCACTCCAGCGGCGACATCACCATCGCATCCGGCCCCGCCGGCTCCAGCGTATGCGGCGCCAGCCCGAACAGGCATCCCACCGACCGCGCCCCGCAGTTCTTCGCCGTCAGCACATCCACAGCCGAATCCCCCACCATCACCGTCTCCTCCGCCCGCACCGCAGCTCCGCCCCGCAAAACAGCCGCCTCCGCCATCAGCGCCTTGAACCCCGTCGGGTCTGGCTTCTTGGTGTGAAAGCTGTTGCCCCCATAATTCTGAAAGAAAAACCGATCCAGCCCGAAGTGCGCGCAGATATCGCGCGAAGGCCGCACCGGCTTGTTCGTCAGCACCGCCATCGCCGCACCCGGCAGCTCAGCGCGGATCTCATCCAGCGCCTCGACCACGCCCTCATACACATACGTAAAGTCCAGCTTGTGCTCGCGGTAGTAGTCCAGAAAATATGTAGCCGCAGCGTCTACATATTCCTCGTCGTGGACATCGCCCTCAGGATCGCCCAGCGCCCGCCGCACCAGCATGCTCACGCCATCGCCGATGTACGTCGCAATCACCGCATCCGGCAGCGCCGGCCGCCCCAGATGCCCCAGCGTCGCATTCACGCTGTTCGCCAGGTCCACCCGCGAATCAATCAGCGTCCCATCCAGATCAAACACCACCAGCCTCGGAACCATCTCTCCATGTTAAATGGCTACTGCTCAAAGCTCCTGTTCCACATCTTCACCACGCGCGTCTCGCGCTCCCATCCCACCACGCTCACGCTTCCCGTCCCCAGCGACAGCAGACTCCCGCCCACCGGAGCCAGCCCCACCCACCGCGCCGCCAGGATCCGCAGAATATGCGCGTGCCCAAACAGCAGCACCCGCCTCGCATCCGCCTCACAACCCTCCGCCAAACTTAGCGCTCTCTCAATCACCCCATCCGCCCGCGCCCCAACCTGCGCCAGCGTCTCGCCGCCCACAATATCATCCCGCCACACGGACCACCCCGGAATCTCCCGCTGGATCGCCGCCGTCGTCCGCCCCTCATACACGCCGTAGTCCCACTCGCACAGCCCATCGTCCACCACCGCGCGCTCGCCATACCCCGCAATCTCGCACGTCTCCTTAGCCCGCTCCATCGGGCTGCGCATCACCGCGCAGAAATCCGTCCCCGCAAGATACCGCCCCAGCACCACCGCCCGCTCACGCCCCCGCTCCGTCAGCGGGATATCCGTCCGGCTGGTGTGCTTCGCCTCCGCGCTCCACGCCGTCTCGCCGTGTCGCACCAGCCACAGCTCCGTGCCACATCCAGTCTCCACTCGCCAGCTCCTCTCTTGAAGGTCTAATCTCATCGCATTGAATCACACCCGCTCCTGGAGGCGCGCGCCACCGCATGTCCGAATCTCAGCCCGAAGCCCAACCCACTCAGCTCTCCACCACCTGCTGCATCGTCGGCGGAGGCCCCGCCGGCATCATGCTCGGCTTCCTCCTCGCCCGCGCCGGCGTCGACGTCACCGTGCTTGAAAAGCACGCCGACTTCTTCCGCGACTTCCGCGGCGACACCGTCCATCCCTCCACGCTCGAACTCATGTACGAGCTCGGCATTCTCGACCAGTTCCTCGCCCAGCCCCACCAGGAGATCTCGAACTTCACCCTCGTCATCGGCGGCCAGTCTCTCCCCATCGCCGACCTCTCCCGCGTCCCCACCCACTCGAAGTTCGTCGCCATCATGCCGCAGTGGGACTTCCTCAACTTCATCGCCGCCCAGGCCGCCAAACTCCCCAGCTTCCATCTCCTCATGCAGCACAACGCCGTCGGCCTCCTCGCCAACGAGCGCGGCCGCATCATCGGTGCCCGCGCCGACACACCCAACGGCCCCGTCGAGATCCGCGCCGCCCTCACCGTCGCCTGCGACGGCCGCCACTCCATCTGCCGCGCCGACGCCGAACTCCCCCTGCGCGAGACCGGCGTCCCCATCGACGTCCTCTGGTTCCGCCTCCCGCGCCACGCCACCGACCCATCCAACGTCATCGGCAACATCAACTTCGGCACCCTCGCCGTCCTCATCGCCCGCGACGACTACTTCCAATGCGCCTTCATCATCAAGAAGGGCACCTTCGCCACCCACGTCCAGCCCGCCGGCCTCGACGCCTTCCGCGCCTGCATCGCTCGCCTCGTCCCCTTCCTCGCCGACCGCGTCAGCGAACTCACCAGCTGGGACGAAGTGAAACTCCTCACCGTGCAGATCAACCACCTGACCCGCTGGCACCTCCCCGGCTTCCTCGCCATCGGCGACGCCGCACACGCCATGTCGCCCGTCGGCGGCATCGGCATCAACCTCGCCATCCAGGACGCCGTCGCCGCCGCCAACATCCTCACGCCCCACCTCGCGCCCACGGCGCACACCCGCGCCGCGTCGTCACAATCCCGCCCACTCCATCAATCCGCCTACGTCTCGGAGATGACCCTCGCCCAGGTCCAACACCGCCGCCAGCTCCCCACGCGCCTCACCCAGGCATTCCAGGTCTTCGCCCACAAGCAGCTCTCGCGCACCCTCGGCAACCCCGCGCCCGTCACCCCGCCGCCCATCCTCCGCTTCCTCTCCAGCAAGGCCATCTTCCGCCGCCTCGCCGCCCGCTTCATCGCCGTCGGCCTCCGCCCTGAACACATTAATCTATCGTGAGAGTCTCACCACCGAAAGATTCTGACGTCGTCGCAGGCAAACATAAGGGCGGCTTAAAGAGCCATTTCGTCAAGTCCTCAAAAGGTATGTGGCAAAGGCCCTTCGCTTTTCTCCTATCCACGTACGAGTGCCAATGGAAAATCTGATGGACCTGGTCGCACGTCACGACCTGGCCATAAGTGGCAGCCTCGGCCCCGGCAACAATCAAACTCTGCATCTGCTCCGCACCAAATAGAAACTTCCAGCAGTAATGAACCTGGAACCGTCCTTTATCTGTACAAAAACCGTCCCATCTGCCGCTAATCTCAGCGGTCTTCCTCGGAAAATCTTTAAACCCGGCCAGCGGCACGTTCGAGACTCGAAGCGTGGCCCCCCAATCATCCACGCTGTAACTGTCCAGACGAAAAAGCCTGGCATGCTTCATCTCTAACAACACGCCGACATAACCCACCCGGCTGCCCGCGACACTTAGAAATTTTTGCAGGGCCCGCTCCCCGAGCAACTGATACCGATCGGGATTGAGCAACGGAACCGCATTCTTGGCCCGAAAGTGGCTGCGCGAAACAGAATCTTGCTTTGGCCCCGTCGCAGTACCCGCCACAGGGCGCTTCAAACCGGCAATCCTATCGAGATTCAGAAGTATCACGGCCACCTTCCGCTACCAAATCGTCACCACCAGACGATACCGCTCCGACGTGACCTTTGCACGCACACTCTCATCCTGGTAGTGGGTCAGTTTGAAATCTAGTCCAGATTATTGCGGGTAAAGACGGTTTGGATTTCCTCGCTCTTGCGGTGCGGGCGCAAACGGCGCAACTTGAGTCCGAGGTACAAGCCCAGAACGCCCAGCAGTCCTCCAGCCGCGATCCCTGCGATGGTTAGAACGGTGTTCATGCCAGCCATCCTCTCACGATGCGCGTTTATGCCGCTAGCTTCTTCTTGTACGGCCCGCGCTTCTTCGCCACTGGATGAGGGATTAGTGCCACCAAGTCTTCCACGTTCCAGACGTGATCCGAGAGGCCAGCTTCCATCGCCGGGGTGACGCGGAGCGTTTGATGCACACGGCAGAAATTGTAGTAGGCGAAGTAGAGCGCAACGGCATGGCCGTGGTTCTCCACCTTTTTCGAGAAGCCGTTTGTGAGCCGAGTGAACCGGCGCATTGACATGCGCATGGTGAGGTTCTGCCGTTCCACGAATGACGTGCTGACGTGCTTAGGGTCAGGCACCCCGCTCACTGTTTTCATAGTGCAGCCGATGCAGGTAGCAGGGCTGTAGCGCGCCTCAGGGCTGTCTGACGCGCCGTAGAGCTTGTGCAGCATCGCGTAGTCGGCGTCACCACCAAATGCCGCCTCCACAGCCGCCAGATAAGGCCGATGCGCGTCCGTTGTGATCTGCGGACGGCCAACAATACGAAACGCACAGTCTTGCATGAATGCAAACGCGGAGTGTTTGCCACGGTCTCCGACGTGGTAAGTCACGCACAGTTTTGAATCGGCGTCGATGGCCGTCCAAGTCCAAACATCGCCCCAGCCAGCGGCCTCTTGCTCGGCTGTCACGTTCTTCTTCTTCGCGCCGACAAACGACCAAATCTCATCGCACTGGAGCCGCTTCACAGCAACACCGCGCACAGTCCGATGGTGCAGGTCGGCGCAGACACAGCCGATCTCGCACAGCAGACGCACTACTGTGTTCTTCGCCACGCCGGTAATCCGTACCGTACTGCGGATGCTGTTTCCTTCGCAGAGGCACCGGATGACCTGAGTGCGCTGAGATGTGCTTAGCTGTTTCATACTGACTATTATGCTTGAACTGAGGCTTGGAGTCAAGTCAAACTTAGACTTTTTCCTTGAAAACTTAGGGAACCTCGGCCTAGACTTATGCAATGGACTCACATGACGACGTGCTGATGCGGTCGCAAGCTCTCGCAGCCAAGGCCACGCAGGTATTGAAGCCCCAGACCCCGATTACCGACAAAGACTTGTTCGCTGGTAGATGGGCTGAACTCACTGCCATTTCTGATGCTGCTCACCAAGCGGGCCTGCACGTTGTTGTATACGGTGAACGGGGAGTGGGAAAGACATCACTAGCGAACGTGGTGGAATCTACCTTGCATGTGTTGGACAACTACGGCAAAGAGCCTCAGGAGATGACATTCCGCGTAGTTGTCAAGGAAGTCGCCAATACGGGTGACAGCTTCTCAACTATCTGGCATAAGCTGTTTGCTCTGCTCAGTTGGCCCGACGCCTCCTTGAGTCCAGAGAATCCGTCGTACAACAAGCCAACCAAAGTGCACTTTGCTCTCCCGGAAACGCTCTCAATAAATGAGGTGAGACGTGTCTTAGCGGGGGTTTCTAACGGCGCAGTGTTCATTGTTGATGAGTTCGATCAGGCCTCAAGCGAGGCATCCAAGGCGATGACCGAACTCATAAAAGCACTCTCGGACTTGGCCGTCGATTGTACTGTCATTCTGGTCGGCGTGGCAGAGACGGTAGACAATCTCGTTCAAGATCACGCTTCGATCAGCCGTGCAATAAACCAGGTAAAGGTTGAAAGAATGAAGGCGACTGATCTCAGAAAGATATTAAAGAACGCTGAGGACGCGTTAGGAATTGCTTTCAATGAAGATGCCGCAAGTCTGATTGTCCATCTGTCGCAGGGGCTTCCGCACTACACCCACCTAATCGGCCTGAATTCCGTTCGGTCGGCGGCGTTTAGGTTGTCTCTCTCGAAGGTTGAGCGCGAAGATGTTTTCGAGGGTCTGAAGAAGGCCGTAAAACAGGCAGAGCAGAGCGTGAAGGAGAAGCATACAACCGCGACTCATAGTGCACACGCGCGCGCCCTTTATCGTCAGGTGCTACTCGCCTGCGCTGTGACAGCCGCGCGTGACCACGATGCGCTCGGATATTTTTCCCCGAGCGCGGTGATAGGGCCTCTGTCAGCCATCCTGTCTCGGACGGTAACGCTGGCTACCTTCACGAACCACCTCACCGAATTCGCGCAGGAAAAACGCGGGTCAATTCTAGAGCGCGACGGGCAACCATGGGGGTTCCGCTATCGATTTCGTGATCCACTACTTGTTCCGTACATCTTCATGGACGGATTAGAATCGGGAATCGCTGACGATAGCGGACTGGTGCAGTTGCTGATGCCTTCTTAGTCTGTGCTCTTGCGCGGCTTGCCCCATCTAGCCTGAGCGCCCTTCACGGCGATAGCTTTTCGCGCTGCCGGGAGGAGCTTCACGGCACGGGCGGGGCCGCCAAGTCTGCCCCTTGCGACGGCTCGGTCGCTCTTGGGAACGGCCTTACTCAAAGGACTGCCGTCCATGCGCTCCCCGATGGCCTGTTCCACCACGCGCAGGGCATTCACGGCGAAATCGCGATCTTTGGCCATGTATCCATGATGCGGCGTGGCGCGAAGAAATTCAACAGGGGGCAATTTCAGACTGACCCACTACCCTCATCCTTCATCAAATCACGCCTTGTATAGTTATCGCGACAACCGAGGTTGAACATGCGGCCAATCGGAACTCCCTCCCTTCTTTGCGCAACTCTTCTCCTCACCACCCCGCCGCTTTACACCCAAACCGCCGCACCGCATGCTGCCACAAGCGCTTGGCACGTCGCCTACGAAGAAAACTTCGAAGGCCCCGCGCCCTTCCCCGCCGCACCCGCCTGGGCGCCCGACACCCACCAGCTCGACGACCAGTTCTCCGACGGCGGCTCGCACTTTCCCGGCGTCACTCCCCCCACCGCCTTCCGCATTGAGGCTCCCTTCAGCAAAGCTGGGTGGCTCACCGCCGCCGCCTACACCCGCTCGGATAAAACCGCCTTCAGCAACCTCTTCGCCGTCGGCCTCCGCCCCGAGCACATCACGCCGCCATAGCCCCGGTCCATTACCCTCACCCACTTCCACAGGGATATCGCCAGCCCACTGCCATACAATCGCTTGGATGGCCGCGGACTTGTACATGACCGCGACCCTTCCAGGAACCAACCAACACGTGAATCCCCAGGCTCCAGGTAAAAAATCGATCACCCTCTCCGGCTCCGGCGAGATGGCCGATCGCACCCGCGCGTTCGACTGGGCCCGCACCTCCATCGGCCCCATCGAACAGTGGCCGGAGATCCTGCTCAACACCGTCAACACCCTGCTGAACTCGCGCCATCCCATGTTCCTCTGGTGGGGCGAAGACCTCATCCAGTTCTACAACGACGCCTACCGCCCCAGCCTCGGCGAGGGCAAACACCCCACTGCCCTCGGGCAAAAAGGCCCGGACTGCTGGCCAGAGATCTGGCCGGTCATCTTCCCCCAGATCGAAGCCGTCATGACCCGGGGCGAGGCCAGCTGGCATGAGGATCAGCTTGTGCCTATCCATCGCAATGGCAGGCTGGAGGACGTCTATTGGACCTATAGCTACAGCCCGGTCTATACCTCAACCGGCGCAATCGCCGGCACTCTCGTCGTCTGCACCGAGACCACCAACAGCATCCTGGCGAAGCATCAGCTACAGCGCGAGACGCAAAGGCTCGCGGACCTCTTTGAGCAGGCTCCCGCGTTTTTTGCCCTCTTGACCGGCGCGCAACACGTCTTTGAGATGGTCAATGGCCCCTATCAACAGCTGATCGGCCAGCGTACGATTCTTGGCAAATCCGTCCGCGAAGCGTTGCCTGAGGCCGAAGAGCAGAACTTCCTCAAGCTGCTGGACGGCGTCTATCGCACCGGCCAGCCCTATGTCGGCCGCGGCATTCCCATCCATCTCGCCCGCCATCCCAACCAGCCTCTGGAGCTGCGCTATCTCGACTTCGTCTATCAGCCCAAGCGCGAGCCCGATGGGTCCGTCTCCGGAATCATCGTGCTCGGCGTCGACGTCACCGACGCCCGAAGGTCGGAACAGATTCTTCTTCAATCGGAGAAGCTCAACGCCGTCGGCCGCCTCGCCAGCTCCATCGCTCACGAGATCAACAATCCCCTCGCCTCCGTCATGAACCTGATCTACCTCGCCCAGCACGCCGCCGTGGATCCGCAGGCCAAGGCCTATCTCGTAACCGCGGAGGTTGAGCTGCGGCGGGTCTCAGCCATCGCCAGCCAGACCCTCCAGTTTCACCGGCAGTCGACCAACCCTGCGCCGGTCATGGTGGACAGCCTTATCGACACCACCTTGTCCATCTACCAGGGCAGAATCACGAACGCCGCCATCTCCGTCCGGCGGCGCGACCGCATCCTGCAGCCCGTCACCTGCCTCGCCGGCGAGATCCGCCAGGTTTTGAGCAACCTCATCGGCAACGCCATCGATGCCATGACCGAAGAGCATCGATGCCTCTACATTCGCAGCCAGGAATGCACCGACTGGCCCACCGGCACACCCGGGGTCAAGGTCACCGTCGCCGATACCGGCTCCGGAATCTCCGCCGACACCATCTCCTCCATCTTTGAGCCCTTCTTCACCACCAAAGGCCACAAAGGCACCGGCCTGGGCCTCTGGATCACCCGCGAGATCGTCGACCGCCATCAGGGTTCACTCAAGGTCCGGTCCCGCCGCGCCGCATCCTCTTCCGGTACCGTCTTCGCCCTCTTCCTGCCCTGCACACCGGCAGCAAAGGCGAATACCCCTTGAATTAGGATGCCGCGCACACTCCAGCGAAGGCGGCGAAGCCGCAGCAGTCGAACGGACCCCCCGCATTTTGTTTTGTCATTCCGCAGTCCCGCAAGGCGGGACGAAGGAATCTGCTTCTCTTCCGAACCCGATATCCTTAATCCATGGACTTCCAGCTCGCCACTACCTACACCCCTCAGGGCGATCAGCCCCGCGCCATCCGCGAGCTCGTCAACGGCCTCGCCGCCGGTGAAAAGGACCAGGTCCTGCTCGGCGTCACCGGCTCCGGCAAGACCTTCACCATGGCCTCCATCATTCAGGAAGTCCAGCGCCCCGCGCTCATCCTCGCGCACAACAAGACCCTCGCCGCGCAGCTCTACCACGAGTTCAAATCCTTCTTCCCCGCCAACGCCGTCGAATACTTCGTCAGCTACTACGACTACTACCAGCCCGAGGCCTACATCCCCTCCGGCGACCTCTTCATCGAGAAAGAAGCAACCATCAATGAGGAGCTCGACAAGCTCCGCCTCTCCGCCACGCGCAGTTTGTTCGAAAGAAGAGACTGCATCATCGTCTCCTCCGTCTCCTGCATCTACGGCCTCGGCTCGCCGGAGGCCTACTACGGCATGCTGCTCCTGCTCGAGCGCGGCCAGAAAATCCGCCGCGACGACATCACCCGCCGCCTCGTTGAGATCCTCTATGACCGCAACGACGTCGACTTCCGCCGCGGCACCTTCCGCGTCCGCGGAGATGTGATCGAGATCTACCCCACCTACGACGAGAACGCCTACCGCATCGAACTCTTCGGCGACGAGATCGACTCCCTCTCCCAGATCGACCCGCTCTTCGGCACCGTCCGCCAGAAGTACTCCCGCCTGCCCATCTATCCCAAATCGCACTACGTAGTCCAGCCCGAGCGCAAAGCCTCCGCGATGGAGACCATCCTCGCCGAGCTCGGCGAGTGGGAGACCTACCTCGAGCGCGAAGGCCGTCTCGTCGAGTCGCAGCGCATCCACCAGCGCACCCGCTTCGATCTCGAGATGATCAAGTCCGTCGGCTACTGCCACGGCATCGAGAACTACTCCCGCCACTTCTCCGGCCGCCTCCCCGGCGAGCCCCCACCCACTCTGCTCGACTACTTCCCCCGCGACTATCTCCTCTTCATCGACGAGTCGCACGTCACCGTCCCCCAGCTCCACGGCATGTGGCACGGCGACCGCTCGCGCAAGCAGAACCTCGTCGACTATGGATTCAGGCTTCCGTCGGCGATGGACAACCGCCCGCTCAAGTTCGACGAGTTCGAGTCGCGCACCGGCCAGATCGTCTATGTCTCCGCCACGCCCGGCCCTTACGAGCTCACCAAGTCCGCCGGCGTCGTCGTCGAACAGATCATCCGCCCCACCGGCCTCGTCGACCCCATCGTCGAGATCCGCCCCGTCAAGGGCCAGATCGACGACCTCCTCGCCGAGATCCGCACCCGCGCCCAGATCAACCAGCGCGTCCTCGTCACCACCCTCACCAAGCGCATGTCCGAGGACCTCGCCAACTACTACACCGAGGTCGGCGTCCGCTGCCGCTACATGCACTCCGAAATCGAAACCCTCGAGCGCATCAAACTCCTCCGCGACCTCCGCAAGGGCGAGTACGACGTCCTCATCGGCATCAACCTCCTCCGCGAAGGCCTCGACCTCCCCGAAGTCTCCCTCGTCGCCATTCTCGATGCGGACAAGGAGGGCTTCCTCCGCTCCCAGGGCTCACTCATCCAGACCATCGGCCGCGCCGCGCGCCACCTCGAAGGCCGCGCCATCCTCTATGCCGATAACATGACCGACTCCATGCAGCGCGCCATCGACGAGACCAACCGTCGCCGCGAAAAGCAGGAAGCCTACAACGAAGCCAACGGCATCACGCCCCAGTCCATCATCCGCCCGCTCGCCATGGGCCTGGCCGGCATCGTCAACGCGGACTACGCCGACCTCACCGACCAGGCCGACGGCCTCCCCGACTTCACCACCCAGGCCCAACTCGACGCCTACATCGTCTCCCTCGAATCCGACATGCGCGCCGCCGCCCAGAAATTCGAATTCGAAAAAGCGGTCAAACTCCGCGACCAGATAAAGGAGCTGCGGACAAAAGAGTTTCTATTCAGCTGAGGTCATCCAAGCTTAGTGTTCCCTTTGCGGAATCTCAAAGCCGAACCGATGCATATCATTCACGCAGATCAGCCAGTCTGACCAGTCTTTTGCTCGAAATTGGAACTCTAAATCGGGCTCGAATGTACGCCAGTATTCAACAACCTTCGGATTTTGCCGCATCGTACGAGACGAGACCAAGAAGGAGCTATCCTTCTCGACCGCTGTGCCGCAGACATCGCAAACGTGCAATCTGCCGCCATAGAACCTGAAGAAGAGATCGGGCAAGCTTATGTCTTCGGCATCTTCATATAACGGATCGAGTTTGAATCTAGCGCGGTCTAACCTGAGTGCTGTAAAAAAGTCTTCGTTCTCAACCTCAGACATACTGCGGTATTTGTTTCCATAGAGAATCCAACGGTACAACGGGCCAAGTATGCCGTAGACTCCCTGCCTAGATGCAAGCGCTGGGATTTTGAGTGTTGCGTCTTCATCATCTCCAGATTCCACTGACAGTCTTGATCCGTTGTCGCCGGTCAGCGGACACCAGACTGCGTAGACAAAAGGTTCCACTTCGGGAAAACAGACGGAACTCTTCGGGGGATCGAACGTTCGATCAACGAGTCCCACCCACCGCTTAGCTTCTTTCGAGAAGTTGACGCTTTGACTTTTCCGGATCCCGCGAGGCAAGTGGTAGATCAAGGACGGCCGAAGTCCCGGAGCCACCATCTGATAGAAGCCTTGAGCGGTGCAAAAAGACTCTGGAAACCGCGAGAAAATGCGCAGCAGGGTTTCTCTGTAGTCAACAAGTTCCTCAAACAGCGGCACAGGATTAAAAAGGCCGCCAATACCTGTTCTTTTCGGCCGCTGCTGCCTAAACTGCCTAACGAATTGTCGAGAGAACTCGATGTCCTCACTTATTTCGTCGATGATCCGCCTACCAAATAAGGTACTGCACACGTCGTCAACCAGCTCAAATGCCTCTCGTGGCTCAGAAATGGAGGGCCGCGGCCGTTCCCGAAAGTAGCTAGCCAATCGTCCATACCGGTTCGATGGTAGTTGTGCTGACACATCTCGGGACGGAACCTTGGATGGTCTGGGGCCGGAAGTTGCCGAAGCTTTGACCGTAATGGAACCGCACAGACTAGCAAACAACACGGAAGACATCAGAGTATTGTTGGGCATTACTTCGCCAGGGTGAAAGTCGTGCACATCAGGAATGAACCAACGGTATGCCCGATCAAACTCTGAACCTTCATAGTCCTGAAAGAACCCATTAAAATGCTTGCGACCATCGGCCACGCTGAAGTTGTGAAATAGGAATTCGAACTGAGTTATATAAGCGAGACCCTCAAGTATTCGATCTCCACCAATTTTAATTCGCGACGTAGCGCGGTCAAATTCGTTCTCTTGATTGATTAGACGCACACGGGTAAATGGACTCAACCCAAGGCGATACTGGAAGGAGTTTTCGAACTCAGGTCCAATGCCGATTGCAGCGCGGGTGATCGGATCCATACCCGACATCAGCGGCACGGCAACTTCATCAGACGACGTAAAAAGCAAGTATGGCAAGTTATAGAAGAATTCGAACGCTGTTCGAACCCTATAAAATCCGAACGGAGAAAGTAACAAGTCGCCGAAGTGCCGGTATTCGTGCAGCAAAGATGCGCCGAAAGAAACAAGCTCTATGTCGTTCTTCTTAGTGGCCGCAAGAAGTGGCAGGAGCAAGCCATCTCTTCGAGAAGCATCAACGAATTCGAAAAACTCTGGACCACGAGAATGATCCGAGAGGACGTCGGCATTAATGTTGACTGCCAAAGTCTCAGGATCGATCTGGACTGTCCGAAACATTGCTGGACTGCTCCCCGTTCAACAGCTCTGCAATATCCTCAGCATCCTTGAGGACAAGGGTTGCCTTAGAACTTACGTTTGTCGCCTTGACTCTCACGTCTTTGTCCTTTGAAAGTTTCAGCAACTCTTCTAAAAACTTCACGGCTGCAAGCCCTGCACCAAAAACAGCAGTAATAACTTCCGCAGCGGCTTGGATATCGCCTCCGGATAGCGGCGCGTTTAACGGATCGGCCGTACTCGATGCTGGTTGCGGTTCAGAGGATTCGCCCCCAGTCTCAGCGGCTAATTCCCGGACCCGCGTTGACAAAGATAGTGGCACGGTCACGCGCAAAAGGATGCTCTTGTTCAATTCTCTTCCCTCGTGTCAAAAGCCGTGGACGATTGGCGGCATCAATCGCCCCAGCCAATGGTACGTCAATCGGCGCTGTCCGAGGATGGGCGGGCGACCTACATCTCGTCCATGCCACAAAGCCGGGTGCCCCACATCTCGTTTCTGAGATGTGGGATTGCGCCAAAGAACTGCATCCACTCCGCTACGGCAACCTGTAACTCAGATCGGCGATCCGCCCAATCCCCGCGACCGCCAGTCCCGTCAGACGGCCATTCCTGGCGACGAACACAGCGGCCCGGAATATCCGTTAGCTGCGCCCAAGCATCAGGCAAATCTCGCCATGCTTCTCCAGAAACGCCCGCACCGCCACGCGCCCGGACCGTAACACCGCCTCCACGTCGCCCGTTGAGCAGTTCCCCAGCCGTATCCAGATGATCTTCGGCGAGTCTGCTTCCAGCACACTGCGCTCCGCAAAGTCCGAGTCCTTGGACACAATCGCGAACCCATACTGCTTCGCGTATTCCCATACGGCGGAGTCTTCGGAGTTGCCTAAGCCAACACCGTGAACGTGCTGCGATTCGGGGTAAATGTCGCCCAGCGACTCCACCAGTCGCGGCGACAGGTTTTCATCGAACAGCAGCTTCACGCCACCAGAATCTCGGACTTCCGCTCGCGGTCCGCAGCAAACGCCAGGCACGCACGAATGTCGTCCTCAGTCAGGTAGGGAAAATCGCGCAGAATCTCGGCATGGCTCATGCCGGACGCCAGATATCCCAGAACATCGCCTACCGTGATGCGCAGGCCCCGGATGCACGGCTTCCCGCTCCGCTTGCCCGGCTCCATCGTGATGATCTGCGAGTAATCCATAAAGCAAGCCTATGCCCTGCCTTTCCACCCGTAAAGCAAAAATCTCTTCTCGTCTCCGCTGTCAAGCCCCCAAACCACCTAACCCACTGCATCCCATACACATAGACTTGGCATAGCAGTTTCCTTCAACCTGCTAAAATAGAAGTAGCAATCAAGAAAGCCCGGCCATCCCCCGGGCTTTTCCCATTTGCCGGCACCGCTAACTCCTTTGTTTTCAAATACCGAAAATAAGCCCCTTGTTTTCAATCATCCGGCCATTTCTATAGGGGGGTGGGGGGCAGCGATGGACGCGGTGCGCCACCGCGACCCACTACAATCAACAACGTGAGAAACAGCGCAAAGATCGCGGCGTTGGCGCTCGGTCTGGTTGGCAGCGCAGCCGCGCCCGCGCAGGTCGCCGTCGTCGGCGACGGCGGCCCAGGGCCGGTGAAGGCCCAGCACCTGACCGCGGAGCTGGTTTCGCTCGGGCCGGCAATTGCTCCCGGCGGCCAGCAGGTGGTCGGGCTGGTGCTGACGTTGGAGGAGCACTGGCACGTCTACTGGGTGAACCCGGGCGACGCGGGCGAGCCGCCGAAGATTGCGTGGACACTGCCGGCGGGCTTCGCGACCGGACCGATGCAGTTTCCCATTCCCGACCGGCTGCCGCTGGGCCCGCTCATGGACTTCGGGTACGAGGACGAGGTCGCGTTCCCGGTGATGCTTTCCGCGCCACCGGATGCGAAGACCGGGTCGGCGCATCTGGACGCGCAGGTCAGCTGGCTGGTGTGCGGCGATGTCTGCGTGCCTGGCAAAGCGCATCTGGGCCTGGATCTGAATGTGCAGCCGGGCGCACCACAGCCGGCGCAAGAGCCGAAGCTGGGCGCGCTGGGCGAGGCGATGACCTTGCTGCCGAGGACGCTGCCGAGCGGCGGCAGCGTGTCGATCACGGCGGACGCCAAGCGGCTCGCGGTGACGCTGATCGACGGCCAGCGAGCGGCGGACGCGGACTTCTTCCCCGATACAGACACTCCGTCGACGAGCGACGCGCCGCCGATGAACGTCATTGCCAATGCGCCGGACCAGGATGTAGAGCCGCTGAAGAACGGCGTCCGCGTCTATGTGCAGCGATCGCCCGACCTAGCGCAGCTGCCGGCGAAGCTGAGCGGGATTGTACGGCTGAGTGACACGCTGGCCTATGAGGTGAGCGGGCCGGTCGAGCAGGTGAGCGATGTGTGGGCCGCGGCACACGCGGGCACGACGAAGGGAGGCACTACGAGCATGACGACGCTGGGAGCGATCGGGCTGGCGTTTGCAGGCGGCATGATTCTGAACCTGATGCCGTGCGTTTTCCCGGTGCTGTTCCTGAAGGCGCTGGCGCTCGTACAAACCGCAAACAGCGGCGAGGCAGAGAAGAGCCATGCGCTGCGGCATGGACTGGTGTATGCGCTCGGAATTGTGGTGTCTTTCTGGGCGATCGTCGCGGCGCTGCTGGGGCTGCGTGCGACGGGCAGCCACATCGGCTGGGGATTTCAACTGCAGTCGCCGGTGTTTCTCGCGGTGCTGTCGACGGGGCTGTTCTTTCTGGCGCTGTCACTGGCCGGGCAGTTCGAAATTGGACTGACGCTGACCAGCGTGGGCGGCGAGCTGGCGCAAAAACAGGGTTACGCGGGCAGCTTCTTTACCGGCGTGCTGGCCACAGTGGTTGCGACTCCGTGCGCGGCGCCTCTGATGGGCGCGGCGGTGGGATTTGCCCTGGCGCAGACCGCGGTGATCGCGTTCGCGGTGTTCACTGCACTGGCGCTGGGGCTGGCGGCGCCGTATCTGCTGCTGAGCTGGCAGCCGGCGTGGGCGCGGCTGCTGCCCAAGCCCGGAGCGTGGATGGAAGTGCTGAAGCAGCTGACCGCGGTGCCACTGTTCGCCTGGGCGATCTGGCTGGCATGGGTGTATGGGCAGATCGAAGAGGCACGTGGGGACAGCGGCGTGACGCAGATCGCACTGCTGCTGGGCTGCTTTCTGCTGGCGGCGATTGCGGGCTGGGCTCTGGGACGATGGCCTGCGAGGCGGGGCAGTACAGTCGCGGCGGTAGTGCTGATCGCGCTGGGACTGGCGATTCCGCTGTCGCAGCTGTGGGTGCATACGGATGCGGTGAGCGCCACTCAGGCAGCGGGAGTTCCGGCGACGAACGGTTGGTCGACGGTGGCTAGCCTGGACACTCCCTGGCAACCGTATTCCGAGCAGGTGCTGAATGCGGCGCGCGCGGCAGGGCGGCCGGTGTTCATCGACTTTACCGCCGCATGGTGCGCCAGTTGCCAGGTCAATGAACGCATCGCGCTCAAAAGGACTGAGGTTGAAGCAGCGCTGCGCAAAGGCAATTTCGTCACGATGAAGGCTGATTGGACGGATTATGGTCCAGTAATCGAGCAGAAACTCGAATCCCTTGGGCGGGAGAGCGTGCCGACGTATGTGATCTATCCGGCGGCTGCTGGTGCAACTGCGGACGTGCTGCCGGAGCTGTTGAGCAAGGATATTGTGCTGAAGGCGATCGAGCGGGACACGAAGTAGGTCTCAGTTCACGACGCGGTTAGTTGCTTTGGCTAGCCGGATGCTTACGCGGTCCGCATTCGCTCCCTCGTTGTCTCCACTGGCCTGCCGCGCCACGGCCCGAGCCTCATAAGCCTGCACGAAGGAGGGATTGAGTTCGATTGCCCTTGTGAAATCGGCTATGGCCTTCCCGTACTCCTGCTTGCGCGAATAGGCGCAGCCGCGATTGTGATGCGCGCTCGCATACCTGGAATCGAGGTCAATGGCACGATTGCAGTCATCAATCGCGCCATCAAGATCGCCAATGTTGGTCCGCGCTACACTGCGGTTGCTGTAAGCCTGCACATAGTCAGGTTTAAGCTGAATTGACCGGCCAAAATCGGCGAGCGCGGCTGCGATGTCCCCGGTATGCGTGCGCACCGTTGCGCGATTGCAGAGGGCCGTTACGTCATCGGGATCAATACGCAGGGCAAGGTCGTAGCTTTGGAAGGCGGCCTGAAAATCTCCATTGGCGAAAAAGGCATTTCCACTGTTGCAAAAAATCTTGGGATTGGTCGGCTTCAGAAAAGCAGCCTGCTGATAATCCTGGACCGCGCCGTCGGTGTCGCCCTTGGCCTGTCGCGCTCGTCCGCGTCCGTGGTAAGCCTCGCAATGATTGCGGTCGAGCTGAATCGCACGGCTGAACTCCGCGATAGCAGCGCCGTAGTCGCCCTTCATGTGATGAAGAGAACCAAGATTGTGATAGGGATCGGCAAACTCAGGATTGAGTTGCCGTGCGGTCGTGAGGTCGACAAGTGCCTTATCCAGGTCGCCCTCACGAATGCGCGCAACTCCGCGCCGGTTGTATGCAGGTGCGTAAGTGCGGTCGAGCCGGATGCACTCGTTGAGCAGACGGATTTCCTCGCCGAGGTCGCTGGCGTCTACGGCCATCTGGAAATACTCCCTTGCCTTCACCAACTGCCCCTTTCTGCGACTAGCAAAACTGCGCCCCTTGCACCGTAGCAAACCCATAGGCAGGCGGCGATACCACAAATGGTGGGCCAGTCCGATCTCTCTTGCCGGAAACGGGTCTTCGAGGGGCGGAATAGACGGAAATTCCAGGCGGCTGGTTAGCTTTAATAATTGCGCGATATGCCAATCCGGCATCTGAAGGTAGAGACCATCCAAGACCGGAGCGGGAACTCCGGCGTGATAGATAAGGCTTTCCTGGTTGACGTTGCGCGGCCCGCCTGAAAAAATGAGGTTGATCGTGTCATGCGCCTTGCTGACCCGGCCGATACAGGAGTGAACGATACCTCCAGGCTCCGGGCGCGCGTACGTTACCTTTCACCTGCAAATTCCCTGCCTGCCGACTGAGCGCCCGGATTGGCGCATCTATATACCTTTATCCGTCCCGGGACTTTATTCGTCCCCCAGGACGGGTGTTACCCATCGGCGCGCGGGCCGCGCAGAACGAAGGGAGATTTCGATGCGCGTCACACGGATTCGCCTTCAACTCGCGGCTTTGCTGTTCATCCTGCTGCCGGCGACGGCGGGCGTGATTGCGGTGCGGGCCTCGGCCACCTGCGAGCGCTTCGTGCGGACCTATGTCACCAAGCCAGTGCGCAACACGGTAAGCAAAACGACCGCGGACGCCTGGGCGGCGTGGCGGGTGGCGCATCCCAACTGGAAGCCGAACCCAAACCTGCACCGGCCTAAATATGTGATGACCCGCGACGAGCAGGTGAAGAAGGTGGACTTCGCGTGCGAGGTGCCGACGATCCCTTCGGACACGGCGCTGCTCTTCCAGACGACAGAGGTGGAGCCGCCGCCCCCACTGGTGCTTCCCAACATGTCGACACAGACGACGTTCCCGGCGCTGCCGACCCAGACCGCCGAGGTCACGCAGCTGCCTACGATCGCGACCCTTGAGCCGCCGATCTTAGTGCCAGTGGTATATACCGGTACGCCTCCGCCGGCCCCGGAGCCGGCCAGCCTGGTGCTGATCGCCTCCGGGCTGGCAGGGTTATTGCTGCTGCGCTGGCGGCGTCTGCAGCCGGCTGCGAGTGAATAGGCGCCAGGGACGGGTGACCCAGCGATAGCTTGCAGATGCTAAGGCTTCCAGATATAGAGGAAATCCTTGTCGCTGGAGGTCGCGACCTCGATACCGCGCTGCCTGGTGGCGCGGCTGAGAGCGGAGCGGATGTTCTCCTTGGTGTCGGGGAGATCCGACAAAGGCACCTTAAGAGCCGAGCCATCCACAAGCTGGGCAATGCTGTCGATCAGATGTTCCACAATCTGCTTGTGTTTGCCGTCCCGGCCCTTGGGTACGTCTGCCTGCAGGATCGACGCGAAGGCTTTTGGTTTGACCAATCCATTCTCTTCCATGGAACTTTCTCCCCAAAAATTGGGCGACGATCTGCTAACGCGCCGCTACATTGATGTAGACGTAAAAACTATCCAGAACTGTTGTACCGTGAAATTGATTTCACTCCTATCATAACGTGGCCGAGTTGACCTAAAGGTTTGGCCGTGCCTATTGGACTATTCACGAGCGGCAGAGCTTAAAGGGGCCATGTCGGATAGCGGCTAAAGATTTCAGGCGGATGAGAACCATTTAGCCCGTATTGATCTGAGTGGCCTAGGGTGGAATGATGAGGTGCTGCAATGTTCACCCTTCCCCGTATTCAGATCGTTCCGCTGCACCAGGTTCCCGGGCGCGATGCGGCCGTTGAGGCGAAGGTGCCGAAGCCGCTGGCATTGATTGTGGATGATGAGCGCGTGATCGCCGATACGTTGTCGATCATTCTCGCGAAGAGCGGATTTGCCACCATGACGGCGTACGACGGCGAGGGAGCGCTGGAGCTGGCGCGAGGCTCGTCGCCGAACCTACTGCTCTCTGATGTGATGATGGGACCGGGCATGGACGGCACGGAGCTGGCGATGGAGATGGCGCGCGCGTATCCGAAGTGCAAGGTGCTTCTGTTCAGCGGCCATGCGGCGACGTGTGACCTTTTGAGCCGCGCGCGAGAGGCTGGCCATGACTTTACGTTATTGAGCAAGCCGCTGCACCCTGCGGACCTGCTGGCACGGCTCTCCGCGACCTTTTCCCTGTCCGCGGCTTAGAGCGCCGGGACGAGACAATTATGCATTCACGAGAGTGACGGAACGCGATAGAATTCTGGCGAGTCGGGCCCGGCAATCGAGGAGCTTCGCCAGTGATTCAGTCTGTGATTCGCAGTCTGCGCCTTTCTGTCCTTCCGATTGCCGCCCTGGTCTGCCTGCCGACTGCGCTCTGCACCCCGCAGGCGCACGCCCAGGAGATGATTAGTCCGGACAGCGGCCCATCCTCATCTACCCAGCAGCAGGAGCCCGCGCCGATCGTGCGTGACGCGCCTGATACGCCGCCCGCCCCGGCGCAGACTGGCGGCGAGGCGCCGGGAGCGAACTATGATCCTTCTCTGTTTCAGAGGCAGATCCCGAAGGAGCAGCTGGCGTTTCTGGCGCAGTATGACGGCAGGACCTCGAACGAGCTCTATCGCGACAAGCAGTTTCGCAGGCTGATGAAGGAGTTCGTGCCGGACTGCACGTATCACTACGGCTCCGACAAGTCGATGATGGATGCGCTGGACGAGGTGATTCAGGGATCGCCGGAGCCGGTGGTAGTGCGCGATGGACGCTATGTGATGCTAGGCGGTCACATGGGCCCATATCTCGCGGGACGCGCGATGTTGTGGATCGACCTTGAGGAAGGCATCGGGATGGGAGCGTTCTACTTCCACCCGACCAACGGCGAGCCGACGCCGGTGGTCAACGTCTTCTCGCGCCAGGTGCAGAAGGAGATGCTGCTGGACTACAGCGAACTGCCGGCAGCCTTCGCGCAGGACCTGATGGAGTGGGAACGGGCCGATGGCGTCCCGCCGCTGACGACGCGCTACTTCATCACAGGATCGAACAAGAAGATTCTGCTGGAACATGACGAGGACTATTGCATGCCGGTTGCGGGAGCGGGCTATAACGACTGCGACCAGATGAATGCCGATGCAGCGGACAAAGACCTGGAGGCTGCGGGATATCTGGAGCAGACGCACCACGTGACCAATGCAACTGCGTGGATGATCAGCAACCCGGACACGGTGGTGTGGATCGGAGTGCGCGACCGCAGGTGCGGCGGCGTGATCGATCCGCTGGGCTGCCGCGTGAGGATGACGCGCGAGCGGACGCATGTGATTCTGCATGCGCCACCGCCGCGGCCGGCGCCGCACCCGGTGCATAAGGACTGAAAGCGGTTTGCGGTTGAACTTGGGGAGTTTTCGCGGCGCACGGCAGCTTATTCCTTGCGCTTCGCGGCACGGATGCGGGCGATCTCATCCATGCGCTGGGCGAGGAGCTTTTCGCGGCCCTCCTGCGTGGGCTGGTAGTAGCGTCGGCCGGCAAGCGAGGGTGGAAGGCACTCCATGTCCGCGACCTTGCCTTCGACGTCATGCGCATACTGGTAGTCCCGGCCGTAGTCGAGTGACTTCATCAATTTCGTGGGTGCGTTGCGCAGATGCAGCGGGACGGGCTCGGCGGCGGTGCGCTCGATGTCCGCGACGACAGCGCCGTAGGCGGTGTAGACAGCGTTCGATTTGGGCGCGAGCGCGAGATAGACGACCGCTTGGGCGAGGGCGAGTTCGCCTTCAGGTGAGCCGAGGAAGTGCATGGCATCGCGCGCGGAGAGGCAGAGGTTGAGCGCCTCGGGCGCGGCGAGGCCGATGTCCTCGACCGCCATGCGGACGACGCGGCGGGCGACGTACATGGGGTCTTCGCCGGCCTGGAGCATGCGGCCCAGCCAGTAGAGCGCGGCGTCGGCGTCGGAGTTGCGGACGGACTTGTGCAGCGCGGAGATGATGTCGTAGTGCTGCTCGCCCTGCTTGTCGTAGAGCAGGACGCGGCGCTGCAGGGCCTCGGCGGCGAGAGCTTTGGTGATGATTGGCTGTGCGGGTCCATTTGTGGCTTGCGCCGAGGATTTTGTCTGTGAGAGAGCGAGATTCGCGGCGACATCGAGGGCGTTGAGCGCGTTACGGGCGTCGCCGGAGGCATAGGTGGCGATGGTGGCGAGCGCGTCTTCATCGGCGGCAACATGCAAGCCGCCAAGGCCGCGAGTTTCATCGGTAAGCGCGCGATGGAGCAGCGAGATGACCTGGGCTTCGGTCAGAGGCTGCAGGGTGTAGACGCGGCAGCGGGAGAGCAGCGCGGCGTTCAGCTCGAAGGAGGGGTTCTCGGTGGTCGCGCCGATGAGGCGGATGGAGCCGCGCTCGACGTAGGGCAGGAAGGCGTCCTGCTGGGCCTTGTTGAAGCGATGGATCTCGTCGACGAAGAGGATGGTGCGCGAGCCGAAGCGTGCGGCCTTCTCGGCCTCGACCATCACCTGCTTGATCTCCTTGATGCCGGAGAGGACGGCGGAGAACTCGATGAAGGTGGCGTGGGTGAGAG
Organism: uncultured Acidobacteriaceae bacterium; assembly: GCA_963766975.1. Lineage (GTDB taxonomy): Bacteria > Acidobacteriota > Terriglobia > Terriglobales > Acidobacteriaceae > Edaphobacter. The sequence continues at coordinate 770,257 of CAVYCF010000007.1, forward strand.
CGGCGATGATCTTGGCGAGCGTGGTCTTGCCGGTGCCGGGAGGGCCCCAGAAGATCATGGAGGTGGGATCGTCGTGCTCGATGGCGATGCGCAGCGGCTTGCCGGCGCCAGCAGATGCTCCTGCCCGACGAACTCGTCCAGCGTGCGCGGACGCATGCGCTCGGCCAGCGGCGCGCGCGCGTTGGCGGCGGCGGGTGCGGCAAGCGGCGATGCGTCGAAGAGGGACATAGAGACCGTTGTCAGTTCTCAGTTGTTCGTTGGAAGTCGAAGACTCATCGCTTCTCTTTGACGGGAAGCTTCATACAGCAGCAGCGAACCGGCGATGGCGGCATTGAGGCTTTCGACCGGGCCGGGCGTGGGGATGTTGATGCGCGCGTCGGCGAGGGCGAGGAGGTCGGCGGAGAGGCCGTTGCCCTCGTTGCCGATCATGATCGCAACGGGCTGGGTGAGATCTACGGTGAAAGCTGAATGTGCGCGCGTACCTTTGCTGTGTATGTCCGAATTGGATTCCGGCGCGACCGCGGCGAGGATGCGGATGCCGTGGGATTTGAGTTGGGCGAGGTCATTCGTTGTGGTCGACACGACCGGCACGCGGAAGACTGAGCCAGCTGACGCGCGGAGGGCCTTCTGGTTCCACGGGCTGACGGTGCCGTGGGTGGTGAGGACGGCGGTTGCGGCGAAGGCCTCCGCGGAACGGATAAGAGTGCCGAGGTTGCCGGGGTCCTGCAGGCCGGCGGCGATGAGGAGCAGCGGTGCCTTGCGGGCGGTTGAGCTTGCTGTGAGGACAGACTCGAGCTGCCATTGCGGCGGCGCGACGAGCGCGGCTATGCCTTGCGGGGATTGCGTGTCGACGGCGGAGGCGAAGATAGCGTCGGCGAGGTGGAGTATCTCGACATCGCGCGAGAGCCAGGATGGCGCGGTAATGTGTTCGTTGAGGAAGACGGTGTGGAGCGCGATGCCGCTGCGCATGGCCTCGCGGATGAGGTTTTCGCCCTCGATTGCAACCAAGGGGGCGACGAGGCCGTCAGCCATGCGCGCGTTGCCGGCGAAGGCGGCGCGCAGCTGCTTGACGCGCGGGTTGGCGCGGCTGGTGATGAGGGGCGCAGGCATCTAAAGAAAAATCTTACGCTGGGAGTGCGTGTGGGTGCCGCGTGCACAGAGATTGCCTGCATCGGCTACACTGCAAACCTGAATCGCAACTAGAGGACCTTGTGAATGACTGTTGAGAGCGCCAACAAGCCCGGCACACTTCCCTCCCCTGACACGCTGGTGAACATTCCGCGGCTGATCGCTGCCTACTATGCGCTGCACCCGGAGCCGGGGAATCCGGCCCAGCGCGTTGCGTTTGGAACGTCAGGCCATCGCGGGCACCGCGTTCTCACGCCAGCTTCAACGACGATCACATCGCGGCGATCACGCAGGCGATTGTCGAGTATCGCAAAGGCCAGGGCACGGACGGGCCGCTGTTCCTGGCGCAGGACACGCATGCGCTGTCGGAGCCGGCGTTTACGACGGCGCTGGAGGTGCTGGCGGCGAACGATGTCGAGGTGATGATCGACGCGGAGCTGGGCTATACGCCGACGCCGGCGCTGAGCCACGCGATCCTGACCTACAACGCTGGGCGGAAGAGCGGGCTGGCCGACGGCATCGTGATCACGCCGTCGCACAATCCGCCCGAGGATGGCGGCTTCAAGTACAACCCGCCGAACGGCGGACCGGCGGACACGACAGCGACCAAGTGGATCGAGACGCGCGCGAATGAGCTGATCGCGGCGAAGCTGAGTGGCGTGAAGCGGGTGCACTACGCGCGGGCGCTGACGGCGGCGACCACGCACAACCATGACTACATCTCCGCGTATGTGGGCGACCTGGGCAAGCGTGATCGACTTCGCCCCGCTGAAGGGGACGGCGCTGAAGCTGGCGGTCGATCCGCTGGGCGGCGCGGGCGTGGACTACTGGCCGCGCATCGCGGAGATGTATCTGCCGCAGTTACAGATCCTGAATCCGTATGTCGATCCGACGTTTCGCTTCATGACGCTGGACTGGGACGGGCGCATCCGCATGGACTGCTCCAGCCCGAACGCGATGGCGAGCATGATCGCCAACAAGGACCGGTTCGACGTGGCGTGGGCGTGCGATACGGACCATGACCGGCACGGCATCGTGACCCGCTCAGCCGGACTGCTGAACCCGAACCACTACCTGGCGGTCGCGATCCAGTACCTGTTCACGCATCGGCCGGAGTGGTCGGCGAAGGTGGGGATTGGGAAGACGCTGGTGTCGTCGTCGATCATCGACCGCGTGGCCGCCGGGCTGGGCCGCCCGATGCTGGAGGTGCCGGTGGGCTTCAAGTGGTTTGTGGATGGGCTGATCGACGGAAGCCTGGGGTTTGTGGGCGAGGAGTCGGCGGGCGCGAGCTTCCTCCGCAGGAATGGGACGGTATGGACGACGGATAAGGACGGGCTGATCCTCGGCCTGCTGGCGGCGGAGATGACCGCGGTGACGGGCAAGGACCCGGGCGAGCTATATGCGCGAGCTGACGGCGAAGTACGGCGCGCCGGTGTATCAGCGGATCGACGCAGCAGCAACCAAGGAGCAGAAGGCGAAGCTGGGCAAGCTGTCGCCGGCGCAGGTGACGGCGAAGACGCTCGCTGGTGAGGCGATCACGGCGGTGCTGACCGAGGCGCCGGGCAACCACGCGGCCATTGGCGGGCTGAAGGTGACGACGGAGAATGGCTGGTTCGCGGCGCGGCCCTCCGGCACCGAGGACGTGTACAAGATCTACGCGGAGAGCTTCCTCGGCGCAGAGCACCTGAAGCGGATCCAGGAAGAGGCGCAGGCTCTGGTGAACGCGGCGATTGGCTAGCGTATGGATGGCGAACCCCTCCCCCCTATGTGATCTCGCAGGCTGTTGCAATAAGGCGGCTTGCGGATGTATGTCGCGGAGATGGTGCAAATTCGCTGGTTCAGGGGGCAAGGTTCAAGATGCAAGGATCGAGGGTTCAAGAAAGAGGCCTCCGCACGCGGATTTTGTAGCCGATGAAAACAGCAAAGGCCCGGCGATGTGCCGGGCCTTCTGTTTTGCTTTACTCCTTCTATTTTACCAAGTCGAGCATAACTGTTATGCCACCTATATTCTCTGGTGGCTCAGTGAGTTGGGTGGTTTGGGGGCTTGACAGGCGATTTTGCCCGGATTTTTCGCGGGTCACAGAGGTCGATGCATGCCCCCCGGCGGTGGTGCCGTTTCCGGATAGCCCTCAATTCCGGTGGTCTGCCATTGAGTGAAACAAGCGCGTTTATCAGGACTTACGTTCTGAAATAGGCTCCAACTCTTACTCGACAGTACATTGGCCTGATAGGCCCCAATTGAGTATCGGACTTGCCGAAAAGGTGTTCGCAGGACGTGCGGATGAGTAGTTATCGCCGCACTTTGAAGTTGGCTTCAATCTTTTTTACATTCTCCGCGTGACGCGCCTTGAGGTGGAAATCTCCAACCGCACTCATGGTCGATTTACTCCAATCGGCGACGATGATAGGAGCGCTGGCGTTGTGCGTACACGCTAGAGCATAGAACTCTTTCTGCGGATGATTGATTCCGACACGTAAAACGACTCCGCAGATCTGCATTTCAAAGAGCGTGTCGGTCTCTTCGCCGCCGACGAGGAACGGCGCGAGGACATGTACTTGAGAAGCGAAGTCAAGACAAACGATCACGAGCAGCCCAATCTCAACATGCAGCGCAATTTCGCCCATGAGAAATCTGCGCATATCCTCCAGATGGGATGGAACGGTGAGTTGACTGGTTTGCCGATCGACAGTCTTCCAAGCGTGTATGGCACCGCGCCACAACATGCTCACTGCGAAATAGGCGACCTTTTGAACGTCTACCCCAATCTGTTTGCCCGAATAGCAGAGAAACGGACCTAGAGGCGCCGGAGTGCCGTTCGATAGCATATCCCGCAACGGGAAGTGGCTACCATCAGCGGAAACATCGCCGATGTACTTCTCGCCGCCGACGTTCAGACGATGTTCGCAATCGGCACAGAGCACGTAGTCATGAATCTGCCTTGAGGATGACATCACCAGCTTCGGCGTCATAATTATGGGATCGGCGCCAGCCATCTTCCGCATGCGGCGATAGAGAGACGCCGGAACGTAGTGACTATCGCGGAGATCGCGTTTTGTGAGACAGAGCTTACAGATTCCTACCGGCATCTCAGTCTCCCAAACGAATACTCAGTCCCCGCTTTTCAATCTCTTCCTGATTCTCAAGAAGCTTCTTTGATTTCCGTGCGTTCGCGGTTTGAACGCGGGACGTATTCCTCATCAATTTTGAAAGCTCTTCGACCATAATAGGCCGGTCAGGATTCCCATTGAGGCACTGTGCCATATACGCCTGCTGCGCGCCCGCGCCGGTATAAAGGTTTGCGACCATGCCCGGCACGAAGAAGCAGTAGCCATTTAACCGCTGCATTTGGACTTGATATGGTTCGATGAAACCGATGAGCCGCACCGGAGCATTGTCGAACGACACAACGACAGCCACATCGTCCGGCAAATCAGCTTCGCCGCGCAGGAATAGCCGCAAGCTCTCCGCGTACTTCCCGAGGTCAAGTACCGGCGGTCCACCCGCACCCTTCCATGAATGCACAGCAGCCTTCCAGAAGATGCCGCAAACGAAATGGAGAAGCTTTTGACTATCCACTTCAGGGTTGAGCGACGTTCCGTAAAGCTGCTTATCGCCGTCGTCATAAATAGGCGCTTGCTTCCTCACCCGGTCAAGCAACGGAAAGCCAGTATGAACGCGAGGCAAGAGAGGCAGTACCCAATCTTCTCCGTTCTTGGAAAGGTTATGTTCGCAATCATTGCAGAGCAAATGATCTTTCGTTTGCTTTGATGTGGGATACATTGTCGTCTTCGAAATGCGAACAGGTTCAAGCCCGGGGGGCGTACACATCCCGTAAAGCGAGTGAGGCATAAAGTGACTATCGCAAAGCTTCTCTTCGCCCTGGCACATCGGGCAGACTCCGAACGGCATGCGCTCCTCCCTGTGGACCGCCTCAACTGCTTTCAGTTCAATCATCCATCGATTTTCCGAAAGTTGCAGCGGCATCGACAATCGATCAGTCCCGATAAGTCGGCTTATGGGAAGTGCTGGCTTGCTCCGGCAAGTTCGCAGTGATTGGTTAGCGTCGCGCGCGCGCTTTGCGAACTGTGGGCGCGATGAGCAGGTCGGCGGAGATGCCGAGGCCGGAGCGGACGCGGCGCACCATGGCGAGCGTGAGGCCGCGCTTGCGGTTCATGACTTCGGAGACGCGTGCGCGGCTGCCGATCATCGGTTCGAGGTCCTTGCGGGTGAGGCCCTTCTGCTCCATCAGAAATTCGATGGCGGTAATCGGGTCGGGGGCATCGATGGGAAAGTGCTCGGACTCGTAGGCGTCGACCAGAGTGGCGAGCACATCGAGCTCGTCGCCTTCGGGCGTGTTTTCCCTGGCGCTCATCAGTTCTTCAATGCGGTCGCGAGCGACGCGATAGTCTTCGCGGGTGCGGATTGGGCTAACCAAGATAGCGGTCTTCGTCATAGTCCACCTTCCTTGCGTCTACGCGATCGTATTCCTTGTGCGTGCCCAGCCACTTCACAAAAAGAATCTGCTTCGCATAGTTGATTGAGGCTATGAGCCGGTAATCATTTCCCTTGATATTGAAAACGACACGCTCTGAGGTCAGAACGCTGACCGATCCAATCTGAGCCTTCAATTCGGCTGGCGTGTGCCACTCAGCCTTGGAGACAAGGTCGTACCAAGCGTCGAGCTGGGTCTTGACTACGGCTTGTTGCCCTGAAGCTACTCTGTTTCGCACGAAATCATTCAGGGTACTGCGTGCGATGACTCTCACTGCAACGATTTTACGGTGATCCCAATTCGGGAGCAAGAGGAAATAACAAGTTCGACCGGAAGCCTACTTCCCTGCCAGCGGGTTCTGGAGGAATTCGGCGGGGGTGAGGGCGCGGGGGACGAAGCGGGCGGAATAGATGGCGCCCTTGAAGTAGTCGACGAGGTTGATGCGGACCCCGGCGGAGGAGTGGCCGGGGCGCTGGGCAGGGATGGTGAGCGGTCCTTCGCCCTGCAACTCGCCGTTGACGTAGTTGCGCAGGGTCTGACCATCGTAGACAGCGGTGACGCGATACCAGGGGCCGAAGGGATACTTCTTGTCGCAGTTGAGCAGGGCGCGCGACTGGTCACCAACGGCGGCGAAGCTGTCCAGACACCATCCGTCCGCGCCGGGCGGGATGCGGATCTCGAAGAGCATGCGCTCGTTGGCGAAGTCCTGGCCGGTGGCGGGGTCGATGGATTGGAGGTGGAAGACGCGCTGCTCGGGCTTGCCGTCGGGGTCGGGGCGGAAGACCATCTCCCAGGTCCAGACGACGGCGCCGGCGAGGGGGTGGTTGTCGACGAAGAGGGCGGAGTCAACGCCGTTGAAGGCGACGGCCTTGCCCGCGGGGGTGTCGATGAGCTGGGGCGTGCCGACGACGCGAGTGGGATGGCCGCCGAGCGAGGTGAGGTTATCGAAGCGCCAGACCTGCGGGGGAGGCACAGGGCCCGCGAGATGCACGGGGACGGGATGCGGAACGGCGGGTTGAGCGGCTGGTTGGGCGGCAGGCTGCGCGCTGATGAAGGAAACCGCGCCCAGCGAGAGGCTGAGCGCGGCGGAGATTGCACAGAGATGAAGCGAGCGGATCACGCGGCGGCGGCAAGGCGGGACTGGCGATCCACCTCGATGCCGTCGAGGGTGGTCCAGAGCGCGCGGGCGGTGTTCTCGGCAGATTCAAGGGCGATCTCTGCCTGGTCGGGACGCGCGGTTAGCTCGGCGGCGAGCAGATCGCGCCAGACCTGGGAGTGGAAGACATCCGCAACGGTGTGCACGGTGAAGTAGCGGCAGGTGGCCTCGTCGGCGGCGTAGTGTTTCTTGAGGCCCTCGGCCTTGGTCGCGGCGATGGCGGGCACACGCGACTCATAGGTGTAGAGCGCGGCGAGCGCCTCGGGGAGAGAGCCGTACATGGTCTCGCGGAAGTGGGAGAGCATGGCGCGGGTCTCGTGATTGAGCTCGCGGGCGCGGACGCTGGTCTCCTTGGCGCCCATGCCGCGCGCAAAGTCCATCCACATATCGCTGTGCGGGGTGCCGTCGCGCATGCCTTCCTCGTCGGCGAGGTTGGCGAGCACGGTGCGGCGCAGTTCGCCGTCCGGAAGCTGGGAGTGCAGCGCGCTGAGATAGGCGGGGAAGGCGGAGACGTGGTGCCAATACTCGCTGGCGTACTCGCGCAGGTCTTCGCGGGTGAGTTCGCCGCGCGACCATGCGGTGTAGTAGGCATGCTGCAGAAGGTCATAGCGCGCGATGCGGGAGTCGAGTTCGGCGAAGAAGGCGGTTGAGTCGAACATGTCGAGTGGATCTCCGGTGAGGTTTTTGGACCAGCGCGATGCAGGAGAAGTGTAGCGAAAAACGCTGAGGAAAAGGGAGCGCGGCTACCGGAAGTTCAACACGCAGTTCTCATTTGTGACCGCCGCTGCTGGAAGGGGCTGCGCCGCCGCCACCGGCTGGAGCCCCGCCGCTGTGGGATTCACCGCCGCCGCCGGAGAAGCCGCCGCCACTGGATCCACCTGCACGCGACGCGCCGCCTCCGGAGCTGCCGCCATAGGAAGAAGATCCGTGAGAGCCGGCACTGCTATTGGAACCTGCGCCGCTGCTGCGGGCCTGCGACCCGCCGTTGTTGCCGCCGGCCGCGCTGGGAGCAAAGGCGCGTCCGCCGCTGAGAGGCTCCGAGACGGTTGTCGTTCGTCCGCCTTCGTTTGATATCTGACGCGTGATGGAGAAGCTCTGCGTCTTGCGGTCGAAGGCGATGGGAACGCCCTGATGGTGCGCCTCCGCGACGCCGTCGTGATGGGAATCGGTGAGGCCTTTGGCGACGGCAGCCGGGTTCCGGAGGACGTCACTATGCGCGATGGATGCGGCATCATGCGCGACGGATGCGGCGTCGGCTGCGTGATAGTTCTCCCACGCGGAGTGCGCCTCGGCGCGCGGCTCCCCCGCGACTTTCAGCATGGCGAACTGCGGGTTGCGGAACTCTCGCGGCGGCTCGGTCAGGACTTTTACATCCTTGCCGGGCTCGAAGTCCACACGCTCGACGGTGGAGTGTTTGCCGTCCACGCGGAAGAGGCCGTCCTTCAGATTGACGGGCGGCTTGCCGGAGACATCACGGGGGTGGATCGGAACATATCCAACATGGCCGCCGTTATGCACCCAGCGCACGGGAGGGTGATGGTGGCGGCGATTGCTTGCGGCCCAGACATAGCGATGGTGCCAGCGGACCCACGCGCCGGCGTGGCAGACGGTCCAGTCCCAGGGCCGTGCGCCCCAGTAGGCGTCGTAGCCGAAGAACGGCCATACTCCGCGGTGAGGGATGCCTGCGAAGAAGGCGTCCTGGGGGAACGGGTTGAACTCATTGTCGATGACGGTCTGCTTGCCGGTCGCCGGATCGACGGCGATGAGATCGCGGACCGAGTCCGCGGTGCATGGGAAGGCATAGTCCTCGGTATAGAAGGTTGCGCCGGGGTGCGCAGCAAGGTAGGCGTCCGCGGCGGGCTGGCCGGTGAGGTGCGACGGCTTGGACGTCGCGGGCGTATTGGGAGCTGATGCGGGAGGCGCAGCCGATGCGAAAGCGACGGCCATAAGATGAGCGCTGTGCGTGGAGGCCGCAGTGCCCGGAACGGCCGATTGCGAGGAGATGTCTTCGCCGGCCTTGCCGTCCCAGCCGTCCTTGGGCGCCCAGCAGGTGCCATATTCGCCGCAGGAGAAGAAATCGCCTCTTCCGGCAAGCTGGTCGAGGCCGGGCAGCGGCTGGCTGAGGCCGGCCTGCTTCGCCACGGCATCGAGTGCGACCTGGCGCGCTTCAATGCGATGGAGCGCCCAGTCGTTCCATGCGCCTATGGTGGCTTCATCGGTTGTAGCGGGCGTGCCGTCGACATGGCCGTCGGAGAAAGTCAGCGTACTGCCAAGCTTGGTTGCAAGGGTGTGATCGCCACGCTCTTTCGCAGGACCTCCGCTGAACCGGGTGAGCGCGGCGGCATCCAGATAGCTGTCGACGCGCCAGATCGCCGAGCCTGGATAGCCGAGGGTGACGTAGTCCGACGGCGTATTCAAGCGGATGCGGTCGCCCGGGACCTGCGGCCGGCTGTTGATGAACAGAGAGCCCGAGAGGAGCGAGGCTTCGGTGTAGGTGGCATTGTTCATGGACTGAAGCGAGTTAAAGACCAGCACAGAGTTCGGTCCGAGATAGAGCGTGGATGCGTTTTCCAGCTCAATCTCAGCACGGCCGTCGCCGGTGACAAGGCTGTAACCGGCCTGCAGCGGCAGACCGGCTACTGCCGTCTCCCAACCGGTGTCTGCAGCCGCGTCCGTCCCCTGCTGGTCTTGCCTGGCCTTCTCGGCCGATTTGCCGCGAGCGACGCGAACATCGCCTTCTATATAACTCAGCCGAACGATCTGCGGATAGATCTTGCCGGATTGAGCAGCTGCGGACTCGGCGAAGATAGCCGCGCCGAGTGTTGTGAACAGAGCCGATCCGAAGAACAGGGCAGGAAGAAAAGCCGGACACCGAACGCGCATGGCGGCCCTCCAAAGGGCTTCTTGGCCTTGAGGTCGAGCGGCTAGCGACCAAGGGACAACATGTGCGCCCAGAGGTCCAGCCAATGAAGAGACTGGGGGACCGGGCGTAAAGTTGCAGGTTTTTGGGAGGGCTTTGCTGAATCAGATGCGGGGCGAGAAGTCGGTGAGTTTGAGGAAGGTGGACTCGACCTTTTCGACGATCTTGCCGTTGGCCTCGCTGGCGGTGCTGACCTGCTTCCACTCGGGATCGTCGCGGAAGGCGGCCCAGTTGGCCGTGGCGGCCTCGCGGCTGGGATGGCGAAGGATGTAAAAGAGGGTGCGGTCCTTCAGCGGGTCGTCAGTGGGCGTCCAGTAGGCGACGCTGTGCATGTTGAAGCGATTGAAGATGGCGATGGTGTGGTTGCGGAAGCGGGCGAGCAGATCGGGCAGCTTGCCGTCCGGCGTGTGATAAATGCGAAACTCATAGACGGTTGCGTCGTCGGCCGCGCCGGCCTGTGCCAATGCGTGCATGGTACCCATGGCCAGGGCTGCCGCACCGGCGCCCGCGCCCTTCAACATATCTCTTCTGTCCATGGAGGTCATTTTAGCTCTGCTTCCCTAAGCGTGTCGCGTAGGGTACCCTATCTCTCTCCCTCCCATCCAAGTGTCCGGTGCGGCCAATTCTCTGGAGCGTTCATGAAGATCTTCGGCTTCCTTGTGTTTGTCCTTCTGCTTGCGGGCGGGTTGGTCTATGCAGATGGCGCTCGCATGCCATCCACGCATACCTTGTCCGTGACTGGCGTGGTGGCCGCGCCGCCGGAGAAGGTGTTTGGCCTGATCACCGATGTGAAGGACGCAAGCAACTGGCGGCCGCAGGTGAAGTCGGTGACGACGCTGGACGCCGACCACGGCCGCGACCGCTGGGTGGAGCACTACGCCTATCACCAGTACATGATCTTTCTGGCGCTCGAGACCGTGCCGACGACGCTGCGCCAGGTGAAGCTGGACGATCCCAAGGCGGCGTACGGCGGAACATGGACCTATGAGCTTTCGCCGGGACCAGACGCGGCGAGCACGACGCTGAAGATCACCGAGGACGGGTACATCAACCCGCCGGTGTACCGCTTTATGATGGCGCGCGTGATGGGCCCGACGAAGAACCTGGATGACTACATGAAGGCCATCCAGGCAGCGGCGGCCAGGTAGGCGATGGGCTATCGGGGCAGGCTGGAGTACGCGCACGAACGACGCATCCGCGAGCGCAATACCCGGCTCTACCGGCTGGCACACTGGCCGCTGTGGATCTGGGTGTTCTTTCTGGCGCCGGGGCCGCTGACCTTCTCGCTGTTCGCGCACGGGTTTGGCCGTTGGAACTCGATATGGCTGGGGCTGGTCCTGGTGGGGACGGGTATCGCCGCGCTGCGCGGCAGCCTGCCGGGCGCAGAGCCGGCGCCATACATCCTGCGCTTCGATGAAGACAGGCCTAACCCGCTGTACCGGCGCGTCTGCTACACGTTTGCGTGGAATGCGGTACTGAGCTTTGCGCTGCTGAATCTGGCTGGGCTGGTGATCGCTGCGGCGACAGGGACCTGGTACCTGAAGCAGATCTACTGGTATGGATACGCGCCACTGTGCGCGACGATCGTGTTGCTGGGTGCGGCGGGCGTATTGCCGCGCGTGCGGAACTCGACCCTGGGCGAGGGCACGGAGCGGCGGTACTTCTACGGGTCGGTGTGGGCGGCGACGATTGGGCAGACGGCGCTGCTGCTGGTGTGGAAGCTGCTGCCCAACACGCGCGAAGCCAGCGCGATCAAACTGACCTTCTTTGTATGCGTGCTGACGGCGGTAGGTGTTGCGGCCGCCGATGGCACGCTGCCACGAACACGGCCGATCGTACCGGGCGAGGTGATGGTGGCGGACTGAGGTTGGCCCGCGCAAGCTCTCTGTCGCGGGTCGATTCGTCTTAAGGCGCAGTCTTAGCGGAGGAAGGCGCCGAGTTCGGCGGCGGCGTGGCGCAGGTGGGGCAGGAAGCGGCTCTGCATCTCGTAGACCGGCATGCGGGGCGAGCTGCCGCTGAGGTTCAGCGTGGCGGTGACGCGGCCGGTGGGCGAGTAGATGGGCACGGCGAGCGAGCGCAGACCGACCTCATACTCCTGGTCGACCAGCGCGTAGCCCTGGCGGCGGACGTTGCGCAGGACGAGACGAAGCTTCTCCGTGCTGGAGACGGTGCGCGCGGTGTAGGAGACGAGCTTGACGTGCGCGAGGTACTGCTCCAGTTGCTCGGCGGGGAGCCACGCCAGCAGCACGCGGCCCATGCTGGTGCAGTAGGCGGGCAGGCGGCTGCCGATGTGCAGGTCGTCGGACATGACGCGAGAGACCGAAGAGCGGGCGATGTAGACGATGTCGTCGCCATCGAGCGTGGCGACGGAGAAGCTCTCGCGCAGCGCGGCGGACATGCGCTCGAGAATGGGCTGCGCGGCCTTGGAGAGCGGGTTGGATGCGGCGTAGGTATTGGAGAGCTGCATCATGCGCGGGCGCAGGGCGTAACGCGAACCTTCTTCGACGCCGGCAAAGCCGAGTTTTGAGAGCGTATAGAGGCAGCGGCGGACGGCAGCGCGCGAGAGGTTGGTCTTGGCGGCGAGCTGCGAGATAGTCATATGCGGCGTCTGCGGCGTGAAGGCCTGGATGACGAGCAGGCCGCGGGCGAGCGAGGTCATGAAGTTGGGATCGCCGGCGAAGGCCTCGAGATCGGCGGAGGTGACGGCTCCGGCGGGATGCGATGGATCGGGCGCCTGCGGGGTGGCTGCTGCAACGGGAGCGGTGGCGGGAAGGCTGCGCGTCGCTGATGGATCGAGTGCGGGAGCCGCGGTGCGGAGTGGAGCGCGGCGCAGAGGCGGGGCAGTCACCATATTTTTCACCAGCCAGAGAGAAGGGTTGAGGGTGAGCGATAGCCGCCCTCAGTAATACGATAACCGCACACAGGCCGGCGATGCAAATTATCTCTTTGGGGACGCCGGGCAACCAAGGGAGAGGGACGGCGAGGCGCTTGGCGCGTTGATCCAGTGGCTGAATTTGCTGTGAGAGAATTGACGCCTATGACGACGCCCGCCTTCGCCTCGACCGTCTCCGAGATTACGCCTCTGGACCAGCGCGCTGCGTGGAAGGCGCTCGCCACACATGCCGAAAAGATCAAGCCGCGCCATCTGCGCGAGATCTTTGCCCAGGATGCCGCGCGCGGCACGCGGATGACCGCGGAGGTAGACGGCATCTTTCTCGACTACTCCAAGAACCGGGTGACGGACGAGACGCTGAAGCTGCTGGTGGAGCTGGCGCAGGAGTCCGGTCTGCGCCAGCGCACCGAGGCAATGTTTACCGGCGAGAAGATCAACATCACGGAGGACCGGGCCGTATTACATGTTGCATTACGCGCGCCGAAGGACGAGAAGATCTTTGTCGATGGCGTGGACGTGGTGCCCGAGGTTCACGCGGTGCTGGACAAGATGGCCGCGTTCAGCGAGCGCGTACGCAGCGGCGCATGGAAGGGCCACACCGGCAAGCGCATCCGCAACATCATCAATGTCGGCATCGGCGGCTCGGACCTTGGGCCAGTGATGGCCTATGAAGCGCTGAAGCATTATTCCGAGCGCGATATGACGTTTCGGTTCGTCTCGAATGTGGACGGGACAGATTTTGCCGAGGCAGTACGTGACCTGGCGCCCGACGAGACGATGTTTCTGATCGCGTCGAAGACCTTCACCACGCTTGAGACCATGACCAACGCGCACTCCGCGCGTGACTGGTTCCTGGCGTCTGGTGCGCCGGAGTCGGAGATTGCGAAGCACTTCGTGGCGCTTTCCACCAATACCAAAGAGGTGGCGAAGTTCGGCATCGATACCGAGAATATGTTCGGCTTCTGGGACTGGGTGGGCGGGCGCTACTCGATGGACTCCGCGATCGGGCTGTCAACAATGATCGCCGTAGGGCCGGAGAACTTCCGCGCGATGCTGGCGGGCTTTCACGCGATGGATGTGCACTTCCGGACGGCGCCGCTGGAGAAGAACCTTCCCGTGCTGATGGGACTGCTGACGCTCTGGTACACGGACTTCTTCGACGCGCAGACCGTCGCGGTGCTGCCCTATGAGCAATACCTCAAGCGCTTCCCTGCTTACCTGCAGCAGCTGACGATGGAGTCGAACGGAAAACATGTAACTTTGGCAGGCACACATGTTGCGGCGGAGACCGGGCCGATCTTCTGGGGCGAACCGGGCACGAACGGGCAGCACTCGTTCTATCAGCTGATCCATCAGGGGACGCGGCTGATCCCCTGCGACTTCATCGGATTTTTCAAGACGCTGAACCCGCTGGGACGGCACCACGACATGCTGATGGCGAACGTCTTTGCGCAGGCCGAAGCGCTGGCCTTCGGCAAGACCGCCGAACAGGTAAAGGCCGAGGGCACGCCGGACTGGCTGGTACCGCACCGCGTCTTTGAGGGCAATCGGCCATCGAATGTGATTCTCGCGGAGAAGCTGACGCCGTTTGTGCTGGGGCAGCTGGTCGCGCTCTATGAGCACGCGGTCTTCACCCAGGGCGTGATCTGGTCGATCGATTCCTTTGACCAGTGGGGTGTGGAGCTGGGCAAGGTGCTGGCGACGAAGATCCTCGGTGAGTTGGAAGCGCCGACCGATCCGGCCATGCAGCACGACACATCAACAACGAACCTGATACGGCGGTATCGCAGCAGCAAATAAGCTCTTCGGCGGTGGCTGCTATGTGGGATATTTCAGCGACGTGCGCGCTTCTATTTGCTGCAAGTGCGGCAGGCTTATACGGTTTTTCCATACTTTTTAGGAACGAGCTGCCGTTGGTGCGGCGACTCGGCACAGCATATTTGGCATTTGTTGGGCTTCCATATATTGTTCCAGCCGCTGTAAGCCTGATATCAGGATCGGATTGGGTGGCCGCAGGCATGTGGGACTACCTTCTCAACCCATATTTGCTATCGTGGCTTGTCGGCCACACTCGCGCTGACCTATATCGGACGCCGAATTCGTCATATGAATTCATGCCGCATGGGTTAAATTACATATTTTCAGATGCAGTGCTGATAGCTAGCGTAATTGCAAGCATCGCGGCGTTGAGTATGGCAAGATCGAGCAGGATCGGGCTTGCAATTTGGACGGTGCTCCTAGCGGCGTCGGTCGTATTGTTTGGTTGCTATTTCTATGGTGCCGTTTATAGTTGGGGGCTTGACGAAATAAAGTTGCAGCTATTTTGGGAGACCTCCTACATCGTCGCGTTTGCTAGCGCCACCTGGCATGTCAAATGGGGAGAGCCTTCGCACTCGGCTCAGAGATGACGCGAGGCTTAGCCCTCAATGACGGTTCGTAGCAGGATTAGCGGCACGCGATCCGCGTGAGTGCGGCGAGCACGTCTGCGGGTTAGGGGCGGACGCGGAAGTCGGCGATCTAAGGCCTCCAGATAACACCTTCGCTGTCAGAAATACTTCTGGCAATCGACGCGGTGCCTTAGTAAAATCGTTTCAGTAGCCCCGAGTTCATCTCGGGGCTTTTGCCTTTTGAGCCTCGTTCTTTCAAATACTTGGCCGTAACCGCAATGCAATCATAGATCTGGAGCCACAATGCTGCACGTTGATGAATCCAGAGACTTTAGGTATAGGGGGGAGGGGGTCTATGGATGCGGAAAGCCAGCTAACGCAGCCATCACATCGGCCGGCTCAGGGCGGACGCGGAAGTCGGCGTGGGCTTCTGAGAAGACGATCAGTCCATCCTGGGCGAGGACGAAGGTGGCGGGCAGAGGCAGCCGCCAGCTTGCCTCGGTCCCGGTTCTGTAAGTGGCGCCGGAGTTCACGTAAGGTATGTTGACCAGGATGCTCTCGTAGTAGCGGCGCTGCTCCTCGGTGACCGTGTAGGCGATGCCGAACTGTGCGGCGACTTCTGCGCCTGCATCGGACAGCACGGGGAACGGCAGCGCGTGCTGCTGGATGGTGAAGTCGTTGTGGCGGCGGTTCTGCGGCGAGATGGCGACCAGCAGCGCGCCCATTGCGCGGACCTCGGCGTGCATCTCGCGCCAGGCTTCGAGCTCGGTGATGCAGTAGGGGCACCAGCGGCCGCGAAAGAACTTGATGACCAGCGGGCCGAGCGCGAGCAGATCGGTGGAGCGGACGAGCTTGCCGGTGAGCGCGTCGGGCAGCGCAAACTCGGGTGCCTGCGCACCGGCGGGTAGGGTGCACGACTCAATGCCACTGGCCAGCAGCTCTGCCGAGGCGCGCTCGGAGATGGCGAGCCGCTCCGGCTGGACGAGCGCGCGGGTCTGCTGGGTGATGCGGTCGAGTTCGTCTTGCAAAGATGCGGTGCGGGCAGAGGTCACATGGATATTAGAGCATTGCCCACGTCTCAAGATCGAGACCCCTACAACAAGGTGAGGGCAAGCTCAGAGCGGGCTGTAGTGCACCCGATGTTCACATCTGCATAGAAGCCATATCGGCCATGCCGCCGTCTTTGCTCGCGGTGGTCTTCGTGCTGGTGCTCTTGGTGCTGGTTGCGGTCTTGGTGTCGGCGCCCATGTCGTGGCAGTCTATCGGGGCGGTCGCGGTGGTGGAGGATTTCGCCGCGACGGTCTTCATCGAAGCGGATGGCTTCGCGGTGTGCGCGGCCTTGGCAAGCACGCTGGTTCCATGCGGACGAGCCAGCGAGGCGGAGTCGGCGGCGAGGAGGCCGGTCATGCGCTTGAAACCATCCTCCCAGGCTTTCTTGTTGGGGTCGGTGGCATCGGGCTGCTGGCCGGCGCGCATGAAGCCGTGGCCGGCGCCGTCGTAGATGACGGGATCATATTTCTTGCCGGCGGCCTTCATGGCGTCCGTGGTGGCGGGGACCGTGGCGCTGATGCGTGCGTCGTTGCCGGCGTAGAAGCCGTAGACCGGCGCTGTGATGGCCTTGAGCGCGTCATCCGGCGGCGGCGGGCCGTAGAAGACGAACGCGGCGCTGAGGTCGGAGCGATGCGTAGCATAGGCGAAAGACTTGCCACCGCCCCAGCAGAAGCCGGCGACGTAGAGCTTGCCGTTGGACGAGGGCAGCTTCTTGCCGTAGTCGGCTGCGGCGTCAAGGTCGGCCGTGACCTGGTCGGCGCTCAAGCCGGAGACCGCCTTGGTGACCTGGTCCTGGCCGGAGAAGGCGTCGGTGCCGCCGCCGTTGGGGCCGGCGCCGCTCAGCAGGTCGGGCGCGATGACGATGTAGCCCTGCGCGGCGAGCTCGTCGGCCATCTCCTTGGCCCAGTCGCTGAGGCCGAATATCTCGTGGATCATGACGATCACCGGCGCCTTGCGGCTGACCTCGGGATAGACGACGAAGGCAGTGACGGTACGGTCGCCGTGCTTCAGCGGGACGTACTCGCGATGACGCGGCGACTTTTCGAGCATCGCCTTGGCCCAGTCCTGCGCGGGCAGCGAGGTCGCAGTGAGAGCGAAGACAGCGGCGGCTAAGGCAGCGAGAGACTTCAGTTGGCGAGGCATGGGTGGAAGGATAGACCGATTCACGCACAGGCGGCAAGGCCGCGAAGCTACACAGGTGTCAATTCGCGCGGCGATGGCGTGGGTGAGCGGTTAGAGAGCTGCGTCGCCAACCAAAATATGGATGGCGTCGCCCTGCTGGACGCGACGGCCGGCCTGCGGAGTCTGCGCGGTGACGATGCTGCCCGCGTGAACGGTTGCGGCCGGGGGAGTGGCGGGCTGCGGAGGCATCGCAGGCGATTGGGCGCTGCTTGCGGCGGGTGCGGGATTGCTCGCAGCTGCTGTAGCCGGGCCCGCTGGCGGCGCGGGCGGCGCAACCTCCAGATGCAGTCCGGCTGCGGCGGCACGGTCCGAAGCGACAGCATAGGTCAGGCCGATTAGTTGCGGCATGACCCAGGCCTGGGGCTGCGCGTCGGCGGGATCGCTGACGAGCAGGCTGATGCGCGGGCTGTCGGCGCCGGCAGAGTTGGGGGCGGGCGTCTGTGCGATGACAACATCGGCGTCGCCAGGGACGGCGAGGCGGGCCACTGCGCCAGGCTCAAGCGCGAGGCGGCGGATGGAGACGCCGGCCGCGCGATCGGACTCGCCGGTGAGATCGGGCACGCTGATGCGCTGCGCGCCAAGCGATTCGGTCACACGCACAGCCCACTCGCGGCGAACGCGCGAGCCAGGCACCGGGTCCTGCGCCAGCACACGGCCGGCGGGAACCTCGCCGGAGTAGAAACGGTTCTCGACGGTCAAGCGGAGGCCGACGTTAGCAGCCGCCTCATCCGCTTGCGCCACGGACAAACCGGTGAGCGGGGGCACCAGCGCCTCGCGGCCGTGGATCGCGATGCGCATGGTGATGAACATGGAGACCAGCGCGACGGCGAGCATGGCCAGTGCGCCGAGAACGAGCGTAAAGAAGCGCTTCAGGAGATATGGACCTCTCGATGCCATTGTATCCAGGGCACCACAGCCCTCAGTCGCCGGCCTGGGGATGCAGGATCAGGAAGGCGGCGATGGCCATGACGATGATGGCCGCCATCACAAAGACGAAGACGCGGCTGGTCTTGGTGACTGTGTTCTCAGGACCGGATTCGCCAGGGCTCTCTGCCTCCCGCTCCCAGCGGCCAACGGGGGCTGGTTCCTGCGACGGGTCGTCCTGCCGGTGACGCAGCGGAGCGTCAGCCTCGGGCCGAGGACGGAGATCACGCGGCTCTGTAGATTGGTCCGCCATGGGAGGTTGGATGCCGGCCCGGCATGGCTGGAGGTCTCTGAGGTAAAGATGGCTTTTAGCGCGGCCCGCTCTATTTTTCCGTACTTGTTTGCCTTACTTTGCCGCTTTTTCCAGGCGGTCCCGCAGTGCCTCTCCCAGACCTGCCATCTGGGGCAGCGGACAGACGATGACCTTCACGCCGCGCTGATCCAGTACGCGCAGACCCAGGTAGAGCAGACGCGCCAGGACATCGGCGTTGTCCCACGGCCCCCAGCGAAAGACCGCAGCCGCGGCACCCGGATTCCAGCCATCCGGCAACATGACGCCAACCTCGGCCGGCGGATATTTGGCGATCTCGGCGGTGAGATCCGCCTGTCCCGTGGCCAGGACCAGCCGGGCATGCGGGGCGTAATGCCGCTCCGCCATGCCGGGTGAGGCGGACTGGGCGTCGGCCTGATCCGCTTCCGCACTCGAACGCACCTGTACCTTTTGGCCGATCGTGTCGGAGATCATCTCGGCGGTGATGGCGCCGGGCCGGTAGATGGCGTGCGCGGCCGGATCGAAGACGGTGGACTCGAGGCCGATGGAAGCAGAACCGCCGTCGAGGACAGCGTCGATGCGGCCATCGAGATCGGCCAGCACATGCGCCGCGGTGGTGGGGCTGGTATGTCCGAAGCGGTTCGCGCTGGGAGCAGCTACGGGCACGCCGGCCAGACGGATGAGCTCCTGCGCCACCGGATGCTGCGGCATGCGGACCGCGACCAGCGGCCGCGCAGCCGTAACCGCATATGGCACCTGAGCAGCGCGAGGCAGCAGCAGCGTGAGCGGGCCGGGCCAGAAGGTGTACATCAGGCGCTCGACCGGATCGCTCAACTCCGCGGACAGAACGGCAACGGTCTCCAGCATGGCCCTGCCGTCGACGTGCACGATGAGGGGGTCCCACGCAGGCCGGCCCTTCGCGCTGAATATCTTCGCCACGGCCATGGAATCGAGCGCGTTGGCGCCGAGGCCGTAGACGGTCTCGGTAGGAAACGCCACCGTGCCGCCCTCGCGCAGCAGTTGCGCGGCGTGACGCGTACCCGCAGCGCCTGAGACGCCCCCCGCCTGCAGCCGCGCGGTCTTTATGCCCGTTGTTCCCTGGTCCATCCAGCCCTTTGAATCCATACTCATTCGAACGTTCCCCACTCCGGCACCTTCAAGAAACCTTATGCGGCCAGCAGCGGTTGCCGGAGGATTCCGTGGCCGTATACTCATCCCATGAAAAGCGCCGAGATCGAGCTCAAATTCCCCATCGCCGATCTCAACGGTCTACAGGCGCAGCTTCCAGCGCTTGGCTTCCAGCTCGACACGCCGCGCACCTTCGAGCAGAATACCCTGTACGACACGCCTGGGCGCACTCTGCGCGCATCCAAACAGATACTCCGCGTGCGCAGCTACGGAGGGATCTGGACGGTGACGCACAAACGGCCCGCAGGAACAGAGAGCGCGGCGGAGGAGATGACCGCACCGGCTCCGCGGTACAAGATACGCATCGAGACCGAGACGACGGTGGAAGATGGCCCGGCGCTGGGAGAGATATTCGAGCAGCTCGGCTACGCACCGGTCTTCCGCTACGAGAAGTTCCGCACGGAATGGTCTCAGGTTACGGGGAGTATCGATGGACCCCTGTTCACGGATCTTGCGCTGGAGCTTCCTGCGCCGCGACCGCGCAGCCATCTGGTGCTGGACGAGACGCCGATCGGCGACTTCGCCGAGCTGGAAGGGCCGCCGGCGTGGATCGATGCGACGCTGGCGAAGCTGGGGATCGATCCAGCGACGTGCATCACGGAGAGCTATGGCCGCCTGTTTCTGGCATGGAAGAAGCGGACCAGCAGCGCGGCAGAGAACCTGACCTTCGATGAGATTCCGGCTGGCGCGGAAGTGCTGCAGGCGTCGTTTTCCTAAGCAACGCAGCATAGCGCGCCTGCGTGTTGCGATGAAGGTTTCGGCCGCTTGTTGGTATCCTGATCTCACACATGCCAAGACCAATCGTTCTGACCATTCTGGATGGCTGGGGATACCGGCCTGAGACGCACGGCAACGCGATCGCCCTGGCCCGCAAGCCGGTCTATGACGGGCTGCTGCGCGACTTCCCCAACACGCTGCTGCGCGCCAGCGACCACTTTGTCGGTCTGCCCGATGGGCAGATGGGCAACAGCGAGGTCGGCCACCTGAACCTCGGCGCCGGCCGCATTGTGCGCATGGATATGACGCGCATCGACACCGCGATTGCGGACGGCAGCTTCTTCACCGATCCCACGCTGCTGGCTGCGATTGCCGCAGCGCAGGAGAAGGAGCAGCGCGCTGCACTTGATCGGCCTGCTGTCGGACGGCGGCGTGCACTCGCATCAGCGGCACCTGTACGCGCTGCTGCGGCTGGCGGCGCAGCAGAAGCTGACGCGCGTCTTCGTGCATGCGTTTATGGACGGCCGCGACACCATGCCGACCAGCGGGCTTGGCTATCTCGAAGAGCTGCAGCAGCAGTTCCGGGAGATTGGTGTGGGCAAGCTGGCCAGCGTAAGCGGCCGCTACTACGCGATGGACCGCGACCTGCGCTGGGAGAAGGAGCGGCAGGCCTTCGACGCGCTGGTGACGGGGCATCCCGAGGGCGGGACGTATGCGGATGCCGCTGGCGCGGATGAAGGAGCTCTACAACAGCGGCATGACGGATGAGTTTATTCCGCCGTTTACGGTGGTGGATGAGGCGGGACATGCGGTTGGGCCGATTCGCGACAACGATGTGGTGATCAACTTCAACTATCGCGCCGACCGCGCGCGGCAGATCACGCGCGTGCTGGCGCGGAACGTCGAGAACAAGAAAGGCGGGCTGACGGCGAACGGCGGCGCTCGACCTGCCGAAGGCGGCGGAGCTGGACCTGGAGATTCCGCGCGAGCTGGTGCCGAAGAGCATTCACTACGTCTGCATGACGCAGTACGACAAGAACTTCAAGCTGCCGATGGTGATTCCGCCGGAGTCGATGGACAACCTGCTGGCGCACCTGATGGCGCAGGCCAACCTGCGCAACCTGCGCGTGGCGGAGACGGAGAAGTACGCGCATGTGACCTACTTCTTCAACGGCGGCATCGAGAAGCCGTTTGCCGGCGAGGACCGCGCGCTGGTGCCGTCGCAGAAGGTGGCGACGTACGATCTGGCGCCGGAGATGTCCGCGGCGGGGATTGCGGATGCGGTGGTGAAGGCGGTCAACGACACCGCCTTCGACGTCGATCATCGTGAACTTCGCCAACGCGGACATGGTGGGCCACTCGGGCAGGCTGGAGCCGACGAGTGCAGGCGGTGGAGACAGTCGACCGCGAGCTGGGCCGCATCTATCAGCGAGGTGAAGCAGCGGGGCGGCGCGCTGCTGGTAACGGCCGACCACGGCAATGCCGAGATGATGATCGATCCCGTGACCGGCGGCCCGCACACGGCGCATACGACCAATCCAGTGCCATTCATTCTGGTAACGGACGCGCCAACCGGCACGGTGGGCCTGCGCACGGGCGGCAGCCTGCGCGACATCTCGCCGACGATCCTGAGTCTGCTAAAGATGGACCTGCCGAAGGAGATGACGGGCGGGGATCTGCGGGTAGTAGCTTCTCTGCTGCCTTAGCTGTTTCATCTTGAGGGCCGAATGACATTTCTTCCGCGGCTGAGTGTATTGGCGATCGTGAGCTTTGTCCTTGTTTCGGCTTCGGTGGCGCAAGATGACTGTCCGGCAGGAAATGACCCGGATGTTTTTTATGAAGATTGTTTTCAAAGATCACTTCCAGTTCCACCGGATGTTGTCCAAACCATTTTGGAAACAAATACGGGAAAACAGGGCTTATCAGATCTAAGCGAAACCCAACGTACGGATGTGGGGAAGCTCTTCAGCGCTCGCGAGGTCAGGCTGGGGCAGCAAAGCGAAAGAGATTTGATCGTTATGGGAAAAGGCCCGATGAGTGGTGCGGACAACACTTGGTTTTGGCTGGTACGCATCCTGCCCGATCATCCGCGAGCCGTCTTGTGGGTTGGCGCAAACGGCATCGGGCTACTGAAATCAAACACAAATGGCTTCAGAGATGTCCGGAGTGGTTGGTGCTCTGCGGCCTTTTGCGAGACAAAAGCTTTTCGCTTTGAACGCGGGCGGTACAAGTGTGTGAGGACACGCTTAAGGCCGAACAAGTAGTGGCGAATCCTTTTAGGTCACGTGCCCGCTTATGTCTTGACCCAGGAGCGCGCCGTGTAGTCGATGTGATTCAGCAGGACCGGCTTTTCGAGGCCCGCCACGAACTCATCCACGGCCTTGCGGCAGCCCTCGAAGTGGCCGTAGTCGTCGGTGACCACGACTCCATACTGCGCAACCCTGGGATACAGATACTGCAGGCAGAGCATGGTCGAGTGATACCAGTCGCCGTCCAGCCGCAGCAGAGCGATGGCTTCTATGGACGGGCTCAGCTCGGGCAGGGTCTGCTGGAACCAGCCCACATGGAACTTTACGAGCTCCGCCGGATAGCCGATGGTATCGATCAACAGTCTGCGGCTGTCTTCCATCTCCGCCGTGCAGCAGTCGATTGGAATACAGGCGCCGTCGGCGTTGCCTTCCGCCATCGCAATCGCCTCTTCGCCGTCCACGGCGTTGTCGGGCCGCGGCAGTCCCTGAAAGCTGTCGAAGAGATGGATCTCGCGAAACGGTGTGGCGTGGCTGTGCAGATGCGCAAGGGCCATCAGGCCTGCGCATCCACCCTTCCAGACGCCGCACTCCACCAGCGCGCCGGCAATGTGATAGCGGTCGAGATAGCGAACCTGCTGCCAAAGCGTAGCCAGACGCTCGAACGAGGCCATCGTAGATTCGCCCACGATTGCTGCAGCCTGCTTCGCCGCGGCTTCCTCGTCAAAGCCGAATGCGCTCTGCAGATACTCCGGCTGCAGCGGAATCATGTCCGCCGGACGCCAGTTCCGGCGTCCCAGATAAGGGGCCAGGTAGCGCTCGCGAATCCTTGCCTTTAGCCGATCCAGCCTTTTCATCGATCCTTTCGCATATGGAGCATCCGACGAACTCAATTCATCTGACCCGCGCTGCCGCGAACTCTGCCCAACAGACTCAATAGCAGCCCCGACGGCTCCTTGTGCAGCTTCATCTTCAGCGTCCGCCGCTGTCCGCCACGGATCGCTCCCAACTCAACCGTCTCGCCGGGCCTGTGACGGAGTTGAATGTAACCCCACGCGGTCAGCGCCATCGGACACTCGTCCACCTGGTTGACGGAATACACGATGTCGCCCTCGCGAAGAGGAATGCGCCGCAGCTGCGCAATCCTGCGCGGGCTGGCCACACGCGCGGCAAATCCTTCGGGATTCAGTCCGAGCCTGAGCTTCTCCGAAAGCGCCAACGGGGTAAACGGCGCCGGCTCAAAGATCGAAGGCGCATCCGGGTACTGCGCCCGCTGCCATCGCTCCGGATCTTCGATGCCGGGATCAAACTCCGCCGCATGGAGCAGCGCATCCAGTCTTGGATTGTCGGGCACATCGAAGATCAGGTGCGTGCGCACGGTGTTGCCATTGAGCGCACCGTGCATCACCTGATTGTCGAAGGTCCAGGCTTCGCCCACGGCGAGGTGCTTCGCGCGGCCCTCAGACAACAGGAACGCATCGTCGTTTGTGGCAAGGGGAATGTGAATGCGAAAGGGCTCTTCCCACTCTGGCGCGGAGTCCACATGAGGCCGGGAAAGGCCCAGCGGCTTCATGCGGAAGATGAATGCATAGGTGGCGTTGCCGAACGGCCCATCTTCGCCCAGCAGCCAGCGGAAGTAAGGCAGTTCCGCGAGCGCGCTCCGGTCGCTCACTTCGTGGGCCATAAAGTCCTGCTCGGTATCGGTATCGCCGCCGCGCAACAGCAGCATGCTGCTGGAGCAGTGCGCATCCCAATAGCTGGGCGCCCATGCCAGCGCGGGGATCGATCGGTAGTCGGCAAGTAATCTTTCCACGTCGATGCTCACCGGCAGCTTGAGAAAGGAACGCTTTTTGTGACTTCCCATTCCATTCACCCTGAAACAATGCGCCTGGTACGTCGGCGGGTCTGCCGCCGCTGCCACCCGTTTGGGCATACACGAGCCGTGCTCGTCCCAAGTCTACAACGCATCTATTTGGAAGGATTTGAAATGGCTTCCCTCGATTTACCGGAGGGGCAGCACCGCGCGGCTGAAGCTTTCGCTTACATCGAGCCCATATCCATCTTGGAGCAAGGTGGTGCTCCCTTGCATGAGGATCAGTTTTCCGATGGGCGCGCCACGCTGTCGATGACCAGGGTCTCGACCGGGCCTTTTTGCGGATCCAGCTTGAGGCCGAGCTGCTCCTGGACGGCTGTGAATAGGGACGGAGCGGTGGAATCAGGACCGGGATCGGGGTCCCACACCAGAGTCCAGTCGTATTTGCCCTGAAGGCCAGTCTTGTCGATCACGGTCCGGCTGAGCTGATTACCGAGCCGGTTCGAGAGATAGAGCATGGGCGCGTTGGTCGCGACCATTCGCCCTTCATGAGCTGTCTTATTTGTATTGAGGCCCGATTCTTTGGCGGGGTCGTTATCTTCCCTCAACTTCAAGCCACTCTTCGCGACGACGAGAGCGTAGACGTCACTTTGCCGCGTCTCCCAATGAACTTTTAGCCCGAAGCGGTCGGCAAGCAAGCTTTGCAGGAGCAGTCGGTACTGATCGTGCGAGATATCTGCGCCGTCACCGGTAGTGGCCGCGATGTCGTACGCGTCGCTGTCGAGCCATACCGGGCCGTTAGCCAATTGAAAGCTTTGGATGTCATAGGCGCTGCGAATGAGACCTCTGAGGGAGGCGTTGGTCATCGTCAGCCTGCCACGGGTGATGCCCGTGTCGGCATTTCCGCCATTGAGGTTGCGGTGGATGGAGACGGCTTCAAATGCCGCCTGCGGTTGCGCCGCGGAGGCAAGACCGCAGGCAGTGACCGCGATGACCACAAGCACGCGCTTTACGGGCAAATCAACAACACGCTGAGTGTCTTTCATCCTTTTCAGCCTCTCACCCTGCGAATACGCTGGGCAAAATGCACACGGATGCAAAACTTGAGCGGCCGGATTTAGCAGGCGGAATGCCTGCGCAGTTCGCCGTCGCGCCACACGGCTACATATCTCCCATCGGCATCTTGGAACCATCGGGCATAGTCATCCGAGCCATCGCGGGTTTGGTGGGCTTCGCCTCTTCCTTCCGGCCCGGGCCAATGGGCACGGCAGTTGCGTTGGCGAACATCATCTTCATATTGCAGGCCAGCGCGTGCGCGGCGGCCATCTGCGTGCCGGAAACCGTCCCGCGATAGCAGTTGATGGAGGCCTGGCTGGTGGTGACGCCGATGGGCAGCACGTAGTGGTAGGCGCCCGAAGGAAACTCGGGCGTGGGGCTGGTGATGCCGTTGCACGCGTCCAGCGTCGAGACATCTACAAGATTGCCGTTGATATCGCGGCCGCCGTAAATGGGGAAGCCGTCGAGCGCGATGCCGATGATGTGCGAGGGACCGGTTGCGGTGTCAACCTGCGAGGTGACGCAGTTGGGATTGCCGTGCGCATGCCAGGTGCTGCCATTGGAGTGCGAGTCGCACTGGTCGAGGAAGTACGCCGTTTGCTGCACGTTGTTCGTGTCGGTAAAGGTGTAGGAGGCGTTGTCGGCGACGGCGGCAGTGGAGGCGTCCATCTCAAACGGGCTGAACATCGCCGTGCCTGAGATGAGGTAGCCGATGGCACCGAGGCCGGTGGCGGTGGTGGTTGAGGCCGCGGTCGGGCAGATGTTGATAGTGGCTGACGAGCCTTTGAGCGAGGGCGCAATGGTGGTGGCGTAGGAGATGACCATGAGCGCGGTGTTAGTGACCGGCGTATGCGCGACAACCGTCTGGCCTGCTCCGGCGGGCGCGAGGTAGTAGGGGTTGGGCGTGTAGTTCGGTTTGCCTGTGGTGGTCAGCGTCATGGAGCAGGTGCTGGGAAAGCTGACGGTGACGGTCGAGCCCCAGGTGAGCGATTGATAGACCGTGGTGTAGGCGTTGGGCGTCGATGTCGTCGTCGTGGAGCTGTTGGTGGACGACGAACCCGCTGAGGTAGAACTGCCGCAGCCGGGCATCAACATAGCGGCGAGCAGTGAAGCGGCAAAGATAGTAGCAGAGTGTGGATGACTGGAAGCGGCCATGCGCAGAGCGTGCATCGATCAGGCCTTTCGTGCGGGTGTGCGTTGCCGGGTACTTCGCAAGGCTTGCATCACCCGGTTTGACGCAGAAGTCAGGTGACCAGCTTACGCGCGCACACGGAAAATTGGCAGGCGAATCGACCTTCCCGCTCATGCAGGTAACTAGAGCAGGGTCACTGCGGCGTTCTTCGATTTGGCGAAGACATGCAGCACGTTGCCGTCGGCGTCGATGTGGCGGAAGATGAGCCTGTCCGGCGTGGCCTCCAGATGGGTGAAGCCGTAGACCCGGTGCGCAAACGGCCCGCGCTGGCTCTCCGGGATCTTGATCTCGTAGAGGTCTGCGCCGCCGGCGCCCGAGCCGACGAAGGAGGTCGGGTGCCCTGCGAATTCAAGGTGCTGCAGATCGTGATCGTGCCCGGCGAGGTACGCGTGGACGTTGTATGCGCGCAGCCGCGGCTCCCAGTCGCGCACCAGCGCAGATGTATCGCCGTGCAGACCGTTCGAGAAGATGGGGTGGTGGCCCAGCACGATGCGGAAGGGGGCGCGCGTTGGCTTCGCCAGCTCCGCGTCGAGCCATTGCAGTTGCTGCTGCCACTGGGCGGCGTTCAGCGTGAAGTTGACCGGATCCAGCGAGGCAATCAACCTGCTGCCGGGCGCGTTGGAATCGAGCGCGATCACATGCAGCAGCGGGTCCTTCGCACCGGCAGATGTGTGATCGAACGTGTACCAGAGGCCGGGCTGAGTCCAGCGGGATTGGCCGCGCTTGGCATAGTCCAGCTCCGCCTGCACCTTGCTGACGCCGATGGGAATCCTCTGATAATCGTGGTTGCCCATGATGGAGTAGGCCGGACCGGGAAACAGCGAGGCCGGATACATCTGCTCAAACTGCGTCTGCCAGCGCGGGGAATCGGCGCCGCCGCTGAGATCGCCGTACCAGGAGTCTCCCAACAGAAAAAGCGCTTCGGGCTTGAGCGAATTCTGCTTTGTATAAGTGGCCATCGCGGCTGCGACCTGGCGCTGGCCCTCCAGGTTGGTGTACCCCCAGTCGCCGATCATCAGGATGTGCGTGGCCTTCGGATCGGGCGCGGGCGCAAGCGCGCGGGCGAGGCCGCCGGTGGCGGCGACGGCGCTGAATGCGACCGTCTGGCGAACAAAGGAGCGGCGGGTGAGGTTGGCGGGATTCATGGGCTGGTCCTGATAAAAGGCGCGCGCTGTAAGATGATGATCGCTCGCCTGGAGAAAAGCAAAGCCAGAGATGCAACGCGGAAGAGTCGCGTTCGACCTTCCGGTTTATTTGCTGCGCAGAGAGCGAATTGCATCAAGGATGAGCGCGAAGACGAGGACCAGGCCGATGCCAATGATGGCTGCGGTTGCCGCAGAGCTGGGGTGATCGTCCGGTGCGCCGGGCGTCGTGGCGCGGACGGTAATTCCCGGCGCGATGATTGCGAGGGTTGCCACAATATCAGAACTCCCGGCGGCCTTCGAGGGCGCGGGCCATGGTCACTTCATCGGCGTACTCGATGTCGGAACCGGCAGGCACGCCGGTGGCGATGCGCGTAATGCGCAGCGCGGGCACGACGCGGCGAATCTCGTCGGCGATGTAGGAGGCGGTTGCCTCGCCCTCTGTAGTGGGCGAGGTGGCGAGGATGATCTCGCGTATGGCTTCGACGGCTTCGTGCATGTCCTGCGGAGCGTGGCCGTTCGGCACAGCCGGCAGGAGGCGCGTAAGCAGATTGGCAATCCGCAACTGCTCCGGGCCGACCCCGCCGATAGGCGAGAGCGTTCCGTGCAACACGTGGTAGACGCCGTTATAGCTGCGCGTCTTCTCGATGGTGGCGATGTTGGTCGGCTCTTCCACAACGCAGACGATGTGCTGGTCGCGCACGGCGCTCGCGCAGTAGACGCAGGGATCGACGTCAGTGACGTTGTTGCAGACAGAGCAGAGGCGAAGCTGCGCGCGAAGCTCCAGGATCGCGGCGGCGAGGTCGCGAGCATCGGCGTCCGAGGACCTCAGCACATGGAAGGCCAGCCGCTGCGCGGATTTGGTGCCCACGCCGGGCAGCTTGCGCAGCTCGTCGATCAGGCGGGACATCGGTTCGGCGAAGCGGGCCATCGCGCGCTACTCCAGCCCTGGAAGGTTGAGGCCGCCCAGCATGCCGCTGACCGAGGACTTCATGATCTCATCGGCGCGGCGTCCGGCCTCGTTCACGGCGGCGGCGATCAGGTCTTCGAGCAACTCGATGTCGCCGGTGGAGGCGCCCAGCGCGGTGGGTTCAATAGTGATGCGCAGCACCTCTTTCTTGCCGTTCATGCGCACCTTCACCATGCCGCCGCCGGTCTCCGCTTCCACGATGGTGGTGGCGAGCTTCTGCTCCATTTGCGCCTGCATCTCGCGCGCCTGCGACATCATCTCTTTCATCTTGCCGAGATCGGAGAGGTTCATCAGTCCTCCTCACGAAGGTCGATGACGGTCTGGATCTCGGCGTCGAAGAGCTTCTGCGCCGCCTGCACCATGGGATGCTTGAGCGCCTTCGCCCGAATCGAGGATTCGCCGGAGCCGGAGCGCGCGGGCTTGGCTTTTTTCGGCGCGGCAGGATTCGCCGGGTTGTTCGTACCGGGCAGCAGCGTGAATCTGGGCATGCCCGCGGCGCGCAAGGTTTCACGAACGATCTTCTCCGCCTCCGCGTTGATGACCGTTGCCAGCATGACCTTCGAAAGCTCCGTCTGGATGGCCGTGACGCCGTCGGCGATGGTCCAGACAGCATCGGCCATGGCGTCGGCGGCAGAAGAATGTTTCGCGGCAGCTAGCGCTTCGATGACGACACGCTGCGGATCGCCGTCCTCAGCGGCTGCGGTTGAGTTCGCGGGGGGGATGTTTGCGGGAGGTGCGGCGATCTCGGCAAGCGGCGCGACTTGCTCCAGCGGCGTTGAGATTGGAACTGGCGTTGGCACCGGGATGGGTGCGGTCTCCAGAATGGGTCGCGCGGAGGCGGCCATGGAGACGACGTTCGCGCCACGCACCTCCGTGATGGGCTGCGCGGGGACAGCGGCCACATGCATCGGTGCGCTGGCTTCAGGGCCGCGACGAGCGAAGTCCTTGCGGCTGGAGTCCTGCTCGAAGGGCGAGAAGGCGGAGCGCGCAGGCTGCGATGCCTGCGCAGGCGCGGCGGATTGCGCGGGACGCGACGAAGTGGACGTGCGCGGAGGGACTCCGCTGACTGGCGCGCGCCCGGAGGTGGACGGCGGCACCGCCTGGCTGAGTGCCTCCTCGATGGGCAGCAGGCGGCGCAGATGCACCAGCTTCAGCAGGCCCAGCTCAAAGTGGAAGCGCTGCTCCTGGCGATAGCCCAGCTCATCGAAGGTGCGCAGCATCATTTGCAGAAAGCGCGTCAGCTCCTCTTCGCTGAAGAGCGCGGCAGTGCGCGCGGCACGGCGCTGCTCGTCCGGTGAGATCTGCAGCAACTCATTACCCAGGCCTTCGCCAGCACTCTCCGGCGTCAGCCCGGCAATCTTCGCGACCAGCGCGTTACGCAGGTAGCGGACGCACTGGCGCGCGAGCTGCGCCGGTGAGTTGCCGGCGTCGAGAAACTGGTTGGCAACGGTCATCACCTCCGCCGAGCGGTTGCCGTCCACGGCCTCAAAGATGCGCTCGAAGACTGCATTGGGGACGGCGCCCATCAGCTCGCGGATCTGGCCCGCATCGAGACGCGCCTTCCCGTCTTCCATGGGCGCGCTGGCGATGGCCTGGTCCATGATGGACAAGGCATCCCGCATCGATCCGTCGCCAGCCTCGGCCAGCAGCGACAGCGCGGCATCATCGGCAAGCACGCCCTCGGCCTTCGCGATCGCGCGCAGCTGACCGAGGATGTCCGCCAGCTTGACCGCGTGAAAGCTGAAGTGCTGGCAGCGTGAGCGGACGGTCTGCGGGATGTCCTCCGGCTGCGTGGTGGCCATCATAAAGACGATGTGGTCGGGCGGCTCTTCGAGCGTCTTCAGCAGCGCGTTGAAGGCGGCGTCGGTGATCTGGTGCGCCTCGTCGAGGATGTATATCTTGTAGCGGTCGCGCGCGGGGCGGTAGCGCGCGGCGTCGCGCAGTTCGCGAATCTCGTCGATGCCGCGGTTGGTGGCTGCGTCAATCTCGATCACGTCGACGGAGTTGCCGGCGCGGATCTCCGTGCAGCTCTCGCAGACCTCGCAGGGCTCGGGCGTGGGCCGCTTTTCGGAGCCGATGGCGTTGCGGCAGTTGAGCGCCATAGCCAGGATGCGCGCGATCGTGGTCTTGCCGATGCCACGGTGGCCGGAGAAGATGTAGCCGTGCGCGATGCGGTCCTGCGCCAGCGCGTTCATCAGCGTCACCGTGACGTGGTCCTGGCCGATAACGTCGGCAAAGCGCTGCGGGCGATATTTGCGGGCTAAAACCTGGTAGGACATGCGAGGACGAATCTGATTGTACCGTCCCGCGAACGTGTGCATGACGCGGCGGGTAAGTGCCCGCAACTGCCCGAAGGATGCAGTCCCATCGCACGAATTTTGATTGCATCGAATACCGGCTCGTTGTACTTTGGGCGGAATGGATTCCAGAGTCGCTTATCTTCCTGCCCTCCTCTGGGCGGCCGGCGCCCTCGCTCAGCCTGCTGCCTCCACGCCGATCACCCCGAGCGGCGCAGCCCACCCGGCCAATGCCGACAAAACCTATGCCGCACTGCGCGCCGACCTGCCCGCAGGCGACGGCATCGCCGTCAAGGACATGACGCTGAAGCGCGAGGGCGCAGTCTTCCATTTTGAGGAAGGCAGCTTCTACTTCTACACGCCGGTGGAGGGTCGCGTTACCGGCGCGGTCTTCGAGGGCAAAGGCAGCTTTGATCTTGCGCCTGAGTCCAAGAGCGAGCAGAAGTCGCTGGCGCTGCTGGTGAAGTCGCCCCAAATGACTGCAGGACTTCTCGACCGTCGTGCTGCGCTTTACGGACGACACCGCCGAGGAGATCCGCAAGGCATCGACCGGGGCCGAGTCGGCCGCCTCCGGGCATGCAAAAGGCGCGGCGGAGGACCTGCAGAAGGCCTTCCGCAAGACGCTGAATCAGAATCTCGATCTTCGTGTCCTCTCCGACGTGATGAGCAGCGGCAATCGAGGCCGCTTCTTTCTGGCGTCGTTCCGCATGGGCAATCTGGTGACGGGGCAGAACCTGCTGTTCATCGTGGACCCGGAGGCCGCGTTCGCGACAGAGGACGAGGTGGAGCTTGCCACATGGGACGGGGAGTCACTGCAGCCCTGGGTGGGCTACCGCATGAGCGACCTGGCGGCGTCCGAACGCGACGGCCGAGTCCGGGTGACCGACGAAGACCTGGATGTGACGCTGGAGCGGTCCGGAATGATGAAGACTTCGGCGATCACGACGGTGAAGGTGCGCCAGGACGGTGTGCGCGTGGTGCCGCTGGACCTCTATCCCACGTTGCGGGTTACTGGCGTCTTTGCGGAGAACGGCGCGCCGCTGGACTTTGTGCAGGAGGCTAAGGACCAGGACGCGGACTACGCCGTGATCCTGCCGGAGGCGATGAAGACGGGCGACACCGTCCGCGTGCTGACGCAATATGCGGGCAAGGACGCGCTGCGCGCCGACGGCAACGATACCTACTATCTGCTGAGTGAGGCACGCGAGAGCTGGTATCCCGCGGGCCACGATCAACTGGGAGACTTCGCCAACTTCCGCATGACCTTCCATGTGCCCAAGGGGCTCGTGGTGGTCGCTACCGGCAAGCAGATGAGCTCAACCTCGGAGAGCGGCGGGACGAAGGCGGTGTGGGAGACGCAGGCGCCGATTGCGGTCGCCGGGTTCAATCTCGGCGCCTTCAAGATGCTGGAGGGCAAGACACCGCAGGGCTTTACCGTCGACGCCTACGCCGATACGCAGCTTCCGCAACAGTATCAATCACTGGAAGACTCCGACACGGGCGGCTTTGACGCCACCAGCGCACTGAAGACCGAGGTGGCACAGGGAACCGCGGCGATCCAGATCTACTCGGCCTACTTCGGCAACCTGCCGTATGACCATGTGGCCCTCACCGAGCAGACGGCGTGCAACTACGGCCAGAGCTGGCCGATGCTGGTCTATCTGCCGATCTGCGCCTTCTGGGACGCAACGACGCAGAACGCGGTCGGTCTGCGTGGCCTGGGCTCGGACAGCTACTGGAGCATTGTGACGCCGCATGAGGTCGCGCACCAGTGGTGGGGGCAGCTGGTCGGCTTCGGCAGCTATCGCGACCAGTGGATGAGCGAAGGGTTCGCGCAGTTCTCAGCCGGGCTGTACGAGAAGAACACGTCGAAGAAGCTGGACGATTACCTGGCCTTCTGGAAGGAGCAGCAGAAGTTGCTGCTCCAGAAGAATGAGCATGGCCTGCGGCCGATCGATGTGGGGCCGCTGACGATGGGCCATCGCGTCTCCAATGATAAGACCGGCAACATCTACCAGGACCTGATCTACAGCAAAGGCGCCTACGTGCTGCACATGCTGGAGATGCAGTTCGCGTGGGCGAAAGACGGCGGCGAGAACGCGTTCAGGAACTCCATGCAGCAGTTCGTCAAGGAGTACTCCGGCAAGGCGGCGACCACCGAGGACTGGAAGGCCTCGATGGAGCGGACGATGCCGAAGTCGCTCGACCTGGACGGCAACGGCAAGCTGGACTGGTTCTTCAACGAGTGGGTGTACGGGACCGCGCTGCCGCACTACACGGTGAACTCGCAGCTGATCCCGAACAGCGATGGCACGACGACCGCGTACCTGAAGGTGACGCAGAGCAACGTGCCGGACGACTTTGTGATGGTCGTTCCTCTCTACCTGCAGCTGGCGGACGGGAAGGTGGTCCACATCGCCGGGCTGGGCATGAAGGGCAATACGACGTTTGAGCAGAAGTTCTCGCTGGGCAAGGTGCCGGCGAATGCAAAGAGCGTTGTCATCAACGCCTACGCGGACATCCTGAGCGACAACACGGACTAGGCCGCGGCGGTGCGACGCTTGCCTGAGGCTTTGCTGCCGGCAGCTTTGCGCTTGGCAGCTTTGCGTTTGGCCAGGCGGGCGCGGCGCTTCACCTCATCGTCGCTGAACATGGTGCCGCGGCAGGCGGCCGCGCCGCAGTAGCAGTCGGCGGAGTCGTCCTCGTCGGAGTCATGCAGGTTGTACTCGTAGACCAGCTCCTCGCCGGCGGCGATGGCGCGGATGGCGACAATGTAGACCGGGCCGTCGTCGTCATCCTGGATGGTCTCGCAGTTGGGATCGCAGCTGTGGTTGAGGAACATCGCGGTGCCGAAGCCGTCGATCACCTGGTTGCGGCTGCAGGTAAAGAGATAGGTGACGGGGCGGTCGGCATAGCGCTCGTCGGCCACGGCCTTGGGGAGGCGCTTGCCGGAGTACTGGCAGACGCGGGCGCCCTTGCGGATGGGTTCGGTGGTGTAGCAGCCGGCGGCGTGGATGGACGAGGAGCGGACGACGAGCGAGGCGAGGTTCATCGCGGCCAGAATAGCAGAACACATCCGCAGAATTGCGGAGCGGCTCAGCGGGGGATGTCGATGGGGCCGTTCCTCTCGTTGGACTCTTTGGTGGGCGGGTGGAGCTTGAACCAGGCGCCCTGCTCGGCGGCGAGCTCGGTGGCGGACTCGCGCAGGTCGCGGATGGATTCGAGGGCGAGCTTGCGGGTGACGGAGTAGGTCTCGTCCTCGGGCGGGGACTTGATCTCGGTGGACCAGCGGTCGGCGTCGGCGAGGATTTTGGGCAGCGCCTTGCGCAGGTCGGCGTGGCGGGGGCCGTAGTCGTCGAGATTGTCCGAGAGCTCGTCGAGGATGGAGGTGAACTGCTCCATCAGCTCGCGGGTGTCGGCCTCGCGGCCAGGGCGGCGGGGGTGGGCGTAGAGGTCGTGAATCTCCTGCGTGCGGTCGTCGAGGAATTTGCGAAGAGCAGGACGCAGTCTGCTGGGACGAGGCGTGCGTCGCGAATCTGCTCAACCTCGGCGTCGGAGAGGGCGGAGGCCTGGATCTGGGCGTGGGCGACGGGGGCGCGGAGGGTCAGCGCGGCGAGGAGCATGAGGGTGACGGTGGGTATGAAGGTGGCGCGAGGGCAGCGCATGGAAAAAATAGTACGCCCTGCAAGGTTCAGGGGACGAAGTTCAGGGAGAAAAGGCCAGTAGCAGATTCCTTCGCATTCTGACCACTGCGGAATGGCAAAACAAAAATACAGGGACAAAGCGCTTTAGTGCTGGAAGACCTCGGTGAGGAGGGCGTCGTTGACCTGATGGAGTTCTGCCAGCGTCGCCTGGACCTGTGGCTTGTCGTCCGGCGGGGCGAGGTGCATGCACTGGGCGAGGCGGTAGCTGGTGTGCTGCATCAGCATCTCGGCGTTCTTCAGCTTGCTGGTATTGCGCTCGAGCGAGGTCTGGATGAGACGGGCGTAGTGGTCGATCTGTTGCAGTGTGGCTTCGGCGGAGCTGGTATCGCCGTCGGACAGTTCCCTGCCAGCCTTCTCGGTCATGGCATGGACCAGTTCGGTATAGAGATACGCCTGCTCGCGCGGACTGGCGTGGCTGGCGCGCTGCTCCAGCTGGGCGAGGACCTCCGGCGTGGGGATGGACTCGTCGATGGCGGCGGCGCGGGCGGCGGGTGAGAGCGAGAGAGTTGTGAGGATGCCGAGCGAGGCGGCGAGCAAAAATACAGGGAACCGCGAAGCGGGCTGCGGGGAGCAACGAAGGGTCGAACCAAGGGTCGTACGCAGAAGAGAGCTCATGAGTCACCTCGAGGTGATCTTGTGCTTTGTACGGCGGCGGAACTCTGGGCTGAGTTTGAAACGCTAAAAGAAGATCAACTCATGGGCCAGGGTTGCGGCCGGCCTGCTACTTCGCGTGTTGTAGAAGGGCGAGCCGCTGGCGCGCCTGAGACTCCTGTACGGGATACTTTCCGGCAGAGACAGCGAGGAACTTTTTATAGGCCTCGTACGCTTGACTGCTTTGATGCAAGGCCTCATCCGCCGTTGCTTCCAAAAAGAGCGCAGACGGTGAAGGTGGTTGGACTGTAGCACTTAATGCGAGGGCTTGCAATGTTGTTCTGGGGTCATCGATGTCCTGCGCGGCGAAGGCTAGATGCAGGGCGGCGTCGGCGAGATCGGCGGGCGTGGGATAGGAGCGTGGCTTCGCAAGTGCCTGTTTCAGAAGCTTTTCCGCCTCAGCCGGACGGTGCTGGCGGATAAGAAGATCGGCGTAGTCGGTGACCAGGGTGGGGTCGGGCGAGAGCTGGCCGCTGACCAGCGAGGCGTAGAGCGGGCCGGCCTGGTCAGGGTGGCCGGTCTCCACATAGACGCGCGCGAGCAGCCGAGTGACGGCGGGATTGTTGGGATTGGCGGTGTGAAGGGATTCGATGAGCGGGAGGGCGCGGGCGGCTTTGGCGGAGTCGCCGGAGTCCAGCCAGGCCTGGGCGAGCTGCGCGGTGAAGGCCGGGTTGGCGGGGTCGGCGTCGTGGGCGGGGACCAGGACGGCTTCGGCGTCGGCGGTCTTGTGCTGGACGAGCAGCACATGCGCGAGTCCGGCGGTCGCGGTGGGGTCATTTGGGCTCAGCGCGAGGTAGCGGCGATAGGCGGCTTCGGCGGTGGGAGGGTCGGGCGTGGCTTCGGCGATTTCAGCGGAGAGGAGGATATCTTCTGGCTCCTCGGATGTGAGCTGCAGGGCGGCGAGCAGATCGGCGGAGGCGGCGGTGGGATTGGCGGGGAGCGAATGGCCAGGGTCGCCGGCGAGCTCAAGGCGGGCCAGGGCGCGTTGGGCGCGGGCATTGAGTGCGGGCGGGAGATTGGGCAGCGCGAGCGCGGCGTTGAACTCGCGGCGGGCGTCGGCGGGCTGGCCGTTGCGGGCGAGCAGCAGGCCGAGCGCGACGTGGGGCTGAGCGAAGTTCGCGTCGGCGGCGATGGCGGCGCGGTAGGCGGCCTCGGCGGTGTTTGGGGCGGATGGGCCTGAGCTGGACGATGCGGGCGCGGCGGGTGCAGATGCACTGCTTGAAGCGGGTGTATCGCTCAGTGCGTCGAGCGCGAGGCCGAGATCGTAGAGGACCTGCGGGTTGTTGGGCAGCTGCGCGTTCAGCGTGGTGAGGATCTTGAGTGCGCCAGCGTAGTCGCCGTTGCTGAGGGCGTCGTTGGCCTGCTGGATGAGCGGGGTCTGCGGCGAGGGTTGCGCGGCCTGCGCTGCAGGATGCGAGAAGTCCTGCGCGGGGAGCGTGGCCGGCGAAAGCGGCAGTACGAGGAGGAGCGCAGCGAGAACGGAGGAGGGAACGGCGCGAGGCATTGTCTCAAGGTTAGACGAAGCCGCGCTGAGTCGGGAATTTCGGATTCAGCGTCAACCACGAGCGCTAGTGATTGGCGAGCGAAGTGGTGAAGTCGTTGTCCACGATGTTGAGATAGCCGGCGATCTGCGCGGCCAGGCCGTGGATTCCGGTGACGGTGCTGAGGCCGATGAAGGAGGCAACCAGCGCGTACTCGATCATGTCCTGGCCGGAGTCGTCGTGCAGCAGGTCCGCTAGCCACGGCGGAGCCGTGGGGAGCGAGGGTGCGGCCAGGGCGAGATGGGAGCAGAGATACACGTTCATGGAGAGAACTCGCTCGTCAGGGGATCTATGCGTCCCTTGGTGACGGGGGTGCAATTGGTTCTAGGCTATGCGGCAAGGCCGATGGGCGCTCTTCCCCAAAAGTGACAGGCGGCGATGTGAGAGCGTAACCCGCGAGCCGGGCGAGATGTGGTTACGAAGGTGGGAGAAGCGGGGCAAAAGGTGGGGATGGTGTGCTTTGCGGTGCAGACGGCGGCGGGGGATGGCGCGCGGCTAATGCCAGCGGTAAAGTGAGGCCGGATACCTGACTTTGTGGGTATCCAAAGAAAGGTCGAGCCGAGTGAACGCTTCAGCGGGACTCTCCGGGGGGTCCGGTTATCTGATTACGGCGGTGGCATATACGTGCCTGGTGATCGGCGGTGTCTTCCGGTCCGGACGAGGCAAGACCCGCGCGAAGACCGCGGCGCAGTACATTGCCGGACATTGCGTCTTTCTGGTGGTTCTGCTTGTCGGCTACCTGGCGGCTACCGCGTCCGTGCCGTACCTGCCGCCGTGGCTGAGAACCGAAAGTTTCACAGACAGGAATGGCAGCACGAACTCGTTGTTTGAGATTGGGTGCATCTTCGCTGTGGCGTGCCTTTGCCTCGTGGAGGTGCTGTGGATCGATTCGGGCAGCAGCGACGGCAAGGAAGACTGATCGAAGTGGGTGTTGCTCGGCGTCTGGGATGTGGCTCTATTTGGATGCTGCGGTCGGAGTCACCTTGAGCAGCGGGGCAAGGTAGTGGCCGGTGTGGGAGGCGGGGTTGGCGGCGATGGCCTCGGGGGTGCCGATGGCGACGACCTCACCGCCGGCGGCGCCGCCCTCAGGGCCCATGTCGATGACCCAGTCGGCCGACTTGATGACGTCCAGATTGTGCTCGATGACCAGCAGCGAGCCGCCGCCCTCGATGAGTTTGCGGAAGGCGGCGAGAAGCTTCTGCACATCGTCAAAGTGCAGGCCGGTGGTGGGCTCGTCAAGGATGTAAAGCGTGCGGGAACGGGCCTTCTTTGAGTCCGAGCTTGATCCGTTGGTGGATTCGGCTGTGGAGTTGGCGCGGGCGGAGGCGGATGCGGCGCGGTCAATGATGCTGCGGGCCTGCGCCAGGTGCGAGGCGAGCTTGACGCGCTGCGCCTCGCCGCCGGAGAGCGTAGTAGCGGACTGGCCGAGGCGGACGTAGCCGAGGCCGACCTCATCGAGCACGTGGAGCCTGTCCACGATGCGCGGGATGCCGGCGAAGTAGGAGAGCGCCTCCTTCACCGTCATATTGAGCACGTCGTGGATGTTGCGGCCCTTGTATTTTATCTCCAGCACGGTGGATTTGTAACGGGTTGCGTTGCATTCTTCGCAGGGCAACTCGACGTCGGCAAGGAACTGCATCTCGACCGTGACGGTGCCGTCGCCCTCGCAGACGTCGCAGCGGCCGCCGGGGACGTTGAAGGAGAAGCTTCCGGCGGTGAGGCCTTTGCGCTTGGAATCAGGCTGCGCAGCGAAGAGCGCGCGGATGTCGTCGAAGGCCTTGATATATGTAACCGGATTGGATCGCGGTGTGCGGCCGATGGGCGACTGATCGACCAGCACGACGTCATTGAGGTACTGCGTGCCAGAGAGCGCGCGGTAGAGATGCGTAGGCTCGGGCTCGGCCCGCTCCGATCCGGGTGCGCCAGGCTCGCGATTGAGCGCCTGCTGCAGCGCGCGGTAGAGCACCTGATGGATGAGCGTGGATTTGCCGGAACCGGAGACTCCCGTCACGCAGCAGAGCAGGCCGAGAGGGATCTCCACATCGACCCCGCGCAGGTTGTGGATGCGCGCGCCGGTGAGGACCAGGCGTTCTTTGCCGGGCGTGCGGCGGACTTTGGGGACGGGGATCGTCAACCTGCCCGACAGATACTTTCCGGTTATAGACCTGGGATTCGCGGTGACCTCGGCGACCGTGCCTGCGGCGAGCAGGTGGCCGCCGAGTTCGCCGGCGCCGGGGCCGAGGTCGAGCAGGTGGTCGGCGGAGCGGATGACGTCGGGGTCGTGCTCCACGACGAGGATGGTGTTGCCGAGGTCGCGCAGCGAGTGCATGATGCGGATGAGCTTGGCGGTATCGCGGGTGTGGAGGCCGATGGAGGGCTCGTCCAGCACGTAGAGCGCTCCGACCAGGCGCGAGCCGAGCGAGGTGGCGAGTTGGATGCGCTGCGATTCGCCGCCGGAGAGCGTGGAGCTGAGGCGGTCGAGCGTAAGGTAGTCGAGGCCGACCTCTTGTAGAAAATGGATGCGCTGGCGCACCTCTTCCAGCACCTTGCCGGCGATCTCCATTTGTGACGGAGAGAGTTGCAAATCGTCGAAGAAGGCCTGCGCGACGTTGATCGTGAGCGCGGTGACCTCGCAGATGTTTTTGGCGGGGCCGCCAAGACGTGTGCCCGGCGCGATGAGCACGGCCCTTGCCTCGGCGCGCAGGCGCTGGCCGCGGCAGTCGGGGCAGAGCGCGTAGCCGCGATATTTCGAGAGAAAGACGCGGACGTGCAGCTTGTACTTCTTGCGATCCAGCGCGGCTGAAGAAGCCGCGGATGCCGGGGTAGCTTCCCTGCCCTTCCCAGATGGTCTCCTGCTGGGCGGCGGTGAGGTCATACCAGGGGACATCCGTGGGGATGCCGGCGGACTTGGCAAAGCGGATCATCTCGCCGTGATGCGGGCGGTATTTGGTGGTGGTCCACGGCGCGATCGCGCCCTGGGCGAGGGTCTTGGTGCGGTCAGGGACGATGAGGTTGGGATCGAAGTCGATGGTGTTGCCGAAGCCCTGGCAGCGCGGACAGGCGCCGTAGGGATTGTTGAAGGAGAAGAGGCGCGGCTCGGGCTCGCGGTAGGCGCGATGGCAGGTGGAGCACTCGAAGGCGGCACTAAAACGCATTCGCCGTGGCGCGCTATCTGTGGGTTCATCACTGCGCGGGACGATGTGGAACTGCACCTCGCCGGACTCGCGGTAGCCGGTCTCGATGGCGTCGACGATGCGCGAGCGGATGTCGGGCGAGAGGGCGATGCGGTCGATGAGGACGAAGATGGGGCGGTCGAAATCGAGTTCGAGGAGTGACTCCGGCGTGGAGAACTCGACGAGTTTTCCTTCAGAAACAGGAGCGGCGGGGTCGGTCGCCGGCTGATAGAGGCGGTTGTAGCCGCGGCGACGGAGTTCCGCGAGGCGGTCCTTGAGGGCATCGGTGATGGACGCAAGTGAGAGCGCCGGCTCAGCGGATTTCTTTGCGGATTTTTTCAGGCGGAGCTTCGACGTGAGCTTTGGCGCCGGCTTTGCGGCTTCGGCCGCGGCTTCTTCCGTGACGGAAGAGTCGCGCAGCGGTTCGAGCTTGACCTCGGCGCGGACGATGGGGAAGAGCGCGTAGGCGCGGGTTCCCTCCGGCAGCGCGAGGAGCGAGGCGACGATCTCGTCCACGGTGTCGTGCCGGACGATGCCGCCGCAGTGCAGGCAGGTGACGGTGCCGCAGCGCGCGAAGAGCAGGCGGAGGTAGTCGTAGATCTCGGTGGCAGTTGCGACGGTGGAGCGCGGGTTGCGGGTCTGGTTCTTCTGCTTGATGGCGATGGCGGGCGCAAGGCCGTCCATGTGGTCGACATCGGGCTTCTCGATGCGCTCCAGGAATTGGCGGGCGTAGGCGGAGAGTGATTCAACGTAGCGGCGCTGGCCCTCGGCGTAGACGGTGTCAAACGCGAGCGAGGACTTGCCGGAGCCGCAGACGCCCGAGACGACGGTGAGCGCGTTGTGCGGAATGTCGACGTCGATGGACTTGAGGTTGTGGGTGCGCGCGCCGCGGATGGTGATGCGGTCGAGCTCGGCGGCAGGGGTGGCGCCGCGGCTGGCTCTCGAAATGGCCGTGCGCGGACGCGCTTCCGACCCGCTAGCCGGCGGATCAAGGACAGCCGGCTGGATCGTGACTGCGGGCTGGATCATGACTGCGTTCGCTTCTGAGATTGGGTCAGGCATCGCCATCTTCCATTGTCCGACAAGCAGCGGTGGATTGGCGAGTGGGGGTTATAACGCCAAAGGCGATTGACCTA
Organism: uncultured Acidobacteriaceae bacterium; assembly: GCA_963766975.1. Classification (GTDB taxonomy): domain Bacteria; phylum Acidobacteriota; class Terriglobia; order Terriglobales; family Acidobacteriaceae; genus Edaphobacter. The sequence goes on from CAVYCF010000007.1 coordinate 811,487, forward strand.
GAAAGGTCGTCCAGTGCGTCCTTTTAGTCGGTACAGCTTGTCGAACAACTCTGGCAGCTGCGTCACCGGATGGCGCTCAAATTCGGATTCTGCCTCAAAAGGAAGCATCTTGATTAAGCCAAGAGCCGTCTCAACGTCGTATTCGCCTAACGCTTCGTCGAGCATAAGATAGCCGAGATGCTTGTAATGGCTATTTTCTTCGATATAACCGGGGATATACAGATAGAGACCGGCGATCTTTCCGTTATCGAGCAATGAGAATTCAACTCTCTCCGGATCAATGCGTGTATCGGCGATCTCTATCGAATTGAGCGGCCAGCGACGAGGCCTAAATGCCGTTATTTTCCATCGGCTAAGCGGCGGGGCATCGGTGGTGAGAGCCACGACGGCTGCGAACGCATCCCTGATGCCGCCTGCACTGATTACAAACTCTCTTTTTGCTCTCTGATCATCTTTGGGCCCAAATTCGAAGGTTAGGTTGCGATGAACTCTCCGCAACTCAATTGAGAGCCTGTCGAAGACACGCTCCTGATCGAGTTCAAAATCGAACAACTCAGCTTCGTTCTTGCTGAACCATCGCCAGAACTTCTTTTCGGCGGTCATTGTGGGCTTTCCTACGCAACGGGGTGGTTCTGCGGGTCGGGGCGGAAGATTTCGAGGAAGAGCAGGCAGGCGCCGATGACGATGCAGGAGTCCGCGACGTTGAAGTCGGGCCAGTCGTAGTGATAGATGCGCACGGCGAGGAAGTCGACGACATGGTGGAAGCGGATGCGGTCGTAGAGATTGCCGAGCGCGCCGCCGAAGATGAGCGCGAGGGCCACCGAGGTGATGGTGAGTTGCCTGCCGGTGCGCCAGAGCAGGGTGACCAGCACAGCCGCGGCGGCGACGGAGAAGGCGATAAGGCCGATGCGCACCTTGCCGGGCTGCCAGTTCTCCATCAGGGAGAAGGCGGCGCCGGTGTTGATGACGTGCGAGAGGCGGAAGACGCCGGGGATAACGGGGATGGAGTAGCCGGGGCGGATGCGGTGGACGATGGCGTTCTTGGTGACGCGGTCGAGCACGATGACCAGCGCGGAGAGGAGGAAGAGGGTGAGGCGGCGATCGCGCTGCGCGGCGGGCGCACTGGCGGTGACGGGCTGGACGTTGGTGGCTTCAGTCGGACGGGCGTTGGTGGCTTCGGAGGTCATAGTCAATTGCATTGAATCGGCAGGCACCTGAGTTTAGACGTTTGCGGGATAGGGAGGAAAGTCGATGGCGTCGAGCGCCTGGACGCAGCGATGGCAGACGGAGGGATAGCGCGCGTCGTTGCCGACATCGGGGACATGCCGCCAGCAGCGGTCGCACTTGGGATGGCTGGACTTCACGGGATGGCCCTCAGCAGATTGAGCGGTGTCCCCCCCGACAAACCCCGCCGGGCTGATGGAGACGCGAGAGAGACCAAATAGCTCGGCAATGGAATCCAGATGTTTCTCCAATGTGTGCGTCGATGGCAGCCGTCGGTGGTCGATCTGACCGTGCAGCCGATATTCCGCCTCGAGCGATTTACCGATCAGCTTTTCTGACCGCATGGCCTCAAGTTGCTGGAGAACGATGGTGCGCGTCCTCAGCAACTCTTCCCATACCGCCATAAATTCTGGCCCAACTTTAGCCGAATCTTCCGGCTCCGGAAACAGCGTGAGATGCACGCTTCCCTGCTTGCCCGGGATGTGCTGCCAGACCTCATCCGCGGTGAAGGTGAGGATGGGCGCGGTGAGGCGGGCGAGGGCGTCGGTGATCTTGTAGATCGCGGTCTGCGCGGAGCGGCGTGCGATGTACAACTCGCGCTGATACTCGTTGCCGGGTTTGAACTTCACCGGGTAGGTGTAGAGGCGGTCCTTCAAAACGTCGAGGTAAAACGCGCTCAACTCCGAGTTCAGGAACTCGTTAAGCAGGTGGTAGACGCGATGGAACTCCATGGCGTCATACGCCGCGCGAATCTTCCTGGTCAGCTCGGCGGCGCGTGCGAGGATGTACTGGTCAATCGGCTGCATCGCCTCGAACGGCACCGCGTCTCCGCCTTCGGCCATCGGGCGCGGATCGAATGTACGTTCCTCGCCAGTTGTCGGGTCAAGTTCGCGCAGCGCGCCCAGCAGGAATCGAAACGTATTGCGCTGCTTGCGGTAGATCTCCTCGGCCAGGCGCTTGAGCAGCGGCATGCTCGCGACGACGTCCTCGCGGAAGTCGACGGAGGCGACCCAGAGGCGGACGATGTCGCCGCCGAGCGAGTCCATGACGAGGTTGGGGTCGATGAAGTTGCCGAGGGATTTCGACAGAGCGCGGCCCTGCTCGTCCAGCGTCCAGCCATACGTCGCCACCATCTTGTACGGCGCGCGGTTGTGCATGCCAATCCCGCACAGCAGCGACGACATGAACCACCCTCTGTGCTGGTCGCCACCCTCCGCATACAGATCGGCGCGCTGGTCGCGATCGCCCACGGCCTGCTGGGTGTCGGGGTCGACGTCGAGCACAGCGTGCGAGCTGGCGCCGGACTCAAACCAGACGTCGAGGATGTCCATCTCCTTGCGGAAGTCAGTATGGCCACAGGAGCAGGCGGTGCCCGCGGGAAGAATCTCCTCCGGCGTGCGGATGTACCAGGCGTCGGCGGACTCACGCATGAAAAGATCGACGACGCGCTTGTTGATGGCGGCATCCTTCAACGGCTCGCCGCACTTGCGGCAGAGGAAGACGGCGATCGGCACGCCCCAGATGCGCTGGCGCGAGATGCACCAGTCGGGCCGTGTGGCCACCATGTTGGTGATGCGCTCCTGTCCCCAGGCCGGGTCCCACTTGACGCGGGTGATCTCAGCCAGCGCGCGGTCGCGGAAGGTTGTGGCAGCGCCATCGGGCGCGACCATCGGCGTCTCCATCGCGATGAACCACTGCTCGGTGGCGCGGACGATGACGGGGTTGTGGCAGCGCCAGCAGTGTGGGTAGGAGTGCTCAAACTCGCTGGCGGCCAGCAGCGCGCCTTTTTCGCGCAGCAAATTAAGAATGACCGGGTTCGACTTCCAGACCGACAGCCCCTCGTAGGGCTGCGCCGCTCCGCCGCCGAAGCGCTCGGTGTGCATCTGGCGGCCGGCGTCGTCGACATACTGCACCTCCGGCAGCGAATACCTTTTACCTGTCGCGAAGTCGTCGACGCCGTGGGCGGGCGCGGTGTGCACGGCTCCGGTGCCCTGGTCTGCCGTCACGTACGTGGCGTTCGTCCCTGCTACCGCGCGATCCAGAAACGGATGCGCAAAGGTTGTGCCGTCGAGCTGCGAGCCTTTGAACACCGCAACGATGTCTGCGTCGCTTGCCGGTTCGGCAGGGTTCTTCGCGCTCATCAGATGCGTGTGCACGATAACCGAGGACAGCAGCGCCTGCGCGACGATATAGACGGCGTCGGGCGTATTGAGCGCGACATACTCCATCTCGGGATGGAAGGCGATGGCGAGCGATGCCGGCAGCGTCCAGGGGGTGGTGGTCCAGATGATGGTGTAAACCTGCTTCCCCGCCAGCGCTGGGTCAATCTTCGCAGGATCACTCGTCAGCTTGTAGCGGACGTAGACGCTGGGCGAGGTGTGCTGCTCGTACTCCACCTCGGCCTCGGCGAGCGCAGTGCGGTCGTGGATGCACCAGCTGACGGGCTTAAGGCCCTTGTAGACGAAGCCATTCTCGAAGAAGTGGAAGAAGGTCTCAGCGATGCGCGCCTCATACTCGGCGTCCATCGTCGAATACGGCTGCTGCCAGCGGCCGAAGACGCCCATGCGGATGAACTGCTCGCGCTGCAGGTCAAGATACTTCTGCGCATACTCGCGGCAGGCGCGACGCACCGCTACGGGGTCCATCTCCAGCTTCTTGCGGCCCAGCTGCTCGTCCACCTTGATCTCGATGGGCAGCCCGTGGCAGTCCCAGCCGGGGACGTACGGCGCGTCGTAGCCGGCCATGGTGCGTGTCTTGACGACGAAGTCCTTCAGGGTCTTGTTGAGCGCATGACCCAGGTGGATGGCCCCATTGGCATACGGGGGCCCGTCGTGCAGGATGTATCGGCCCTTCGAGGAGCCATCTTTTGCCCGGTCCGCAGCTGCCTGGCGGATCTGGCCGTAGAGGTCGGCCTGCTGCCATGCCTTCAGGCGCAGCGGCTCGTTCACCGGCAGGTTGGCCTTCATGGGGAAGGCGGTCTGCGGCAGGTTTAGCGTGGATTTGAGCGGCTTGGGTTCCGGCATTGTTTCAGTCGGGCTTGGGTTCTGCGCGGGCGCGGTTGCCTTCGCGTCGGGGGCCTGGGGCATTCTTTCCTCTGGTCTCGGGCGGTGCGGTTGCAAGTGGTGCGGTTGCAGGTGGTACGGGGCGCGAATGGGACCGTGCGCACGCTGGCAGACGGGCAACAGGCCGCGCCAATTCTCTATTGTAGCCGGGAGGAACGCATGCGCCGGAGGGCGGCCGGTGAAAACTGGAACAGATTCAGCGAGAAGACGAATGCAGGCAAACGAGACTTCCGGCACATGGTCTGCGTCAAAGAACAGTAGATTTGCGTGAGCCAACCGAGACGATGAGGGGCGCAGATCTTCTATAGAATGTGGTGCGAGGCCAGAAGCCGCGCAGCCGTCCAGCAGAAAGCAGAACCGGCACCCTGACCGGAGCGTATTAAGCAGCAGACGGCTCAGGGGCGCGCAAGATCTCAGAGGGGAAGGCGCAGCGTGCACGCAAAAGCGTGCCGCGGCTAAAGGGTCGATCAACTTGTCGGTTTACAAGATAGTTCCGGAAGAACAACGGGTGGCGAAGGACCTTCACCTGAAGACCGGGGTGGAAACCTCCCTGACCGCGAGCGGGATGCAGCTGGAAGAAGAGGGCGTGCTGCATTCGCTGTGGACCAGCGTGCGCGATGTCTTCTTCCCCGCGAAGCTGCCGCCGCTGGTGCTGGAGTCGAAGCCCATTCCGGTGATCGACCGGATGAAGACCAAGCAGGACCCCAAGGCGACGGCGTCCGCATTCGCGATTTATGGGCTGTTGATCCTGATCATCGCCTGGGGAGTGCACCAGAAGGTGCACTTTGCCGCGCCGGTCAAGCAGCAGGACCTGACGACGCTGACACCGCCTCCCTTGCCGCAGGAGAAGACCACGATGGGCGGCGGCGGCGGACAGAAGGGCCCGACGCCCGTAGCCAAGGGCGCGCTGCCCAAGTTCGCCGAGACGCAGATTACGCCGCCCAAGGCGCCGGTGGAGACGAAGATCAAGATGCCGGACCCGACCATCGAGGTGCAGACCAATCTACAAATGGCGAACAACAAGATGCCGAATCTGGGCATGCCGACCTCGAACATGATGGGCTCATCCATGGGCAATGGCAGCGGCACAGGCATGGGGTCCGGGAATGGATCCGGCCTGGGGCCAGGTTCCGGTGGCAACTACGGCGGCGGCTTGCGCCGTGTCGGTGGCGGTGTGTCCGCACCGGTGCCGACCTACGAGCCCGAGCCGGAGTTCAGCGAAGAGGCGCGCAAGGCGAAGTTCATGGGCGTAGTGCTGGTGGGACTGGTAGTGAATACCCAGGGTCTGCCGGAGAACGTGCACATCGTGCGCGGCGTCGGCATGGGCCTGGACGAGAAAGCGATCGAGGCGGTTAAGCAATACAAGTTCAAGCCGGCGATGGAGGGCGGCAAGCCTGTGCCTGTCGAAGTGAACATCGAGGTCAACTTCCAGATCTTCTAGGAGGCAATTTTCTTCCGCTGAGGGGTCAGGGCCAGGTTACGCGCCGCCGTCGGAGATGGCTGCGCGCAGCCGGTCAGGTACGATCTAGAGCAGGCACACTCTTCTGCGAGGCACATTGGGACCGAACACGCTCTTAGGCGTCATCTTCCTTGCCATCGGCGGCTTCTGCTCCGCCACCAGCTTCATCCCCTTCCGCCAGATCAAGCGCTGGTCCTGGGAGGTCTACTGGATCGTTCAGGGCGCGGCTGCGTGGATTGTTGCGCCGGCGCTGGCGACGTGTCTGCTGGTGCCGAACTGCGGCGGCATTCTGCGCGAGGCATGGCAGGCCGATCCCCACTGCATCTGGCTGGCGTTGCTGTTCGGCATGGTGGGGGGTGTGGGTGCAATGGCCTTCGGGCTGGCCATACGCTACCTGGGCTTCGCGCTGGGATATGCGATGTCGCTGGGCTTCTGCGTCCTTCTGGGATGGCTGGAGCCATTTGTTGCCCACGGGCAGCCTGTCACCGCGGGGCATTCGGCGTGGGGCGGTCCGGCGCTGGAGGGTTTGCTGCTGTCTCTTGCAGGTTTGGCAATTAGCAGTGTGGCCGGCCGTCGCAAAGAAGAAGAGATGACGGTGGCGGTGAAGCTGGAGGCGGGCGAGCAGGACTTCAACTTTCCGCGAGGTCTGCTGATGGCCGCGCTGGCCGGACTGATGAGTCTGTTCTTTGCCCTCGGGCTGCAGGCTGGCAGGCCGATCGCGTCGCTGGCCAGGACGGCGCTGGCTGCCAACGGGCGCACGGAGATGTGGGCCAATCTGCCGGTGCTGATGGTTGTGCTGTGCGGCGGGTTCCTCACGAACCTGGTCTGGGCCGGTGTTTTGATCCTGCGGAACAGCTCCGCCAAGCAATTCCTCGGGGAGCCGGGCATCAACCCCATGCGTGCGGTGGCCACCTCCGGCGACACGCTGGTGGACTTCGATCCGCTGGACCCTTCGACCTATGACCGGCTGGCGCCCGGGACACTGATCGCCAACTATTTGTTTGCGGCGCTGGCCGGGGTGGTCTGGTATCTGCCGGTCCTGTTCTATCTTCTGGGTGGAAGCAGGATGGGTGGGACCCGGTTTCTCCCCGCGGCATCCCTGGTGGTCTCGATCCTCTTCTTTGCCCACTTCTGGGGGCTGGCGCTGAAGGAATGGCGCGGCACCAGCGCGCGTGCCCGGCTGCTGGCGACCTGCGGCCTGTGCCTGGTGATGGCGTCCGCCGTTCTGCTGGGCCACGCCGATCTCCTGCATGCAGTCTTCGGGAATTAAGCCGCATAGAGATGTCTCCCGGGTATCTTCCCGGCTTCCCATTGGCGTCGTATTCACACGGCTGTTTCACATCTGCGTCACAATAGAGGCCTGTGGGCTTTATAGAGAGCCTGCTTCGAGGCCTTCACTCCGGCCCTCACGCTACACGACCCCGCACTTCGCCCCGGGAGGCAAACGCGATGCCACGCATCAACTTTCACCAGCAGCTGGCCGCGCTGAAGGACAAACTGCTGGCCATGGCCGCGCTGTCGCAGCAGGCGCTGGAGTTTTCGATTGAGGCCTACATCGCCCGCGACATGGCGCTGTGCGACCACGTGCTGGAGATTGAAGACGCCGTGAACTCGGCCGAGACCACCGTCGACGACATGGCCTACGACCTGCTCGCCAAGGAGCAGCCGATGGCGATCGACCTGCGCTTCATCCTCTCGGTGATCAAGATCAACGGCGACCTGGAGCGCATCGGCGACCAGGCGGCGGGCATCGCCGAGCGCGCGCAGGCGTTGAAGAACCTGCCGAGGATTGCCCTGCCGGAGGAGCTCGCAGCCATGGGCGAGAAGACCGGCGTAATGATCCGCACCGCCATCCAGGCCCTGCTGGAGGCCGACCCCAAGATGGCCGACGGCGTACTTTCGCTCGACGATGAGGTGGATGACATGAACCGCAGCGTGCAGGCCGAGCTGGTTGAGATGATGCAGCGTGAGCCGGAGATCAGCATCCAGGCGCTGAACGCCATCCTGATCTCGCGCAACCTCGAACGCGCCGCCGACCACGCCACCAACATCGCTGAGGACGTCATCTTCTGGCTGCGTGGCTCCGACGTGCGCCACAAGATGTCTCTGGCCGAAGCGGACTGAGGCAACAGATTGAGCGATTTAGAAAAGATTGGCGGACCCTTCGCTATTGACGCGGCTTCCTCGCGGATTTAGCCTAGTTAGGATGACGATGTGCTGCCAGCGCGCGCTTTCCTGCTGTCCCGCCTGTTGTAGCGGGCCTGCGCGCCGCCTGTGTCCTGCCTCGTAAAACTGCAGCCACACAGCACCGAGCGCACACGCCCACCCAAGCCGGTGGGCTCTTTTATTTCTGCCGTAATTTTTCCGCGAACCCTTTCAGGACCTTCATGAGCGATACCGCAACCACGCCGACCACTCCTGCCGCAGCCGCTGCTCCCGCTAAAGAGACCAAGGCCCAGCGCGCCGAGCGACTCAAGCTCGAAAAAAATCCCTGGGAGACTTGGGACGAGATCAAGAACTACGCCCGCCTTGGCCGGTATTCCCTGCCCGCAGAGTGGGCCGAGTTCTACCTCAAGTGGTGGGGCATCTACACCCAGGGCGACGGCGTCGGCGTCACCGGCGGCAAGGACGGCCACGGCCTGGCCTCTCCGTACTTCATGATGCGCATTGCGCTGCCCAACGGTCTGCTCACCTCGCATCAGCTGCGCACCATCGGCCAGCTCACGCAGAAGTACGCCCGGAACCTCGCTGACATTACCACGCGGCAGAACATTCAGCTCCACTGGCTCACCCTGCAGGGCCTCGTCGACGTCGTCGATCAGTTGGACGCCGTCGGCCTCTTCTCCAAAGGCGCCTGCGGCGACGTCATGCGCAACGTCACCGGCTGCCCCATCGCCGGTCTCGACGGCCACGAACTGGTCGACTCGAGCCCGCTCGCCCAGCAGCTCGCGCGCGGCCTCACCGGCAACCCGGAGTTCGTCAACCTGCCGCGCAAGTTCAAGGTCACCGTCTCCGGCTGCCCGCTCTGGTGCTCCTACCCGGAGATCAACGACGTCGCCCTCACCGCCATCAAGCGCGAAGTCAACGGCCTCGAAGAGGTCGGCTACACCCTGCGCGTCGGCGGCGGCCTCTCCACTGAGCCGCACATCGCCGTGCGCATCCCTGCCTTCATCCCGCAGTCGCAAGCCTACGCCGTCGTCGAGGCCGTCCTCCGCATCTTCAAGGACTCTTCCGAGCTGCGCGAGAACCGCACCCGCGCCCGCATCAAGTACCTCTTCATGCGCCACAACTGGACCGCCGAGACCATGCTCGAAGCCATCGAAGCCCGTCTCGGCTACAAACTCGATCCCTCGCCCATCGACGACGACATCGTCCCCGACGACATCTACCGCGACCACGTCGGCATCACCCCGCAGAAGCAGCCCGGCCTCTCCATCGTCGGCGCCACCGTCTCCCGGGGCCGCCTGACGGGAGAGCAATTAGTCCAGCTCGCTGATCTGTCAGACCAGTTCGGCGACGGCCACCTGCGCGCCACCATCATGCAGAACATCGTCTTCGTCAACGTGCCCAACGACCGCGCCCGCGAGCTCGTCCACAAGCTGAGCGAGATGGACCTCCGCGTCGAGTCCACCCCCTTCTTCCGCGGCGCCATCACCTGCACCGGCACCGAGTTCTGCAAGCTCGCCATCGCCGAAACCAAAGGCTTCGCCAAGTGGCTCGTCTCAGAGATGGAAGACCGCCTGCCCGGCTTTGACCAGCAGATTCGCCTGCACGTCACCGGCTGCACCAACTCCTGCGGCCAGAGCTGGATCGCCGACATCGGCCTCGAAGGCAAGAAGATCAAGAAGGACGGCAAGATGGTCGACGCCTTCTACTTCTGCGTCGGGGGGTCGATCGGCAAATACGCCGGCATCGCCCGCCAGGTCGGCTACCGCGCCGCCGCCGAGGACTGCCCCGAGGCCATCGAGAAGCTGCTGCGCGCCTACCTCGCCGACCGCCAGCCCGGCGAAGACCTCCGCGCCTACTTCGCCCGCCACGACGACGAGAGCATCCGCGCCCAGCTCAACGGCACCTGGCTCGCCGCCCGTCGAGCGCGACGCCCCACCCGTCGCCGCCGGCCGCTTCGCCCCCGGCGAATGACGACTTCCGTATTATCCCCCTATGCCTCTGGTACAGAGCTGGACAAACCAGGACATACCCCCACCCTTGGCCCGGTCGCTGTTGCTTTTGTCTTATGCGCGATCGGCTTTGGAGGACGGGTCTATTGCGCGTTGCGCGATGGGGGCCGCAGCCTGAGCCAGAACGGCCGTGGACGCCCTAGCCGCCGCATCCTGGGGCAAGGGGCTTGTTATAATCGGCAGCGGGGGAAGCGTAACCTCAATACCCATCGTGACCATCCTCTGACATGCGCCAATGGTCTTAACGTATTATCACGCATTCATAATGAACAAAGCATTAATCATTCTGTAATCTACTTTAGCTTAGATAAACGCCTCAAAAGGTTGGGAAAATGCAGAGTACCGATGTCCCTGAGGCGAGAGGTAGGTCCATGATGGGCCGCTTGCAGCAGCAGTTGCCGGCCATGTTCGCGCTTGCGCACGAACATAGCGATGACGCGCGCGTCCGTCTCGCAGGCATGCTGGCCGACGTTTTCCTCGCTGAAGACGCCCCGCTTTCCCTGCGCGAAGAAGAGTTGGTCAATGAACTGATCGACCAATTGCTGAAGAGCCACACACCCGCGATCCGCGCTGCGTTGGTCAACAAATTTGCCGACTGCTGTCCGCATGCCGAGGCGTATGGCGGTGTCATTGGGTTATGACAGCGACATCGAGATCGCTGGCCGAGTTCTTAAGACGAGCCCGTCCCTGACCGATGAGGATTTAATCACGGTTGTCGCAACACGCGGTAACGATCATGCCAAAGCCGTGGCGCAACGCGCAGCCGTTAGCGAAGCCGTGGCCGATGCCCTTGTTGTCACCGGCGATATTGGTGTCATGCAGCTGGTCGCGGAAAATCTCGGCGCGCATCTCAGCCCGAAAGCCGTCACAGTCGTCGCCGACGCCGCGCGTTTCGCTGCGGCCTTGCGCGAACCGATCATGAAACGCTCCGAAATGACGAATGAAGCCGCGACACGGCTTTACTGGTGGGTGTCACAGGATCTGCGCCGCTATGCGCTGAAGCGTTTTGGCATTTCTGCGGGACAGATTGACGAGTCCCTTTCAAAGACGATTGATGAATTCCTCGGCCATTACACGCTCGACCGTTCCAACGATATGGCGATGGAGCAGGTGGCCGACTGGCTGAACGAACGTCAGGCGATTTCAATCCAGATCCTGCCGCAGGTTTTGCGTCTCGGCCATTATCGTCTATTCAATATCCTGCTGAGCCGCCTTGCGGGCCTCAACCTATCCTTGATCGATACGATCACGACGGAAATCGGCGGCCGCGGTCTGGCTGCCGTATGCCGTGCCATCGGCGTCGATAAAGCGGCTTTTGTTTCGATCTTTCTGTTGTCGCGCGGCGCGCGCCCCGGTGAGCAAGTCGTTCATCCGCGTGAATTGAGCCAGGCGTTGCTTGTCTTTCGACCGTCTTTCGTCCAAATTGGCGCAGGATATGCTGCGTAGCTGGAAGCTGGATCCGTCTTATTTCGCACAGAAGCACGCTAGTCCTGGATCGCAGGGATCTGATATGATCCGCCGATGTTTTTCACAGCTGTTTGATGGCGATGCCGCTCGGGTTATCGTTGAAGGTGGTACGCGGAGAATCGTCAGTGTCGACCATGGCCGATCCTGGTGCGTAACATTATCGTTGGTGGCATAGGTCATGATCACCGGCATCTGTATTTTCCATTCATAAACATGCTGCGGGTTATGGCCCTGCGACAAGATGACTGCGCTATCCGAAGGCACCGTTGTTAAAACAAATTGCCGTTCTTTGAAAATTTGCCGATTTCCATTTTGTTAAACGCATTCACAAAGCTTGTCCAGCCCTCGGGCGTGAAGCGGACTTGCTGGTCACTCAAATGCGAATTATAGTCGCCGAATCCGAAGGTCATGATTTCAGTGATGCTGTTGGTGGCCCAGGACAAAATCGCCTGATTGGTCATATTGGGCATGGTGAGGGCTATAAGCCGCATCGTACGGTGGCATCGAATCCACGGCATAGTAAGATGGACGAATTTGAAAAAGGGGCGAACCCACAACAAAGAACGCCCCCATACCGACGATGATGAGGGCTTGCATCTGAACGACGCGAAAAATTTTTTTCAGCTTCTTTTTTTCAACGGCTTCGTCGACGACATCGACATAGATTGCGCCCCCACCGAAAAAACCAGTGTTGATTTTGGGTTTAGCTTTAGCCGGTTTAGTCGGAATGGTTTAGAAGCGGTGCCCGCCGCAGGTGTTTTTGCGGGTTCCGGATCTTTGGCCGGCTTCATCTTTATCCGCCCACCCTGTTGAGGCGCATCGGCCCGGAGCTTATTGTCTTTAGGGCCGCCGCCAATGGGGTGGGGGGGGTCATTTGCCGTCCGGGCCGACAGTCACCCATTGCTCGATACTGAGACCGTCAGGATTCTGAAGCGTGGAGACACGCACAACTTGCAGACGAGAGTGGTGCTGATCGGGCGCAGGCGGCGTCGTGCCGCCGAATTTGATGGTCACCGGAAATTCCAGATACCACGTATAAACGCCATTCAAGACACCAGCGCGTTCTTGATTTCGGGCGCGGCGTTTATGTCCATCGTCACAACCAGTTTACGTTGTTCGATGGCTTCAATGATGTTCGCCTCCTTCAGCGCGTTGTTAAAAGCTGTCCAGCCGGTATCGGTGAAATCGCTCGCGACCTGTTGCAGACGCGTGCGATAATCGAAATAGCCGAAACGCATGACATTCTGCGCCGTGCTTGCGGCCCAAGCGATAACTTCGGCGGGCGAACGATAGGGTTCGTTGAGCGGCACGATATTGATGATGCGGCCATCGGCAGTGGTGGCGAAATAAATCTGTTTGACGTGTACCGTCAAAAACAAGCTGATGATGCCGACAGCCAGAAGACCAATCACGATGGTCTGAATAAGGCTGATGCGCAGGAGCAGGCGATAGCCATCGCGATAGAAAGCGTTGCGGTTAAGGACGGTGGCGATGGCATCTTTTAGGGGCATCGAAAATCCTCAGGAAACCGGCATGCGGAATTTCAGGCAGGGCGCTTGCTGTTCCATACTCTGCCGAGTTCTTGCAGGTCGAGCAAATTCTGTTATGCCGCCCGGCCGATTCAAACTTTTTAAGGCACATGAGACAAATCCGCAAAGATGTTTGCGGGGCTATATCGCCGGGGGATCGACGGGGGCCTTGGCGCGGGGCGGCGAACGGGCCAGAACTTTTGCAAAACCACCCGGCATCCAACTCTGGTCGTGGCCCTGGCTTCCGCCCGGGAGCCGAACGGCGGGGCAAACCAAGGCGTGCGGCGCGCGTCATAACGGCGGGAACAGAACGCCCGAGGGCTTCGGCAATGGCTTGCGGTGATCTGGTTGCGCACCCACATCTCGCGCAAAATACCGTCCTGATCATGCCAGCCGGGAACAACAGCCAGATCCGGGGCTTGGCGGCAGGCGCTGGCAAGGGGCTGGATCGATCGTGGACAAATCAGAAATCCTTATCTCGCAGAGGTTCTTTGCAAGCACCGCTGAAGGGCAGGCTCGCCGACAAAGCCCGGCGCGAGCTCTTAAAGCCAATGGCAACAGATAACCCATAAATTCTCAAACTTTCCTTAACGGGGGTAGGGGGTGAAAAGGCATCAATATCAATGATTTCAATGGGTTATATAATTTTTGCCTTATTATCAGGCGTTTCTTGTATAGGGTCGGCCGAGAGTTTCGGTCCATAAGGTCCGTTTTACTCAATTTTCTACATTCAAACTTATTCAGGTCATGAAAAAGCAACATCGCAGCAGCGCCTCCACCAAAAGTGGTTCCTTTGGCTCCAAGGCCCGTCCTTTTGGCAAAGCCGGGGGTAAATCTGGTGGCAAACCGTCATTCGGGAAATCATTTCATGGGAAACCGTCGCGCGGCCCCGACGCCGCGTCTGGCTACCGTCCGGAACGTTCTGGCCTTGATGCGCGTGAGTTTGAGCCGCGCGACACCGACAATCGCGCGCCTGCAAATCGTAATTTCAAAAAACGTAATTTCGAAAAACCGCGTTATGAAAAAAAGGCTTTCGAGAAAAAACCTTTTGAGAAACGCGAGCGCAGCTCACGCGATGGTGGTGGGCGCAGCGACGCGACCCGCAGTTTTGTTAAACGTGATTCTGAGAAGCGCGATTTCGAAAAGCCGCGTTATGAGAAAAAACCATTTGAGAAACGTCCGTTCCAAAAACGCGATTTCAAGAAAGATCGCCCCAAACAAAGAATTTTGAAAAACCGGTTTTCGTAAAAACGGAGCGCAGCGAACAAATCGACCATCGCGACCGGCGCGAAAAAAATGACAGAAGCAACCGCGATACGGTTTTGATTTGGGGTTTTCATGCCGCGCGCGCGGCGTGGCTTAACCCGAAGCGCAAATTTTTCGCCTCTGGCTCACCGAAGGCGGCAGAAAGCTTTCGAGGAAACGCTGACGACGCGCGAACGAAAACTTGCTAAAGCGTCCCGATGCGAAAAGCGTCGACCGCACGGAGATCGACCGCCTCACGCCGCCCGGCAGCGTGCATCAGGGTGTGGTGCTTGAATCGCGCCTCTGATGAACCATCCTTGCATGAAGTTATCGCCGGCGATAATCCGCCCGATTGCCTTGTGATGCTCGATCAGGTGACCGATCCGCATAATATCGGCGCGATCTTGCGTTCGGCGGCTGCGCTCGGGGCAGGCGCCGTTATCCTCACCGAACGCAACGCGCCAGGCATGACCGGCGTGCTGGCAAAATCGGCATCCGGCGCTGTCGAACATGTGCCGCAAATCCATGTCGTCAACCTCTCGCGCGCGCTGGATGAATTGCGGCAGGCAGGTTACTGGTGTGTCGGGCCTTGCCGAAGAAGGCGACGAAGAATCTTGGCGCATGCGATTTTCCGGCCGCACCGTGATCGTGCTCGGCGCGGAAGGCGAAGGGCTTCGCCAACTCACGCGCAAGAAATGCGATCGAGCTTGCGCAACTGCCGACCGGCGGCCCGATCGGCAGCCTGAATGTCTCCAATGCTGCCGCTGTGGCGCTTTACGAAGCGAGGCGTCAGAAAAGTCGTAAGCTCCCGGATTAATGCTGTTGATCCTGGTGAACCACAGGCAACCGCAAAACAATCTGCGTGCCTTTGCCGTCCGCGCCTGGTTGCGCCATGATGCGGCCGCCATGCGCCTCGATAAAGCCGCGGCAGATAGCCAGACCTAAACCCGCACCGCTGGTCGGCGCCGTGCCGACCTTCACGCGATAGAACATGTCGAACACACGCTCGCGTTCTTCTTCGGGAATGCCGGGGCCACGATCGGTAATTGTCAGCGCACATAATGCGCCTCGCGCCGCGCCGTAACGGCAAAGGCTGATCGGCGGGCGCATATTTGCAGGCATTATCGAGGATATTCACGATCACGCGTTCGATGATCGTAAAATCGCCATCGATCGGGCGGCAGATCATCGGGAATATCGAGATTTAGGGGCCGTGCGCCCAGCGTTTTGCGTAAGCGCGCCAAGGCCGCGCCGACGAGATCCTGCACATCCGTCGGCTTGCCGTTTCAGCTTCAGGCCGCCGGAAACCAGTTGCGTCATGTCGAGCAGGTTTTGCACAAAGCGGTTAAGGCGATCGGACTCATCCTCGATCGTCGCGAACAAATCACGCCGCGCTGTATCATCGAATTTATCCCAGTAATCGCGCAGGCTGGTCGTGGCGCCGAGAATGGCCACAAGCGGCGTGCGCAAATCATGGCTGATGGTGGAGAGAAGGTTCGAGCGCAAACGTTCGGTTTCCGTCTGCAGCCGCGCTTGCGCGATATCGGCAGCGAGGCTGCGCGCGTTCGATAGCCGCGGCCGATTGATTGGCGAGGCTGGTGAGGAAATTTTCGTTGTCGGATGTAAGGCTCGGCCCTTATCCGGCTGCACCGCCAGCACGCCGACGGTCTCCTTGCCGGCGCGCAAGCGGCAGCCCATAAAAGGCCGCGCCGGGCAAGGTATCGGAACTGAGCCCAGCTGGCCGGCCATGCCGCCATGCCCAATCCATCGCAGCGGCAGAAGCCGTATCGAGCCGCGTTTCGGTCGGGAAGGCCGCAGCCGGTTCCAGCCTTCCATTGCGCGGCAACAGAAGCACCGTATGCGTCGCAAGGCTTTGCGACACATGCCGCACGGCGGCTTGCAAAATATCATCGAGCGTCGCCGCGGCGGCGATGGTTTTATTGAAATCATAAAGCGCCTGCGTGCGCTCGGCGTTGCGCCGCGTGACTTCGACCTGCCGTTGCAGCTGCGCGCCGATCAGGCTGATCGCCGAGGCGATGACGAGAAAGAACGCCAGCGTCAGAAAATCTTCCTGCTTGCTCGATCAGCGAAGGAAAAGCGCGGTGCGATAAACAGAGAAATCAAGCGCAAAAACGCTAAGAATCTGGCATAAAGCAGAAACCTTGAAGCCGCGATCGACGGCGACCAGCAGGATGCCGATCAGGTAGATGAAGGTCAGCGCCGAAAGGGAAAGTCGGTGAGATGGCTGGCGCCCCAGGCAATAAAGCTGGCGATGCCAAACATCGCCGTCGCGCTGCAGCGTAAGAGAGCCAGTCGATACGCGCAAACCAGTGAGCCGGGCAGCGCTTGGTCCGATGCGCGGGCGGCTGCTTGCGCCTCGCCGCCGCTCATTACCATAATATCGAAACTGTCGCCGCGATCGAGCACCGCCGCCGCGACCGAAGGCCGCATCAGACGCGACCACAGCGACCGCTTGGATTTGCCGATGATGATGACGCTGACATTGCTTTCGCGCGCCACGCGCAGAATTTCGCCCGCGACATCTTCGCTGGCGACGGTCAGCGTTTCGCCGCCGAGATTTTCGGCGAGATGCAGCGCCTGCGTGATATCGCGGCGTACGCTTTCGGGCAAAGTCGCATGGCGATGGGATTCGACATAGAGCGCAAGCCACGGCACTTGCCGTTTTTCGGCCATGCGCTCGCGCGGTTCGGATCAGCGCGGCCGCCTGCCCGTCATCCGCGATGCAAACCATAATGCGGTCGCTGGCGGGCCATGGGCCTGCAATGGCATGACGCTGCATATAACTCGACATCTGCTCATCAACGCGCGCGGCGGCTTGCCGCAAGGCCAGTTCACGCAACGCGGTTAAATTGCCCGGCGTAAAAAACCGCCCCATCGCCAGTCGCGCCTGTTCAGGAATATAGACTTTGCCTTCCTTCAGGCGCTGCAAAAGCTCTTCGGGCGTCAGATCGATCAGCTCGATGGAATCCGCTTTCTGCATGATGCCATCGGGGATAGTTTCACGTACGGTAATGCCGGTGATGCGCGCGACGATGTCATTCAGGCTTTCGATATGCTGAACATTCAACGTCGAATAAACATCGATGCCGGCATCCAGCAGTTCTTCGACATCCTGATAGCGCTTCGGGATGACGCGCACCGGGGATATTGGAATGCGCCAGTTCATCGACCAGAACCAGCTTCGGCGAGCGGCGCAAAATGGCATCCAGATCCATTTCCTGGAACGCGATGCCGCGGTAATCGATCACCTGGCGGGGGATGATTTCGATGTCCTGCAATAGGGTTTCGGTTTCGCTGCGCTGATGGGTTTCGACGATGCCGACGACGACATCCACGCCTTCTTTCTTGCGGGCTTGCGCCGCCCGGAGCATGGAATAGGTCTTGCCGACGCCGGGTGCGGCGCCGATAAAAATCTTCAGTTTGCCCCGGCTTTCACGGCTGGCCTCGGCCAGAAGGGCCTCGGGGGAAGGGCGGTTTTCGGAGGGTTCCGTCATAATTGTTTCTTTAGACTATTTCCGGCTTTAAGGGTAGTGGGAGGGGCGATGGGAAGGTCTTTAAATCCGGTTCTTTTGAAAACCCTTGCCGCTCACGGAATTTTATGTAACAGGACAACGCCCCTCAGGGGTTCTTTGAAATTATGGAGATTTGACGTGGCAAAAGCAGAATGGGGACAAAAGCGCATCTGTCCCGAGTTGCAATACGCGCTACTACGATATGAAGAAAAATCCGCCGGTATGCCCAAGTTGCGGCACGGTGTTTGATCCTGAAATTCTTCTGCGCGCCCGCCGGGGCCGTTCGGCCGATAAAAAAGCCGCCGCGCAGCACCTGCGCCTGAGGAAATCATCGAAGAAATTCCCGCCGCCGACAGGCGAAGAGGCCGAAGATGCGGTTATCGAGGATGCCGAGGAACTCGGCGAAGACGGCGCGGTTGAAGATGTCGTTGATCGGGAGCCCGAAGTTTAAACCGGCTTCCACATAAACCCTTTTGATCAAGTGGGTTTGGATATTTTCCTTTCCGCATCAACGGGTTTTGTCTAGCTTCAAGGCTATGTCACCGATCCAGCCCCGCACCCCGCCCGGAACGCTCGAACTTCTGCCGCGCGAGCAGATGGTTTTCCAGCATATGATGGACGTCATCCGCCGCGGCTATGAACGTTTCGGTTTCGTGCCGATCGAAACGCCGGTGTTCGAGCTGAAAGACGTGCTGCTGACCAAATCCGGCGGCGAGACGGAAAAGCAGGTTTATTTCGTGCAATCGACCGGCGCCATTGCAGCAGGGGCACGAAGCCCGATCTCGCCTTGCGTTTCGATCTCACCGTGCCGCTCGCGCGCTATGTCGCCGAGCATGAGCGCGAACTCGCCTTTCCCTTCCGCCGTTATCAGATCCAGCGCGTCTATCGCGGCGAACGCGCCGCAGCGCGGCCGCTTCCGCGAATTTTATCAATGCGACATCGACGTCATCGGCAAGGACAAACTCGATCCCGCCTATGACGCCGAAATTCCCGCGATCATCGTGCAGATTTTCGAGGAACTGAAAATCGGCGATTTCACGATTCATTTCAGCAACCGGAAAATTCTGCTCGGCTTGCTTGCCGGATTTCGGCGTCGACGATGCGGAAAAACAGAAATTGATTTTGCGCGAAATCGACAAGCTCGATAAAATCGGCGCGGACAAAGTGCGCGAGGCGATCATCGCGCTCGGCCTTGCGCGACGATCATGCCGACGATGTTCTGCAGCTCATCGCGCATAAAGGCGGCAAGGACGGAAATGCTCGCCATCGCTGCGCGCACTACAAATCCGACGATCCCGTTTTCCTGCAGGGCCTCGCGGAAGCTGACGCAAATGGTCGATGCGCTCGAAGGCGCTCGGCGTTCCGGAAAAGCGCACGCGCCTCAATCTCGCCATCGCGCGCGGCCTCGATTACTACACCGGCACGGTTTACGAAACGCTGATCGACGCGCATCCTGAATTCGGCAGCGTTTGTTCCGGCGGCCGCTATGACGATCTCGCCAGCCATTACACGAAATCGAAATTGCCCGGCGTCGGCATTTCCATCGGCCTCACGCGCTTGTTCGATCAGCTGAACGCGCAACAAACTTCTGCCGCCTGTGCCGAACAGCGTGCAGATTCTTGTCACGCAGATCGATCCGCAGCGTTGAGCGCCGACCTATCTCGCGCTCGCCGCCGAATTGCGCCGCGCCGGGTTCAATGTCGAGAATTATCTGGAGCCCGCCAAACTCGATAAGCAGCTCAAATATGCCGATAAAGCCGGCATTCCCTTCGCCATCCTGCTGGGCCGCGATGAAAAGGCCAAGGGCACCGTTCTCGTGAAGGATCTCGCCGCAAAGACGCAGGTAGAGGTGACGCGCGCGCGCTTGTCGAAAAACTGCGGTCAATGCTGTAGGCTCGTTATCATGAGCCCTTCGAAGAAATCAAAACCGGACATCTGTCGAACTGACGCCCATCGAAGCGGCGGCGGAAATGGCCGCACTCGCGAAACAAATCTTCACATCACGATAAGCTTTATCATCAGAAAGATGCGCCTGAAATCTCCGACGCCGAATATGACGCGCTTCGCATTCAGTATAAAACCGCTGCACGACAAATTTCCCGCATCTTGCGCCGAAAGATGATCCCGAGAAACGCGTCGGCGCCGCGCCCGCCGCCGGATTTAGCAAGGTCACGCATAGCGTGCCGATGCTCTCGCTCTCCAACGCGTTTTCGGATGAGGATATCGAGGATTTCATTGCGCGCATCCGGCGTTTCCTGCGAATTGTCGGAAAATGAGACCGATTGCCTTCATGGCCGAGCCGAAAATCGACGGGCTTTCCTGCTCCCTGCGCTATGAAAAGGGCAAGCTGGTGCAGGCCGCGACGCGCGGCGACGGCACGACCGGCGAAAACATCACCGCCAATGTCGCGCACGATCAAAAGCGTGCCGCACGAATTGCAAAAGCCGTTTCCCGGATATTGTCGAAATTCGCGGCGAGATTT
>CAVYCF010000008.1:0-8512 GCA_963766975.1 uncultured Acidobacteriaceae bacterium
GACACCGAGATGGTGATGCCGGGCGACAACGTCGCACTCGAGATCGAGCTGCAGACGCCGGTGGCCATGGAGAAGGGCCTGCGCTTCGCTATCCGCGAGGGCGGCCGCACCGTGGGCGCAGGAACCATGAGCGAGATCATCAAGTGATTTTTGCGCTGTCCGGCGGGTCTGAGCCGGAACGCAATCATCCTGAGCGCGAGCGAAGGATCTGGGTATTTCAACAAATTTAAAGCGGCGAGCTTCGGCTCGCCGCTTTTTCACACTACAGCCAGCACCAATAGCCAGGATTCTTTACGATCTGGATTCGAGGATGCAGGTCCTTTCATCGCTCCGTCCCAGATTTTCCACTCCAGATCGAGTAAGGGCGGAGTATTGCATTTCTCTCCAGAGCGCGGCGGCCCGAGGTCACAGTCCAACTCCTTCAGCGGCATACTACGGTCAAGATTGAGGAAGACGTGATAGTCATGTTTTCCAACGGGGAACTCTTGGCTCTTCCAGGCACCCTCGTTTAGGAACACAGGAAATTCCGGAGCAGGGGTGCAATCCAACAAGACTCCTGCATTTACTACTGGAGAATTCGATAGTACACCGAAACCCAGAGCTTTCACGACGAATTGGCGACGAGTAAAGGTCATCAGGTTTCCCCAAAAGCCAATCTAAATAGGGGATTCCCCACTAAGTTAATCAATTATGGCATACGTGCCACATGGGCTAAGAAGGTAGGACTTCCACTTCGGGCGGTTTTCGGGCATACTGAATAGAGACCAGCGTGGCCTGACCGCTGGTCTTTCCGTTGCACAATTCAGGATCTGGCAGCAGGGGCCGAACAAGCCCTGCGTCGCGGCGTGTCAGATGGGCAGCGATTTTGGGGCCGAGGGGTGAGAACTCCAGAGCGATCCAAAACGTAGCTGTTCACAAGGCAAGCTGCTTGCCGGCCAAGGCGGCCGGCCACGATAGGAGCAAAGACAATGCGCGAGATCATCACACTGCAGTGCCCGGACTGTAAGAACCGGAACTACTCCACCACCAAGAACAAGAAGACCACCACCGGCCGGCTTGAGTTCTCCAAGTTCTGCAACACGTGCCGCAAGCACACGGCGCACAAGGAGACGAAGTAAGGCAGGGAACAGGGGTCAGGGAACAGGGAGCAGCAGATGGCCCGTTCCGCTCCTTTCCTCGAGCTTGGGGGAGTAAGCTCAACGGTTAAACTGTCGGTCTCCAAAACCGAACTTCTCGGTTCGAATCCGAGCTCCCCCGCCAGTTTCAACGCCGCTCCCGAGACGATGCGAAGGTCTTTGCGGAGAGATCAGCGGGCGGACAGATTCAAGCAGTACAAGTTGCGAAGGCATACGAGGCGTTATGGCGAAGGCGATTGCAGTGGCAGACGAGCAGAGCACCGGGATGGACCGGCTGAAGTCCGGTCCGCAGCGGCTGGTGGAGTTCCTGAAGGACGTGCGCGCGGAGATGCGCAAGGTAGTTGCGCCGTCGCGGCAGGAGGTCATCTCGACGACGACGGTTGTGATCGTGACGGTCTTCCTCTTCGCGGCGTATTTCTTTCTGGTGGACTCTGTGGTTGGCCAGGCGGTGACCAAGCTGATCCAGCACTTCACACAGCAGTAGCTGCGGTATTTCGCAAGCAGCAACACGATGCACCAAGAAGGCGAGAGCGATGGCAGTTGACGAACAGATCCCCGAGGCACAGGAGCCGGGCGGCGAGCAGCCGGCCGAGCAGCTGGCCCCGCCGGTGAACGAGAACTACAAGTGGTACATCATCCACGCCTATTCGGGCTTTGAGCGCAAGGTGCGCGAGTCGATCGAGAGCCGCATTCAGGCGTTCGGGCTGCAGAACCGGATTGGGCGGATCATGATCCCGACCGAGCCGGTGACGGAGCTGCGCAACGGCAAGAAGTACACCATCGAACGCGTCTTCCTGCCGGGTTATGTGCTGGTGGAGATGGAACTGGACAACGACCTGTGGCACGTGATCAAGAACACGCCGCGGGTGACGGGCTTCCTGGGCACGGGCGACAAGCCGGTGGCGCTGAGCGAGCAGGAAGTCAGCTCGATCCTCTTTCGCAGCGAGTCGGCGAAGGACAAGCCATCGCTGAAGATGAAGTTCGAAAAGGGCGAGCAGGTACGCATCAACGAAGGGCCGTTCGCCAACTTCAACGGCACGGTGGACGACGTGAACGAAGACCGCCAGACGCTGAAGGTGATGGTTTCGATCTTCGGACGGTCGACTCCGGTGGAGATCGAGTTCGCGAAGGTGGACAAGATGGAGGAGTAATCCTCCGTATCGTCGCGGTATGCGGCGTGAGAGTTTTGCAGGATCGGCGGCATTGACCGCCAGAAAATTTGAAGCGAAGAGGACAGTTCCATGGCACCCAAGAAGGTCGCAACATACGTCAAGCTCCAGATCACGGGCGGTAAGGCCAACCCGGCGCCGCCGGTCGGCCCCGCGCTGGGCCAGGCCCAGGTGAACATCATGGAGTTCTGCAAGCAGTTCAACGCGCGCACCTCTACGCCGGAGATGACCGGCATGACCATCCCGGTTGTGATCACGGTGTACGCCGACCGCAGCTTTACGTTCATTACCAAGACGCCGCCGGCGTCCGTATTACTGTTGAAGGCGGCGAAGATCGAGAAGGGCTCCGGCACGCCCAACAAGGACAAGAAGGGCAAGGTGACGGAGAAGCAGATCCTCGAGATCGCGAAGACCAAGATGCCGGACATGAACGCGTCGACGGTCGAGGCGGCGGCAAAGACCATCCGCGGCACGGCGCGGTCGATGGGCATCGACGTCGTAGCGTAAGCAGAAGATTTTTAGACTGAGACGCGGGGCCACGGCTCCGCGTTTTCACTTTAAGATGATCACAGATCTAGAAAGGAGTCCGCAGAATGGCGCTACCGTGGAGTCCAGATAGATTGATAACGTGCTTCGTCAAAAATACAATTCGGGAATTTCATTGGTATTCGACTTCGAGTTGGGAGCGTAAGACGGCTGTTGTGACCGGCCATACCGTACTCGATCCATGGTTGGGATGTCCAGCGGTCATGCTTTGCTACACGTTCGAGTCTAAAGGGCGGTCGATTAAGGGCCGCGATGCGATTCCATTTACCGGTTTGTTTCATGCCCAGGCTTTTGCACATAGCTTTCCACGTAACGCCTCTAGAACGATTCGGGTAAATCCCCGGGATTCCAATCAGACACGATTTTTCGAAACGGACCAGTGATAGAGGCAACGCACAACTCTTTCAGCTTCATCCGTAATGCCTCATGCAGGTGGACTTTTACGCGGGAGCGAATTTTGTGGTCCAGTCGGACTCATCCGAAATGAACCTGGACAGCCAACTACGGTGCAGATTGTGCATGGTGCTTGCCGCTTCCCTCCTCTGTTGCGCGGCAAGAGTGCCTGCGCAGCAAACGCCGGCCACGGTGCCCACGGCGAGCGTGAGCGGCGTGGTGACGGACACCGACGGCTCGGCGGTGGTGACGGCGCTGGTTTCGCTCGATCCAGAGCAGGCGGCGGAGGCTTCCGCTGCCAGAACGGTCGCAGCCGACGAACACGGCGTCTTCAGCTTTGCGGACGTCGCTGAGGGCCGATACATTCTGCGCATCAACGCGCCGGGCTTTGCCAGCTGGAAGATCAAAGAGGTCCTGGTGGTGCACGAAGGCGAGGCCGTGGTTGTGCCGACAGTGCAACTGGGTGTCGAGGGCATCACGACGACGGTGAAGGCGATCAGCGTGGAAGATCTCGCTGAGCAGCAGATCACGACGGAGGTGCACCAGCGGATTCTGGGAGTGCTTCCGAACTTCTATGTTTCCTACGTTGCGGATGCGGCGCCGCTGACACGCAAGCAGAAGTTCAAGCTCGCGGCGCATGTCTCGGTCGATCCGGTCACGTATTTCACGACGGGCGTGACGGCGGGGATCGAACAGTGGCAGGGTGATTTTTCGGGCTACGGGCAGGAGTTTTCCGGCTATGCGAAGCGCTATGCGGCGACCTACGGCGACCGGCTGAGCGCGACGTTCCTGGGCGCGGCGGCGCTGCCGTCGCTGCTGCATCAGGACCCGCGGTACTTCTATCGCGGGCACGGCAGGATCATCACCCGCGCTCTGTATGCCATCTCTACGGTTGCTGTGTGCAAGGGCGACAACGGCAAGTGGGAGCCGAACGTCTCGAACATCGGCGGCAATGTTGCGTCAGGACTGATCTCCAGCCTCTATTACCCGGACAGCGACCGGCATGATGTACAGGTGACGGTGGACAATACGCTGATCGGCGTTGGTGAGGGCGCGATCGGCACCCTGTTTCAGGAGTTCCTGTTGCATCACTTCACACACGGCGCGCCCAAGCAGCAGCCGTAGACGTACTCAGGCGAAGAGTGCGGCCTGGCGAGGAATTGCGCCTACGGAGCTGGGCGGGCGGCGGCCGGAGGGATCCAAAAGGTCAGTGCGGCGGGCGCGCTGTGTAGCGGAATCGAAGATCGTCACTTTTGTAAGCAGGGTATCGCGGGAGCGGCGGTTGAGGCCATGCTTGTCGCAGGCGCGAGCGACGATGCGGGCGAGAGCTTTGGCGTAGCTGGGCGCGGCGAAGTCGCGTAGGGCAAAGCGGCGCTGGGTCTGGGCCAGTTGGGAAGAAAAATGCTCGCGAACGAAGCTCAGGTAGGTAGGACGCGAGCAAGCTTTGAGGAAGAGCGGGTTGGCGGCGAAGAAGCTGGCGCCGGCTTCGGCGGCGAGCTGGGCCATGCGGTCGATGGCGGCTTCGGAGTCGGTGATGCCGGGCAGCAGCGGGCAGCAGAGCACGCCGGCGGTGATGCCGGCCTGGCGCAGTTCACGGACGGCGGCGAGGCGAAGGTCCGGGCGTGGCGCGCGAGGCTCGAGCTTGCGGGCGAGATCGGCGTCGGGCGTGGTGATGGTGATGTGGACGACGAGCCGGTTGCGGCGGGCGATCTCGGCCAGGAGGTCGATGTCGCGGAGGATCAGGTTGGACTTGGTGACAATGCTGATGCGATATCCCGCCTTGCGGGAGAAGACCTCAAGCAGGCTGCGCGTGATGCGGGCGCGGCGTTCGATGGGCTGGTATGGATCGGTTGCCGTGCCGATGGCGATCTCCCGTTCCCTGAGTTTGGGGCCAAGGCAGCGCAACTCCTGCTCCAGCAGCCACGCGGCGTTCTGCTTGAGGAAGATGAGGCGCTCGAAGGTGAGCGGATCGGAAAAATCAGGCTTCTTCGCGCGCGCGGCGTCGTCCGGCCAGACGGCAGCGGCGATCTCGGCCGCGGCGCTACCCTGCTCTGGCCCAAACTGCTCTGGCGCGAATTTCGCCGCGACCGGCCCGGACACCCATTCTCCCGGATCGGCCGCGGCGCCAGGCACAGTCCCCACCGCGCCATCTCCTTGTGCCGAAGCGAGCTTCGGTGCGAGAAAGCCGTGGGCATACCGTGCGTAGCAGTACCTGCACCCGAACTCGCATCCGCGGTAGGGGTTGATGGAGTATTCGAGCGCGCGAAAGCGCTTGGAGACGGTCTTGTTGAGCACGCTCTTAACCTGCATGGCGCGGAACTCGATCAGGTGACCGTCATCCGTGTGCGGGGCCTCGTCGGCCAGGCGGGCGATGCCTTTGAGGCTGGGCTGGAGGATGGGAAACAGCGTATTGGCTGCCGCATCCGCCCAAACTCCCCGCAGTCCGGATTGTGTCGCCTGCGCCATAGTTCGCCTTTTGTTCGCCAATCAATGACCAAACGATAGCGCTCTGCGGGAGCGCAGTCAAGAGTATTTTCGCTTTTATTTTGCTATTAGCGGAGGCGCTGAAATCACACTACTTCGGTGATTTTCTCGGTCTCTTTGGACATGGTGGCGGTACGTTCGAGCTTGTCCCAGGCGAAGGGTTTGCCGTCGATGGCGCGCTTGATGGTGCGGAAGAGGACGAGGGAGAAGACCTGGCGGTAGGTGAAGCGCTGGATCCAGATGTGGAAGAGCAGCCAGCCGTCGCCTTTGCTGGCGGGGTGTTTGCGCTCGAGCAGGAAGGCGAGCGCGGAGCAGATGAAGTCAATGATGAGGAAGGCGAGGAAGAAGGCCAGCAGCTTCTCAAAGCTCTGCGCGGAGGCGGTCTCGGGATGATAGTGGCGGGCGTAGAGATACTGGAAGACGCCGGCGACGAACATGAGGTCGATGAGCGGGGAGACCAGCGGCAGCAGGATCTGGAAGATGAGCGTATTGGGTAGCGCGAAGAGGCCCATGGCGCGGCGGTTGCGGATGGCGGCGCGGTGTTTGAAGATGGCCTGCAGGATGCCGAAGGACCAGCGGAAGCGCTGGCGCATAAGGCCATTCACGTTGACCGGGGCCTCGGTGAAGGCGAGGGCGCGGTCCTCATAGATGACGGAGTAGCGCTGCTCGAGCAGGTTCATGGTGAGGTCGGCGTCTTCGGCGACGGTGTTGGTGTGGTAGCAGCCGCCGGCCTTGACGGCCGCGGTGCGCCAGGCGCCGATGGCGCCGGGGACGACCATGACGACGTCGAAGAGGTCCAGCGCGCGGCGCTCAAAGTTCTGGCTGGTGATGTATTCAAGGGCCTGCCAGCGCGTCCAGAGATTCACGCGATTGCCTACCTTGGCGTTGCCGGCGACGGCGCCGATCTTCGGGTCGGCGAAGTGGGGGACGAGGTTGGTGATGGCGTCGTGCGCGATGACGCCGTCGGCGTCGATGCCGACGTAAATCTCCTCGTCGACATGCTCCAGGCCGAAGTTGAGCGCGTCGGCCTTGCCGCCGTTGGGCTTGGTGAGGACGATCAGCCGGCCGCTGGCGATGTCTGCCGGGTAGGCGTCGATGGCGGCGCGGTAGGTGTTGTCGGTGGAGCCGTCGTCGATGACGATGATGCGCAGGTTCTTGTAGTTCGACATCATCACGGAGCGGATGGTGCGGACGATGACCTTCTCTTCGTTGTAGGCGGGGATGAGCACTGCGACGCGCGGGGCGTAGTCCGGGCCGGCGAAGTTCTTGCGCTTGCGCAGGCGGTCGATGATGGCGAAGACGCCGATGATGATGAGCCGCGCGCTCATCAGGATGTCGCCGACGAAGAAGACGGCGACGACGAAGTGGTTGAAGAAGGCCCACACGACGAAGGCGATGGAGTCCACGCGCGCCTGCCAGACGCTGGTGCTGGTTGAGCGGCGGCATCACCTCGGCGCGGGTCTTGCCCATCAGCTGCCGACGACGGGGACGATGGTGTAGCCGCGGGCGCGCAGGGCTTGGATCAGTACGGGCAGCGCGTCGATGGTGGGCTGGCGGTTGCCGCCGCCATCGTGCAGCAGGATGATGGAGCCGCGCATCCAGGAGCTGCGATTGCATATCGTCGATCTGCTGGAAGACGCTGTCGATGATCTCCTGGGGAGTCTTGCGCGGGTGCTCGTCCCAGTCGTCGGTATCGATCTTGTCGCCGACGATGACGTAGCCGAGGTTCTGGATGCGGTCGGCGGGCGCGGCCTGGTCGTTGGTATCGGGCTCCTGGTCGATGGAGTAGGGCGGGCGGAAGTAGAGCGGCTGCACGCCCAGCTCGCGCGGCGAAGAGCCGCTCGGTCAGGTTAAGTTCCAGATCGACGGCTGCGGTTGGAGATTTCGCTGATGTCCGGATGGAACCAGGTATGGTTGCCGATCTCGTGGCCTTCGCGATAGACGCGCTGCATGTCGCCGATGTTATTCTGCGCCTCCTCGCCGATCATGAAGAAGGTGCCCGATGGCGTTGTTGCTTAAGGATGTCGAGGATCTTCGGCGTCCAGGTAGGGTCGGGGCCGTCGTCGAAGCTGAGCGCAACCTCTTCTTGCTGGGGTCGTAGCCGGTCTGGTCACCGTGTAGGAGAGCGGATAGGAGTCCATCGTCTCGTCGGTGATGTTGCGGTAGCCGACGGGGACGGAGTCATCGTCATCCATGGTGACGGTGCGATGGCCGTTCTGCTTCTTGCGCGTGATGTCCAGGATGTCGCCGAAGCCCTCGGTGTCGACGTCGTAGCCGGGCTCGACCTGGGCGAGGTCTTTTACGGGATCGGCGAGGCGCGGCTGGTCCCAGATGTTCCACAGCGAGTTGTCCTCCTGGCCCAGCCGCCAGAGGGCGAAGGTCTGCGATACCCAGGGCGCGGGCGGCGCGCATCTGGTTCAGCACGGTAACGGCATCGAGGAACCAGACCTGGTGGCGCACGTGCGCGTCGTCATCGTCATAGGCGAAGTGCGACGTTCAGCGAGTCGTGGTCGAGATCGATCTGCGCGTCGGCGTCGTACGCGGCCTGCCACGCCTCCTGCGTGGAGAGCTCCTGCACGTTGAGCGTCTTCGGCTCCTGCGGCTTCTGGCCCTTCTTGCAGCGGCGGCGGGATGTGGTCGTCCAGTCATAGCCGTAGCTGCCGATGGCGCAGATCGCCTTCTCCTTGGGCACGATCTTCAGCGCGCTCTTTCAGGTTGTCGACAAACCAGTCCTGCGCGGCGATGGGACCGGGTCCGCTGCCGGTCTGGTGCTGGTCGTAGTTC
>CAVYCF010000009.1:0-9974 GCA_963766975.1 uncultured Acidobacteriaceae bacterium
ATTCCCGGCATAAACTGCAGCGGGTATAATTCCCATCCCGACAAGCAATCGACCGGTGAATCCGCTCATAGCTCTCCGCGATGACGAACTTTATCCCCAGCAATCGCGGCCCCTTCGCCGCCCAGTCACGCGAAGATCCCGATCCGTACTCCTTACCCGCAAGAATCGCCAACGGCGTCCCCCGCTTCGCATACTCCACGGAAGCGCTCGGAGATCGACATTGGCACATCCTCAGGCAGCAATCGTGTCACGCCGCCCTCGGGACCCCGGAGCCAGTTTGAGCAGAGCGCCTGAAGTCAGGCACCACACAACAGCGCCGCCCGAGGCCATCGAGAAGCTGCTGCGCGCCTACCTCGCCGACCGCCAGCCCGGCGAAGACCTCCGCGCCTACTTCGCCCGCCACGATGACGAGAGCATCCGCGCCCAGCTCAACGGCACCTGGGTCGCTCCCGTCGAGCGCGATGCCCCACCCGTCGCCGCCGGCCGCTTCGCCCCAGGCGAGTAGTCGAAGCTATTTTCAACGGCGTAGATTATAGAGATATCTCGGTTTCAATTTAGGGGCTTCGTGTGCCAAAGAGACTCTCGCCTGCAGCGGTCATCGCACTAAAAGAGGCCCTCGGGCTGCTGTATTGGTATAAGAACGACCTCCGCAGCTTCCTCCATCAATGTTTGAGTGCGCCCGCGATTCTTAGCCTTATCGATTGGAACAATCCCAAGCGACAGGTGGCGTCAGATCTAGTGGATAGGTTAGTTAGGAACGGATCACAATCGGTAGGCGACCTTACCCACCTTTGTCACGAAGTTTGCAGCGTGAAGTCGTTTGGACACCTGGAGCAACTTGAGGATGGCGCGGCGAAGGCTGCTAGAGCTAAGGCCGCCATCGCGCATTTGAATCGTCTAGTCAATACGAATGTGGAGGTTGAAGACGAGGAGAGACAGCGCCAAGAACGGAGGAAGAAAGCAGCCGAGAAGCTTAAGACCAACTCAGCGGTGAGACAAAAACTGAGCGAAATCCGTGAGAGCTATATGGCGCTAGTTGTGTCGGCCGATATGCAAAAGCGTGGATTTGCACTCGAAAAAGTAATGTACGGGTTATTTGAACTCTTCGACCTCGACCCTAAGGCGTCCTTTCGGAACACTGGCGAGCAGATCGACGGTGCCTTTTCCCTTGACGGAACGGAATACCTGTTTGAGGCAAGGTGGCGGCAACTTCCGTCTGACGCGGGTCACCTAGACGGATTCGCGGCCAAAGTACGCCGAAAGCTCGAAAACACTCTTGGTGTTTTTCTCTCGATCAACGGATTCTCTACAGACGGAATAACGGCCCACTCCGCTGGAGGGGTGGTTATTATCCTGATGGACGGCGCCGATCTGATGAGCGTTCTCGAAGAGAGGATTGACTTTGTCGACCTGCTTCAGCGTAAGAAACGGCACGCAGCACAGACAGGAAACATATTTCTTCCGATTCATGAGATTCTTCTCACGCGTTAGTAACTAGATCTATTGAACCCTCAGGCTGCCCATGTCCCTCTTCCCTATCTTCCTCAAACTCACCGCACGCCCCTGCACCGTCATCGGCGCGGGCAAGCTGGCCGAGTCGAAGATTGAATCGCTGCTCGCCGCCAACGCGCGTGTCACCGTCATCGCGCCATATGCGAACGCCCGGATCACCGCGCTCTCCGACGCCGGCGAGATCACACTGCATCTGCGCGAATACAAACCCGGCGACCTTAGCATCTCTGGAAAAGCCCAGTTCCTCGCCGTCGCCGCAACCGACAATCCCGCCGTCAACCGCCAGGTCTTCGCCGAAGCCGAAGCCTCGGGTGTCCTCATCAACGCCGTCGACGATCCGCCCTTCTGCGACTTCTACTTCCCCTCCGTCGTCCGCCGCGGCGATCTCCAGATCGCCATCTCCACCGCCGGCCACTCGCCCGCGCTGGCGCAAAGGCTTCGCAAAGAAATCAACGAACTCCTTCCGCTCGACGCCGGCGACTGGCTCGCCGAGCTCGGCAACCTCCGCCGCGAAGTTTTGCAGATGGAACCGCTCAACGAATCCCGCAACCAGCTCCTCCACACCCTCGCCTCGCGCGAGGTCTGCAGCTACTCAGCCTGCCCCTCCCGCACTCTCGCCCGCCAGCACGCCGCAACAAATCCGCGCGATCCGCGCACGGCGCCCGATCCGGCCGAGAACAAGTCGTGAGCGTAACCGAAGCAGCAAAGCCCGGCACCGTCTACCTCGCCGGCGCCGGCCCCGGCGATCCCGGCCTGCTGACCCTGCGCACGCTGCGCCTGCTCGAGACCGCCGACGTCATCCTGCCCGACGATCTCGTCTCCGACGAAGTCCTCGCGCTCGCAACCTCAGCCACGCGCCAGCATCCGCCGCAGATCATCTACGTCGGCAAACGCTGCGGCCAGCCGCGCATCACCCAGGCCGGCATCCATGACCTCATGCTCGAACACGCGAGCGCCCGCAAGTCCGTCCTCCGCCTCAAGTCCGGCGACCCGCTCATCTTCGGCCGCGCCGCCGAGGAGATCGCATTCCTCACCGAGCACAACCTGCCCTTTGAGATCGTCCCCGGCATCACCGCCGCCTTCGCCGTCGCCGCCGCGCTCAAGACGCCGCTCACCGACCGCAGCTCCGCCTCCAAGCTCATCTTCGCCACCGCCCACCACGCCAAAGACAAAATAGAACTCACGCCCAAATGGCAGGGTGCCTTCCCGCCCGATGCCACGCTCGTCGTCTACATGCCCGGCCGCCGCTTTCGCCTGCTCGCCGAGGAGCTGATCGCCGCAGGCCTCCCGCCCGGAACTCCATGCGTCGCCGTCTCCAGGGCCAGCACGCCGGAAGAGCAGATCCATCGCGCCACGCTAGCCACGCTCACCGACGACGCAGTCGGTCCCGCGCCGGTGATTCTGCTGATCGGCGACGCTATCCAGCCTGCATAGTCACCCCGCAAAAAGCGCCAATGTTTCGCCAACAAAAAGAAAGGGGCGCAGCCGAAGCCGCGCCCTCGTTTTCTTGATTCGGTCCGCGTTACGGCTGCGGAGGAGCGCTGTTCTGCGCGCAGCCGGAGCCATCGCCTTTGACGGAGACGTCCGGCGTAACCGAGAGCCCTGGACGCAGCACGTAGTCCTGGTCTTCCTGCGCGAGGTTGGTGAAGTCGATGCGCACCGGAATGCGCTGCACCACCTTCACGTAGTTGCCAGTGGCGTTCTCCGGCGGAAACAGCGAAAGCTCAGAGCCGGTTGCGCCTCCCACCTGCGTGATCTTGCCGGAGAACTTGCGCCCGCCGTAAGCATCCACCTTCAGGTCGACCTTCTGCCCGGCGCACATGTGCTCCAGCTGCGTCTCCTTGAAGTTGGCGGTCACCCAGAGGTCGGTCAGCGGAATGATGGTCATCAGGTCCTGCCCTGAGGAAAGGTTCGCGCCGATCTCCACATTCTTCTTGTTCACGATGCCGTCCGTCGGCGCGATGATCTTGGTGTAGCTGAGGTTCAGCTTCGCCTGGTCGACGCGCGCCTGGGCTTCCTTGATCGCAGCAGCTGCAGCGGCGGCGCGCGACTGCTCCACGCGGACCTCGCCGGGGCGGTTCTCGACCGACTGCTTGGACGCTGCCTCGGCCTGCGCGAGCTTGTCCTGCGCGCCGGCGACGGCGTTCTGATTGGCCAGCACGCCGGCCTCAGCCTCGGCCACCTGCGCCTTGGCGGCGGCCGCGGCGGCCACAGCCGCGTCGTACTGCTGCTTGGAGATCACGTCCTTCGCAACCAGCGGCGCGTAGCGATCGACGTCATCCTGCGCCTTGGTGGCGTTCGCGCTGGCCTGGACGACGCGCGCGTTTGCCGCATCCACCTGCTTCTGCGCCTGTAGCACCTGCGACTGCGCGCCCTGCACGTCCGAAGCGGAGGTGGTGACCTGGGTATTCACGTTGGTGCTGGTGATGGGCACGTTGGTGGAGGCCTGCACGTACTGCGCCTGCGCGGAGGCCAGGTCGGCCTCGGCCTGATCGAGGGCGACCTGGTAATCCGAGGGGTCAATCTCGGCGATCACATCGCCCTTCTTCACCATCTGGTTGTCGCTTACGTTCACCGCGATCACGTGGCCCTGGATGCGCGAGCTGATCTGGTAGAGGTTGCCGTCCACCTGGGCGTCGTCGGTATCTTCGGTGAAGGTGGAACGCCAGTAGAAGAATGAGGCGCCAATCACCAGCAGCACGACGACAGCGATCACGATGAAGCGGCGGTTGGAGGGCTGCTGCGCAGGCGCAGGCGCCGGCTCGCCCGAGGGCGTCACGATCTTTGACTCCGGTTGCCCCTGCTCTTTGTTCTGGTCTTCAGCCACGGTCACTTCCCTCCCAAATAGTCTTTCCAATGCTGCTCGGCCACGCCCGTAGCGCGGGCGAGCGAGAGCTTGGCAGCGTTGTGCTGATACGTCGCAGCGATGTACTGTTCGTTGGCCTGCTCGGTCTGGGTCTGCGCCTGGCTCACCGGCAGGTCGTCCGAGACGCCGGCCTTGAAGCGCTGCTGCGCCTCGCTCAGCGCCTCATTCGCCAGATCGAGGTTCGACTTCGCCGCGTCCACCAGCTTCTCCGCGGACTGAATGTCAAGGATCGCGTCGCGAATGTCAGCGTTCACCTGTTGCACCTGGTCGGCCAGCTTGTCCTTCGCCTGCTGGTAGTTCGAATCGGCAACGTCCTCTTCACCACGGGTCTTGGCGATCTGCAGGATTGGCGCTTCGATCTTGCCGGTGGCGGTATAGGTGCCGTGCGAGTGGCCAGCCGTCTCTCCGATGTCGCCGTAGTCGCCGGAGACCTTCGCGGTGGGCAGCTGGTCGGCCCATGCCGCAGTCTTCTGGTTCCGGTCTGCCTCCACCTGCTCGTTCAGCGAGGCGAGGTCTTTGCGGTTCTTCAGCGCGGCCGAGAAGGCCGCCTGCGGATCGAGATTGTCGAGCGCGGCGTAGGGCTCTTTGTCGGTCAGCTGAAATTGCTGATCCAAAGGCACACCAATCACGCGCGCGAGGGCAAGCTTGTCCTTGGCGAGCTGATTTGTCGTGGAGATCAGCGTCTGCTGCGCGTTCTGGTAGTCCACCTGCGCGCGCAGCACATCGAGGCGCGGGCTGACTCCGGCATCGTGCGAGTCCGTGGCCTGGTCCAGCGAAACTTTCGCCGTTGAGAGCTCCGCGTTGACGGCGTCGATGCGCGCCGCGTCCGCGATGCACAGCAGATACGCATTGCCGACGGTCAGCACTACCATCTCGCGCGCGTCTTCGGCGGTCAGCTTCGCCGCCTGGAAGTTGTGCTTCGCGGCGAGGTAATTTTCGAGCGACGGCACGTTGACCAGGTTCTGCGTCAGATAGGCGCGAAAGTCGACCACCTGAAAAGGTCCGATGATCGGCTTCAGGCCGGGAAACTTCAGGCCGTAGGCCGCGAGGTTCACCTGCTCCACCTCGATCGATGCGTCGCCGGTAATCGTCGGCAGCAGCGGCTGCAGCATCTCCAGCTGCTGGCCGCGCGCGCTTTGCTGCGCAGTGGTCTGCAAAATGATGCCAAGGTTCTGGCGCAGGCCGCGCGCAATCGCGTCGTCCAGCGAGAGGTCCATCACCGCGCCCGTCGCCTGGCCCGTAACAATCGATCCCTTGAAGGAGTCTGACGTCGCCGTTGCCGGGTTCAACCCGCCAGGCTGCGTGAGCTGCTGCAGCCCACCCTCTGTAGTCTGGGCCTGCGCTGGAGTCGTCGCGCCGGGCGCGCTGTTGGTGCCGCTGCTCCCGCCGGGGCCCTGCGCGTAGGCAGATGTGGCAAGCAGCGCGGCTGCGCCCAAGAGCCACACGGCCCCGCCGCCAGCCGCTGCCCATCTCCTGCCGGCGGTCGCCGTTGTTCTTCTTTGTGCCATTCTCTCTATCGTACCCTGCACTTGGATGGATGGTCCTAAACGGCTTACTGTTCTAGTCTTGTCCGGATTTGGATGCTGGGAGGCGCCGGAAGAGTGCAAAAAGATGCCCGGAAGTGCGTGCAGAAAATGCGGATCCAGCGTTTCAAGTCCGGTTTCCATCCTGTCCAGCGGAGCAGATACACTTTTCCTGCACCTGAAAATTGGAGACCTGAATGTTTCTAGGAATTGACATAGGCACTGGCGGCACGCGCGCGGTGCTGGTGAACGCTGAGGGTCGCGTCCTCTTCTCTGCCTCGGCGGAACACGCCCCCATCCACTCCGAGCACATCGGCTGGGCGGAGCAGGACCCCGAAGACTGGTGGCGCGCCGCCCGCGAGGCCATCGCCGCCGTGCTCAGCGCCGCCAAAATCCAGCCGTCGGCGATCAAGGCCATCGGCCTCACCGGCCAGATGCACGGCTGCGTTATGCTCGACGCCGACGGCAAGGTCATCCGCCCCGCGCTGATCTGGTGCGATCAGCGCACACAGCCCGAGTGCGACTGGCTGGAGGCGAAGATCGGCCGCGCCCGGCTCATCGAGCTGGTCTCGAACCCCGCGCTGCCCAACTTCACGCTCACCAAACTGCTGTGGGTGCGCGCCCACCAGCCGGAGCTCTTCGCGCGCATCGCGCACGTCCTCTGCCCCAAGGACTTCGTCCGCCTGCGCATGACCGGCGAGTACGCCATCGACATGCAGGAGGCCTCCGGCACACTGCTGCTCGACGTTACCCACCGCCGCTGGTCGACCGAGGTCGCCGAGGCCGCCGGCATCCCCATGTCCTGGCTGCCAAAGCTCTATGAAGGCCCGGAGATCTGCGCGCGCATCAGTGCAGAAGGCGCGTCCGCCACAGGTCTTGCCGCAGGAACTCCGGTTGCCGCCGGCGCGGGCGATCAGGGCGCAGGTGCGGTCGGCATGGGCATCGTCGGACCGGGCTCTGTCTCCGCAACCATCGGCACCAGTGGCGTCGTCTTCGCCTCCACCTCCAAGCCCACGCTTGACCCTCTGGGCCGCCTGCACACCTTCTGCCACGCCGCGCCGGGCCTGTGGCACGTGATGGGCGTGACCAACGGTGCAGGGCTTTCCCTGCGCTGGCTGCGCGACACCTTCGCCGCCGGCGCTTCCTATGACGAACTCACCGTCGCCGCCGCGCAGATTCCCGCCGGATGCGAGGGCATGCTGTGGGCGCCGTACCTCTTCGGCGAGCGCACCCCGCACCTCGACCCCGACGCACGCGCTGCCTTCACCGGCATCACCGCCTCGCACGGCCGCGCGCACTTCGTTCGCGCCGTCATGGAGGGCGTCGCCATGAGCCTCAAGGACACCTTCTCCCTCTTCGCCGAGTTGCAGATTCCCGTCACCCGCATCCGCCTGGGCGGCGGCGGCGCGCGCGGTCCTTTATGGAGACAGATCCAGGCCGATGTGTACGGCCACGCCGTCGAACTGCTTGCCGCGGATGAAGGCGGAGCCTTCGGCGCAGCGCTGCTGGCGGGCGTTGGCGTAGGCCAGTGGCCGACCGTCGAGGCCGCCTGCGCTGCCACCGTTCACGTCGCCGAGACCATCGCGCCAAAGGACGCCGCTGTAATGGAGAAGACCTACGCGCACTATCGCCGCATGTATCCCGCGCTCAAAGAGATCGGGAGGGCGTAGTGGCGGCGCGCGAGATTGGAGTCGGTGTTATCGGTTACGGCCTGGGCGGCCGCGTCTTCCACGCGCCGTTCGTCAGCGCCGTCCCTGGCCTCAAGCTGGTCTCGATCCTGCAGCGCAAGGGCGACGAAGCGGCCCGCGCCTATCCCAATGTCCGCATCGACCGCACCCTCGACGACCTGCTCGCGGACAAGTCCATCGAGCTGGTCGTCGTCTCCACGCCCAATGAGACGCACCTCCCGCTCGCCACGCGCGCGCTCGAAGCCGGCAAGCACGTCGTCATCGACAAGCCCTTCACCGCCACCAGTGCCGACGCGCTCACGCTGATCGCTCTGGCAAAAAAACAGGGACGACTTGCCATCCCCTTCCACAACCGCCGCTGGGACGGCGACTTCCTCACCGTAAAGAAGCTGCTGGCGGAGACCGCCGTCGGCCGCCTCGTCACCTTCGAGTCGCACTTCGACCGCTTCCGCCCCACGCCGCGCCCCAACACCTGGAAAGAGGCCGGCGACCCATCGCACGGTATGCTCTTCGACCTCGGCCCGCATCTCGTCGACCAGTCGCTAGTCCTGTTCGGCGCGCCCGCAGCCATTACCGCCAGTGTCCGCGCCGACCGCGACGTGACCGACGTGGAAGACGCCTTCGACATCACCCTGCATTACCCGGCGAATGCCGACGCTGCCAATAAAACGGGGTTCCCAACGAGCGGTCCTGGCTCGTTGGAGCAGAAAGGCCTGCTCGTCCACTGCCGCACCAGCTATCTTGCCTGCATCAACGCGCCGCGCTTTACGCTGCATGGGACGAAAGGCAGCTTCGTGAAGTGCGGACTCGACCCGCAGGAGCCCGCGCTGGTCGCCGGCGCGAAGGTGCCGAGACTGCAACCGGGCTCGCCGGCTTCGGATGCATGGCTCGAAGAGAAAGAGTCCGACTGGGGCAAGCTCGCCGTCGCGCCCAACCCCGCCGATCCAACGATATTGGTCGAAAAACAGGTCCGCACCGAACCGGGCGACTATCGCGGCTTCTACTTGAACGTCCGCGATGCGATCCTGGGCTTAGCTCCGCTCGTCGTTACGCCGGAGGCAGGCTACCAAGTAGCAAAGTTGCTCGAGCTGGCCCGCGAGTCCTCCGCCAAAGGCTGCACGCTGAAGGTCGAGTTCTAAGGCAGTGCTTCAACCGGCTCGCCCACCAGCAATCGGCTGAAGACCTCATTCGAGACCATCCGCCCACTCCCAGTCAGTCGCAGCCGAGCGCCTTCGCGCACCATCAAGCCCGCCTCCTCAATCTCCGCCACCGTGGCCATTGCCCCGGCCACCAGTCCCTCGCCAAACTGCGCACGCAACGCATCGAGATCAACGCCTGCATTCATGCGCAGACCGAGGAACATCGCCTCCTCAAAGGCCTGCTCTCTCGCAATCCACTCCAGCTGCGGCTGCATGCTGCCTGCTGGGATCACCCGCAGCGCTTCTTCGCCAATCCTGTTCCCTGTTCCCTGTTTCCCGTTCCCTGCTTCGGCGAGATATCTATCCAGATCATCGCCATTCGCCCAGCGCACGCCACTTACTCCGCTGCGCAACATCGAATGCGCGTCGAGACCAAAGCCCACATACGCCCCGCGCTGCCAGTAGCGAATGTTGTGGCGGGATTCAAATCCACTTCGCGCAAAGTTCGAGATCTCATACTGCCGGATGCCCGCCGCGTTCAGCCGTTCACACGCCTCCGCATACCACTCCGCCGTCTCATCCTCACTCGGCACGTCGGCCGCGCCGTATCTTAAGCTCTTTTCTGCTCCCTGTTCCCTGTTCCCCGCAGAAAGCACCTCGCGCCCCAGCCGCGAGTCCTCATCCACCTCCAGCATGTAGACACTCACATGCGGCACGCCGCTTGCCATCGCAACCTCCACCGACTCGCGCCAACTCGCCCGCGCCTGCCGCGGCAGCCCCACGATCAGGTCCACATTCAGATTGCCGACACCAGCCGCCCGCACCCGCGCAATCTCATCCAGACACACAGCGCGCGTATGCAGCCGGCCAACCGCCGCAGCCTCCCCATCGATAAACGACTGCACACCGAAGCTGACCCGGTTGACACCAGCGGGCAGCATCGCGGCCAGCGTCTCCTCGCTCAACTGCCCCGGCGCGCACTCCAGCGTGATCTCGGCATCGCCGCACACCGCAAACTCTTCGCGCAGCGTCGCGAATAGCCTCTGCACCTGATCCGCGCTCAGCAGGCTCGGCGTGCCGCCGCCGAGATAAATCGAGTCCACACGCTGCGGTATTTCGGATCCAGCCAGCTCGACCGCATCCCAACCGCGCGGCGCGGCCATTGCCGCCACCCGTCCGCGTACGCCTCGCATCTCCGCGCACACCTGCTCCACATAGGCGTCCATGCGCTCCGCGCCAAAGACGC
>CAVYCF010000010.1:0-12332 GCA_963766975.1 uncultured Acidobacteriaceae bacterium
AACGTGGTGACGCCGGACTCGAGGATCTTGTGCAGCTTGTCCGCGGTCAGCTCCTGGTTGGCCTCGTAGAGCAGCTCGCCGGTGGTAAGGTCGACGACATCGGCGGCGAACATGGCGCCGTCAAACTCCGACTGCTCCACCTCAACCGACTCGATCTTGTGCTGGCGCAGCAGCTTGAGCGAGTGCGCGGAGATCTTGCGCGTGGCCGGAGCGAGCTCCTCGCCTTTGTGGGTGATGGCGTGCGCGGGGCGAGTGCCCTGCAGGTTGGTGGCCTTGCCTTCGGCGGCCACCTTCCAGTGCAGCTTGCCGTTCGAGACGCTGAGCGTGTCCACGGTGTAGAAGGTCTTGAGGATCTCCTCGTCGGTGCGCAGTCCCAGCGCGCGCAGGAAGATGGTGCCCAGGAACTTGCGCTTGCGGTCGATGCGGACGTAGAGGGTGTTCTTCTGGTCGTACTCGAACTCCACCCAGCTGCCGCGGTACGGGATGATCTTGCCGAGGAAGTAGGTGCGGTTGTTGGCGGTCTCAAAGAAGACGCCGGGCGAGCGGTGCAACTGGCTGACGATGACGCGCTCTGTCCCGTTGACGATGAAGGTGCCGTTCTCGCTCATCAGAGGAATGTCGCCGAAGAAGACCTCCTGCTCCTTCATGTCGCGCAGAGTCTTGACGCCGGTCTCGGGGTCCTTGTCGTAGATCTTCAGGCGGATGGTGACCTTGAGCGGCGCGGAGTAGGTCATGCCGCGCTCCTCGCACTCCGCCTGGTCATACTTCAGCTGCAGGCCGACGGGGTCGCCGCACTTGGTGCAGAAGTCCGGGGTGTTCTTGTTGTAGGTGCCGCAGAAGCCGCAGAGCACGTCGCCTGGATGGAACGGGTCAGTGATGACCATATGGCCGCAGTTGGTGCAGGCCGTGCGCAGGTGATTCAGCCCTTTCAGGTAGCCGCACTTACACTCCCAGTTGCCGATGGAGTAGTCGACGAACTCGAGCTCCGAGACGTTACGGAAGTCCGTGATCGGAAAGACCGAGGTAAAGACGGACTGCAGGCCGTTGTCTTCGCGCTCCTGCGGCAGCTTGTCCATCTGCAGGAAGCGCTCATAGCTGCGGCGCTGGACTTCGATCAGGTTCGGGATCTGGATGGAGGTGGGGATCTTGGAAAAATCAAGCCGGGTGCGGATCGCGCGGGTTTCGCTGGACATGCTTCTGGTCTCCTGGACTTCACTCTCGGAGGGGACTTCGATTGCGCGGCTTCCCATCCTGCCGCGCAATCGAAGGTGAAAGGCCTGTGGCTGCCTTCCGGTTTTAGTTTCTGTGCGCTTGTTGCTGCCTCGCCGCCCCTCTGCGGTCTGGCCCTGCGCAAAAATCCTGTCTACTTCCCTGCTGCCGGCTGCGCGGAAAACTTTAACTTTCGCGCGGGCTGGAGACCTGCTATAAAGTGCGCGTACGGCTGGTGTTGGAGCCTGGAGCGGGAGCTTCCGTGAGCTGCGTGCAAAGACGACGAAGCGCGCCGCGAGAGACAGCCTCTCCCGCAAGCGCATCGACCGACTTGTGCACTATTTCCTGAAGCTTGTAGATTGCTGCCACCCTTTGAGGCCCGCCTGGCCTCAAGGTCCTGCTGCCGCTACCGTTCTGTTTGCATCGTCCGAACCCGCCGCCTGGTCCGGGATGGCCGGCCCCGTAGCCCGCACACGCGGGATGGGCCGGAAAAAGTCGCCGTGGTTGCTACGCCAAAAATGTCGAGTATTCGGAAGCGCTTATCTGCCCGCTACGCAGAACCAAGGCAGAGGCGGTTCGCCATTTGCAAGAATACCGCGTTTGACATGGCAATGCAAGTGCTGGACGAACACAAATCGACAACCGGAGAGACGAAAGCGCCGGGGCACTGGGCCCCGACTGATTCGTCTGATCCGATCCCCTGCCTGGAAGAGAGCGTCGGGGCTAAAGCCCCGACCTGAATAAATCCGGCTGACGCCGTATTTATTTGATCTCGACCGACGCAACGCCCTCGAACTTCTTGGCGATGGCTGCCGCGTCTTCCTTGGAGATGTTCTCCTTCAAAGGCTTGGGCGCGCCGTCCACCAGGTCCTTGGCTTCCTTGAGGCCAAGGCTGGTGACCTCGCGGACCGCCTTGATGGTCGCGATCTTGTTTGCGCCGCCGTCCTTGAGGATGACGGTGAACTCGGTCTTCTCTTCGACCGCTGCCGCCGCACCGCCGCCCGCCGCCGGAGCCGCCGCTACGGCCGCTGCCGCTGCGGAGACGCCGAGACGCGACTCAAGCTTCTTGACCAGCTCGGACGCCTCAAGCAGGCTCAAGCTGACGATCTGATCTTCCAACTGCTGAATGTCTGCCATCTCTCTTCTCCTGAACTACTGAATCTGCTGCTCCTGCTCAATTACCCCCGAAGCTCAAGTTCCGCTTCGGCTGCCTCCTCCCGCCGGGTTTCCGTTGCGTCCAGACATGACGCACCCGATGAGGTGAAGCGAATCTTGTTATGCGCCCTCTACCGGCGCCTCTCCGGCTGCTTCGCCGGCCTGCGACGCGGTCGAGTTCTCCGGCTGCGCGGCCCCCGAAGGCTGTTCGCCAGCGGCGGACTCCTCGACGTGCGCAGCCTCAATGACCGCTGCGGTGTCTGCGACAGGTGCCTCTTGCTTTTCTGCGGCTGGCGCTTCTACTTCTGCGGCCGGTGCTTCGGCCTTCGCTGCCGGAGCCGCAGCACCGGCAAACTTGCCCTTCTCCACGCCCTGATTGATAACCACAGCGAGGTCGCGTCCAGTCGCGTTGATGACCGTAGCCAGCCGCTGCGCGGGCGAGTTGATCAGGAAGAGCAGCTTGGCGAAGAGCTCATCCTTGCCCGGCAGATTGGCGAGCGCCTTGATCTCGTCGACTGAGATTACCCTGCCGTCGACGATGCCCAGCTTGAAGGTGAACTCGGCGTTGTCCTTCACCCAGTCGGACAGCGCCTTGGCCAGGGCGACCGGGTCGCCGGAGGTATAGGCGACGGAAGAAACGCCCTTCAGCCCCTGCAGTGCGGCCTCCACCTTGGTGCCCTTGGAGGAGCGCGCGGCCAGCTTGTTTTTAACGACGTGGTAGCTGCCGCCGGCGGCGCGGATGGCCTTGCGCAGGGCAAAGTCCTTGTCTGCCGTCAGCGCCGAAAACGTGCCGATGATTGCCGAGGTCGAGTGCTCGAGCTCGCCGGCCAGCGCCGCGATCTTCTCCGACTTCTTCGCTCTACTGATTGCCATAAAAACCAGCCTTTAGCTGCCAGCCTTGCTGCTGGCCTGAAAATTGGTGCGCGATGCGCGCGAATCCGTGACTACGCCTTGCCCGCGGCCTCGAGGGCAACCGCATCCAGCTGGATGCCGGGGCCCATGGTGGAGCTGAGCGTGACGCCCTTGACGTACTTGCCCTTGGCCGCCGACGGCTTGGCCTTAAGCACGGACAGGATGACCGTCATCGCGTTGTCGACCAGCTTCTGCGAGTCAAACGAGAGCTTGCCGACCGGGACATGCACCAGCGCCGTCTTGTCCGTGCGGAACTCGACCTTACCGGCCTTGATCTCCTTGATCGCACCCACCACATCGGTGGTCACAGTGCCGGTCTTGGGGTTGGGCATCAGACCCTTGGGGCCCAGTACCTTGCCCAGCCGGCCGACAGACTTCATCATGTCCGGCGTAGCAATCAGGGCGTCGAATGCAGTCCAGTTTTCCTTCTGGATCTTTTCCACCAGCTCTTCGCCGCCGGCAAACTCAGCGCCGGCAGCCTTGGCGGCCTCGACCTTATCGCCCGAGGCGATGACGGCAACGATCTTCGACTTACCCAGACCGTGCGGGAGAACTACCGTGCCGCGGACCATCTGGTCGGCATGCTTGGGGTCGACTCCAAGGCGCAGCGTCAGGTCGACGGTCTCGTCGAACTTCGCATACTTGGCCTTCTGCAGGAGGGGGACCGCGTCGGTCAGGGCGTACGGGCGGGGCTCCACGAGCGCGCGCGCCTTCTTCAGATTCTTGGAGAACTTCCTTGCCATTGTTTCCTCGTCTCCCACCGCTCGAACCAAGCAGCCCTTGTTGCGGGCTGAACCTCATCCCTGAATTGCTTGTACTCAACTGCTGGCGGGAGAGGCCGTTCGGCCGTGGTACGTGTGACTATGCCGCCGCGCAAGGCGGAGGCACTCTTATGATTATGCCGGAAAACCGGACTTTCGTCAATTTTGATCTTTGGGGTAGACCTAACCCAAATCAGTTCGCCGATGACTTCAAACCAGCCGTAGCCGACCTGAGGAGTCCTAGAATATCCTCATCTATCCCGGGTCTCCGCACCTCTGCGTGTGCGTGATAGCAGTCTTTTATTGGGATCCAATCGTAATAAACGCCAGTCTGAGCCTTTTGTATTTCCTGAGCATGTTCAGTTGATAGCTCCAGCCTCTGATTGAACAACAGTATCGGCGTCTCCTCCCGTAGCAGTTTGGCATAGATGCTTAGTTCATATTCTCCTGCAACGAACCTGAAGTTGCCGCCGTCCTTCAGCATCAAGAAATGATGGCTTACCGCCACTCCTGTTTCACCAACGAACAAGCCACTGCCACGCACGAGCTTCTGGTCGCCTAGAACCCAAATTGGAAAGATTTGACGGCTTTGGTTCCGAACCAGCTCAACATACATGCTCTCAACGACCCGTCCGCGTTTGGAAGTCGCGAACAATAGCGCTCTCAAATAGACCTTCGGTGCATTTTCCTCACTGGCTGGCCCTCCATCTGCGCCGAAATAGATCGTCGTAGGTTGGGTCATCCGCACCGTCCCGCTTCGTAAGAACGTCAACCAGAGCGTCGCAGCAGACGTGACTAACGCTAGAACTGAGATCGAAGTTGAAACTGGCTCAACCATGGCGAGGAGTTTATCGCACGTCTAGCTTCCTCGATCCGATTTTCGCGGAGTTCTAGCCCCACACCCTGGCCAGCACCAGCTCAAAGCCAGCAATCGGCCCGGTGCCCTGCACGGAGCTGGGGTTGACGTGCTCCTCGGGCGCGGCGCCGGGGCGGTAGACCGTGACGGCCTTGTCGATGGGATCGATCAGCCATGCGACCTCAGCGCCATTGGCGATCCACTCCACCATCTTCGCGCGAAGCTCGGACGGGCTATCGCTGGGCGAGCGAATCTCGATCACGAAGTCCGGACAGATGGGCGCGAAGCGGTTCTGGTCCTTTTCAGACAGCTTCTGCCAGCGCCGGTTTGCCACCCAGGCCGCATCCGGCGCGCGCATGGAGCCGTCAGGCAGGGTGTAGCCGCCATTGGAGTCGGTGACAACCCCGCGGCCGTCGGCCTCGGCCCACTCATCGAGGATTCTGCCGATGCGTTGATTGATCCTGCTGGTTTGAAAGTTCGACGGCGTCATGACGAGAAGCTCTCCGTTTGGCTCGCGCTCGACGCGCAGATCTCCGTTCGCGGCGCAGAAGCGCATCAGCTCGTCATCGCTCATCGGCGCGGCCAGAGTGATGCGGACTGGAAGCTCGATTCCGTTGAGGACGAAGTCCATGCGCACAGTTTACTCCGGCCTATATCGATGTTTACGGAGTATTTGTACCAGCCGATGTCGCTATTTCCGATTCGACAGGGCGCGCCGAGGAATGGGACACTTGCTGCGCGGAGACGGATATAGCTCCGCGAC
This sequence comes from uncultured Acidobacteriaceae bacterium, assembly GCA_963766975.1. Classification (GTDB taxonomy): domain Bacteria; phylum Acidobacteriota; class Terriglobia; order Terriglobales; family Acidobacteriaceae; genus Edaphobacter. The sequence continues at coordinate 5,657 of CAVYCF010000010.1, forward strand.
TGGATTTGCACGGAGGACGGCAGGAATGGCCGAGGTGGCGACGGTAAACGAGGCGTTCCTGCTGGTGGCGGGACGCGGCGAGAAGATCGGCTGGAAGTGGCTGGATGCAGGCGGCGGGGGCACGGACCCGGATAAAGCTGCGGGTGGAGAGTCAGCCGTGAGCGCAGGACCAGCTTGGCGCGGCATCACCTCCGCCGAGATGTATGGCCGCGTGCGCGCGTTGGCTATCGCGCTGGCCGGCTGGGGCGTGGCCAAGGGCGATCGCGTGGCGCTGATCAGCGAGAACCGCTGGGAGTGGCCGGTGGTGGACTTTGCTACCTTGGCGCTCGGAGCTGTGGACGTGCCGCTCTATCTGACGCTGACCGCCGAGCAGGTCGGCTACATGCTGCGCGACTCCGGCGCGAAGGTGGCCGTGGTGTCGAGCTGGGAGCAGGCGGAGAAGATTCGGGCGGCAACTAAGTTAGCCGAGCTGCCCGCGCTCGAGCGGCTGGTCGTGATGGACGAGCTGCCAGAAGGATACAAGTGGGACGGTCACACCCCCGTCACACAGATGGGCGATCTGCTGAAGGATGCTGATGACTTTGAGGCGCCCGATGCGGAGTTCGATGCGCGGGCGCGCGCCGTCAAGCCCGAAGACCTCGCCACCATCATCTACACCTCCGGCACTACGGGCGAGCCCAAAGGCGTGATGCTGACGCACGGCAATCTGGCTTCGAACTTTGCGGTTTCGACGGTGCCCTTCGGGTTCAATGAGACCGACTCCTGCATCTCGTTTCTGCCGCTCTCGCACGTCACCGCGCGTCACCTCGACTACGCGCTGATGTGCGACGGCGCGACGCTGGCCTACTGCGCGAAGTTCGAACTGCTGCCGGCCGCGATGAAGGCAGTGCAGCCGACCATCTTCGTTGCGGTGCCGCGCGTGTACGAGAAGATCCGCCAGGGCGTGGAAAGCAAGTCCCACGGCGCGAAGAAGGCGATCCTGAACTGGGCGCTGCGAGTGGGCAGGAGATATAGGGGCGCAACGCTTTCAGGGAAGAAGCCACCGAAGCGGAAGTTGGTGATTGGCGCGCTAGGCATTTTCGCAGTATTAAAGTGTGCTCTTGCGCTTTTTGCAGCGTTTCTCGACCATTCCACGGGATCGCGTTTCCTTGAACCGGCTGCCCTCACCGTCCTTGCGCTTGCGCTTCTTATGCTGGAGTCGATGGCCGGTCCGAGTCCGTGGCGACTCGCAGACACGCTCGTCTTCTCCAAGATTCGCGCGGCCTTTGGCGGACGCGTCAACTTCTACATCGCCGGCGGCGCGCCGCTGGGCATGGACACCGCAGGCTGGTTTGCCGATGTCGGCATCCCCATCCTCGAAGGCTACGGCCTCACCGAAACGTCCCCTGTCGTCGCATTGAATTACCCAAAGGCGGCGAAGATCGGAACCGTCGGCAAACTGCTGCCCGGCGTCGAGGTCCGCCTCGCTGCGGATGGCGAAGTGGAAGTTCGCGGCCCGCTGGTCTTTCAGGGCTACTGGAATAAGCCTGAAGAGACGGCCGAGAGCTTTACGCCGGACGGCTGGCTGAAGACCGGCGACATCGGCGCGATGGACGCCGATGGATTTCTCTCCATCACGGACCGCAAGAAGGAGCTGCTGAAGACCTCGGGCGGCAAGCTGATCGCGCCCCAGCCGATCGAGAACAAGCTGAAGGCGCATTCGCTCGTCGGCAACGCCGCGCTGGTAGGCGACAAGCATAAGTTCGCCTGCGTGCTGATCTCGCCGAACTTTGCCGCGCTGGAGGGATGGGCCAAAGTACACAACATCACTGCGCCAGACCGCGCCGCGCTGGTCCGCGATCCCACCGTTATCGCCCGCTACCAGCGCATCGTCGACGAGGTGAACGCGACGCTGGCTCCCTACGAGACGATGAAGCGGCTGGCCGTCGTCGACCGCGAGTGGTCGGTGGAGGGTGATGAGCTGACGCCAAGCATGAAGCTGAAGCGCCGGGTCGTCGAGCAGCGCCACGCCGCCGAAATTGCCGAGTTCTATAAAGACGAGGCGACGGTCGAGAAAAATAGACACTCAAGACAGTCTTGACAGAATGAGACACTCTGTGCAATTCTCCCTCAAGGAGGACGATCCTATGGCACAAGCAGGCTGGAGTGACAGAATTCGCACCATTGCGCGGGAACACTACGTAGAACCGGCAATCAAATCCGGGAAGCAGGAGTTTGCGATCGGCGTAAAAGAGATGCGGGACATTCTGATTCCGATGGGATTCTCAGCCGCCAACACGCCTCAGGTTTGCTCTGCAATCCAGTCGGAGAGGTTCCTGCACGGAGGAGAGAAGAAGCTTGAGATCGTCGGGGTCGACGGCCCTCCTTCAAAGCAGAGTACGACGGTCGTCGTGCACTATCGTGTGGTTGGGAGTGGGCCATCCGCTTCAAGCGCATCTGCAAATCTTCGGGAGGACTCCACAGCAAGGGCCTTGCGCGTGGCACAGGGAATTCGCGGTCTGCTTAAGGATGAGTTGGCCCAGTATGGGGGCGGGGATGCGTTTCTCAAGTGGATGCGGTCCGAGGATGGTGACCGCTCGTGAGCCGTATTTGTTGGGATTCCATGCTGTTCATCTATCTGCTGGAGGCGAACCCGCAATCTGTCTCCCGAACCGAGCATCTGCTCCGGCGATCTCATCAACGGGGTGACAGCTTATTTATCAGTTGCCTGGCGGCGGGAGAGGTGTTGGCCGGTGCTGTGAATTCGCCTGATTTGGGAAAGATTGGACAACTGCGCAGGGGAATTGCGGAGATGGGCTTTCAACTGCTGCCTTTTGACGAAGGCGCGATCGAGATATTTGCGGTACTCCGCGCAAAGAGAAAATTGAAAATTGCGGACGCAGTCAATCTAGCCTGTGCCGCGTCTGCAGGAATTGATTTGTTCCTGACTGGAGACCAGCAGCTGTTCGGGGTTGATGTTCCCGGCATCCAGTTCATCGCGGATTTCGACTCATCGATCTTGTAGCCTGAAAGCGTCGCGTGAACCCGCAGCGACATCCAATCTCCACTATGACTGTTGCGGAAGCGGAACTTGAAATCGCTGCAAGTACCTTTCTTAAGCCGGCCGAGCGCGACGGCCGCAAATTCCTGAATCCTGTGCCCACCACGGCAGGCGGCCTGAAAATCGCCTTCAAAGCCCTGCCGTTGATCCTGCTGAACAAGGCGGAGCGCGAGCCAAAGCCGCCGCTGGGGCCGTTCTGGACCGATGCGACGGTCTACGCGACGGAGCCGGCGAGCGGCCTGCGCGTGACCTGGTTCGGGCACTCGTCTTCGCTGATTGAGATCGACGGGGTGCGCCTGCTGATCGATCCCGTCTGGGATGAGCGCGCGTCACCGTTCTCCTGGGCCGGCCCCAAGCGCTTCTTCGCGCCGACGATTGCGCTCGATGACCTGCCACCGCTCGATGCCGTACTGATCTCGCACGATCACTATGACCATCTGGGCGAGCAGACCGTGCGCAGCCTGGCGAAGCTGCGGCCGGAGACGCGGTGGATTACTTCACTCGGTGTCGGCTCGATCTTGCAGCGGTTCGGTGTGCGCGCGGAGCAGATCACGGAGCTGAACTGGACGGAGGCGGCAAATGTTTCCGGCGCGAACGGTGCGGAGCTGGCTATCACCTCCCTGCCCGCGCGGCACTTCTCCGGGCGCAGCATCTTCAACCGCATGGAGACGCTGTGGGCATCGTTCGTGCTGCGTGGCAGTGGCCACAGCATCTATTACGGTGCGGACTCGGGCTGGTGGGATGGGTTCGCCGAGATCGGCGCGGCGTATGGCCCGTTCGATCTGACTATGCTGGAGATTGGCGCGTATAACGAGCTGTGGAAGCAGATCCACCTTGGCCCGGACAATGCCGTGCGGGCCTTCCAGGCAATGGGTGGATTGCGAGCAGGCCTGCTAGCTGGTCTGCTGATGCCGGTCCACTGGGGGCTCTTCGATCTGGCGCTGCACGCGTGGCAGCAGCCCGTCGCGCGCATCACGGAGATCGCCGATGCGGAGGGATTCCGGCTGTGGTCGCCGGAGCCGGGAAGACCGACCGAGCTGGTCCGCCGAGTAGAACTGCGGTCCGGATGGTGGAAGCGCTAAAAGCGGTGGTGGAAGCCCTGGAGATCTGGGGCGCCTTACGCGGCATCTTGCTTGCGTCCAGCGCCCTTGCTGCCGAGCTCGGGATCGTCCTTGGGATCAGTGTCGGCGGTATCGGCGGCGTCGATCGTCCCCAGTGAATCATTGACGATCTCATCGGCCGGCTGCTCATCGACTCCCAGGCCGGTCTTCTCTTCTTCCTGCGCTTCGGGCTTTGCTTTGGTATTCATTGGCTATTGGATGCGAGCTTGCGAGACGACGTCGTTTCAGAGCTGCACCGGGAATCCTGGATCGTTTCTCGAATGCCCTCCGGCTCAGCCAATCCAGTATGATTTTGTTGAATCGAAATTTTCCTGAAAAAGAGGTTTGTGATGCGGATTGGTATGTTGACTGGCGGCGGGGACTGTCCTGGCCTGAATGCGGTGATTCGTGCGGTGGTGCGCAAGGGCATCTGGCACTATGGCGACGAGTTCGTCGGCTTCCGCGAGGGCTGGAAGGGCGTGCTGGAGAACCGCACCATGCCACTGGACATGGAGACGACCAGCGGCATCCTGCAGCAGGGCGGCACCATCCTGCGCTCGTCGCGCACCAACATCAAGAAGATCGACGGCGGCTTTGAGAAGTGCCTTGCATCCATCCAGGCGCAGAAGCTGGACGCGCTGATCGCGCTCGGGCGGCGATGACACGCAGTCCATCTCGGTCGAGCTGATCAAGCGCGGCGTGCCCTGCGTGGGCGTGCCCAAGACCATCGACAACGACCTGAGCGGCACGGACGCCTGCTTCGGCTTTGACACCGCAGTGATGATCGCCACCGAGGCGGTCGACCGCCTGCACTCGACGACCGAGTCGCACAGCCGCGTGCAGGTGGTTGAGGTGATGGGCCGCGATGCGGGCTGGATCGCGGTAACGGCAGGCATCGCCGGCGGCGCGGACGTGGTGCTTGCGCCGGAGAAGCCCATTGACATCGATGACGTGGTCCGGCTGGTGAAGGCGCGCTTTGAATCGACCAAGCGCTTCGCCATTGTGGTGGTCGCCGAGGGCGCCAAGCTGCCGCACGTCGAAGGACAGGTAACCATCGGCGAGAAGACGGACTCGTTCGGGCATGCTCGGCTCTCGGGCATCGGCGATGCCCTGGCCCAGGAGATCGAAAAGCGCACCGGCTTTGAGACGCGCGCCGTGAACCTGGGCCACACCCAGCGCGGCGGAACTCCGACAGCCTACGACCGCATGCTGGCCACGCGCTACGGCATTGCGGCCATCGACCTGGTGCACCAGGGCAAGTTCGGCGAGTTGGTTGTGCTGCGCGGCAACGCCATCACGCACATTCCCATCGCCGATGCGATCGCCAAGACGCGCACCGTGGGCGAAGACCTGTTCGGCGTGATCGCAAGCCTGCAGCCGAAGAAATAGGCTCAATTCACAAGGTTCGCGGTTCAAGGTTTGCCCGACAAACGGCGGTGGCTCGAGAAGCTGCCGCCGTTTGTCTTTGCGATTACCCGGTTTATCAGTGAGTTAGTAGCAGCGGCGAGGATTCCACCGGCGTGGGATACGGAAGGTCTTGCCGCGCGGCGTGGGAGGCAGTACAAAAGGAAGGCACTGGCGATTGCCGGTTTAGGCGGCAGTAGTCCCGGTATCTTCGGGATTTGCCGGTGTTGTTTTGAAGGAGCGCGTTTCCATGGCGGGTGCGGTTCAGCAGATGTTGCGCGAAGTGTTGGACATCCGGCAGGCAGCGGACTACCTGGGCATCAGCGCGGACACGCTGTATCGCTACGCCTCGGATGGGACAGTGCCGGCCTTCCGGCTGGGCAACCGCTGGCGCTTCAAGCGCAGCCTGCTGGACGCCTGGATGGTGAAGATGAGCAGCGCCAAGGCGCCGAGCAACGTGACCGTGATGCCGCGGGAGAAGAAGCCGGCAGGCCGGGCGCGGTAGACGTCATGCGCGCGTCAGCGTAAACAGCGTGATTTCCGGCGGGCAGTTGAGCCGGATGGGTAATCCAACCGTCCCGATGCCGCGGTTGACGTAAAGCTGCATGCCGCCGATGGGAAAGAGTCCTTCGATATATTTCCTGGCGCCGTCGGGCGTGTGCAGTGCGCCGACCATCGGAAAGCGCACCTGGCCACCGTGTGAGTGGCCGGAGAGCATCAGGTCCACCAGCGGGCCGCGCGGATGGGCGGCGACCATGTCCGCATAGTCCGGCGCATGGCAGAGCAGGACGACAGGGCCATCGGGCTGGGCCGGGACCGCAGCATCGAGGTCGGGCCGATCCGTGAGAGAATCGCGCACGCCGGCGATCCACAGTCGCTGGCCGGAGCGCTCGATCGGCATGTGCCGGTTCAGCAGCAGAGGAATATCGACCGCTGCCAAAGCGGAATGGATCGCATGCGCTCCAATGAAGGAATCGTGATTACCCATGACGGCAAAGCGCAGCGGACAGGTGATGCCGGCCAGCGCGGCCGCACAGCGGTCCATGGCACCGGTGGCGAATCTCTTGTGCAGCGGACCGAAGCTGATGTAGTCGCCGGTGAGGACGACGAGGTCGGCCGCGAGGGAGTTCAC
>CAVYCF010000011.1:0-20948 GCA_963766975.1 uncultured Acidobacteriaceae bacterium
AGGGGAAGAACGGCAGCAGCCAGAGGCAGGTGACGCCGAGGTCCTGGAGATAATCGAGGCGGGAGATCAGGCCGGGGAAGTCGCCGATGCCGTCGCCGTTCGAGTCCTGGAAGGCGCGCACGTGCAGCTCATAGATGACAGCATCTTTGTACCAAAGCGGATCTGTGGCGCTGCCGGCTTTCTTCACGCGTGCAGTCTCCGATCTCAAGTTGGATGCAGAAGATAGCGGGGGCGGTCACCGTTTAGCGGTCAATTGACGGTGCAGGGGAGCAACCCGAACCAAGTGTGTCTCTTCTAATCGACCACGGGCCTATGTTGCAACACAACAGCTGTCCGTGCATCAACTTCCATTTGGCGCAGTGGTTTCTGGATTCGGCACACACGACCGCACGCCCTCTGCCTCCAGCCCCCGAGCCTGCCCATGCCCAAAGTTCCCAGTTCGACCTATCGGCTGCAGCTGCACAAAGGTTTCACCTTTGACGATGCCGGCGCGATTGCGGACTACCTGCATCAGCTTGGAATTTCTCATGTCTATAGCTCGCCTTATCTGCAGGCGGAGCCCGGCAGCATGCATGGCTACGATGTCGTTGACCACTCGCGCGTGAATGAAGAGCTGGGCGGCGCGGCGGCCCATGAGCGTTTCTCGAAGCGGCTGGGCGAGAACGGTCTTGGCCAGGTGCTGGACATCGTTCCCAACCACATGTCTCTGGGACGGGAGAACCGCTACTGGTGGGACGTGCTGGAGAACGGCGCATCCAGCCGTTATGCCTCCTTCTTCGATATCGACTGGCAGCCCTATGAGGAGCGCCTGCGCAATAAGGTCCTGGTCCCGGTGCTGGCCGATCAATATGGCCGCGTGCTGGAGGCTGGCGCGGTCTGCGTGGTGCGGCATGGGACGGAGTTTACGGTGGAGACGTCGGGGCAGGTGCTGCCGGTCGCGCCGCAGTCATTGGCGCCGGTGTTGATGCGCGCGGCGGACATTGCAAGGTCGGACACGCTGCGCTTTCTGGCGGCGTCGTATGGACGGCTGCCGGCTCCGGACTATGCTGACCGCGCGACCACGCTGGCGCGACACCGTGACAAGCAGGTGCTGAAGGGATTGCTGGCGCGGCTAAGCCTGGAAGAACCGGCGGTAGGCGACGCGCTCTACCAGGCGGTTGCCGAACTGAACGAAGACAAGAACGCGCTGGATGACTTCCTCAACCAGCAAAACTACCGGCTTGCGTACTGGAAGACGGCGGACCAGCAGCTGGGCTATCGCAGATTCTTTGATGTCAATACGCTGATTGGTCTGCGCGTGGAGCGGGAGCATGTGTTTGACGAGACGCATGCGCTGGTGCTGGACTGGCTCGATCGTGGCGTGCTGGACGGGGTGCGCATCGACCATCCTGACGGCCTGCGCGATCCTGCGCGGTATTTCCAGCGGCTGCGCGAGCGTGCGCCCAGTGCGTGGATTGTGGCCGAGAAGATCCTGGGGCGTGGAGAGTTCCTACGCGAGGAATGGCCGATCGACGGGACCAGCGGCTATGACTTCATGAACATGGCTCTCGGGGTGCTGGTGAAACCGGAAGGCATGCGCGCCTTGCGCGACATCTACGAGGAGTTCTCGGGCGAGCCAGTCGATTTTCGCGCCATCGCGCATGAGAAGAAGATCAACGTGGGCCAGGAGGCACTGGGCAGCGATGTGAACCGGCTGACTACGCTTCTGGTCGACATATGCGAGGCGAACCGGTACCAACGCGACTACACGCGAGCCGAGATACGCCGGGCCGTGCGCGAGGTTGCGGCATGCTTCGCTACGTATCGCAGCTACGTGGAGCCGTTGCGAGGAGAGATCACCGACGAGGATAAAGAGAAGATCGCTCGTGCAACCGAGTGCGCCAAGCAGTCGCGCCAGGACATCGGGCCCGGCCTGTTCGATTTCGTGCGAGAGATACTGACGCTTGAAAGTGGCGGGCAAGAACGCAGCGGAGTTTGTGGAGCGCTTTCAGCAGTTCACGCCGCCGGTGATGGCCAAAGGCGTGGAGGACACCGCATTTTATTGCTTCAACCGGCTGGTCGCGATGAACGAAGTGGGCGGCGATCCGGCGGCAGATGGCGTCAGCATCGCGGAATTCCATGCCTATAACGCGCAGATGCAGGCGACCCATCCGCAGACCATGACCGCGCTCTCCACGCACGATACCAAGCGCAGCGATGATGTGCGGGCAAGGCTGGCGGTGTTGAGCGAGATGCCGGATGAGTTCCACGGCGCGCTGCTGCGCTGGTCGCGGCGCAACAACGAACTGAGGACGGAGTTGGGACTGGGCGAGCATCCGGACCGCAACATGGAGTACTTCCTCTACCAGACGCTGATTGGCGCATGGCCGCTGTCGCTGGAGCGCACGCAGGAATATTTGCTGAAGGCGGCGCGCGAGGCCAAGCAGCACACGTCGTGGACGGTGAACAACACAGAGTACGAGGAGGCGCTGGGCAGATTTGTGGAGGCGGCGCTTAGAGATGAAGGATTTGTAACCGATATGGAGCAGTTTGTTGAGAGCGTGAAAGAGGCCGGACGGATTAACTCACTGGCGCAGACGCTGATGAAGCATACGGCTCCGGGTGTTCCCGATCTTTACCAGGGATCGGAGCTGTGGGACCTGAGCCTGGTGGACCCCGACAACCGGAGGCCAGTGGACTATGTGGAGCGGAGGCGGCTGCTGGGCGAGATCAAGAACATGGCCCCGGAGAAAGCTGCGGTTGAGGCCATGCGCCGCGCGGATGAAGGACTGCCCAAGTTGTGGACGATTCACCGGGCCCTCCGGCTGCGGCGCGAGCGCCCGCATTGCTTTGGCGCGGATGCTGCTTATATGCCGCTGCGGGTTGCTGGCACGAAGGCCTGCCATGTGATTGCTTCCATGCGAGCCCGGGAGATCGCGACCATCGTGCCGCGAATGGCGAAGACCCTGAATGGTGAGTGGGACCAGACCACGGTAGAACTGCCGGAGGGCGAATGGACCAACTACCTAACCGGGGTTCGCGCCGGTGGCGGGCGGTTAGGGATGGACGAGGTTCTGAAGGATTTTCCCGTCGCACTGTTGGTGCGAGACTAAGCCCATCACCCGGCGAAATGGAGCTACACAGATGCATGAGTTTGCAGTATGGGCCCCGCGCGCCCGCAGTGTGCAGTTGAGGACTGTCGAGACGCTGCACGCGATGGATGGGCCGGACCAATGCGGCTGGTGGCGCGTATCTGTTGCCGATGCGGAGCATGGCACGGACTATGGATTCCTGCTGGATGATGATCCCACGGTCCTGCCCGATCCACGGAGCCTATGGCAGCCGAATGGCGTGCATGGCATGTCGCGCGTTTACGATCACGCCTGCTTCGACTGGACAGACCAGGGATGGCAGCCGGCTCCATTTGCGAGTTCGATCCACTACGAGCTGCACGTTGGCGCTTTTACTTCGCAGGGCACATTCGACTCCGCGATTGAGAGGCTGGATTATCTCGCCGAACTTGGCATCACGCACATTGAGCTGATGCCGGTTGCGGCATTTGCGGGCGACCGTGGGTGGGGATACGACGGCGTCGACCTGTTTGCTGTAACGGAAGACTACGGCGGGCCCGACGCGCTGAAGCGCTTTGTGAATGCGTGCCATGGGCGTGGCCTCGCCGTGGTGCTGGATGTGGTCTACAACCACTTCGGGCCGGTCGGGAATTATGCGGGCAGGTTCGGGCTTTATCTGACGGACCGGCACCGCACGCCATGGGGCGATGCGATCAATTTTGACGGGCCGGGCAGCGACGAGGTGCGCCGCTTCTTTTGTGACAACGCGCTGATGTGGATGCGCGACTTCCATATAGACGGCCTGCGGCTGGATGCGATCCATGAGATGTTCGACCGCTCGGCGGTCAATTTTCTGGAGCAACTGGCGGCGGAGGTCAAGATCCTTGGCACAACGCTGCGCCGGGAGCTGGTGCTGATCGCGGAGAGCGATCTGAACGATCCGCGCATCGTACGGCCGGCGGAGGCCGGCGGCTATGGCATCAACGCGCAATGGAGCGATGACTTTCATCATGCGTTGTTTACAGTGCTGCATACAGAGCCAGGCGGCTACTACGCTGACTTCGGGAAGCTGGAGTATGTTGCGAAGGCGATGCGCGAGGTCTTCGTTTACGACGGAGGATACTCGCAGTATCGGAGCAGGCGGCATGGGCGCCCGGTGGATGGGCTCTCCGCGCACCACTTTCTTTGCTTTCTGCAGAACCATGACCAGGTGGGAAACCGCGCGCAGGGAGAGCGAATCGAGCAGCTGATCGGGATGGAGCGGGCCAAGGTGGCGGCGGGACTCGTACTGACGGCGTCGTTTCTGCCGCTGCTGTTTATGGGCGAGGAGTTCGCGGCGTCGACGCCGTTCCTCTACTTTGCGGACCACGATGAGCCGGAGATGGCGAAGCTGGTGAGCGAGGGACGAAAGAAGGAGTTCGCCGCGTTCGGCTTTGCGGAGAAAGATGTGCCTGACCCGGAGGCGCCGGAGACCTTCCACCGATGCAAGATGGACTGGATGGAGATCGACAGCGGCAAGCACAAGGAGATGCTGAACTGGTACCGGTCGCTGATCCAGTTGCGGCGCAATCTGCCTGCGCTGAACGATGGCGACCTGGGGCATCTGAAGGTTGCCTATGACGAACAGCAGCGCTGGATGGATATTCATCGCCCGGGACTCGGCCGGGGGGATGTGCGGATTCTGGCGAACCTGGGCAGCGAGCCCGCGAAGTTCGATCTTGCTTCGGGCTATTGCGTGGAACTGAAGTCGAACGCCGACGTCGTGCACGAAGCAGATCGGATCACTCTGCCGCCCGATAGTCTGGCGATCCTCTCCACACAGTCTTAGCCGCGCAGGCTTGCCGGCGGCGGAACTGTCGCTGACAGCTTCGCGAAGATGCTTTCCGGAAGCTTCAATGCAGCTGCGGCGACGTTTTCCTCGAGGTGCGCCACCGACGATGTCCCGGGAATTGGCAGCATTATGGGGGAGCGCTTCAGCAGCCACGCCAGTGCGATCTGCACCGGCGTAGCGTTCAGCTCTCTGGCCGCATCTTCGAGCGCCATGTTGGCCTCGCGAATCTGCATCAGCGGGGCCCAGGGCATGAAGGCGATGCCGAGCTGCTCGCAGCGATTGAGAAGAAAATCCCATTCGCGATCGGCGAAGCTGTAGCGGTTTTGCACGGAGACGATGGGCACAATCTTGAGCGCACGCTCCAGATGCTCGAGGGTGACGTTTGAGAGGCCCACGTGGCGGATCTTGCCAAGATCGCGCAGCCGCGCCAGCGTCTCGACGGATGCGTCAAACGAGACTGCTGGGTCGGGGACGTGGAGCTGATAGACATCGATGCGCTCAAGCTTCAGACGCTTGAGGCTTGCCTCGACGGCGGATTCGAGATGCTTTGGGGATGCGTTGTGAATCCACTGTCCGGGGCCGACCCGCTCCCATCCGCCCTTGGTCGCGACGACCAGGCCTTTGGGATATGGAGCAAGCGCTTCTGCGATCAACTCCTCCGATACACCGGGGCCGTAGGAGTCGGCGGTGTCGATGAGGTTAACGCCCAACTCGACGGCGCGGCGCAGGACGGCCAAAGCTCCGGGGCGATCGGCAGGTGGGCCCCACACGCCCTTCCCTGTGATTCGCATTGCGCCGTAGGCGAGGCGGTTGACGGTGATGTCGCCCAGTTGCACTGTTCCTGCGGAGGCTGCGGAAATCTGCATGAGGTTTGTGTCTCCCGCAACATGATGGCAGAGTGATGCCGCAAAGAGCAACGCCCGAAGAGGAGATGCGATCACGCGGCGGTGAAATGCAAAGTGCTGGGGCCAGGCTTTCCAATCTCCTTGCTGACAACTAAGGGGAGCTACTTTACATATTTGTTGGGTGCTCCGGGCGTGGGCAAGCTGTCCGCAATCTGTGCCCCGGCGGCGTGTGGACGACTGAGAGGCGCGGCGAGCGAGATGCCGGTTCCGGCCACCGGAGTTCCTGCTGCGTGCGCGGACCTGAGTGGAGCAGAAAGGGTGATTGTGGGCGCGCCTCTTCTGGCCCCGACGGCAACGGTGGCGGTCTCTTGTTCGGCGCCTTCGCCGACGGTGACGGTCTGGCCGGGACGGAAGCCGAGCGCGTTCGCTACGGCAAGTGAGGTTGCGCCTGCAGCGACAGCAGAGTTCAAGGTGGTAAAGCCGGGAGTGCCGATCGTCGCGATTACAGCAGTCTCCTGGCTGGCGCCTGAGTCGATGATGATTTTCTGGCCGAGGTTGAAGCCGTCCACACTTTGGACTTTGATATTGGTTGCGCCGACCGGAGAAGGGCCCGCCAGCACGGCGGCGGTCTGCGCGCGGAAGTCGGAGCATAGTCTTCCCGTATCCGCTCCGTCGGGATAGCGACCCCAGCTCTTACCGGAGCTGACCCCGGCCTGTCCGGCCGACACGGCTACGATGCATCCGCCCGCTTCCTGGCCGGTGAGAAGCGTGGCGAGTTCGGGGCTGGCGATGGTGCCGTTTCCGCTGGAGTTGCTCTGCTGGGAGCCGTAGACGATGGCATCGACCACGGCAGTGCCGTCAGCGAGAGCGATCGATCCGGCGACGGAAGAGAGCATGTTACCAAACCACAAATTGGGCGCCGGAGCTCCCTGATATCCCACCGCGGCCTCAGGATTGACGACCGGCGCGCCAGATACATGGCTGCGCGCCAGCGGCCGGTCGAGGGTAATGCCGCTGCCGAGCGCCTGCAACGCATCTCCAGCCTGGTGCGTGAATCGGGTTGCGGGAGAGAAGCTAATCCCGGTGCCGATGTCGGAGACATCTACTCCGGCGGTGTGGCTGAGCTTCAACGGCGTGGCCAGCTGAACGCCGGCGCCATCTACACCCGCGACTTTGACTACTTCTTTGCGGGCTCCTGTGTCCAAGGTGAGCGAATCGCCCTGCGTGAGGTTTGAGCCGGCTGCGATTCGGACTGCCGTCGCGCCGGCGGTTGCTTCGTCGGCCAGGGTGGTCTGCGTGCCCGGCTTGCCGATCGTGGTGACGGTTGCCACCTCATACTCATCGCCGGGGTCGATACCGATCTTCTGGCCGACCTGGAAACCTGCCGCGCTGGTGACGGGAAGGTTGGTTGAACCGGCTGCGAATGTTCTGCGCGGGTCTGTCGAGACGGGAATAAAAATAGTGGTCAGAGGCGAAGCCGCGGAGCCGACGCTTGCGACGGTGCGGGACTCGCCGTCGATCTCGATCTTCTGACCGGCCGCGAAGCCGTTGGAGCTACGGACCAGAATGGCCGCCGCGCCCGCGTTTGCCGGTGCTGCCAGGCCGGAACCTGCGAGACCAAGCAGGTAGAAGCCGTGTGCCGCCAGCTTCGTCGCAGGGGGAACCTTCGCAAGGTTCACCGTGGCCCATTGGCTCTGGGCGCTGGTGAGGATCCAGTTGGAGATGTCGACCGCGTGGTCCGAGCCGTTGTACAGCTCAATGAACTGATCGGACGGGTTTGAGCTGGAGCCGAAGCGCACCTCGTTGATCTTTACCGGGAAGACGCTGCGCACGCGGGTGGTTGCGGTTTCGGCGTGGGGCGCACCGGTTTTTGCGTCGTTGTACGCGGCGTGGGCTGTGAGATATCCAGCTACATTGGCTGCGGGCGCGTTCACGATGAACTCGCCGGTGGTGCTTGCGCCCGGCGCGATCACTTCGTCAAAGAAGTCTGTCCTGCCGCCATGGCCGGAGGCAACGATACGCATCGACAGGGGACCGGCGAGGCTGATGGCGAGACCCGCGATCGGCTTGTCTGTGACGTTGGTGAAGGTCGCGGTGACATGCTGCGAGGCGCCCGGCGTAAACTGCGCTACGCGCGAGAGCGAAAGCGGCCCCACATTGTATCGCGCGGCGACGACATTGGCCTGCACTGCGTCCGTGGTGGCCTCTGTGGGATAGCCGGTGGTCATCACGCCTTCGTAGAACGTGCCGGAGGAGCCGTTTCCGTTGTCACCGCCGGTGCCCAGCAGAATTGCTCCTTTCTTATGCATGGGGAAATAGCCACCGCCGGTGGATGGTCCCGGCCGTTCCCCGCTGTAGAAGGTCTGGAGGGCGCCCTGCTGCGCGTTGCCGCCGCGCAGATCCCAACGATTGCCGCCGCCGCCATCGACGACCTCGGTGACGAAGCGCCAAGAATTGATGGTGGGGTCGGCCGCGTTCTGTTTTGCATTGTGTCCGGAGAAGAGGCCAGCCTCCATGTCCGACATGATCCATGGGCCTGTGCCGGTGCCGCTGCCCCAGACGGTGGAGTTGCCGAAGTAGGTGGTCTCCATGGTGCCGGTGCCAACCGCGCGGCCGTTGGTCGAGGAGTTTCCATAGTCAAAGCAGCAGCCGCTGTCATAGTGCGTGCCGTCGACGACCGAGTAGATGCCTTCCGGCTCATCGCCCACGGCGATGCCGGAGGCATTGTTATTGCGGAAGCCCACGCCGGGAATGATGTAGACGCCGTATGCCTTATGGCCGCCGATCGAGACCGGCGCCATGTCCGCAATGGGCTGGGTATCGAATGCTCCCTTTGCCGGGCCCTTGAAGGTGCCAGGCGGCGCCTGAAAGAGATGATTGCCGTTGCCGGATTGGTCATAGATGAGGTTGATGACGCAGACCGTATTGACGCAGAATGCATCCTGGGCGGCGGCATCGGCGTATCCCCCGATATTGTTGCCGGCGGTACGAATGAGGCCGATGTCGAGGGTCTTCGAGTCCGATTGGCGTTTGACCTGGTAGAGCGGGCCGCTGTAGGCGGCGTAGAGCGCACGGGTGGTGCTGTGTGCCGCGACACAGGGAGTATTTGCAGCGGCATAGATATCGCAGGGACCTTGTGGCCGCGGCGGAGCAGCCGATGCAGGATGAGGTGCGAGAAAAATGGCTGCCATCAGCAGGAGGACGGGAAAGGCTTTGCGGAGAGCGAAGTTTGTCATCTGAGGCACTTTTTCTGGGATAGGGATGTTCCTGCAACTTGTCTTGATGGCCCGTCCATGGTGCCACGATCGAGAACTTTTTACGAGGCCCTGCCAATCTGCACCGAAGGTGCGAGGGGTTGTGGTCGGCAATCAGTGGGCCGTGCGCAAAGGTCGTTGCGAGCTTCGATGGGTGTCTAATTGCTTCCACGGGCCCCGGTGGCACGTTAGAATCGCTGCACTGCCACACCTATGTCTGTCCTTTCCGCAAGCACGGATGCTTCGATTGACGTCATTGCGCCAGACAGCGCGCGAGAGCGTGTGACTGTGACGCAGCTGCCGTTCCTGATCGGACGCGGCGAGACAGGCAACGATCTGCCGCTGCCCGATCCGCGCATCTCGCGCCAGTGCGCTGCACTGGTGGAGGCGGAGGGTGAGTTCTGGCTGGAAGACCGTGGCCAGCGCCTGGGCGTCTTTGTGAATGGGAAGAAGATCGAGCGCGCGTTACTGGAAGACCGGGACGTGATCAGCTTCGGCATCGAGGATTCGTACACGCTGGTCTTCCGCATCACAGACCGGGTCTCGCCCTCTCTACAGACCCTGATGACGCGCATGGAGAGTGTCGCGGAGAGCTATGCGACCTCCGGCGGCCTCAGCAAGCTGAAGCTGCTGCTGGAAGCGACGATGCTGCTGCACTCGCAACTTCCGCTGGACTCCGTATTGGAGGCCATGCTCGACCGCGCAATTATCGTCACAGGGGCGGACCGTGGAGTGCTGCTGGAGGCCGATCCGAATGGAGGGTTGCGCGAGCGCCTTGCGCGCGACAGCGGGGCGCACGAGTTGACGACGAACACGCTCTCGCCCAGCCAGACAGCGATTGGCATGGCCATGCAACAGCAGTCCAGTGTCATCACGGAAGACATGCATCTCGCCAAGGGTGCATTGCAGGCCGCGCAGAGCATCATCGCGCAGCGTCTGCGCGCCGTTGTGGCCATTCCCCTGTATGCAATGCCGCGCGCCAACACCGAGGCCTCGCTGATTCACATCGAACGAGGCAAATTCCTGGGGCTGCTCTACCTGGACTCACGGCGTCCAGCTGCCTTCTCCGCGATCGATCGCCAGATTCTGGACGCCATTGCTGTTGAAAGCGCCAGCATTCTCGACAATGCGCGGCTGGTGGAGCATGAACGCGAGCGTCAACGCATCGAGCGCGAACTGAGCGTTGCCAGACAGATCCAGCAGGCGCTGTTGCCGCGCGAGTTCCACGACTCGCCGCATCTCGCCATCAGCGGCATCAACGCGCCCTGCACCGAGGTAGGTGGCGACTATTTCGATGTATTTCCTATTGACGCGCAGCGCACGGCCTTTCTGATCGCCGATGTCTCCGGTAAAGGCCTGGGCGCGGCCCTGCTGACGCCGATGCTGCAAGGCGCGCTTTCCGCGATGAGCATGAATGTCGAACCGGAGCGCGCTTTTGCGCACGTGAATCAATTTCTCTGTACGCACGCCGAGGTTGGTCGATACGCGACGGTGTTCTTTGGCATTCTCGATTACGAGGGGAACTTCGAATATCTCAGCGCCGGCCACCCATCGCCGTTGCTGCTGGGCGCGAACGGCGTGAGCGAGCTCTACACGGAGGGATCGTTCCCGCTGGGGCTTGTCCCGGAGGCGAGTCACTCGATCGTACGCACCAAGCTCGAGCCGGGCGATACGCTGGTCCTGTTCAGCGACGGCATTACGGAAGCGGCCGACACAACTGATGATCTGTTCGGCGTCCCACGACTCAGAGAGGTATTGCAGGCCTACGCTGCGTCGAGCCTGGAGGAGATCAAGAGCTCCATCGTTGGTGCGGTTGAGCAGTTCAGCGCAGGCACGGACCAGGCTGATGACCTGACTCTGCTGCTGGTTCGCTACACCGGTGTCCCGCATACAGACGCAGACCACGCCGTTCCCGCGGCGCGGGCACAGCGAGGGGAGTCATGACCACTCCGCAAAAGATTGGCCGCTACGAGATTCTTGAGGAGCTTGGGCGCGGGGCAATGGGGGCGGTTTATCGCGCCAAAGACCCGGCGATGGACCGTATTGTTGCGTTGAAGACCATCATTGCGACGGCATTGGCCAGCGAGCAGGGCTCGGAGTTCCGTGAACGCTTCTTTCGCGAGGCGCGGGCAGCGGGGAACCTCGCGCATCCCGGCATCGTGCCCGTCTTTGACGTCGGCGAGCATGAGGGGTCGCCTTTCCTTGTGATGGAGTATGTGAGCGGCTGGACGCTGGCCAGTGCGGCTGCGCGCGGCGAGCGAATGGACCTGAACCGCATGTGCGAGATCGGCCAGAAGATCGCCGAGGCGCTGGGCTATGCCCATCAGCGTGGCGTCATTCACCGCGACATTAAGCCTGCAAATATCCTGATCACCTCGCGCGAGAGCTACGGGGTCGAGCGTCCGAAGATCACTGACTTTGGAATCGCGAAGCTGACGGAGAGCGAAGCTACCATGACCGGCAAGATGCTGGGCACGCCGGCCTTCATGCCGCCAGAGCAGTTCACCGGAGCTCCGGTGGATGGCCGCTCCGACATCTTCTCCCTGGGCGTGGTGCTCTACTGGCTGGCCACTGCCGAGCAGCCCTTTCCTGGCGAGGGCCTTACCGCGGTGCTCTATAAGGTTGTGCATACGGAACCAATTCCGCCGCGCAAGCTGAACCCCTCTCTTCCTCCACGGTTTGAGAGCATCATCCTGAAGTGCATGGAGAAAGACCCTGCCGCGCGCTATCAGACTGCAGAAGAGCTGGCGCAGGAGCTGGCCGAGGTGCGTGCCGGCAAGCCTTCGCCTGTTCCGGGGGCGGCGTCGGGGAGAGTCTTTACGCCCATCCATGACGCGGACGCGACGCTGATCGAGCCTATACGCGGGATGCCCGAGGCGACGACAGCTGTTGCTACAGCTGGCCCAGGTACAGTTGGCCCAGCTACGCCTGCCTCAGCTGCGGCTGCCCCAACTGCGCCGGTAGCACACTCAGCGCGAGCGACTGGATTGGGGCCTCTGCCCGGCGCGGCCTCCGCGAGGAAGACTTTATTTGCGGGGATCGGCGCGGCGGCCATTGTGATCCTCGGTTGCGGACTATGGTTTGTTTCCCACAGCAAAAAGAAGACGACTACGGCTCCAGCCGCTGTAGCTGCTCCGTTTGTCTCGCAGCAAAATGTTGCCTCGGGCGCATCAACGCCGGTACCGGCTTCCACATCGTCTGCGGCTCTCCCTTCGTCCGCACCTGCTCCTGCTACAGCGCCGTCCTCCACAGGTACGGAGAAGCAGGCTGTTACAACCGCCGCTAAGCCTAAGCCTTCGGCTGCTACACCTGCGAAGTCTGCTCCGGCTGCAAGCTCTGGCGTAAGGCCCACGTCTTCGCCAGTGATTGCCGCGGAGGCCACACCATCGACAGCCCCCGCTGCGGCGCAGCCGAAGAACGCCGGGGCCTCGATTGCTGCGTTTGCGAAGAATGCCGCGGCAAAGATCTCGAACGCGTTCCAGCCCAAAGCTGCGGCCGGCGACGCCTCGATTGCGGCGGGGCTCGGCTTCGACCCCAGCAAGCTCGATCCCAAAGAGAATGCCAGGCTCACCCTGGATTCCAGCGACATGCCTGCCGGGGTGCAGTTCATTGTCGAGATGAACGGCAAGGTTTACTCGCGCGGCACTCACGGTCCAGACGTTGAGCTTTACGTGCCGCCTGGGACGCAGAAGTTCTCCGTCAATGCGAACAGCAAATCGATCTATAAAGATTCGAATACGGTCAGCACCAACTTCAAAGCGGGGAAGCACTACACTCTGCGGGTTGAGCTGCACGTGCAGGACCAGCCTGCCAGTGCAGGCATGCCCCAGGCGCTTTACAGCGACAGCCAGATCGTCGTGGGCTTGAAGTAGCATCGCATGGGCGCCGTAACACTGCTGTAATGCTGGGTGAGTATCTTGGCTGCTATTGTGGCGGACTTTCGCTTGAGGAATCAGCAGGTTCCCGAGCGTTTGCCAATGCCGCGCAAGGAGAATCCG
The DNA here is from genome assembly GCA_963766975.1 of uncultured Acidobacteriaceae bacterium. Classification (GTDB taxonomy): domain Bacteria; phylum Acidobacteriota; class Terriglobia; order Terriglobales; family Acidobacteriaceae; genus Edaphobacter. The sequence continues at coordinate 12,979 of CAVYCF010000011.1, forward strand.
TACGATGGAAATCGCGACCGAAGAGCTGGCCGGCGGCATTATTCGCATCATTCTGGACGGGAGCCTGGATATTGCAGGCGCCTCTGCCATCGATCTGCGGATGAACCTCATCGCCGGCTCGCATCGAGCCGTGCTGGTCGATCTGACGAAGGTCTCTTTCATCGGCTCCATGGGTTTGCGTGCTCTTGTGCTGCCGGCGCGGGCGGTCAAGAGCCGCGGTGGCAAGATGGTTCTGCTGAATCCCAATCAAAATGTGGCGCAGGTGTTGAAGACCAGCGGCATCGACACTCTGCTGCCGGTTTTCCATGACCTTGAGACAGCCTCTGCGGCATTGCAGTAATCTTCAGCGGAGCGCGGATGCCAACCAACGCAGAATCCGGTTCGCCTGCTGACCGCATCGTCATTCCCGCCGAGCTCTCGGCGATGGAGTGCCTGGTTCCGTGGGTGGAGGCCATCGCGAAGAGCCGGTCGCTGGATGACCAGACGCACTTCGCGATCCACCTCTGTCTGGAAGAGGCGATCTCCAACGTGATCCGCCACGGATACTCGGGAGCCGCAGAAGGCGCCACGGTTACGGTCGATTACGCCGCGTCCCCGGATGGAGGTCTCTGTTTTACGGTCGAAGACAGTGCTCCTCCCTTCAATCCTCTGACAGCGCCCGAGATGCCGCTGCTCGATGCGGATGGGGAATATCCCCTGGGAGGCCGCGGCATTCGGCTTCTGCGCGGCTTTGCCAGTTCGCTTGACTATGAGGCGACCCCGACGGGCAATCGGCTGCGAATCGGCTTTGTTATAACGCGATAGCTGTGCCCTTCCATTTGGTCCCGGTGGAAGGACCTGACCAGTGATGCCGTTTGCCAGTGAGCCGTTCTTGTTTCACCCGTGCGCTTTTAAGATGCGCGGACACCGACGCCACGCGCTTCTCCACACTCGCGGGCACGTCCACGCCGGGCCCCGACATCTTTCTCTTCGGAAAGCAGGGGACCTACACGCAAACCGTTGTGGGCCAGACCACCGGCCGGTATCAAGACGCGCTGCTGGGAAACGGTGTGGCCGCCAACATAACCGCCAACTCCGACCCCGGATCCATCGATCAGATTTCGGTCCTGCCCAATAACGCGGGAGTTCGATTTGGCCGGATGAAGGGCGTCGCGACGGGTACAAGCGGGCCGGTCGCCACCCAGCTATTGGTGCGTGGCGCAGACGGGTCGGAAAGGGCGGCCACGATCACCACGACTATCCCAACGGCTGGTCAAGACACGGTGAGCTTCGACGCGTCGCACGACGCGGTTTCCGTGACCGCCGGCAAGCAGTCCGGCGCCTATTCGCTGGCCCTCACGTGGGTGGACCCGAACGGTTCGCCGCAAGCGTTCACGACCCCAAAACTGCCGATCGCTGCCGGGGACGTGGCGACTTTCACGCCGACCAGCTGGTCATCGCTCGGGAGCCAGAGCCTCGCGTTGAAGGTCACTCACGGCAATGGAGCCGTAACGGTCACCACCGTCAAGAACATGGTCACGCCTCAGGTTCCGTTCTCAGTCGCGCTGAAAGTCGCCGCAAAGAAACCTGCCGGCTATCAACTGACGATCGATTCAAAATTCAAGAAGCTGGTCAAGGGCTCATCGGCCCTGTTCTCATGGACCATCCTTCACGGGACCAGGTTGGTTGGCTCGCATACGGTCACGGTATCGGGCGCGAAGCTGCGTGCCGGGCTGGTGGCCCGGAAGTTTACGTATGTCCCGGGTCTCCACGCCCAGGACCGGTTCATCGGCGCCGTCACCCTCATCAGTCCGACCACGGACGGGTCGTACTCAAGTCAGAAGCATATGGCGACGAATTTGTTACACGGCTAGACCGGGCACATTCCGCTCTGACATACAAGCGTCACGAGACTGGCTCAAAACCCCGATCACCTCGGCGGATCGAAGACTACTTTCAGCGCTCTTCCGTCGACGACTCCCAGCGAGCCCGGCGCGTCGGCGGCCCCTCATTCGCGGGCATCTCGACGTCGAACCTTGCCAGAACGCCGCAATCTCATCCACACTGATGTCTCGTTCCGCCATCTTCTCTTGAAGGTGGCGTCCCGGCATTACACGAATCGGGCCAACCTCCGCTCCGTGTCATCGAACTGTTTTGGCAACCTTCAGTTCGATCGTCGCCGTCTCGCCGCCATTCGAGTGTGGCGACCAAACTCACCGTGCCGGGTGAACGCACCGGCATTGTGATCGGCATGGTGACGATCGAGCGTAGGGGCTGAGATGAGTCTACGATTCTTGGATCGCCGCCGACTTGAGTCGAGCCGTTCATTTTCAGAATTCGGTTGGTGAGTGGGGAGGAGATATCGACCGTGAAGGGAACGGGTTGGTTCGCGAGTATCGACGGTATTCCCAAGACCATCACCAGGGTAAGATTCGCCATGGTCGGAAAGCGCTGAGTCCAGACCCTCTCGACATACCCTCCCATCACGTAGAGTTTGCCGTTGATGAGTTCCGCCCGATCCGCCAGAAACATGGTGCGAATGAATGGCTTGGGCGAGTCCTTACTCACGGCGGGGCTGTGCATCTCCTTTGGACCCTCGGCCCAGTCTAGCCCAGAACCCATTCCAACCCGTTTTTGCGCGACGATCCGGACCGGACGGGCAATTGCGCCGGTACCCCGATGTGCGCACACGGTCGGCCAGAAAAGGGCGAAGTCGTCTCAGACATACACGACCGGCCCTAACCCTGCACCTGGCCGTGGACAGCTTTGTGTTCAAGGCAGCGCCCACGAGCAGCGAAATCCTTGGGGCTACAAGTGGACATTTCCGCCAGAAACCCCGGTCATGACATTTCACGATCAAAGACTTCGCCAAAACGCCATGCGACCCGAGCGGCAACCTCGATCGGACTACACGGCCGGTCATCACCGAGGAAACGACGCATGGATGTCACACCTTTGTCCCTGATCCCACACGGAATGATATAGCCGAAGTAGGAGAGGTCGGTGGTGACGTTCAGGGCGAAACCGTGGGAGGTGACGCGGCCCATCTTGACGCCAATGGCGGCGATTTTCTCGTCACCAATCCAGACGCCGGAGAGACCGTCGATGCGGCCGCTCGCGATGCCCAAATCGCGAAGGGTACGAATCAGTACCTCTTCGAGGTTGCGGACATAGCGGAGAAGATCGCGCCGGTCTTCGACCAGCATGATGGGATAGCCCACGAGCTGGCCGGGACCATGGTACGTCACGTCGCCGCCCCGATCGCTCTCGATGACTTCCACGCCGAGGCGCTCGAGTTGGCCGGGGCTGAGAAGGATATTGGCGGGGTCGCCGCGCCGGCCGAGCGTGTAGGTGTGGGGATGCTCGAGGAGCAGCAGTGTGTCGGGGATGAGATCATCGGCTCTCCGAGCGCCGAGTTCGCGTTGGAGGTCCCAGGCGTCGCGGTAGGCAACTGTTCCCATGAATCGCACATCGTACGACGGTGGCACTCTGATCTCTGTAGTCATCTACTTTTCACCCCTTCAGAAGGGATCGCCGGACAGGGCCGACGATCCCGCTTGGCGATAGTCGCAGTTGACACGCGACGCTGCGCGCGGATATTTTGTCCCGTGGGAAAGAGGTTCTTGAAAAACGGGGGTCGCGGAGGGATCAGAGGAGCTGAGGGGTTTTCCTCGGTTGTCACCGGCTGCCGCCCCGTCAACGCGCATCACCCTGATTCTGGTACGCAGGTGTGAAACCTTTCGATGCCCGCCGCATAAGCTTCTACCGCCAGTCCGGCGGAAGCCCGGAAACATCGTCGAGACCGTGGACCCATCTCGCAAATGGATATCCCTCGAGGGTCAAATGTGTACCGCGGGGCTTCCGCTACATCTTCTCGAGCGGCCCTGCACTCTCAAAACAGATATAAGACTAATCACTATCCGCGGCCAGGCGGATGAAGGAAACGGCGAATTAGAAACGCGGAACGCGAAACGGTGAACGCGAAACGCGCCATCATCCGTATTTGTACTGAACTCCGAACCCGCCGCGCGGCATAACGCAACTTATGTTGCCGTACGGGCAGATCATCCGGCAGGCGCCACACTCGATGCAGTTCTCGTAGGAGACGACGATGTGATCGCCCTCCCAGTGGTACACGTCGGCGGGGCACGTGTGGGTGCACCACTGCTCTTTGCACTGACTGACGCAGATATCGTCGTTGAGAATCTCGATGTGCGAGTGCTCGTCGCTCTTGATCTTGAGGAGAAAGAGCTTATCCTCGAGCTTTGACGGCATTTGGTCGGTCATGCCACGGCGCTCCTTTCGGTCGCCTCGCGCTCGGCCCGTCGTTGTTGCAGCATCTGGGTCTGCTCGTGAGCGTGGTACGAGCTGCGGACGAGCGGGCCGGATTCGATGTGAGAGAACCCCAACTCGAAACCGAAGGCTTTGTAGCGCGCGAACTCGTCGGGATGGACGTAACGGTCGATGGCCACGTGCTTCTCGGTCGGGCGCAGATACTGGCCGATGGTCACGATGTCGACATCGACCTCACGCAGATCGCGCATCGTCTGCTGGACTTCGTCCTCGGTTTCGCCCAACCCGACCATCAGGCCGGACTTCGTCAAGACCGCCGGATCGATCTCCTTAGCGCGTCGCAACACCTGCAGGGACTTGCGGTAATCCGAGCGGCAGGGGCGGACCCGCCGGAATACGCGCTCGACGGTCTCGATGTTGTGGTTGAAAATCTCCGGCTTGGCGCCGAGAACGCACTGGATAGCGGCGTCGTTGACCTGAAAGTCGGGCGTGAGGACCTCGACAGCGCAATCGGGATTCAATTCCTTGATCAAGCGAATCGTATCCGCAAAATGGCCCGCGCCAAAATCAGCAAGATCGTCGCGGTCGACGGAGGTGACGACGGCATGCTTCACGCCCATGGTTCTGACGGCCCGTGCGACATTGAAGGGCTCGGCCAGATCCAGCTCGTAGGGCTTTCCCGAGGTGATGGCACAGTAGCGGCAGGCCCTGGTGCAGACATCGCCCAGGATCATGAACGTGGCCGTGCCATTATTCCAGCACTCGCCGATGTTGGGGCAACGCGCCTCCTCACAGACGGTGTGAAGGCGGAGGCCCTGCATAAGTTGCTTGATCTCGGCGTAGGCGCCGCGGTCGGCGGGAAGGCGAACCTTGAGCCAATCAGGCCGCTTGATCGGGGGGCCGGGGATGAGTTCGATGGGGCGGGGGTTAGAGTTCAAAGTTCAAGGTTCAAAGTTCAAGGTTCAAAGTTCAAAGCTCAAGGGGAACTGGAGTGTCGAATGTCGAAAAGTGGCAGTTCCAGAAGGAGTGTGTCGAATATCGGATGCGGACTGCGAAGCGTGGAGGACCAGTCGACGGTTCGGCTCGCCTCCGCTTTGAACTTTGAACTTTGAACTCGCCCACCCTACAGCGGACAGTCCGCCGGCCATGACTCAAGCCGGCGGCGGATGAATTGGAGGAAATCCGACACCTGAGCGCCGTCGAGTGGACGGTGGTCGAACGACATGCAGAGATTCATCATCGAGCGGATGGCGATGGAATCGTCCGGCATGACGCGCACACGCTTGATAATCGCGTCCGCGCTCAGAATTCCCGCCTGCGGGTAGTTGATGACGGAGACGGACCACACCGAGCCGAATGGCCCCGGTGTTGTTGAGGGTGAAGGTGCCTCCGGCGACATCGTCGGGCGTAAGTTTGCCGGTTCTCGCCCGCGTCGCCAGGTCGTTGACGGCGTGGGCCATGCCGCCGAGGCTGAGCCGGTCGGCATGCTTGATATTGGGGACAATCAAGCCATTGGCGGCAGCCACGGCCAGACCAAGGTTGATGTTCTTCTTGACGATGATCTTGTCTCCGCCCCACTCGCTGTTGACAAGCGGATGCTGGCGCAGGGATTCGACCGTCGCGAGCGCGACAAAAGCCATGAATGACAGCGAAAAACCATTGAGTCGCTGCCATTCACCCTTGTGAGCTTCGCGGTACTGAACGACCGGCGTCATGTCGACCTCAATCATCGAGGTCGCATGCGGAATCGTGAATTTGCTCTTCATCATGTGCTCGGCGATCATGCGGCGGACCGGCGAAATCGGAACGTATTCCTCGTTCGGGCCGGGCCGGATGAGCGGCGGCGGCGGCAAGGCGCGGACTGGGCGCCGGTTGGGAGGGCGGCGCGGCAGGAGCCGGGGGAGGTGGCGCCGCCGTCGGGGTGAGAGGTGTCAAGGGTGCGGAGGACACCATCAGCGCCGGGAGCCACAGCGGCGGCGGGGCCGCGGCAGCTACAGGAGTCGAGGTAGCTGCGGGAACCGTGGCGTCAGCCGCAGGCTGAGTTGGTGGCGCTGCTCCGTCCGACGCGCTCGGGACAGTCTCGTCCGCTCCATCTTGCCCGTCGATGAACTTCAGAATATCGCGTTTACTGACACGGCCGCCGATGCCGATCCGGGCACGTGAGCAATGTCAACATTATGCTCGGCCGCCAAGCGCTGAACCAGTGGGGACGAACGGACGACGCGATTCGAGCCATTCGGCTCGCTTGCGGGCGCGGAGAGAACCGCCGTGGCCGATGCAGCCGCCGACGCGAATGACGAGGAGCCGCCCGACTCGGCGGCAACACTCTGAGTTTGGCCGCCGGTTCCAGCTTGCCGGAGCAGACTCCCACGTCCGACTCGGCGGCCGTGGCTTGGCTTTCGCCGCTCGAAGCGCTCACGTTTCCAGCGCCAGCGTCCGAAGCATCACCAATGACGGCGATCTCCTGTCCAATCTCGACGGTTTCGCCCTCGGCGGCGCTGATCTTCACCAGGTCCCGCCACGGAAACGGAATCTCGGCGTTGACCTTGTCGGTCACGACTTCGACGATGGGCTCATCCTTGGCGATGGAATCGCCCTCCTGTTTGAGCCATTTGCCGATAATGCCTTCGGCGACCGACTCGCCCAACTGGGGCATCACGATCTGAGTTGCCATACTAACGCGCTTTCCTCTTTTCTGATCCGGTCAATACGCCGCCAGCAGTCGCGCCGCGGCGGCGATCTTGGTGGCGTTGGGTAGGAATGCCTCCTCGAGTGAGGGAGCGTAGGGACGGGAGTATCCGGCGCGGCCACCCGCGTGACCGGTCCGTCGAGGTCCTCAAAGGCTTCCTGTCCGATGATCGCCGCGATCTCGGCCCCGACGCCAAAGGACAACGTGTCCTCGGTAACGACGAGCACCTTGCTGGTACGCGCCACCGAATCAATAATTGCTTGCTTGTCGAGCGGTAGAATCGTCCTCAAATCCAAGACTTCAACGTCAATGTCCTCTTTCGCCAACTCTTCCGCCGCCGCCAGCGATTGATGAACCATGGCGCCGTAGGTAATGATGCTCATGTCCTGGCCTGGCCGCTTGATGCCGGCCTTGCCCAGCGGCACGGTGTAGTCGCCTTCGGGCACTTCGCCCTTGACGCGGCGGTACAGATACTTGTGCTCGAAGTAGATGACGGGGTCGTTGTCGCGGATGGAGGCTTTCATTAAACCCTTGGCGTCATACGGGGTCGAAGGGATTACAACTTTGAGACCGGGAACGTGAGCGAACCAGCCCTCGGGACTCTGGGAGTGAAAGGGGCCACCGTGGGTCCCGGCGCCGGACGGCCCGCGAATGACCATGGGCACGGCCATGCCGTTGCGATAGTAGAGCTTGGCGGCCATATTCACGATCTGGTCAAAGGCGCACGCGATGAAGTCGGCAAACTGCATCTCGGCGATGGGCCGTTGCCCTAGGAGCGCCGAACCAATGGCGGCGCCGACGATCGCCGATTCCGACAGCGGCGTATCGATCACCCGATCCTCGCCAAATTCCTCCTGCAAACCGGCAGTCACTTTGAAAGCGCCTCCATAGACGCCGACATCCTCGCCCAGAATATAGCCGACGGATCGCGCTGCATCTCTTCGCGCATAGCGTCGTGAATGGCTTCCAGATACGTGACCTCAGCCACAGGCGCTCAGCGGATGCTGAC